>NZ_JBDZYD010000012.1:133160-356584 GCF_040064235.1 Amycolatopsis melonis
GCCCCCGGGGCGGGGGCCGGGGGTGCGGGATTATATGGACACCCTCCTGTACCCCCCCCCCCCCCCCGGGCCGGGATGCGACGAAAGTCGGGCGGGGACTGCGGCAGGATCGGCTCATGCGTGTGGTGCTGCTCGTGCTCGCCCTGGTGTTGTCGGTTGCGGCGCCCGCGTCGGCGGGGGAGCGGCTGCCGACGTGGGAGCTGAAGCCCACCGGCGTCACCGCCCAGTTCCGCGGCCTGTCCGCGGTCAGCGCGCGCGTGGCGTGGGTCAGCGGCACGCAGGGCACCGTCCTGCGCACGGTCGACGGCGGGCCCACCTGGGCCTCGGTCGGGCCGCCGGGGACCGAGACGCTGCAGTTCCGCGACGTCGAGGCGTTCGACGCCGACCACGCCGTGATCCTCTCGATCGGGCCGGGCACCGACTCCCGCGTCTACCGGACCGACGACGGCGGCGCGCACTGGCGCCAGACGTTCCAGAACACCGACGCCGCCGCGTTCTACGACTGCCTTGCCTTCTTCGACCCGTGGCGCGGCCTGGCGATGAGCGACCCGGTCGACGGCCGGTTCCGCGTGCAGGCCACCTTCGACGGCGGCCGCAGCTGGCAGCCGGTGCCCGACAGCGGGTTCCCGCCCGCCCTGCCCGGCGAGGCCGGGTTCGCGGCCAGCGGGCAGTGCCTCACGACGTCGGGGCCGTTCGACGCGTGGATCGCCACCGGCGGCGGCGCGACGGCCCGCGTCCTGCACTCCGGCGACGGCGGCCGCCACTGGACGGCGTCGGACACGCTGTTGCCCAGCAGCCCGTCGGCGGGGGTGTTCGCGCTGGCGTTCCGGACCCCGTTCCAGGGCGTGGCGATCGGCGGCGACTTCGCGAACCCGGACGCGCCCGGCCCGGCGGTGGCGCTGACCCGCGACGGCGGCCGCACCTGGACGACGCCGGGGCAGTACCCGGCGGGCTACCGCTCGGGCCTGGCCTGGCACGGCGGAACGGTACTGGCGGTGGGGCCGGGCGGCAGCGACCTCAGCCGGGACGGCGGCCGCCTCTGGACCCGCTTCGACACGGGCAGCTTCGACAGCGTCGACTGCGCCCCGCCGGCGTGCTGGGCCAGCGGCCCGGGCGGCCGCGTCGCCCGGCTGCGCTAGAGGACCTGCCCGGTCGGGCGGATCATGATCTCGTTGACATCCACCGACGGCGGCTGCTGCAGGGCGTAGAGCACGGCGCGGGCGACGTCGTCCGGGGCGAGCTTGGGCTTCTGCCGCTGGGCGTCGGTGAGGATGTCGGTGTCGGTGATCCCGGGGTTGACCAGCGTGACACGCACTCCGGTGCCGACGGCCTCCTCCCGGATGCCGGCGGCCATCCCGGTCACGGCCCACTTCGTGGCGGAGTAGAGGCTCCCGTTGCGGACGTAGCGCCCGGCGACCGAGCCGGTGATGATCAGGTGCCCGGCGGTGTCTTTGAGGGCGGGCAGCGCGGCCCGTGCGGTGTAGGCGGCCCCGAGGACGTTGGTGCGGACCATGTCGGCCCACTGGGCGGGATCGTCGCCGTCGGCGCCGAAGAAGGCGGTCCCGACGCCGATCCCGGCGTTGGCGAAGGCGGCATCCAGGCGCCCGAACCGCTCGACGGTGGCCGCGACGGCGCCGGAGATGGCAGGCCAGTCCCCGACATCGGCACCGAGGGCAAGGGCCCGGTCTTCGCCTAGCTCGGCGGCCAGGGGCTGGGCGGCTTCGGCCGTCCGCGAGACGAGGGCGACCTTGAACCCGGAGGCGGCGGCCAGCCGCGCGGTCGCGGCGCCGAGGCCACGGGAGGCACCGGTGATGAGGAGAACGCGATCATCCATGCGCTCCAGGCTAGGGCGACGCCGACGGCGGCGGGGCGGGCTTGGCTGGGCGGAGCGCCCCAAGGTGGCCTTGGGTGCGTTGAACGCAGCCAAGGTGGCCTTCGGTGCATGAGGCGTGGCCGAGACGAGGCTGGGTCGAGCGCCCCAAGGTGGCCTTCGGTGCGTTGAACGCAACCAAGGCCACCTTCGGGCGCCCCAGCCGCCCGCATGGCCACTTCAGGGCGTCAGCACCACACGGCCCCGCAGTCCTCCCGCCGCCAGCCGTTCGTGCGCTGCCGCCGCCTCCGTCAGCGGCAGCACCTCCGCCACGCGCAGCGGGAGCGTCCCGTTCTCCACCAGCCCGGCCAGCTCCGCCAGCCGCGGGCCGTCCGCGCGGATCCACTCCGTACCCGGATCCCGCGCAGCGGAATCGGCGCCGCCCCCGCCGCGAACGCCACGAACTCGCCACCACCCCGGACCGCGTCGAGAGCGTCCAGTCCCAGCAACGCCGTGTCCAGTGCCGCGTCCACGCCGCCCGGGACCACCTCGCGGACCCGGTCGCCCAATGCGGGCCCGCGCGGGACGAACTCGTCCGCGCCGAACTCCCGGACCGCCGCCTCGTCGGCCTCCGACGCCACCGCCACCACCCGCAGCTTCCGGGCATGGGCCAGCGCCACCGCGTACCCGCCGACCGCGCCCGCCGCGCCGGTCACCAGCACTGTCCCGGTCGTCTCCACCAGGTCGAGTGCCTGGGCCGCGGTCAGCGCGTTGAGCGGCAGCGTCGCAGCCGAAACCAGGGGGACACCCGCCGGTGCCGGTGTCACCGCGGAGGCGTCCAGCACGATCTGGTCGGCGTACGCCCCGAGCGGCGTGGCGATCCGGTCGCGCAGGCCGATCACCGCCGTGCCCGCCTCGAAACCCTCGCCCGCCTCGACCGTGCCCGCGACGTCCCAGCCCAGGCCCAGTACCTCGCGGGGCGGGATCACCCCCGCTTCGGTCAGGATCCCGGCGCGGGTCGCGACGTCGACCGGGTTGACCGCGGCCGCCGCCACCCGGATCCGGACCTGGCCCGGCCCCGGCTCCGGCACGGGCACCTCCCGCAGCTCCATGACCTCCGGGCCACCGAACCGGCGGACCACCATCGCACGCATTGCACCCTCCTCGGCGCCACGGAAACCCTTCCCCGCGAACGTAAGGGGAGCTACTCTCCATCGGGAAGTACGCACCTGCAGGTGCCTACCGCACGAGGAGGTGAGCCGGTGCCCACGCGCACGGCCGAACAGCGGCGGCAAGCCGAAAAGGCCGCCTACGACGCCTATCTCGCCGCGTGCCCGACCCGGAAGCTGCTCGACGAGATCGCCGGGAAGTGGGTCAGCCTGATCCTGGTCGCGCTCGGTGACGGCCCGCAGCGCTACAGCGACCTTTCGCGGCGCATCGCCGGGGTCAGCCAGAAGATGCTCACCCAGACCCTGCGGGTACTGGAACGCGACGGACTGGTCCGCCGCGAGGTGACCCCGTCGGTGCCCGTCCGCGTCGACTATTCCCTTACGCCACTGGGGGAATCGCTGCGCGCACTGGTCGCCGGGTTCAAGGAGTGGGCCGAGGCCAACTTCGACGCCGTCGACGCCGCCCGCGCCGATTACGACGCGCGCACCCCGGACCTCACGATCGGGCCGGACGGCGCGGGCTAGGCTCTACCGGGTGTCCACCGCACGCGCCGAACGGCTGGTCAATCTGGTGCTGGCCCTCCTGTCCACCCGGCAGTACCTCACTGCCGAGCGGATCCGCGGCATCGTGCCCGGCTACGCCGACGCGGCCAGCGACGAAGCGTTCTTCCGGACCTTCGAGCGGGACAAGACCGAGCTGCGCGAGCTGGGCATCCCGCTGGAAACCGGCCGCAACTCCGCCTTCGACGCCATCGAGGGCTACCGCATCGCCCGCCGCGACTACGAACTCGGCGAGATCGACCTCGCCCCCGACGAAGCCGCCGCCGTCGCGCTGGCCGCCCGGCTGTGGGACTCCCCGGAGCTGACCGGGCAGGCCCACGGCGCGCTCGTGAAGCTGCGTGCCGCCGGCCTGGAGGTCGACGACCAGGCACCCACGGTCGTGGAGCCGCGCGTACGCGCCGAGCCGGCGTTCGGGCCGCTGCTGGCCGCGGTCCAGAACGGCCAGGCCGTGCGCTTCGAATACCGCCGCAGCGGCTCGCCGGAACGCCGGATGCGGACGCTCGAGCCGTGGGGCGTGGTGTCGTGGCGGGCCCGCTGGTACGTCGTCGGGCACGACCGCGACCGCGGCGCCACCCGCTGCTTCCGGCTCTCCCGCGTCACCGGCCAGGTCCGCACCGTCGGCAAGCCCGGCGAGGTGCGCCGCCCCGAGGGCGTCAACCTGCTCAAGCTCGTCACGGCCACCGGCGACAGCGAGCCGGCCCCGGTCACCCAGGCCCGCGTCTGGGTCGCCGACGGCCGTGCGGCGGGCGTGCGCCGCCGCGGCACCGTGGTCGGCCGGTACACCGTCGACGGCGAAGAAGGCGACCTCGTCGAGATCGGCCTGCTCTACCCGGAGTCGGCCGCCGACTGGATCGCCGCGCACGGCCCGGACGTCCTGGTGCTCGAACCCGACGTGCTCGCCAAGAGCGTCCAGGACCGGCTCGAAGCCGTCGTCGCACGGCAGGGGAGTGCCCGGTGAGCGCCTCGACCGACCGGATGCCGCGGCTGCTGGCGCTGGTGCCCTACCTGCTCGCGCGCCCGGGCATCCGCGTCGACGAGGCGGCGCAGGACTTCGACGTCACGCCCAAGCAGCTGCGCAAGGACCTCGAGCTGCTGTGGATGTGCGGGCTGCCCGGTTACGGGCCCGGCGACCTGATCGACCTGTCCTTCGAGGGCGACACGATCGTCGTCACCCACGACGCGGGGATGAGCCGCCCGCTGCGGCTCACCGGCGGCGAGGCGACCGCCCTGCTGGTGGCGCTGCGCGCACTGGCCGAGACGCCGGGCGTGGTCGACGCGGACGCCGTCCGCCGCTCGATCGCCAAGATCGAGGCCGCCGCCGGGCAGGCCCAGCCGGCAGGCGTGGTCGTCGGCGGGGGAGTGCGCGAGGGCAAGAAGACCGCACGGACCCGCGAAGAGGTCGCCCGTGCCCTGCAGGCCGGGCGGGCACTGCGCCTCCGCTACTACACCGCGTCGAAGGACCAGATCACCGAGCGCACGGTCGACCCGATGCGGCTGCTGATCGTCCAGGCGGTCGGCTACCTCGAAGCCTGGTGCCGCCGCGCCGAGGGCGTCCGGCTGTTCCGCCTCGACCGGATCGACGAGCTGACCGTGCTCGACGAGCCGTCGCGGCCACCCGCGCACGCCCACCCGACCGACATTTCCGACGGTGTCTTCCGGGAACGTCCCGATCAGCGGGAAGCGGTGCTCGTCCTCGACCCGGACGCACGCTGGGTAGCCGAGTACTACCCCTGCGAGGAGCTCGACGAGCTCGACGGCGGCCGCCTGCGGATCCGGATGCGCTACGCCGACCAGTCGTGGATGGTGCGCCTGGTGCTGGGGCTGGGCGGGGAAGCGCTGGTGGAGAGCCCGGCCGACCTCGCGTCCGACGTCGGTCGCCGGGCCGCCGACGCCGTGGCCCGAGCCCGTCACCTTCCGTCAACCTGCCACCACTAGGCTGGGGCGCGTGCCGTACCTGCCCACCATCGTGCTCGCCGCGATCGGCCTGCTGCTGCTCGCCGTCCTGCTGGTCCGGACCGTGAAGGTCTTGCGTGCCTTCCGGCAGACCGCAAGCATGGTGGCTACGAACACCCAAGACCGGACGGGGATGATCCGTGCCCGTTCCGCCGCGCTGCGCGTCGCCTTCGCGGAGCGCCGCCGGAAGCCCGAAAACCAGTAACATCCCTACCAGACGCAGATAGGAGGCCACCATGCTGAACGGATTGCAGCCGTGGCATTTGATCATCCTGGTGCTCGTCGTCGTGCTGCTGTTCGGGGCCAAGAGGCTTCCCGACGCGGCCCGGTCCATCGGCAAGTCCATGAAGATCTTCAAGGCCGAGACCAAGGACCTCACCGGCGACAAGCCCGCGGCGCACGAAGACGCCGAGCCCGCCGAGACCAAGCAGATCCCGGCCAAGCCCGCCACGACGTCGACCGACCAGCAGGTCGCCGAACTGCAGCGTCAGCTCGACGAGCTGAAGAAGCAGCAGGCCGCCGACCAGCCGCAGAAGAACGCGAGCTGATCGGCCGGCGACCCACCCCGGTCCCCTGGTCCGCCGGAGCGGTGCGCTCCGGCGGACTCCGACGAGAACGGAACAACCCGTGGCGGAACCCGCCTCCGGAAACGGTGAAAGCCGCCGGTCGAAGCGGCGCAAGCGCAGCCGTCGCGCCAACCCCGACGGCACGATGACGCTCATCGAGCACATCTACGAGTTCCGCCGCCGTCTCGGCTTCGCGCTGCTCGCCGTCGTCATCGGCGGCATCTTCGGGTTCATCTGGTTCAGCACGAAGCTGGGGCCGATCCCGTCGCTCGGCGAGATCATGAAGGCCCCGTACTGTGCCATCCCGGCCGAGCGGCGGCTCAACGGCGCGATGGGCTGCCAGCTGATCCAGACCCAGCCGTTCGAAGCGTTCATGATCGAGCTGAAGGTCGGCGTCGCCGCGGGTGCGGTGCTGCTGTCCCCGGCGTGGCTCTACCAGTTCTGGGCGTTCATCGCCCCCGGTCTGTACTCGAAGGAACGCAAGTACGCGCTGACCTTCGTCGGGTTCGCCTCGGTGCTCTTCGCCATCGGTGCTGTGCTCGCCTACATGCTGTTCCCGCACGCACTACAGCTGCTCATGGGCTTCGGCCAGGGCGAGTTCATCACCGCGCTGTCCGCGGACAAGTACATCTCGTTCATGCTGTCGTTGCTGGTCATCTTCGGGATCAGCTTCGAGCTGCCACTGCTGGTGGTCATGCTCAACCGCGTCGGCGTCGTCAAGTACGTCCAGCTGAAGAAGTGGCGCCGCGGCATCGTGTTCGCGCTCTTCGTCTTCGCCGCCTTCGCCACCCCCGGCTCCGACCCGTTCTCGATGCTCGGCCTGGCCGGCGCGCTCACGGTGCTGTTCGAGATCGCCGTCCAGATGGCGCGCTTCCACGACCGCAAGCTCGACAAGGTCCGCGAGGACGAGGGCTGGGACAAGCTCGCCGACGACGAAGCCGCGCCGTTCAACTACACGCCGAGCACCATCGACGACGAGCCGTCCACCCCGACCGCGTCCGGCGGCCGGTCGAGCACCGACGACGTCACGTAGTGGGCCTGCACGCCGCGCTCGCCGTCCACCCGGCGTCGGGCCACGGCGCGGCCGCCCGGATCGCCGGCACCGTCGCCGAGCGGCTGCGCACGGCGGTCGACCGGCTCGACGTGCTGGTCGCGAACTCCGTCGAGGAGTCCCGCGCCCTGATGCGCAGCTCGCACGCCGCGGGCCTCGACGTCCTGATCGTGCTCGGCGGCGACGGCGCCGCCCACCAGGGCGTCCAGTTCTGCGCGAACCACGGCGTCGCGCTCGGGCTCGTCCCGGCGGGCACGGGCAACGACTTCGCCCGCGCCCTCGGCGTCCCGGGCGAGCCGCTCCCGGCGGTCGACGCGCTGGTGGCGTCCCTGCGATCGGGTGCCCGGCGGCGGCTGGACCTCGGCCGGGTGGGGGACACCTGGTTCGCGACGGTGCTGTGCGCGGGCTTCGACGCGAGCGTCAACGAACGCGCCAACCGGATGCGCTGGCCGTCCGGGCCACGCCGCTACGACCTGGCGATCCTCGCGGAACTGGCGGCGTTCCGGTCCCGCCCGGTGGTCGTCGACACGGGAACCGGCCGTCTCGAACTCGACGCGACCCTGGTGGCGATCGGCAACACCCGCTTCTACGGCGGCGGCGTCCCGATCTGCCCGACCGCCGACCCCGAGGACGGCGTCTTCGACGTGACGATCATCGGCCACGCCACCCGCCGCGGCCTCATCCGCATGCTGCCCGGCCTGCGCACCGGCAAGCACCTGACCCACCCGGCGGTCCGCACCTTCCGCGCCAGCTCGGTCACGGTGACGGGCAACTCCTGGCCCGCGTACGCCGACGGCGAGCCGCAGGGGAGTGTCCCGGTCACGGCCACCTGCGTCCCGGGCGCACTGACGGTCCTGGCCTAGCGGTCGTAACCCCCGGCCCGCGCCACCAGCTGCCGGAAGTGCTCCGGCGTCAGCAGCCGCCCGCCGTCGGCGAAGTACACGCCGCCGCAGCGGTGACAGAACCAGCCCTGCTCCCACACCTGCTGCGCCGCCGGCACCCCACGCTGCTGCCGCCGATACGCCCGCAACCGCCGCACGTACAGCCACGCCAGCACGCCGACCGCGCCGTACACGCACACCGCCGGCAGCGAGAACACCGCGATCCCCAGCACCTTCGACCCCGCGCCACCCGGCGGCGGATCACCGGACACCCAGAACGGCAACACCAGGAAACAACTCCCGACGAGAGCCAGCCCGATCACCGCCGCCAGCAGCCCGCCACCGCGCCGCGGGGGAGGGAAGGGGTCCAGCGCCCGCGCCACCGCCGACACTGAAACCCCGCTGACCTGCGCATTCGCCACCACCACACCGTCACCGGACGGCACCGCCACCGCCGGGCCGTGCCCACGGAAGAACGAATGACCCCCGTGATACACCGCCGGCACCCGCTGCACCTGATCCAGCAACCCGCACCCGGGACACGGCTCCGTCATGCCCGCTCCGACGCCCGCCACACCCCACCGGTTCCCGCCACTGCAAAGTGTATAACGACCTATACGGCGGGCCGATTTTCATAATCAACGCCGTGGTCGCGACCCGCAAAAAGACAGCAGAGAGCGAGGACAGCGCGCCATCGGTCACGCGGCGTGCAAACTGTCGGGGGTATGTGGAACCCTGACGAGGTGGCCAATAGCCCTTCTTCGTCCCCGGCCGAGGCCTATGCGGCCTCCGCGTACCGCGGCAAGTACCCCCAGCTGACCCGCTTCGCCGGCGAGGCGTCCTTCGAGTTCGACGATTTCCAGATCCGCGGGTGCGAAGCCCTCGAGGACGGCCACGGCGTGCTCGTGTGCGCGCCCACCGGGGCGGGCAAGACGGTCGTCGGCGAGTTCGCCGTGCACCTCGCGCTGGCCGAGGGTCGCAAGTGCTTCTACACGACGCCGATCAAGGCGTTGTCGAACCAGAAGTTCGGCGACCTGGTGGCCCGGTACGGCGCCGACGCGGTGGGCCTGCTGACCGGGGACACGTCGATCAACGGGAACGCCCAGGTGGTCGTGATGACGACCGAGGTGCTGCGGAACATGCTCTATGCGGGTTCCTCGACGATCACCGATCTCGGGTACGTGGTGATGGACGAGGTGCACTACCTCGCCGACCGGTTCCGGGGCGCGGTGTGGGAGGAGGTGATCCTGCACCTGCCCGAGCACGTCCGGGTGGTGGGGTTGTCGGCCACGGTGAGCAACGCCGAGGAGTTCGGCGAGTGGCTGGTCGAGGTGCGCGGGGACACGACGGTCGTGGTCGACGAGCACCGGCCGGTGCCGTTGTGGCAGCACATGCTGGTGGGGAACCGGCTGCTGGACCTGTTCGCGGGTGAGGACACCCATCTGCCGGGTGCGGAGCTGCGGATCAACCCGACGTTGCTGCGCCGCACCGAGGAGGTGGGCAGGCTGCATGCGCCGGCGGGGTTCCGGGGGCCGCGGGGGCGGCGGAGTGCGCCGCCGCGGATGCCGCGGTACCGGCCGCCGTCGCGGGTGGACGTGGTGGAGCAGCTGGACCGGGCGGGGTTGCTGCCGGCGATCGTGTTCATCTTTTCGCGGGCGGGGTGTGATGCCGCGGTCGGTCAGTGTGTGCGGGCGGGGTTGCGGCTGAACGGGCCGGGTGAGGTCGAGGAGATCCGCCGGGTGATCGAGGAGCGGACCGCGGATCTGCCCGAGGGTGATCTGGGTGTGCTGGGTTACTGGGAGTGGCGGGAGGCGCTGGAGCGGGGGATCGCGGGGCATCACGCGGGGTTGCTGCCGGCGTTCAAGGAGACCGTGGAGGAGTTGTTCGTCCGGGGTCTGGTGAAGGTCGTGTTCGCGACGGAGACGCTGGCGCTGGGGATCAACATGCCGGCGCGGACGGTCGTGCTGGAACGGCTGGTGAAGTACAACGGCGAGGCGCATGTCGATCTGACGCCGGGGGAGTACACGCAGCTGACCGGGCGGGCGGGGCGGCGCGGGATCGACGTCGAGGGTCATGCGGTGGTGGCGTGGCAGCCGGGGGTGGATCCGAAGCAGGTGGCGGGGCTGGCGTCGACGCGGACGTATCCGCTGCGGTCGTCGTTCCGGCCGGGGTACAACATGGCGGTCAACCTGGTGGCGCAGGTGGGGGCGGCGGAGGCGCGTGAGCTGCTGGAGCAGTCGTTCGCGCAGTTCCAGGCGGACCGGTCGGTGGTGGGGACGGCGCGGCGGATCGAGCGGAACAAGGAGGCCCTGAAGGGGTATGCGGCCGCGGTGACCGGGGACTTCGACGAGATGCTGGAGTACGTCGAGCTGCGGGCGAAGATTTCGGCGCGGGAGAAGGCGTTGTCGCGGCAGAACACGGCGGCGCGGCGGGCGGGGACGGCGGAGTCGCTGGAGAAGCTGCGCAAGGGTGACGTGATCGCGGTGCCGGCGGGGCGGCGGGCGGGGCTGGCGGTGGTGGTGGATCCGGGGCTGGATCCGATCCGGGAGCCGCGGCCGGTGGTGGTGACCGAGGATCGGTGGTCGGGGCCGTTGTCGGTGGCGGATTTTCCGGCGCCGGCGGAGGTGCTGGGGCGGATCAAGCTGCCGCGGCACATCGAGCTGCGGTCGCCGAAGACGCGGCGGGACATTGCGTCGAGTTTGCGGAATGCGGGGATTTCGCTGCCGGGGCGGCAGAAGCGGCGGTCGGGGGCGAACGAGGACGGGGAGCTGGCGGCGTTGCGGCGGGCGTTGCGGGCGCATCCGTGTCACGGGCTGGCCGAGCGTGAGGCGAATCTGCGGTGGGTGGAGCGGTATCAGCGGCTGGCGGCGGAGACGCAGCAGCTGGAGCGGAAGGTGGCGGCGACGACGCATTCGCTGGCGCGGGCGTTCGACCGGATTCTGGCGTTGCTGGGTGAGCGGGGTTATCTGGGCCGGGGTGAGGGTGCGGAGCGGATCACCGAGCACGGGAAGCGGCTGACGCGGTTGTACAGCGAGTCGGATCTGCTGGCGGCGGAGTGCATCCGGCACGGGGTGTGGCGGAAGCTGGGTCCGGCGGAGCTGGCGGCGGTGGTGTCGACGTTGGTGTTCGAGGCTCGGCGGGACACGGCGGGTGAGCCGCGGTTGCCGGGTGGGGCGGTGCCGGAGGCGTGGCAGGAGACGGCGCGGTTGTGGGTGGAGCTGACCGAGGACGAGCGGCGGCATCGGCTGGATCGGACGCGGGAGCCGGATGCGGGGTTTGCGTGGCCGGTGTACCGGTGGGCGCGGGGTGAGTCGCTGGAGAAGGTGCTGACGGCGGCGGAGGCGAACGGGCAGGAGTTGTCGGCGGGTGATTTCGTGCGGTGGTCGCGGCAGGTGATCGATCTGCTGGACCAGATCCGGGATGTGCTGGGCAAGGGTGATCCGGTGGGTGCGGCGGCGGCGGAGGCGGTGAAGGCGCTGCGTCGTGGTGTGGTGGCTGCGGGGGCGGCGTGAACTTCGTGTCAGCCCTGCTCCGGACGGCCGAAGGGGTGAGCGTGGACACGTGTGCTCGGGTGCGACCTGTGGTTGGATCGCGGGCGACACCGTGCGTGCGCGGCGGTTCCGGGGTGGACGTCGAGATGAGCGAAGCAGGCGGAGGCAGACGATGAGCACGCCGTATGGCGGCAACGACCCACAGCAGCCCCAGTACGGGCAGCAGCCGGGCGGCGCGTACCCGCCGAGCGGTCCGCACGAGCAGCCGCAGTGGGGTCAGCAGCCGCCTTCGTATGACCCGAACCAGCAGCAGTGGGGTCAGCCGCAGCAACCGCAGCAGCCTCAGCAGTGGGGGCAGCAGCCGGGTGGGTACAGCCCGGCGCAGCAGCCGCAGTGGGGTCAGCAGCCGCCGCCGTATGGGCAGCAGCCGGGTGGCGGGTATCCGCAGAGCGGGCCGCAGGCGCAGCCGCAGTACGGGCAGCAGCCGGGTGGGGCGTATCCGCAGAGTGGGCCGCAGCAGCAGCAGCAGTACGGTCAGCAGCAGCCGGGTCAGTACGACTACGGGCAGCAGCAGTTCCCGGGGCAGGGGGCGCCGGAGGGTGAGAAGCCTTCGGGGTCGAAGAAGGGCCTGCTGATCGGGGTCGTGGCGCTGGTGGTGGTGCTGGCGGTCGTGGGCATCCTCGGGTTCGTGGCGCCGGGGTTCTTCAAGACGCAGGTGTTCAACAACACGCAGATGCAGACCGATGTGCAGAAGCTGCTGACAGACACGTACAAGATCGACGGTGTGACGGCGGTGACGTGCCCGGCGGACCAGAAGGTCGAGGACGGGGCGAAGTTCGAGTGCACGGCGACGATCGCGGGCAAGCCGCAGAAGGTGCCGATCACGGTGAAGGGTGACGGCGGGAACTACGAGGTGTCTCCGCCGGTTTCGCAGTAGTCGTGGCGGGAGTCCGGTCGCCGGTTTTTCGGTGGCCGGACTTCGTCGTGTGCGGGAATGATCCGGGGATGAGCGATTTCGAGATCCGGACGCTGGACGCGGATGAGTTGCGGGCGGCGAGCGACCTGTTCCGGGACACGGTGCACTTCCGTCCGGCTGATGACACCGAGTGGGAGCGGTTGTCGCGGGCGTATCAGGCGGGTGGCTCGATCGGGGCGTTCGGGCCGGAGCTGATCGGAACGGCGCGGTTCTTCGATGCGGAGCTGACGGTGCCGGGTGGGGCGCGGGTGCCGATGGCGGGGGTGACGTCGGTGGGGGTCCGGGCGGATCGGACGCGCCAGGGTGTGCTGCGGGCGTTGATGACGGTGCAGCTGGAGCAGCTGGCGGCGCGGGGTGTGGTGTGTGCGAACCTGCTGGCTTCGGAGGCGGGGATCTACGGGCGGTTCGGGTACGGCCTGGCGACGCGGAGCCGGACCTACGGTGTGGATCGGCATCGGGCGGCGGTGCGGGCGGAGGTGCCCTCGGGTGGTGAGGTGGAGCTGCTCGATCTGGACCGGGCGTTCGAGGTGTGTCCTGTGGTGTACGAGCGGCTGGAGCACCGGGCGGGGATGATGACCCGGCCGGAGGTGCTGTGGCGGTTCTACGAGAGTCAGGCGCGGCGGCACACGCAGCCGACGAAGGCGCTGGTGCATCACGGTTCCGAGGGGCCGGACGGGTTTGCTCTCTACCGTGTCGAGGGTTCGGCGGGGCATCCGTGGACGAAGACGCTGGAGGTTTCGCATCTGTTCACGGGGTCGCCGTCGGCGTTCGCGGGGTTGTGGCGGTTCCTGCTGGGGATCGATCTGGTGGATCGGATCGTGGCCGAGGAGCGGCCGCTGGACGAGCCGATCGAGCTGATCCTGGCGGATCATCGCCGGGGGAACGTGGACCGGGTCGAGGACGAGCACTGGGTGCGGCTGGTCGACGTCCCGAGGGCGCTGGCGGCGCGGGAGTACGGGCATGCCGCGCCGGTCGTGGTGGAGGTGGTCGATCCGCTGTTGCCGGGCAACAGTGGCGGTTACCGGATCACGCCGGAGGGTGCGGAGCGGACGGACGAGGCGGCGGGGCTGCGGCTGGACGTCGCGACGCTCGGGATGGTGTACCTCGGTACGTGGCGGCCGTCGGCGCTGGCGGAGGCGGGGCGGGTCGAGGTGCGTGATCCGGCGGCGGTGGTGGCGGCGGATGTGCTGTTCGGGACGCGGGTGGCGTCCTGGAGCGGGACGTACTTCTGACGCGCTGCCGGAAAACGGGATGCCGTGGCCGGCAGGGGGCGGCAGGATCGGCGGTATGACCGTTTTCGACGTCCGTTTGATCACCGAGGAAGAGCGTCGTGCGACGTTCGACGTGCTGAACCGTTCGCTGCACGGCAAGCGCGTTGCCGACGACCTGTGGTCCCGGATGGGGGTGTCCTGGCCTGCCGCGCACAAGTTCGGGGCGTTCGAGGGGGACGCGGCGATCGGGATCGCCAGTTCGTTCGACACCGAGGTCGCCGTGCCGGGCGGGCGGGTGCTGCCGGTGGCGGCGGTCGATGGGGTCGGGGTGCGGGCCGACCGCACGCGGCGCGGGGTGCTGACGGCGTTGATGGCGGCGCAGCTGGCGGAGGTGGCGGAGCGGGGGTTGCCGCTGGCGATGCTGCATGCGAGTGAGCCGACGATCTACGGCCGGTTCGGCTACGGCTCGGCGGCGCTGGGCAAGACGGTGCGGGTGTCGCGGCCGGCGGCGCGGCTGCACGAGCGGGTCCCGGTCGCGGGTGAGGTGCGGTTGCTGGGCCCGGAGGAGGCGGTGAAGGAGATTCCGGCGGTGTACCGGCGGATCGGGCTGCACCGGCCGGGGATGATGGCGCGGCCGGAGGCGTGGTGGCCGGCGGGGCACGAGCGGCATCTCGTGCCGGAGGAGCGGTACACGGTGGCGGTCCACAGTGGACCGGACGGGGTCGACGGCTTCGTCACGTACGAGACGATCGGCCGCCGTTCCCTGGATTCGCCGGACGAGGGTGCGGTGCTGAACGTGTACGACCTGCATGCGGCCGGGCCCGCGGCGCTGGCGGGGTTGTGGCGGTTCCTGCTGTCGGTCGACCTGGTTTCGGCGGTGCACGCGCGGCACCGTCCGGTGGACGAGCCGCTCGCGGTGATGCTGACCGACCACCGGCACGCGAGCACGCTGTCGGTGGAGGACGACCTGTGGCTGCGGCTGGTGGACGTCGAGGCGGCGCTGGCGGCCCGCGGTTACCGTGCGGCGGAGCCGGTGGTGGTGGCGGTGGCCGACCGGCAGCTGGCGTCGAACTCGGGGCAGTACGAGGTCGGCCCGGACGGTGCCCGGCGCACGTCGGCCGAGCCGGACCTGGTGCTGGAGGTCGACACGCTGGGGATGCTGTACCTCGGGCAGTGGAGTGCGACGGCGCTGGCGCAGGCGGGGCGGATCGAGGTCCGCGACCCGGCTGCGCTGACGCGGGCGGACGAGCTGTTCACCACGGTGACCGCGCCGTGGAACGGCACGCACTTCTAGCCGCCGGGCAGGGCCTTGAGCAGGCGTTCGACGGAGTTGCCGAGGTTCCAGCGTTCGGCCAGTTCGGCGACGCGCTGCGGGTCGGCGGGGGTGGCGGGGACGGTGTCGGGGCGGGACTGCTCGACCGGGGCGTCGACCGCGACGCGGACGACGGTGGGGGCGACGGCGAGGTAGCCGGCCGCTTCCTTGAGCCGTAGCCGGGTTTTGAGGGGGAGGCGGGCGTCGCCGGTTTCGGCGGCGGCGAGGAGGCCTTCGAGTGAGCCGAACTGGGTGATGAGCTTGGCGGCGGTCTTCTCGCCGATGCCGGCGACGCCGGGCAGCCCGTCGGACGGGTCGCCGCGCAGGGCGGCCATGTCGGCGTAGGCGGGGCCGGCGGTCTCGCGCGGGAGGCTGTAGCGTTCGGCGATCTCGGCCGGGCCGAGGACTTCGGCTTTAGCCCAGCCCTTGCCGACGTAGATGACCGACGTGAGTGTCGGTGCGGCGCGGACGAGCTGGAACAGGTCCCGGTCGCCGGTGATGACCTCGACGGGGTCGGCCTGCTCGCGGGTGGCCAGTGCGCCGATGACGTCGTCGGCTTCGTAGCCGCCGGCTTCGGCGGTGGCGAAGCCGAACGCTTCGAGCAGGTCGAGGATGATCGGGACCTGCGGGGTGAGGGTGTCGGGCACCTCTTCGACGTCGGGGCTGCCGCTGCCGGTCTCCTCGGCGACGCGGTGGGCCTTGTAGCTGGGCAGCAGGTCGGTGCGGAACTTCGGGCGCCAGTCGGCGTCGAGGCAGCAGACCAGCCGCGCCGGACGCCGGTCGGTGAGGATCCGCGCGATCGTGTCGGCGAACCCGCGCACGGCGTTGACCTGTGTCCCGTCCGCGGCGCGCATCGAGTCGGGCAGGGCGAAGAAGGAGCGGAAGTACAGGCTCGCGGAGTCGAGCAGGGCAAGGGATCCGGTCACCCGCACAGCCTGCCACGCCCGCCCGTTCCCGGACGGTGCGCCACGCGCCGGAGGGCAAGGGAGGACAACACGCGCCGGACGCGGCCAGGACGTCATGAACGAGTCGTTCACCTCGTCTGACGTCATGAACGAGTCGTTCATGTCGTGGGGGCAGGCTCGCCGGGGCCGGTCTACAGGGCTGCCGGCGTCACCCGGCCCGGCATGTCGCGGGCCCGGGCGGCTGCTGCGCTCCCGGTGCCCTACTAGGCTCGCGGTCATGTCGCGTCGTTCCCTCCACACGCCTGCCCCCGATGCCGCCGCGCTGCGTGCCCGCCTCGACCGTGCCCGTGCTGCCGCGGCTGCCGCGCACACCGATGCCCTGCTGATTGCGCCCGGTTCCGATCTGCGGTACCTGCTCGGGCAGGCCGGTGGCTCGTTCGAGCGGCTGACCACGCTCGTCGTTCCGGCCGAGGGGACGCCCGCGCTGGTCGTGCCGAAGCTGGAGGCGCCCGGGTACGCCGACGTCCCGACCGACGACCTCGGGGTGGAGCTGCTGACCTGGGTGGACGGGGACGATCCGTACAAGCTGGTCGCCGACCGGCTGGGCAAGCCCGGCCGGGTCGCGGTCAGTGACTTCACTCCGGCGCTGCACGTGCTGGCGTTGCGGGCCGCGCTGGGGGAGGCCGAGCAGACGCTGGCCGGGCCGGTGGTGCGGGAGCTGCGGATGCGCAAGGACGCCGCGGAGATCGCGTCGCTGCGGGAGGCCGGGGCGGCGATCGACCGGGTGCACGCGCGGGTCCACGAGTGGCTGCGGCCGGGCCGGACGGAGGCCGAGGTCGGTGCCGACATCGCCGCGGCGATCGTCGAGGAGGGGCACGTGCAGGCCGACTTCGTGATCGTCGGCTCGGGCCCCAACGGGGCGAGCCCGCACCACGACGTCTCCGACCGGGTCATCGAGAAGGGTGACGTCGTGGTCGTGGACATCGGAGGTCCGCTGCCCGCGGGGTACAACTCCGATTCCACCCGGACGTACGCGGTCGGTGAGCCGCGGGACGCCGATGTGGCCGAGACCTACGCGGTGCTGCAGCGGGCGCAGGCGGCCGCGGTGGCCGCGGTGCGGCCGGGGGTGACGGCCGAGCAGGTCGACGCGGCCGCGCGGGAGGTCATCGCGGCGGCCGGGTTCGGGGAGTTCTTCATCCACCGGACCGGGCACGGCATCGGGCTGGACGTGCACGAGGAGCCGTACATCATTGCCGGGAACGCGCTGCCGCTGGAGCCGGGGATGGCCTTCAGTGTCGAGCCGGGGATCTACCAGCCGGGCCGGTGGGGTGCCCGGATCGAGGACATCGTGATCGTCACCGAGGACGGCGTGGAGCCGGTCAACAACCAGCCGCACGAGCTCGTCGTGCTGGACGCATGACGGCCGGCGGCCTGGAGCCGCTGGACCAGGCGATCGTCCAGGAGCTCGCGGCGGACGGGCGGCGCAGTTTCACCGATCTCGCCGAGCGGGTCGGGTTGTCGGTGTCGGCGGTGCACCAGCGGGTGCGGCGCCTGGAGCAGCGCGGGGTGATCCTCGGGTACACCGCGCGGCTCGACGGCGAGCAGATCGGGCTGCCGTTGACGGCGCTGATCTCGCTGACGCCGAACGACCCGGCCGCGCCGGACGACTATCCGCAGCGGATCCAGCACATCAAGGAGATCGAGTCGTGCTACTCGGTGGCCGGCGACGAGTCCTACATCCTGCTGGTGCGGGTGGCGTCGCCGCTGGCGCTGGAGGACCTGCTGCGGCGGATCCGGGAGGCGGCGAAGGTGTCGACCCGCACGACGGTGGTGCTCTCTACGCCGTTCGAGGGACGTTCGCCGACGTTCTGACCGCGATCGCCGGTCCGGGACCGGGGCGCTGGTACGGTAAAAGGTATGGCAACACGTAAGGTGACTCTTTCGCTGGACAGCGGCGCACTGGAATTCGCCGAACGCGCCGCGAAAGCCCACGGAATCTCGGTCTCGTCCTGGCTGTCGAAGGCAGCCCGGCGCGAGGCGGTCCGCACCGGCTACACCCCGCAGAAGCCGGAACCGGGCGCCGCGGAATCGGACGAGGCCGAACGCGCCGCGGCGGAGAAGGATCTGCGTGCGCAGGGGTGAAGTCTGGACGTACCACCCCCCGACCGAACCGGCCCGGCAGCGCACGGTCGTGCTGCTGTCCTCGGACGGGGTGAACGAGTCCGAGCGGCCGTGGCTGCTCGGCACCGAACTGCTCGACCGCGACCCGATGGACATCCTCGGCGTGGCGATCGACGCCCGGTACTGGGTGTCGACGCTGAACCTCACCCGGCTGTACCGCCCGTGGTTCGACGAGCGGGTCGCCGAGATCGACCAGGACGTCCAGGAACGGATCGACATCGCCCTGCGGGCCGCCCTCGACCTGTGAGGTCCAGAGCCCAGACGGCGAACGCGCAGGCGGCGAATCCCGCGCCGAGCAGGCTCGAACCCGCCCAGCCCGCGACGGCGTACACCGTGGTCGTGGCGGTGGCGCCGAGGGCGGAGCCGAGCGAGTAGAAGATCATGTAGCCGCCGATGACGCTGCTGGTGCGGTCCGGGTGGGCGGTGGCCAGCAGGTGCTGGTTGCTGACGTGCACGGCCTGCACGGCGAAGTCGAGCACGACCACGCCGAGGATCACCGGCCACAGTGACCACGACGCCTGCCCGATAGCCGCCCACGAGACGGCCAGCAGCACGAGCGCGCCGCCGGTGACCCGGCTTGCCAGGCCCGCGTCGGCCCAGCGTCCCGCGCGGGCGGCGCCGAGCGCGCCGACCAGCCCGGCAAGCCCGAACAGGCCGATCTGCGCCGTGCTCAGGTCGGCGAGCGGGAGGGCCAGGCCGCTCCAGAGCGTGCCGAACGAGGCGAACAGGAAGAACGCGATCAGCCCGCGCGTGCGGAACAGGCGTTCGCGCAGCAGCGCACCCGGCGCCTGGCGGACAGAGCCGATGCGCGGGTCAGGCGGCAGGGTCTTCCAGACCGCGCCGGCCAGGACCACCAGCAGCGCGGCGAGCACGGCGTACACGCTGCGCCAGCCCCAGGCCGTGGCCAGGACGCCGGAGGCGACGCGGGCGCCGAGGATGCCGACGACGACGCCGGAGGTCACCGCGCCGAGGGTGCGGCCACGCTCCTGCGGGGCGGCCGTGGCCGTGGCGTAGGCGACGGTCGTCTGGACCACGACCGCGAACAGTCCCGCGATCGCCAGTCCCGCCAGCGCCATCCAGGGCCGTGTCGCTGCCGCCGTCAGTGCCGCGCCGGTCGCGGTCAGCAGCAGGTGGGCCGCGATGAGCTTGCGCCGGTCCAGCCGGTCGCCCAGGGGGACCAGTGCCGCGAGACCGGCCAGATAGCCGAGCTGCCCGGCCGCGACGATCCACCCCAGCTGTGCCTCCGGCAGGCCCAGGTCCGCGCCGATCCGCGCGAGCACCGGCTGCGCGGCGTAGATGCTCGCGACGGCGACCGCGCACACCGCCGCCAGGAGCGTCCTCTGCCTCATCCCACCCCAATCGGTAGCATTTTGCAACTGATTCGACCGTACGGCAGAATGGTTTCAAAGAGCAACTCTTCCGGAGGTGCGGTGCCCGAGATCTGGACCGACCCGCAGTGCCCGGTGGCGCGCACCCTCGACCTGGTCGGCGACCGCTGGAGCCTGCTGATCGTCCGCGACGCGATGGACGGCGCGCGGGCGTTCACCGACTTCCAGCAGCGCACCGGGATCGCTCGCAACATCCTCACCGACCGGCTGCGCCGCCTGGTCGACCGCGGCGTCCTCGACCGGCAGACCGGCCCGTCGGGCAAACGGCAGCTCTACACCCTCACCCCGGCCGGGCGTGACCTGTTCACCGTCATCGTCGCCCTGCGGCAGTGGGGCGAACGCAACGCCTTCGCCGACGGCGAACCGCACTCGGTGCTCGTCGACGAACACGGCGTCCCGCTGCCACCCCTGCAACCGACCGGATCCGGCGGCGCACCCGCGGACGTGGACACCACGTCGGTGCGCAAAGCCGGCTGAGGCGCGTACCTGGGCGGTCGGCCTGCGTACCTGGAGGGTCGGTTCGTGAGCCGACCCTCCAGGTACGCGAGCCGACTGTCTGGGTACGCCGGCCGACCCTCCAGGTCAGCGGGCCACGACCTCCGGGGCCGCGTGGAGCTTGCCGTCCGCGCCCGCCAGGCAGGAGGCGTTGCCGTCGCGGGCGGCGATGAACTCCGACAGGCAGTTGGCGATCGCCAGATGGCCTGCCGCGTTGGGGTGGAACGACTCCTGCAGCGCGTGCCCGGCCCGCTCGGCCTGGCCCAGGTCGGACAGCTGCAGCGTTAGCCGGGTGAACCACTCCGTCGCCGGGTTCGCACCGCCGCTGCACGCCTCGTGCTTGACGCCGGCCTTCGCCAGATCCAGGAACCGCGCACCGGTCTGCTGGGCGGCCGCCTTCAGGCCCGCCGACAGCACACCGATGCCGGTCTGGGAAATCCAGCGCAGGTCCTCGGTGCGGAACGGGCAGCCGTTGAGGTTGCGCAGGTCCTCCGGCAGGTCCGGGCCGATCGGCGCGGCGTAGGACTGCAGGATCAGCTGGTAGTCCGCCGGCACGTACCCCGCGTCCGCCAGCACCTTCTTCACGTCGGAGACGGCGGCGGCCACCTTCGGCACCATTGCGTCCACTTTGGACTGCCAGGTCTGCTTCAGTACCGTGCTGCACGGCGGGCCGCCGGCGTTGAACCACGCCTTGAAGCAGTCGTTGACCTGGTTGGAGAACTTCGGCTCGTCGTTCGCGCCGACCGCGATCACCACCGCCGCGACGCGGTGGTCCTTCACCAGCGCGGCCAGCTGCCGGGCCTGCGACGGCTCGGTCCACTGCTTGACGTCGCCGAGCCCGACCTGCTCGGCGGGCGCGCCGGAACAGCCGAGGTTGACGCGCGCGGAGATGCCCGGGACGGCGATCTTCTCCACGAACGCGTTGGGGGAGCGGTGACACCAGTTGCCGCCCTGCCCGTTGGTGGCCGGGATGTACTGCCCGGCACCCTCCCCGGAGACCGTGCTGTCGCCCATCGCGACGACGGTGAGCGGGCCGGTGCCCGGCGGTCCCTGCCGCGGCTGCGGCTGTCCCGGTCTGCTTTCCGAGCCGAAGAAGACGAAGAACCCGGCCAGCAGGGCCACGCACGCGAGGACCAGTGCCCCCCAGTACCACCGAAGACGTCGCATCGCCGTCGATTCTACGGACGCCCCGCCGCGATCACCGTGCGTTGGTGATCACTCCGGCAGCCACGTCCGCACCAGCCGGACGAGTGACTCCGCCAGCGCGGCCGGGGCCAGTTCGCGGTCGCGCAGCCAGTGCCGGACCTGCTCGGCCGCCAGCGCCGCGAGCAGGACGTCCGCGGCGATCTCGGCGTCCGCCACGCCGCCGGCGGCGAACAGGTGACGGCAGTGCTGCCGCCACAGCGCGTGCGCGCCGGTGCGGAAGCGTGCCCCGGTCGTGGCGGTCTCCGACAGCAGGACCAGGTCCAGCTGCCGGGCCAGCAGGTCCAGGTAGCCCTCGACGAACGCGCCGAGCCGCTCCGCGGGTGCCGCGCCGGGACCCAGGGGCGGCGGGCCGGTGAGGATCCGCTCCTGCAGCTCGCGTTCGCGCTCGTCGAGCAGGGCCATGGCGAGCCCGGCCTTGTCGCCGAAGCGGCGGTAGAGCGTGCCCTTGCCGACCCCGGCCGCGCCCGCGATGTCGTCCATGGTCACCGCGTCGACCCCGCGCTCGGCGAAGAGCGCTTCCGCCGCGGCGAGCACCCGCAGCCGGTTGCGGGCGGCGTCGACTCGTTCGCGCACGGGGGCACCGAGGAGCGGCAGCTCAGTTGACGAAGCGGACTCCGGTCCGCTACGGTTCGAAGACATAAGCGGACTCTAGTCCGAATCTTCGTCCGGCGGAAGCCGACACTCCAACGAGGAGCACCTCCATGCCCGACCTGCTGCACATTTCCGCCTCCCCACGCGGCGCGGACTCCGAATCGCTGCGCCTGGCAGCTACTTTCCTGGACACCTACCGCAGCCTCCACCCGGACGCCGAGATCGACGAATGGGACCTCTGGGACGGCACCCTGCCCGAGTTCGGCCCGGCCGCCGCGCGCGCCAAGATGACCGTCATCGGCGGCGGCACCCCGCAGGGCGACGAAGCCGCGGCCTGGACCGCGGCCAAGGCGGCCTTCGCCCGCTTCGACGCCGCCGACCGCGTCCTCTTCAGCGTCCCGATGTGGAACTCCGGCGTGCCGTACGTGCTCAAGCAGTTCGTCGACGTCGTCTCCCAGCCCGGCCTGGTCTTCGGCCTCGACCCGGTGACCGGCTACGAAGGCCTCCTGCGTGGCAAGCGCGCCGCGGTCGTCTACACCAGCGCGGTGTGGGCCCCCGGCGTCGGCCCGGAGTTCGGCCGCGACTTCCAGTCGTCGTTCTTCACCGGCTGGCTGAACTGGGCCGGCATCGACGACGTCACCGAGATCCGCTACCACCCCACCCTCACCGGTGACGCCGCCGAGGCCGGCCGCATCGCCGCCGAAGCCGCCCGCGACGCCGCGAAGACCTTCTGAGAAAGGAAAACCCATGACCGAGACCATCGACCGCGAGACCCTGCAGGCCGGGCTCGCCGCCGGGGAGATCACCCTCGTCGACGCGCTGCCGGAGTCCTACTACACCGCGCGTCACCTGCCGGGCGCGCTCAACCTCGTCGCCGACGACGTCGCCGCGAAGGCCCCGCAACTGCTGCCGGACAAGGCCGCCCGGATCGTCACCTACTGCTCGAACCCCGCCTGCGCCAACAGCGGCCAGGTCGCCGCGCAGCTGGAACGGCTCGGCTACACCGACGTCCGCAAGTACGCCGCCGGCATCGAGGACTGGGTCGAGGCCGGGCTGCCCACCGAAAGCGGTCAGCCCGCCTGAGTCAGATCCGTGGCCGCCGCCAGCTCGACGGCCACGGCGGTGATCGTGCCCAGCGCCGGATTGTCGTTGCCCGGCAACCACACCAGCTCGGTCCGGGCGACGTCCCCGGCCAGCGGCACGAACGCCACCCCCGAGCGGCGCAGGCTGTGCGACGAGCGGGTCAGCCGGGTCACCCCGACCCCGGCCGCGACCAGGCCCAGCAGCCCCTGCACGGTCGCGGCCCGCTGCACCACCCGCGGCGTGAACCCCGCGGCGGCGAAGTCCTCGTCGTAGCTGCGGTGCCACGGCTCCCAGCTGCTGCGCGGGGTCAGCACCCACGGCTCGTCCGCCAGCTCGGCCAGCGTCAGCGACGCCCGCCCGGCCAGCGGGTGCTCGGCAGGCAGGACCGCGCACACCTCCTCGGTCAGCAACGTCCGCGACGCCAGCCCCGCCACCAGCGGCGGCCGGGTGAACGCCAGGTCGAACCGGCCCTCGCGCAGGCCGTCGACCAGCTCGGCGATCGACGCCTCCGCCGTCGTCACCACCAGGCCGGGAAACCGCTCGCGGACCGCGCGGACCACCGGCGGCAGCAGGTAGTTCGCCGTCGTGGCGAGAAACACCAGCCGCACCCGGCCGATCTCGCCGCGCACCGCCCGGCCGAGGGTGGCGACGGCCTCGTCGGCGCGGGCTAGCACCGCCCGCGCCTCCGGCAGGAACAGCTCGCCGACGGCGGTCAGGCGCGCCCCGCGGGCGCCGCGGTCGAACAGCCGCGCGCCCAGGGTGCGTTCCAGCACGGTGATCTGCTGCGACAGCGACTGCTGCGCGATGTGCAGCCCGGCCGCGGCGCGGGTGAAGCTGGTTTCGTCGGCGACGGCGACGAAGTAGCGCAGCTGCCGCAGCTCGGGAGTCACAGGCTCAGACTGTAGCCCCGGCAGGACATCGGTGTTGGCGCCGTTGCGGTGATCTTGGCCAGGATGAAGGGAGGAACCACTGGGAGGAACGCTCAAGATGACGAACACCGACGGCCGCGTCTGGCTGATCACCGGCTGCTCCGCCGGCTTCGGCCGGGAGATCGCGCTGGCCGCCCTCGCCGCGGGCGACCGCGTGCTGGCCACCGCCCGCCGCCCGGAAACCCTGGCCGAGCTGCAGGACCGCGGCGGCGACCGGGTCCGGACCGCGGCACTGGACGTCACCGACCCCGGCCAGATCGACGCGGCGGTCAAGACCGCGCTCGAGGAGTTCGGCCGCATCGACGTCGTGGTCAACAACGCAGGCAACGGCTCGGTCGGCGCGGTCGAAGAACTCACCATGACCGAGCTGCGCGAGCTGATGGACGTGATGTTCTTCGGCGCGGTCGAGGTGACCAAGGCCGTGCTGCCGCACCTGCGCGCGCAGGGCAGCGGCACGGTCGTGCAGATCAGCTCGATGGGCGGCCAGCTGTCGATGCCCGGCTTCGGCGCCTACTGCGCGGCGAAGTTCGCACTGGAAGGCATCTCCGAGGCACTCGCCGCGGAGGTCGCCCCGTTCGGGGTGAAGGTCCTGATCGTCGAGCCGGGCGCATTCCGCACCGAGTTCGGCGGCGGCCGCATGCACCGCTCCCGCACGATCGACGCCTACGCCGTATCGACCGCGGGAACCCGCGAAGCGGTGGAGAACATGGACGGCACCCAGCCGGGCGACCCGGCCAAAGCCGCGGCGGCCATCGTCCGCGCGGTGGACAGCGACGACGCTCCGCTGCGCCTGGCCTTGGGCGCGGACGCCGTCGACGCGATCCGCGCCCACCACCAGGCCCTCGCCGCGGACCTCGCCGCCTGGGAAGAAACCAGCCGCGCCACCGCGCTCGACTGACCCGCCGGTTCCGTCCGGACCGAAGCGCCCCAAGGTGGCCTTCGGTGCGTTCAACGCACCCAATGTGGCCTTCGGTGCGTTCAACGCACCCAATGTGGCCTTCGGTGCATTCGACGCACCCAAGGCCACCTTGGGGCGCTGGGGCTCCCGGTCAGGACTGCGGGTCCTGGAGCAGGCCGAGGACGTTGCCGTCGGTGTCGGTGAACGTTGCCACCAGGCGGCCGTTGCCCACGTCCTTCGGCTCGTCCTTGACCTTTGCGCCCGCCGCCGTCACCTCCGCCAGCTTGGCCTCGATGTCGGTCACGTGCCAGTACGCCACCGGTCCCGTCATGCCCTGCTGGGCGCCGCCCGGGACCAGGCCGATGTGCTGGCCCTCCACGTCGTAGCCGACGTAGTAGGGCGCGTCGGCCTGGGGGTCGGTGCCCAGCAGTGCCGTGTAGACGGCCTTGGCCGCGGTCAGGTCGGTGACGGGGTGCAGGACGGTCTTGATCATCGCGATCCTCCGGGAAGTCGTGGTCTGCGGTACGGGATCACGCTATTCGCGGGCCGCTGACCAGCGCTTCTCGATTCCTGATCGCTTAGTCCAGCAGTGCGGTCAGCACGCCGTCCAGGAGGCGGACCCGGCGGTCGGCGATGCGGTGGACCTCCTCGTCGTGGGTTGCCACGATCACCGCCGCGCCCTCGGATGCGCAGCGGCGCAGCAACCGCAGGACCCGCGGCGTGCTTCCGGCGTCCAGGTGTGCCGTCGGCTCGTCGGTCAGCAGCACCCGCGGCCGCCCGGCCACCGCGCGGGCCAGCGCCACCCGCTGCTGCTGGCCGAACGACACCTCCAGCGGGTAGCGGTCGCCCAGGTCGCCGATGCCCAGCTCGTCCAGCAGTTCGGTGACCCGCGCGGCGATCGCCGACGGCGACGGGCGGGGTACGTCCGAACGCAGCCGCAGCGGCAGGGCCACGTTCTCCGCGATCGTCAGCTCGTTGGCCAGTCCCAGCGCCTGCGGCAGCACCGCGCACGTGTGCCACGGCGGCGCGCCGCTGATCGGGACGCCGTCGAGCAGCACGCAGCCGGAGTCGGGGGAGTCGAACCCGCACAGCAGCGCCAGCAGCGCGCTCTTGCCCGACCCCGAGCGGCCCGAGACCGTCACCAGCTCGCCCGCGCCGACGCGCAGCTCCAGCCCGCGCAGCACCTCGATGTCCCCGCTGGGGTGGGCGAAGCTGCGGCGCAGCCCGACCGCTTCCACCAGTGTCATGCCCGCTCCCGTTCTTCCACGCCTTCGAGCACGCCCTTGTGCAGCCGCGCCACCCGCGCGCCGAGGTCGATGAGGCGTTCGTCGTGCGAGGCGACCAGCACCGCGAAGTCCTGGTCCACCAGATACTGCAACGTGTCCAGCACCAGGTCGGCCGATGCCTCGTCCAGCTGCGACGTCGGCTCGTCGGCCAGGATCACCGTCGACTGTGCCGCCAGCACGCACCCGAACGCCAGCCGCTGCTGCTGCCCGCCCGACAACGCCGAGATCTTCCAGCCCCCGGTGCCGTGCAGGCCCAGCTGGGCCAGGATGTCGTCGGGACGGCACTGCGTCCCGGCCGCCTCCGCGGCGGCACGCAGGTTCTCCGCCACCGACAGATATCCCAGCAGGTTGTCGGCCGGGTTCTGGAACACCAGCCCCAGATGATGCCGCCGCAGCGCCCGCCGCTCCCGGTGCCGGAGCTTGCGCACGTCCGCGCCCTGGAATGTCAGCGTGCCGCGCGCGGGCTGCTCGAACAGCCCCAGCACCCGCAGCAGCGTCGACTTGCCCGAGCCCGACGGTCCGGCCAGCACGGTCATGCCCCGGGCGGGCACGTCGATGCTGACGTCGTCGACACCGGTCACCACCCCGGCCGGGGTCTGGTAGTCCACGCCGATGCCGCGCAGCTGGAAGATGGGTTTCTCAGGCACGGATCAGCTCCGCGGTCCGGGCGGTGCGCACCGAGCGCACCGCGATCCAGCCGGCCAGCGCGACCACCGCCACGCCGACCACGACGACGGTCAGCACGAACGGCAGCGGGTCGGGCAGCTCCGAGCGCGGCGCGAGGAACGTCGCCGGGTCGAACCGCGGCACCGACAGGCCCGCCACCGACACCCCGCACACCACCCCGACCACGATCGCCAGCCCGCTCAGCGCCCCCAGCTCCAGCAGATGGCTGGCCAGCAACGTCCGCGGCCGCATGCCCATCCGCAGCACCAGCGCCCCGGCCAGCGCGTTCTGCCGCCGCCGCACCTCAACCGCCACCAGCAGCGCCAGGATCGCCACCACCCCGAGCACCGCGCCCAGCAGCGCCACGAACGAGAACGTCCACGACACCACGAAGAACGGCAGACCGTCCAAAGCGGACTCCCGGCTGATCCGGTTCGGGATGAACACCCCCGCCGCGCGCAACGCCGCGGTCGCCTCCGCCAGCGGCGCCGTGGTCAGCACGCTCCACTTCGGAATGCCGTCCAGCTGCGCGGGAGTCAGCACCGAGCGGGACACCACGTAGCCGGGGGAGGTGCCGATCATCGGGAACACCGGCAGGTCGGCGGCCACGACCGCGTCCGGCAGCCCCTCCGGCAGCCGCGCGGACTGCTTGGCCGTGTGCCCGATCCGGATCACCGGTGTCCCGCGCGGATCGGGTTGCGAGATCGTCCGCAGCAGCCCGTCGAGGTCGTCGGCGGGCACGCGGTCCACGGCGGCGCCGCGGGTGAACGTCGCCGGGTCGACCACCAGCACCACGCTGCCCGTGCCGGTCAGCTCCCCGACGACGGTGCTGGAGCCTGCCAGCGACGCCGGCATCGCGACCTGGCCCATCCCGATCGGGCTGTCGGTGTCCAGG
Source organism: Amycolatopsis melonis (assembly GCF_040064235.1). Taxonomy (NCBI): domain Bacteria; kingdom Bacillati; phylum Actinomycetota; class Actinomycetes; order Pseudonocardiales; family Pseudonocardiaceae; genus Amycolatopsis; species Amycolatopsis melonis. The sequence continues at coordinate 160,665 of NZ_JBDZYD010000012.1, forward strand.
CGGGCGTTGCTGCCGACGAAGATCGCCGACTTCGTCTCCAGCGCTTCCTCCTGGCCGTCGGCGATGCCGATGCCGGTGGCCAGCGTGCCGATGGCCAGTGTGCCGATCACCAGCACCCCGGTGACCGGGGCACGGGCACCGGCCAGCCGCCGGATCGCCAGCTGCAGCGCCGGGCGCGACCACCACCGCGCCCGGTGCGAGGCGTGCAGGGCCAGCCACGCCAGCCGCGCGGTCAGCAGCCCCACGGTCAGCACCACGAACACCGGATAGGTCAACGCGAGCGGATCCACCTGCGGTAAAGGATTTCCCAGCCGGGAGGCGCTGCCGTAGCGCGCCAGGCGGGTCCAGCCCAGCCACGCCATGCCCGCGGTCGCCAGCTCCCACGGGAAGTACGCCAGCACCCGCACCCGCCCGGCCCGGCGGCGCACCCGGCCCAGCTCGAACTCCCGGTGCGCCCGCACCGCGACGATCAGCGCCAGCAACGTCAGCGACACCGCCAGCGTCCCGGCCGCGACCACCACGGCTCGCAGCTCCGCCGCCGGATCGGGCGCGCCCGGCGGGCCGTAGACCCCCAGCAGCAGCCGCGCCGCGGCCGCACCCGCGGCCCCGCCTGCCAGGATCGGCAGGCCCAGCTCGGCCACGGCCAGCCCGCCGAGGGCACCCGGGCCGCTGCCGCGCGCGGACAGCAGCCGCAGCTGCGCGTGCCGGCGCTGGTACCACTGCAGAGCCACCGTGCCCAGCCCGGCACAGCCGACCAGGACGCTGATCAGCGCCAGCGGCAGGATCGAGACGAACACGTTGTCCCTGGCCTGCCGGGCGATCTGCACCGACCGCTCGAACGTCGGCACGTCCGCGGCCACCAGATCCCCGAGCCCCTGCGCGGTCAGGTCGGCGCGGACGTCGTCGACGAGGTCACGCGAGCGCTGCAGCAGGTCCTCGGCCGCGCTGAGGGTGGCAGGCGCCGGTTCGTAGAAGGAGATGTGGAAGTACTGCATCGTCGGCAGGCCGATCGCCTTGACCGCGTCGTCGAAGGTCTTCTGGTCGGTGGCGAACACGACCGAGTCGATCGGGTCGTTGACCAGCCGGTCGATCACCGCGCCGGACTGCTGCGAGCACCACCACCGCGGCGGCGGGTCGAGCAGGTCGCGGTAGATGCCGGTCACCGGCGGCAGGACCACGCCGTGAAGGCTCGGCCTCGCCCCGAGCCCGATGTGCTCGGCGTCGGCCACGACGTTGCCCAGCCACAGGCCCGGCGCGCGGGTGCCCTGTTGCAGCGTCAGCTGGTCCAGGCCGGCCTGGTCGCGGTAGGCGAGGCGGATTTTGTAGTGCGGGTCGCCGTTGAACTGGGTGCCGGGCAGCACGTGGGTGAACTGGCCGACGACCGGCGCGCCGAAGCCGTGTGCGGGGGCGTGCCGCCGGACCGCGGCGGTGAAGGCCGGGATTGCCGAGACCGGGATGTTGCCCTTGCCGAACACCGGGCCGTAGCTGTCGGGGCAGGTGATCCCGGTCTGGTAGGCCACCGCCGCGCCGCCCGCCGCGGACGCCTGCAGGACCGCCGCCGTGCCGAGGAAACAGGCCAGCAGCGACGTCACCGCGGCGACGATCAACGTCAGCGGGCTGGAGAGGGCGGCTTTCGGGGCTGCTCGCCACGGTTTGGTCACTCTGGGTTGTCCCATCTTCCCCCACATCACCCGCATGGACGCGCACGCTACCGCCCACCCCAGGAAAAGGCACGATTTTTGTTCCGATTGTTGCTCACACCCCGTGCCTGCCGGGCGAGCAACGGCGGCGGCCGTCCGGCCGGTTTAATGGTCTGGACCTTGACGCCGCAATTGGTCTGGTCCAATCCTGAAAGCGTTCTCGCCGTGCACCGCCGCGGCACGGCTCCCCGCCGGCACTGGAGCGCAGATGCGTCGACGCAGACCGTTCGCCCGAATGTCCGTTTTCCTGGCCTTGACCGCCCTGTTCGCCGGGATACAGCCCACCGGCCCGGCAGCCGCCGCACCGGCCGTCACGCCACTGCCCGTCACGACACTGCCCGCCCACGTCTTCGCCCCGTACTTCGAAGCCTGGACCGGCGAAAGCCCCGCCGCGCTGGCCCAGCAGTCCGGCGCCAAGCACCTGACCATGGCATTCCTGCAGGCCGCGACGAAAGGCTCCTGCACCGTCTACTGGAACGGTGACACCGGGATGCCGGTCTCGGCCGCGACCTTCGGCGCCGACATCACCACCATCCGCTCCCGCGGCGGCGACGTCATCCCCTCCTTCGGCGGCTACACCGCCGACAACACCGGCACCGAAATCGCCGACAGCTGCACCAGCGTCGACTCGATCGCCGCGGCCTACGAATCGGTGCTCACCACCTACGACGTCCCGCGGCTCGACATGGACATCGAAGACAACTCCCTGACCAACACCGCCGGCATCGACCGCCGCAACAAGGCCATCAAGAAGGTCCAGGACTGGGCCGCGGCCACCGGACGGCCACTGCAGATCTCCTACACCCTGCCCACGACCACCCGCGGGCTCGCCGACAGCGGCCTGAACGTCCTGCGCAACGCCGTCGCCAACGGCACCCGCGTCGACGTCGTCAACTTGATGACGTTCGACTACTACGACAACGCCGCCCACCAGATGGCCACCGACACCCAGACCGCCGCCACCGGCCTGGTCGGCCAGCTCGCCACGCTCTACCCCGGCAAGACGCAGGCGCAGCTGTGGGCCATGGTCGGCGTCACCGAGATGATCGGCGTCGACGACTTCGGCCCGGCCGAAACCTTCACCACCGCCGACGCCGCCACCGTCTACGACTGGGCCGTCGCCAAGGGCATCAGCACCCTGTCGTTCTGGGCCCTGCAACGCGACAACGGCAGCTGCCCCGGCGGCGCCGCCGCGGACAACTGCTCGGGCATCGCCCAGGACACCTGGTTCTTCAGCCACGCCTTCGCCCCCTTCACCGGCGGCACCTCCGTGCCCGGCAACGACTTCTCCCTCGCCGTCAACCCGGCCTCGGCCGCGGTCGACCCGGGCGGCTCGGCGACCGCGACCGTCGGCACCACCGTCACCTCCGGCGCCGCCCAGCAGGTCACGCTCTCGGTCACCGGCGCCCCCGCCGGCGTCACGGCGACACTCAGCCCGGGCACGGTCACCACCGGCGGCAGCGCCACCCTGTCCGTCGCCACCACCACGGCGGCAGTGCCCGGCAGCTACCCGCTGACCATCACCGGCACCGGCACCTCCGGCAGCCACACCACCACCTTCACCCTCACCGTCAAGGGCACCCCGCCCGCGGGCGGCATCGTCAACGGCGGATTCGAGACCGGCACGCTGAGCCCGTGGAACGCCCCCGGCGACGCGATCGTCGCCACCCCGGCCCACTCCGGCACCCACGCACTGCAGGTCGTGCCCACGTCCTCGGCCACCGGCGAAGCCGCGCAGAACGTCACCCTCGCGCCGAACCACGCCTACACGCTCAAGGCGTGGGTGCAGGGCAGCTACGCCTACCTCGGCGTCCGCGGCGGCGCGTCCGCCAGCACCTGGACCTCCAGCAGCGGCTGGACCCAGCTGTCGGTGCCGTTCACGACCGGCGCGTCCGGCGCGGTGACGGTCTACGTCCACGGCTGGTACGGCCAAAGTGCCGTCTACGCCGACGACTTCACCCTCGGCTGACCCGTTCGGCGGCGGCCCGGTTGGGCAAGGCAGAGGTTGGCCGGGCCGCCGCCTGCCGAAAGACTTCACGGGGAGATCGTTCGCCGCGCGAGGAGGACCCGATGCCCCACATCCCGCTCGACCCGCAGCTGCCGGGCATCTCCGCCCTGTTCGCCTACCGGCCCGAGACCGCTGCCCCGCTCGGGCAGCTGGGGGAGGTCCTGCTGCGCGGCCCCAGCACGCTCACCGTCGGGGAGCGTGAGCTGATCGCGACCATGGTGTCCCAGGGCAACGAGTGCCGCTTCTGCACCGGAAGCCACGCCGCGGTGGCGGCCCTGACCCTCGACGGCGGCCGCCCGGTCGTCGACGCCACCCGCGACGGCATCGACAACGCCCCCGTGTCGGCGAAGCTCAAGGCACTCCTGCGGATCGCCCTCGCCGTACGGGAGAGCGGCCGCGCGGTCACCGAGGAACTGGTCGCGGCGGCCCGCGCGGAGGGAGCGACCGACACGGAACTGCACGACACGGTGCTGATCGCGGCGGCCTTCTGCATGTTCAACCGCTACGTCGACGGCCTGGCCACGGTCGCCCCGGACGACGACGCCGTGTTCGACCTGATCGGCAAGCGGCTGGCCGAAAACGGCTACGCCCGCTGACTCTTTGGGCTGGCTCAGGGGACCAGGACCGTGCGGCCGGGGCGGTGCCACGCCTCGGCCGCGTCGCGCAGGGGGACACGGTGGTACTCGACCGTCAGGGCTCCGGCAATCGCGTGCCGCACCACCGTCAGGAGTGCCTCACGGCGGCGGTCGGCGTCGAGTTCGTTGTTCGTGTAGCCGTGGATGTGCAGTGACCTGCTGCGCAGCAGCGCCGAGGACACCGGGCACTCCTCGCCCGCCGCGCTGCCGAGGTTCACCAGGCGGCCGCCCGGGCGCAGCGTCGCCAACGCCGCCGCGGCCGGCGCGCCCCACACCGGGTCGATCACCAGGTCCACCGGCGTGCCGCCGAGGCTGCGGGCCAACGACTCCGCGTGCACCACGCGGTCCGCGCCGAGACGCCGGGCGCGCGCCAACGCCGCGTCGGACCGCGCGGACGCGATGACCTGCCCCGCTCCCGCCACCCGCGCCAGCTGCACCGCCGACTGGCCGACCACCCCGCCCGCGCCCAGCACCAGCACCGTCTCGCCCGGGACCAGCTTTCCCTTGCCCGTCAGGCACATCCACGCCGCGACCGCCGACAGCCCGAGCGCCGCGACCAGCGCGTGGTCGGCTCCCGGCGGCAGGACCACCACGTCCGACGACCCCACGACCGCCTGCTCGGCCATGCTCCCGTCACCCGGCCGCATCCCCGCGGTCGTGGCGAACCAGACCGGCGTGCCCGCCGGCTGCGTCGGCGCCGGGCGCGTCAGCACACCCACGCCCTGCACCCCCGGCACATACGGCGTCGCTGGAAGCCCGAAGTAGGACGTGCCCGACGCGCACAGCCGGTCCAGCGGGGTGATCGGCGCCGCGGTGACACTCACCGCGACCTCGCCCGGTCCCGCCTCGGGCGCCGTCCGGTCCGCCACGACCGGCGGACGGCCGGGCACCCGGATCTCCGCGGCCCGCACCCGCGTCAGGCCGGCTGCAGGACGAAGTCGTAGCGCGCCTCCAGCCACGGCTGCGCCGACTCGCCGCCGTCCGGCGTCGGGCCGGGGTCGCGTGGCTCGAACGCCACCACCAGCTCCCGCTTCGTGCCGAACACCACGTCGCTGTCGAGGTACTCCGCACCCTCCTGGAACAGGTGCGTGATCAGCGGCTCGAAGCCTGCCGCGTTGATCAGGAAGTGCACGTGGGCCGGGCGGAAGTGGCTGATGCCGGTGTCGCGGATCAACGCGCCGACCGGGCCGTCCATCGGGATCGAATACCCCTTCGGCGCGATCGTCCTCAGGCAGTAGGACCCGTCGGCGCGGCTGGTGTACTTCGCCCGCAGCCGCGCCTCGTCGACGTCCGGCAGCTGCGACTCGTAGGCGCCTTCCGCGTCGGCCTGCCAGACGTCGAGCACCGCGCCGGCGACGGGGGAGCCGTCGAGATCGCGGACCACGCCGTCGATGTAGAGCGGCGTGCCGGGCAGGCCATCGGACATGTCGCCGCCGAACTCCTTCTCCGGCGAGCCCTCGATGTGGAACGGGCCCAGGACGGTGGCCGGGGTCGCCTTCGCGTCGAACGCGTGGTTCATCTGCACCACCAGCATGCTCAGGCCGAGCACGTCCGAGGCGAGGATGAACTCCTCCCGCTTGGCGGTGCTGATCTGCCCGGTCTCGGTCAGCCACCGCATCGCGGCCATCCACTCCGGCTCGGTCAGCCGCACTTCGCGGGCGAAGGCGTGCAGGTGACGCACGAGCGCGGCCAGCACCTGCCCGGTCCGCGGGTCGTGCGCGGTCGCCCACCGCTGCGCGGCGAGCTCGGTGATGGTGTCCTCGGTGACCAGGTGCATCGGCGTTCCTCTCAGGATTCCGGATCCGGCGGCACCGACCGGGTGAACAGGTCGACCGACAGGAAGATGTCGTTCGCGACGGGATGCCGCAACTCCTCGGCGAGCTGCCCGATCAGCCCGGCCGTGCGGGCCAGCAGCGCGAACCCGCGCAACAGCTCGAGCGGCAGCCCCAGATCGGCCAGCGCCGCACCGCACACCCCCGCGCCGTTGAGCGGCAGCGTCCTGCCCAGCACCCGCGGATGCACCCGGCCGATCGCGGCGAACAGCTCCAGATGCGGCCCGCGCAGGCCCTCCTCGCCGGCGATCGCGAACAGCCGCGGGGTGCGCGGGTCGCCGTCCTTGTGCACGTGGTGCCCGAGCCCGGGCACGAACTTCCCCGCCGCGCGCCGGGCCCGCACCGTCTCGAGCGCCAGCGCGTCCCAGCCGTCCTCGTCCACCGGCAGCTCGGTCGCGGTCAGCACGTCGTGCAGGAACCGGCCGCAGTCCTCGGTGACGCCGAGAAAACGCGACCCGCCACCCAGCAGGCCCGCGGCCAGCGCGCCCTGCACCGAGTCGGGCGCCGACAGGTGGGTCAGCCGGGCGACGATCGCGGTCGGGGTGAAGCCGTGGTCGGCCAGCGCGGCCAGCACCGCTTCGAACACCCGCGTCTCGCCCCGGCTCGGCCGTCGTTGCGTGGCCAGCCAGAACGCCAGCTCACCGAACCCGACCGTGCCCATCACGTCCTCGGCCAGATCGTGCCCGAGCAGCGTGATCTTGTCCTTTGTGGACGCACCGAGCGCTGTTTCGTAGACCAGGTCAGGCATCGCGCTCCTTCGTCAGCCACGCGCGCAGCTGCGCCCCGTGCTCGTCCAGTTCCGGCGGCGGCAGCCGGTAGGAGGCGGGCGTCGCGGAGAACCGGATGGGATGCCGCGTGGTCGGGACGGCACGGTCGCCGTCGCCGACCTCGACGATCGGGTCCAGCCCGAACCGCTCGGCCAGCGCGAACCCGCCGTCGATCGTGTTGATCGGTCCACACGGGACACCGGCCTTCGTCAGCGCGTCGAACCACTCCTGCGCCCCGCGCGTGGCCAGCCGCGCCACCAGCAGCGGCCGCAGCTCCGCGCGGTTGCCCGTGCGGTCGGCGTTGCGGGCGAACCGCGGATCGTCCGCAACGCCGGGGATGCCGAGGACCTCGCACAGCCGCCGGAACTGCCCGTCGTTGGCCGCGGCAACGATCAGGTCCGCGTCCGCGGTCGGCAGCGGCTCGTAGGGGAAGACGCTCGGGTGGGCGTTGCCCATCCGGTAGGGCACCACCCCGCCGGCGGCGTAGGCCGAGCTGTGGTTGACCAGCCCGGTCAGCGCCGAGGACAGCAGGTTCACCTCGACGTGCTGGCCCTCGCCGGTCGCGTCCCGGTGCCGCAGCGCGGCCAGGATGCCGATCACCGCGTGGTTGCCCGCCATCACGTCGAACACCGAGATCCCGGCCCGGTACGGCGGGCCGTCCGGATCGCCGGTCAGGCTCATCAGCCCCGACACCGCCTGCACCATCAGGTCGTAGCCGGGCACGTGCGCGCCCGCGCCGGTGCCGAACCCGCTGATCGAGGCGTAGACCGCGCCGGGATTGACCTGCCGGACCGAGGCGTAGTCCAGCCCGTACTTCGCCAGCCCGCCCGGCTTGAAGTTCTCGATCACCACGTCCGCCCGCGCGGCCAGCTCGCGCGCGAGGCCGGCATCGGCGTTGTCACGCAGGTCCAGCGCGATCGACCGCTTCCCGCGGTTGACGCCGAGGTAGTAGGTCGAGACGTCCCCGCGCACCGGCGGCATCCAGGTGCGGGTCTCGTCGCCGTGCGGGCCCTCGACCTTGACGACCTCGGCCCCGAGGTCGGCCAGCAGCATCGTCGCGTACGGCCCGGCGAGCACCCTGGAGAAGTCCGCGACCAGCAGCCCGGACAGCGGACCCGCGGGTGCCTCCACGCCGTTCCTCACCTTCTGTCCGCATGGCGGACGTGTGTCCGCCAGTGTGGGGCAGGGGATCGGCCGGGGTCAAGACACCGCCGGGACCGTCACGTGCGGCACCGCGTCCAGCCGGGCGAAGTCGGCGCTGATCTCGCCCGCCGCCTGCAGCAGCAGTGGCAGGTGGTGCTCCAGCAGGTACTCGACCGAGGTCTCCGCCGCGTGGCAGTTGACGTTCACCCCGGCGATCACCCGGCCCGACCCGTCGCGCAGCGGCGCCGCCACCGAACGGATGCCCAGCGCCAGCTGCTCGTCGGTGAGGGCCCAGCCGCGGGCGCGGACCTCGCGCAGCTCCGCGTCGCGCTCGGCGCGGCCGGGCTGCCAGCGCGGGGTCAGCCCCGAGCGCGACGGCTGGGCCAGCACCGCCTCCAGCTCGTCGGGGGACAGGGCCGCCAGCTGCACCTTGCCCAGCGACGTCGGCAGCGCCGGGAACCGCGTGCCGATCTGCACGCTCAGCCCCACGATCTTCGGCACCGCCACCCGCGCCACGTAGACGATGTCCGAGCCGTCGAGCTGGGCGATCGAGCACGACTCGTTCGTACGGGCGACCAGGCGCTGCAGGTGCGGCCGGGCCACGTCCCACAACCCCGTCGAGCGCACGTACGCGACGCCGAGGTCGAGCACCCGCGGGGTCAGCGAGTAGTCGCGCCCGTCAGTACGGACGTAACCCAGCTCCGCCAGCGTCAGCAGGATGCGCCGGGCGGTCGGCCGGGCCAGGCCGGCCGCGGTGGCGACCTCGGCCAGCGTCATCGACGGCTGCCCCGGCCGGAAGGCCGTGATCACCTCGAGCCCGCGCGCCAGCGCCTCGATGAAATCGGGACCGGTTCCCTCGCGTGGCATCGCGACCTCCCTCTGCTGTGCTGCCGACCCTGCTGTGCGGCTGACCCTGCTGTGCTGCTGACCGCAGCGTAGCGGCGGGGATTGACACCGGCTCGGCATCGGACGAAAGTGGCGGCACCCATCCCGGCGTCCGGCAGGCGGACAATCGTACGCAGCAGTCTGCGTGGAGACGAGGAGCGATGCCACAGCCCTCCGGCGGCCCGGTCGTCCTGCGCGGCGGCACGGTACTGACCCTCGACGACACCCGCCGCGTCCTCGACGGCGAAGACGTCCTCGTCGAAGGCGACCGGATCACCGCCGTCGGGCCCGCGCTGGACGTCCCGCCCGGCACCACGGAGATCGACGCCACCAGCGGCATCGTCCTGCCCGGCATGATCGACACCCACCGCCACCTGTGGCAGACCGCCATGCGCGGCTACGGCGCCGACTGGACCCTCACCCAGTACTTCGTCTGGTACTACCTCGAATGGGGCAAGGTGTTCCGCCCCGAGGACATCTACGCGGGCAACCTGCTCGGCGCCCTCGAAGCACTCGAAGCCGGCGTCACCACCACCGTCGACTGGTCCCACGGCCTGCAGACCACCCAGCACGCCGACGCCGCCGTCGACGCGCTGCAGTCCGTCCCCGGCCGGTTCGTCCTCGCCTACGGCAACATCCAGGACTCGCCGGCGAACTGGACCGCCACCCCCGAGTTCCGCGACTTCGTCTCCCGCCGCATCACCGGCGACGACCTGCTGGGCTTCCAGCTCGCCTTCGACGTCACCGGCGACCCCGCGTTCCCGGAGAAACCCGCCTTCGAAGTCGCCCGCGAGCTGGGCGTGCCGGTGACCACCCACGCCGGCGTGTGGGGCGCGACCGGCGACGACGGCATCCGGCTCATGCACGACCACGGATTCATGACCCCCGAGACCATCTACGTCCACGGCGCGTCGCTGTCGGCCGACTCCTACCACCGCATCGCCGCCACCGGCGGATCGGTGTCGGTCTCGACCGAAAGCGAACAGAGCGCCGGCCAGGGCTACCCGCCGACCTGGGCACTGCGCAGGCACGGCATCCCGGTGTCACTGTCGATGGACACCTCGGTCTGGTGGAGCGGCGACCTGTTCTCGGCCATGCGCGCGACTCTCGGCGCGGACCGTTCCCGCGAGCACCTGGAAGCCCACGCCAAGGGCGAAACGGTGACGCACGCGGCCCTGCGCGCCGAGCAGGTCGTCGAGTGGGCCACCCGCGGCGGCGCCGCCGCATTGGGCCGCCCCGACCTGGGCAGTCTCGAGGTCGGCAAGAAAGCCGACGTGGTGTTGCTGAAGAACGACCACTCGCCGGTGTCGTTCCCGCTGCTCAACCCCTACGGCCACGTGGCGTTCCAGGCCCAGCGCGCCGACGTCCACACGGTCCTGGTCAACGGCCGCATCGTCAAACGCGACGGCCGCCTGGTGGACGTCGACCTGGCCGCCGTCCGCCGGCGCGTCGAGGAAACGGTCGACCACCTGCGGGCCCAGCTCGGCGAAGAAGCGTGGCGGCAGGGAATGAACCCGGACATCCCCGAGACGAAGATCCTCGACAACCCCTACACCTACACCGACTACCAGAGCGGCACCACCCACGGCGGCTGAGCTTCACCCCAGCGCGGCATCGAGGGTGACCGCGGCATCGACGAGCGCCAGGTGCGTGAACGCCTGCGGGAAGTTGCCGAGCTGCTCACCCGACGGCGAGATCTCTTCGGCGTAGAGGCCGACGTGGTTGGCGTAGGTGAGCATCTTCTCGAACGCCGTGCGTGCCTGCTCCGGACGGCCCGCGCGGGCCAGCGCGTCGACGTAGGCGAAGCTGCACAACGAGAACGTGCCTTCCGAACCCGCCAGCCCGTCCGGGGACGCCGCCGGATCGTAGCGGTGGACCAGGCTGTCGGTCACCAGGTCCGCGCCGATGGCGTCCAATGTGGACAGCCACAGCGGGTCCCGCGGCGGCAGGAAACCCGTGCGCGGCATCCGCAGCAGCGACGCGTCCAGCTCGTCGCCGGTGTAGTGCTGGACGAACGCCTGCCGGGTGCGGTGCCAGCCACGGTTGAGGACCTGGTCGTAGATGCTGTCCCGCTGCCACGTCCAGTCCTCCACCGGCGCCGGGCGGCCGTGGGCGCCCGCCAGCCGGATGCCGCGGTCGAACGCCACCCAGCTCATCAGCCTGCCGTAGGTGAAGCAGCGGCGGCCGCCGCGGGTCTCCCAGATGCCCTCCTCCGGCTGGTCCCAGTGCTCGCCCAGCCAGTCGAGCACCGCCCGGATCGCGGTCCAGCCGCGGTGGGGGATCCCGAACCCCGCCTGGTCGGCGGTGCACACGCTGTCCAGCGCCTCGCCGTAGATGTCCAGCTGCAGCTGCCCGGCCGCGTCGTTGCCGATCCGCACCGGGCGCGAACCGCGGTAGCCCGCCCAGTGCGCCAGGCTCTCCTCGCCCAGATCCGCCGAACCGTCCACGCGGTACAGCACGGCCAGCGGCCCGGACGGCCCGTCGGCACCCTCGCGGATCCGGTCACCCAGCCAGCCGCCGAACCGCGCCGCCTCCTCGGTGAACCCCAGCGCCAGCAGCGCCGACACCGAGAACGACGCGTCCCGCACCCACGTGTAGCGGTAGTCCCAGTTCCGCTCGCCGCCGATCTCCTCCGGCAGGCCCAACGTCGGCGCGGCGACCAGCCCGCCGGTCGGCTCGTAGGTCAGCAGCTTGAGCGTGATCGCCGAGCGCGCCACGATCTCCCGCCACCGCCCGCGGTAGGCGGACCGGGCCAGCCACGCCCGCCACCAGTCCACAGTGGAATCGAACAGCGCAGTGAACTCGGCGAGCCGGATCTCCCGCGGCGGTTCCGCCGCGCCGGTCTCCAGCACCAGGCCGCGGACCTGACCCTCCTCCAGCACCAGCCGCAGGTGCACGTCACCGCCCTCGACCCGCGCTTCGGCCAGGTGCTCGTCACCGGGTTCCCGGACCGCGTGCACCACCAGCGACATCTCCGGTGCGACGAACACCGCGCCGTGCCCGGCGAGGATCGCCTGGTGCGGCCGCCTGCCGTAGTCGAACCGGGGCGCGATCACCACGTCGAACGCGATCCGGCCACGCACACAGCGCACCAGCCGGGCGATCCGGTGCCCGGCCGCGGCACGGCCCTCCCGCGGCGGCATGAAGTCGACCACCTCGCCGATCCCGTCCGCGCCGTGGAACCGGGTGATCAGCACCGCGGTGTCCGGGTGGTACATCTGGCTCGACGTGTGCGGCCCCGCGGGCCGGATGCGGAACCGGCCGCCGCGTTCGTCGTCCAGCAGCGCCCCGAACACCGACGGCGAATCGAAACGCGGGCAGCAGAACCAGTCGATCGACCCGTCGGTGGTCACCAGCGCGGCGGTCTGCAGGTCACCGATCAGCCCGTGGTCGGCGATCGCGGTTTCGGTCACGGCTCCTCCTCGGCCACGCGGGATGCGGACGCGCCCACCGTCTCCGGTGCCGCCGCCCGCTGCCTCATCCGGACGGGGTGAGGTGCCGGGCCCGCCCCGGCGGCACCGTGTGCGCCACCCGACCGGAAGGCGCGCCGATGACCGTGTTCGCCCTGGCCCTCGCCCAGTTCGTCGCCAGCTACGCCGCGACGACCATGACCGTCGCCGTGAGCGCGATCGCCGCGGACCTCGGCACCACCGTGCTCGGCGTCCAGACGGCGATCACGCTGTTCACCCTGACCATGGCGTCGCTGATGGTGCCCGGCAGCAAGCTGACCGACGTACTGGGCCGCAAACGCTGCTTCACCGCCGGCCTCCTCGTCTACGGCGCGGGCGCGCTGCTGGCCTCGGCAGCTCTGGGGCCCGGTCTGCTGATCGCCGGGTACTCGCTGCTGGAGGGCATCGGCTCGGCCCTGATGATCCCGCCGATCTACATCCTCGTCACCGTCACCAGCAAGGACGGCACCACCCGCGCCCGCCGGTTCGGCATCGTCAGCGGCGCGGGCGCACTCGGCGCCGCCGCCGGGCCGCTCCTGGGCGGCCTGCTCACCACGTGGTCCGGCTGGCGGGCCTCGTTCGGGCTGCAGGTGCTCCTCGTCGCCCTGATCCTGGTACTGGCGCAGCGGATCGCCGAACCGGCAGGACCGCCCCGCCGCCGGGAGTTCGACGTCGCCGGCGCGATCCTCTCCGCGGCCGGGCTGTTCTTCGTCGTCTTCGGGGTCCTGCAGGCGGGCACCTACGGCTGGTTCGTCTCCCGCGCGGACTTCACCCTCGGCGGGGTCGTGCTGCTCCCGGCCGGCGGCCTCTCGCCGCTGTGGGTGTCCGCCGGGATCGGCGCCGGCATCCTGACGGTGTTCTTCACCCACGTCCGCGCGCGGGAACGCACCGGCCGGGAACCGCTCGTGCCCTCCTCGCTCTTCCACGACCGCGTCACCAACCTCGGGCTGCTCACCCAGCACGTGCAGTGGCTCGTCCTGCAAGGCTCGTTCTTCGTGATCGCGGTGTTCTTCCAGCAGGTCCGCGGGTACAGCGCCGTCGAAACCGGGCTGCTGCTCACCCCGGCGACGATCGGCATCCTCGGCGCGTCGGCGGCCGCCGGGAGGATGGCCCGGCGGCATTCACCGCGCCGGCTGATCCGCGGCGGGTTCGTCCTCACCGGCACCGGGCTGGCACTGATCCTCCTGCTCGTCCGCGCCGGCTCCGGCGTGGCGAGCGCCGTCCCCGGGCTGTTCCTGCTCGGCGCCGGGATCGGGATCATGCTGACGGCGTCGGTGAACCTGGTGCAGTCGCGCAGCACGAATGCGGCCCAGGGCGACATCTCGGGCGTCTCGCGCAGCGTGTCCAACCTCGGCTCGTCGGTGGGCACCGCGCTGGCGGGCTCCGTGCTCGCCGGGACGCCACGTCCCGGCGGGACTTCCTTCGCCCTCGCACTGGCCACGCTCGCCGTGGCCGCGGCGGCCGGGCTGGTCGCCGCCCTGCTGCTGCCACGGCAGGCCCGCACGCACTGAACTGTGCCGCACCGCGGCGGCGATCACCCGCAACACGACCCCGAGCACCACCAGGTCCCCGAGCATCTGCACGGTCACCAGCACCCGCGCCGCTTCCGACACCGGGACGACGTCCCCGAACCCTACCGTCGCGAACACCGTGACCGTGAAGTACAGCGCGTCGGTGCGGGTCAGCGCCACGTCGAACGAACCGGGCCTGCCGTGGCCGAGCACGTAGTACCCGTCGGCGAACAACAGCAGGAACAACGGCACGATCAACGCCAGTGCCTGCAGGCCCTGCCTGCCGGGGAACGGCGACCGCAGGATCATCCGCACCTCACCCACGACCAGCACGGCCACCACCGCGAGCCCGGCCGCGAACGCCGCCACGGTCCAGGCGTGCAGGCCCTGGTCCACCGGGAGCAGGTAGTACACACACAGCAACGCCGTGACCGTCAGCAGCGGCCGCAGGACGGCCAGGTGGAGGAACCGGCCGCTCAAGGCGCGAGCGCCTTCCGCTTGAGGACGCGGAACTCCGCCTCGTCGATGATCCCTTCGTCCAGCAGCCGCCGCGCCTCGGCGATCTGCGCCGCGCTCGTCCGGTCCGCCGCGGACACCTTCCGGACGTAGTCGGTGAACTGCTGCTGCGCGGCCAGCTCGCGCGCCCGCCGCCGCTCGGCCATGTTCCGGCCGCCGGTGATCAGGTAGAGCAGGATCCCGAGGAACGGCAGCACGATCACCAGCAGCGTCCAGCCCGCCTTGGCCCAGCCGGACACGTCCGTCCGGCGGTACAGGTCGCCGAGGACGACGAACAGCAGCCAGAACCACGCGACCCAGCAGAAGAACACCAGCATCGTCCACATCAGATTCAGGAACGGGTATTCCGCGCTCGCCAAGGCCATCTCGACTCCTCACGCCGGGATCAGGGTCGCCCCACCCGACCGGATCCGGGACGTGCCCGCCTCACCCGCGGCGGGTGGGGCGAGCACGGGGTCAGCCCGGGAAGTCGGTGGCCTCGGTGTCGAGCAGGCCACGCCGGAGCGCGGTCGCCACCGCGTCCCGCCTGCTGCGGACATCGAGCTTCGCGTAGATCCCGCGGACGTGGGTCTTGACGGTGTTGGGCGACACGGTCAGGTCCTGGGCGATTTCGTCGATCGAGCGCTGGGTCGGCAGCAGCCGCAGCACACTGCGTTCGCGGTCGGTCAGCGGCGCCGGCATCGGCGGGGTCCGCAGCCGCCGCCGCAACGCGACCACTTCGCCGGCGAACCGCTCACCGGCACCCAGGCTCCCCAGCCGTGCCGTGAGGAAACCGGCGACTTCGGGCGGGGCGAAGACGAAGGGGAACCGGACGTCGCCGGGCTCGGCCGCGCCCAGCGCGTGGTCGAGCAGCCGCACCGCGCGCTCCTGCGCCCCGGCCGCCAGCGCGGCCTGCACCCCGACCAGTGACGCCTCGATCCCCGTCCACGGCAGCACCATCGGCGCTTCCTCCGCCACCAGTGAGCGCAACACGGAACTGGCCGCACCCTGCCTGCCCAGCCGCAGCTGCGTCCGGGCCCGCAGCAGCCGGTATTCCCCGTAACGCGCCAGCACCGGCTGCGCCCAGCGGACGGTCTCCCTGGCCTGCCCGGCCGCCCCGAGCCGCAGGGCGGCGCGGTGTTCCAGCACGGCGCACAGGGCCGCGTGCTCGGCCGGGCAGGCCCGCCCGGTGCCCAGGTGCGTCCGCGCCCGGCGCATCCGCCGCAGTCCCGCGTGCCAGGCACCGAGCTCGAATTCCGCCGCACCGCGCAGCGTTTCGGCGATCAGGCGCAGGTTGCGGGCGGCCCGGGCCGGCGCGTCGCCGAGCAGCCGGCCGATCCGCTTCGCGTGGCCGACGCACTCCGCCACCTCGCCCCGCAACAGGCTGCCGTAGGCAAGCAGGGCACTCACCTGCGCGCCTTCCAGCGAGCGCCAGGCGTCGTCGCCGTCGTGACGCGTGGCGACCTGCCGGGCCAGTGACTCCATCACCCGGTAGTTGCCGTCGTAGCAGGCCAGTCCACTCAGGACGGTGAGGCACTGGGAGACCAGGAAGTGCTGGTTGCGTGTCTCGGCGGCGCGCAGGACCTCCACCAGCGCCTCGCGTGCCGGGCCGCGGTCGTGCCGGGCGACGACGACCATGGCGTGGTGCAGTGCCGCCAGTCCTTCGAGCCCGGTGCCCGCGGCCAGGTCCGCGTCGACCTGCCCGGCCGCGCGCACCGCTTGGACCGGGTTGCGGTCGAGCTGGGCGAGCCGGGCACAGGTCAGCTGCCGCAGCACGGTCAGCTCCGCCGCGGGCCGGTCCGGCCACGCGGTCTCCGCACGGGCCAGCTGCAGCCCCGCCGCCGACGTCTCACCCTCCTCCAGGTACAGCGCGGCGGACACCAGCGCAGCCAGCGGGCCGGTGGGGACACGCCGGTCGTCGAGCATCGTCAGTGCCAGCCGCAGCGCGGAATGCTCACCGGCCAGGAACAACGTCACCGCGTGCCGCCGCACCAGCTCCGCGACACGCGCGACGTGACCCGACCGGACGCTGTGCAGCAGCGCCGCGGCCGGCCGGTCGTGCTCGGCGAACCACCGCGCCGCCGCGGCGTGCCGGGTCCTGGCCACGTCGGGGGCCCGGCGCTGCAGCTCCGCCCGCAGGTAGGTGCGCAGCAACGGCGGCATCCGGTGGTGCGGCGGCGACCCGGCAGTGCAGATCACCTGGACGGCAGGCTCGCCGAGCTCGCGCAGGACCGCCTCGGCCTCCGGCAGGTCGGCGAGCGCGGCGGCGAGCCCGGCCGGGACGTCGTCGCAGATGCTGATCGCCCGCAGCAGCTCCCGCTGCGTGGCGGTGAGCGGGGCGAGCACCTCGTCGGTGAGGTAGTCCAGCACCGCGCGGTCGCGGCCGGCGAAGAAGTCGTGCAGGCCACCGTGCCGGGCCGCCGACGCCGCGGCCAGCCGCAGCCCGGCGGGCCAGCCAGCGGTCCGCGCGATCACGAGGCCGGCCTGCCCGGCCGGGATCGCCGCGCCGGTCGTCTCGAGGAACCTCCTGGCCTCCTCGCCGGAGAACCGCAGCTGGGCCGGGCCCAGCTCGACGAGCCGGCCGGCGAGCCGGGCGCGTCCCAGTGGCAGCGCGGGCTCCCGGCGGCCCGCCGCCACCAGCCGCAGTCCCGCCGGCTGGTGGCGGACCAGCGTCTGCAGGCCGTGCCACGTGCCGGGCGCGGTGATCTCCTGGACGCCGTCGAGCACGAGCAGCACGGGCGCGGGCAGCCCGTCGAGTGCGTCGGCGACCCGGTCCAGGAAAGCGAGGTCCGTGCCGGGGTCGGGCGGCACCGGCAGGTGCCGCAGCGGGTTCCCGGCCGGGACCCGGGGACAGCCGCCGAGTGCTTCGAGCACCGCGGACCAGAACAGGCGTTCGTCGTTGTCGCCGGCGTCGGCCGACACCCAGGCCACCGCGTCCCGGCGGCCGCCCGCCCACTCGGCGAGCAGGACCGTCTTGCCGAACCCGGCCGGTGCCCCGGCGAACACCATCGCCGCATCTTCCAGCCCGTCGAGAACGGCGTGCAACCGTGGCCGCGGAACGAGGTCACCGGGTGGCGCGGGGATGCTGACCTTCGCCCGCGGCACCCGTCTCTGCCGCGGCAAACCATGATTATCCGGCATTCGTCCTCCTTGTCGGCTCCCCGCTCACCCGCGGCGGGTGAGCAAAACATCCGCCGGGCGCAGAATCGTGTGTCCCGTGAAAGATCGGGAACATTCCGGAAAAAGCCGTCCGGCCGGCACCTGGGCAGGTTTCGTCGCGGCGCAGTTCTTCTGGGCCGGTCCCGGCGAACTGGTGGCGCTCGGCGTGCTGCGGACCGGCCGGATCGGCATCGAGGCACTGCTGCCGGCACTGGCACTCCTCCTCACCGCGGGCACCTCGGTGACGTCCGTGCGGCTCGGCCTGCGCGCCGCAATCGACTTGGTCGCCCGCGCGCTCTTCCTGCCGTCGCACGGCTGGTCGGCGGCCGTGATGCTGCTCGACCTGGTGGTGGTCGCCGCGGCGTGGTTCGCCGCGGGCCTTCGCCGGGAGTCCCGGTGACCGGGGCGAACTACGTCTTCCGGGGCAGCGGCAGTGTTCCCGAACGGGCAGGCGAACTCCTCGGCGATTGCCGGGGAATGCTCGTCGTTCCCGTTCCGCCGGACACCATCGTCTTCGGCACGGTGACCGACCAGCACACCATTCCGCGGATCGTGCGGACCCTCGAAGCGCTGGGTATGCGCGTCGACTCCGTGCACTGCGTCCGGGAACTCCCCGACATTCCGTGAATACCCCGGATCGCCACGCGCAGGGCAGCACCCGGCGTGGACGGCGATGCGGTCGACGTGCGGCATGAGCGGATCGTCGGCCGCGGCGCCGCCGGGGTCGTCGCCCGGCGCGGGTGAAGCGCGGGTCATCCGCCACGGGTGACGACGCCCCGTGCCCGGCCCGGGAAGGTGACTCGCGGAAGGTGCGGCCGCCGGCAGCGGAGATCTCCCCGGCGGCACGGGCGCGCCGGCACCTCCCACCGGACCGCGGCGGCGCTCGGGGGCGCCGCCGCGGTCCCTCCGCCGCTGGTGCCCGCCGACCGCGCCGGGCGACGGTCGCCGACTGCGTGGCCGCGCCGGCGCTGCTTGCCTGCGTGGGGCCGTCCGGCGGTTCCTGATCTCACCTGGCGGGCGAGGCCGGGCTCCGGCGCCACTGGGTGGCTCGCATCTTCCGGGCATCGCCCAGGCCGCGTCCAGCGGTTCCTGATCTCACCTGACGAGGCCGGGCCGCCGTCCCTCCGCCACTGGCCCGGTGTGGGTGGCTCGCACCTTCCCGGCGTCGCCCAGGCCACGTCCGGCCGTCCTGATCTCACCTGGCGCGGGCGAGGCCGGGCGGGTGACCGACCCACCATGATCGCCCGGGTCCGCAAACCCCACCCAGGGAGAGAGGGACCATGAGCGAACACACGCAGCACCACCCGGGTGCACCCGGCACCGGGACCCCGCCGCCGCGCGACCGTGCCGTCGCCCGCTCACGGCGGGTCGGCTGGATCTGGTTCGCGGGGACGATCACCGTCCTGGCCGGGCTGTTCACCGCCGTGGAAGGGCTGGTCGCGCTGTTCGACAAGAACTACTACGTCGTCGGCCCGTCCGGGCTGCTCGTCTTCAGCCTCACCGGCTGGGGCTGGGCCCACCTGATCATCGGCGTCCTCGTCGTGCTGACCGGTCTCGCGCTCTTCACCGGCGCCATGTGGGCGCGGGTCGTCACCGTCGCGCTCGCCGGCTTCAACGCGCTGACCCAGCTGGCGTTCCTGTCCGCGTACCCGGTCTGGGGCGTGGTCGTCATCGCCCTCGACGTCCTGGTGATCTGGGCCGTCGTCGTGCACGGCGACGAAGCCACCTACGAGATCTGGTGACCCCGCCCGGGATCAGTACAGTCGTGGCCTTCCGACCGCCGAGAGGTTCCCTTGCCCCCTCGTCCGACGTCGCGGTCCTGGCGGATACCCGGTGCCAAGGTGACGGTGCCGCGGGTACCGAGGATCTTCGTCCCCCGTCCCCGGCTCGCCGCGCTGTTCGACCGCGCCACCGCCCGGTCGGTGACCGTGGTCCGGGCCCCTGCCGGGGCCGGCAAGACCACGGCACTGGCCGGCTGGGCCGCCGGCCGCCGGGACGTCGCCTGGGTGTCCCTCGACCGGGACGACAACGAAGAACTCCGTCTGCAGGCGGCAATCCTGGCCGCTCTGCGCCGGTGTCCCGCGGTACCGGCGGACAGCCCGCTGCACCGGCTCTGCCCCGCGGCACCGGCGTTCCCGGCCGGCCTCGGCGACGCGCTCGGGGAACCGGTGCGGCTGGTGCTGGACGACCTCCAGGAGATCTCCGGCCCTGAGGCCAGGGAGACGCTCGCCGCCCTGATCCGCCACCAGCCGTCGGGCCTGCGCCTGGTGTTCGCCACCCGCGTCGAGCCGAGACTGCGGCTCGCGCGCCTCCACGTCGAGGGCTCGCTGTCTCGGGTGGGGGCGGCGGAATTGCGCTTCAGC
This sequence comes from Amycolatopsis melonis, assembly GCF_040064235.1. Lineage (NCBI taxonomy): Bacteria > Bacillati > Actinomycetota > Actinomycetes > Pseudonocardiales > Pseudonocardiaceae > Amycolatopsis > Amycolatopsis melonis. Next base: position 180,612 of record NZ_JBDZYD010000012.1, read on the forward strand.
GCCCGCGAAACGGCGAACCTGCTGCACGCCACCGGCGTGGTGGTGAGCGACGACCGGGTCCGGGAGCTCACCGAGCGCACCGCGGGCTGGGCCGCGGCACTGGGCTGGGCCGCGGTGTCGGTGCGCGACGCCGAAGACGTCGCCGACGAACGCGCCGTCACACGGTTCCTAGCCGACGAAGTGCTGTCCCGGCTCCCCGAGGACACTGTGGACCTGCTGCGGTGCGTGAGCGTCTGCGACGCGGTGAGCGCGGCGCTGGCGATCCGGCTGTCGGGCCGCCCGGACGCCGGGGTGACGCTGGACGAGCTGGAACGCGACACCGGGCTGCTCGGCCGGACCCCGGCCGAGACCTACCGGCTGCCACCGCTGCTGCGCGGGTTCCTCCGCGCTGAACTCACCCGGCAGTCCCCGGCCCGGGTGCGGCGCCTGCACGGCATCGCCGCGCGCTGGTACGCCGCCGAGGGACGGTTCGGGGACGCCCTGTCCCACGCCGTGGCCGCCCGCGACCAGCAGCACGTCCTGTCCCTCGCCCGCGCCCACGCCGTGCACCAGGTGCTGGCCGGAAACAGCGAACCCGTCCGGGCCGCCCTGACCTACCTGGGCACCGAGACGATCGCCACCTGCCCCCGGCTGCGGCTGGCGTCGGCGGTGGACCACGTGCAGCGGGGGCAGCTGGCCGAGGGAGCGGCCGACCTCGGCGCCACCGGCGGCGACGATGGGCTGGGCCTGGTCGCCGAGCCCGGGCGGCTCGCTGAGCCCGGGCAGCTGGCCGAGGCCGCCGCCGACCTCGGTCCCACCCGCGGCGGCGATGGGCTGCACCTGCTCGCCGTCCGGCACCTCGCGCTGCTGACCGGACGGCAGCCGCCGGTCTCCGTGGCGCCGCCCGGGCGGTCTCCGGAAGCCGACGCCTGGGAGAAACTGGACCTGGCCTGGCGGTCGCTGCACCGGGGTGCGCGGCGGCACGCCGTCACGCGGGCCGAAGAGGCGCTGCGCCTGGCCAACCGGGCGCGGCTCGACCATCTGGTGCTCCACAGCAGGCTCGCCCTTGCCGTCGCCGCCGCTCTCCACGGGGACCACGCCGCCCTGCGGCGGGCCTGTACCGGGGCACTGGCCGTCGCCCGGCGGCACGGCTGGCACCGGACCCCCGGCGTGGCCGACTGCCACCTGATGCTGGCCTACGACGACCTCATGCGGTGCGAGCCCGTGGCCGCCGCCCGGGAACTCGCCCAGGCGGCCCGGGCCGCCATCCCCGGCGGCGCACCCGCGCTCGGGCCGCTGCGCTGCTTCTTCGAAGGCGTCGTGCGATTTGACGACGGCGACCGGGCGGCGGGCTCGCAGGCCATGCGGGCGGCCCGGCACCGGCTCGCGGACGCCGAACTGCCCCGCGAGATCACCGGGGTGTGCGCGGTCGCCGAACACCAGGCCGCGCTGGCCGTCGGCGAGCACCTGCACGCGGCAGAAGTGCTCGCCTGGGCCCAGGAACGGCTGCCGGGTACCGCCGAACCGGCCCTGCTGCAGGCACAGGCCCACCTCTCCGCCGACGAGGCCGGCCCGGCCGAGACGGTCCTGCGCGCGGCCGCCGCGGCGCCAGCGCTGCTGCCGGCCACTCCCGTGGACACCTGCCTGGTGGAGACGGCCCTCGCGCTGCGCTCCCACCGGCGTACCAAGGCCCTGCACGCACTGGACCGCGCGCTGGCGCTGGCCCGGCCGCACGGGCTCGTGCGGCCGTTCGCCCTCGCCGAACCGCAGGTCGCGCACCTGCTCATCGACCACTCCGGCGGATTCGGCTCGCTGGACCGCTTCGCGCAGTCGGTGCGCGGCAGGCTCGTCCCGCACGCCCCGCCCAGCGAGCTGACCGACCGGGAACAGGTGGTGCTGCAGCGGTTGCCGTCCCAGCGGTCGCTGGACGAGATCGCCGCCGACCTCACCGTCTCGGTCAACACCGTCAAGACCCACGTGCGGGCCATCTACGGCAAGCTCGGCGTGAACAACCGGCGCTCGGCGGTCGTGGTCGCCCGCCAGCACGGGCTGACGTGACCGCTACCGGCGGGGCGCCGACAGCAGCGCGTCCGCCCACTGCGCCCGCGGGTCGACGTCCACCAGCAGCGCCTTCACCAGCAGGGTCGCCGGTACCGCCAGCACCGCGCCGAGCGGCCCGAACAGCCAGGTCCAGAACACCAGCGCGAGCACGGTGACCAAAGTGGACAGTCCGACCGAGCCTGCCACGAACCGCGGCTGGATCAGCGACTGCACCACGAAGTTGAGCACGGCGTAGACGGCGAGCACCACGAGCAGGGAGCGCCACCCGCCGTCGAGGAGGGCGATCAGCGCGGGCGGGGCCACGCCGATGACGAAACCGATGTTGGGCACGTAGTTGGTGACGAAGGCCAGCAGCCCCCACAGCACGGCGCCCGGGACGCCGAGCAGGGCGAGCGCGGCGGTGTCGAGCGCGGCCACCAGGCCGCCGAACACGGTCGTCACGCCCAGGTAGGTGCGGGACCCGGCGGCGAAGCGCCGCAGGGACGCGGTGATCCACGGCCGGTCGCGGGCGATCAGGTCCAGCCGTTGCCCCGTCCAGGCCGACTCGGTGCTCAGGAACAGCAGCAGGGCCAGCAGGAACGCGAGGTTGGTGACCAGGCTGCCGACACCGGCCAGCAGGGAACCGGCCAGGCCGATCAGCTTCCCGGCGTCCACCGACGACAGCAGCTCGCGGACCTGCTGCGGGCCGCCGTGCACGAGGTCGTTCAGCCGGCCGGTGTAGCGGGGGAGCAGCGCGGAAAGCTGCGCCAGCGACACCACGACCACGCCGAACACCGCGAACAGCGCGGTGTAGACAACGACGACCAGCGCGGTCACGGTCAGCCAGCGCGGCAAACCCCGGCCACGCAACCAGGTCCGCACCGGATCGAGGGTGATGACGACGACGAGGGCGAGAAACACCGGCCCGGCAAGCCAGGCAACCGCACGCAGCCCCGCCAGCACAACGACCGCGGCGGCGGCCCCCAGCAGCACGACGATCGCCCGGGGCAGCGGGCTGCCGCTGGCGGGCCCGCCGGGCGGTGGCCACAAAGCCGGTTGGGGTCGCGCAGCGGTGGACCGGATGGCGAGGCCGCGCAGTGGATGGCGCCTGGGGTGGCCGGTGCCCGTCGCTGCCCGGACGGGGAAGTCGGCGAGTCCACGCAGCGGATGCCGCCGGGCGTGGCCGGTGCCCCTCGCCGCCCGGGCGGGGAAGTCGGTGAGCGAAACTCGCACCATGCGGCACCCTCCCGTGGCAGGCGGAATCGGCCACCACACGGTGGCAGGCCGCGGCTGCCGGGAGGTCACCCGGAACGGGCGAACCCGCGGCGGTACCGTGCGAGCGTGCTCTTCATCCAGCCGTCCTACGGGACACCGGAAGCACGCCGGTACGGGCGGACGACCCTCGACCGGGCCGTCCCGTTTCGGGACGACCTGCTGGATCCCGACGACCTCGCCCGCCTGATCGCCCTTCACCCGGACGGGCGTGCCCGGTTCTGGGGCGCCACCGAGAAACACGACAAGCGGATGGCCACCGTCGGGACCGGCGACGTCGTCCTGCTCACCGGTGGCAAGCACGTCCGGGCCACCGCCGAGGTGGGACACAGCTTCCGCAACCCCGCCTTCGCCCGCCGGCTGTGGAATCCGGACCCTGGCAAGTGCGTGTGGAGCAACGTCTACAGCCTGCGCCGCTACCGGACGCTCGCCCTGCCGTACGAAGCGATCTGGGCGTTGCCCGGCTTCACCGCCGGGGACAACTTCATGGGCCTGCGGTTCCTCGACGAAGCCAGGTCGGCCGCGGTCCTGGACCTGCTGCGCTCAGCACACTGAAGGGCCGGGTCCGCGCACGGACCCGGATCTACGGATCGGTCTCCGCGTGCTGAAAGGCGCTTTGCCTGCATCTGCCGCGACGAAAGGCCCGTTCGGGAGACCTCGAAAGCGAACGAACACGCGTCGGGTGTGCCCGCCGGGCCGGAATCACTCGCTCAGGTAGTTTCCCGTTTATCCGCCGAAACGCAGGACCGGCTCCCCGCCCGCGTCGCCCGCGGGCTCGCCGACGAAAACCGCGAACCCCGGTGCCTCGATCACCACGCCATCCTCCGCGGCTCGCGTGCCGACGGTGAAGGGGACGTCGTCGTGCGGGCCGTAGCGGACGGCGAAGACCGCGAGCCCTGGCGGGGAATCCGGCAACGGGCCCGCGAGGACGTGGTTGGTGTCGGTCACCCGGCGCCAGCCCGAGTCGGGATTGCCGTAGCCACGCGGGTCGTCGGCCAGGGAGAACGCCAGCTGCTCCTGCGTGAGCCCGATCGTCTCCGCGCTGTTGAAGCCCGACGGCCCCGCCGGTGGATTCACCACCCGCAGCGCCGCGCCCGACGTGATCGCCAGCCGTCCCGCCAGGAGCGTGCCCGCGGTCGGCAGCACTGCCCCGGCGGCTCCCAGGTCGAACGACGCCCCGCCGGGCTCGGCCACCGTGACGATCTTGCGCTGACCCTCTTCGGTTTCCTCGGTGTAGGGCAGCCCGGCGAGGAACTCGGCGTCGGCGGCAGGCATGACGGCGAACAGCGTGATCCGCCGCCCGTCGGAGACGCTCAGCTGCTGGACGCTCAGCATGACCTGATCCCGCGTCACCACCGCCTTCGTCACCAGCTGGGCGAGGAAATCCCCGTGGCGCGCCTCGCCGATCCGGACCGGGCCCAGCGGACGCGTCAGCAGCGTCCGGTGCCCGTCGGGGTAACGCAGGAGCGGCCCGATCCCGTGCTGGCCCGCCACGACCGACTCGATCACCACCGCCCGCGCGGCGTCGATCAGGTACGGCGTGTGGTTCGCCGTCAGCGACACCGACGTCTCGCCGTGACGCAGCGAATACGGCGTCACGGCAGGGGAGTGGGCACGGTGCCACCGGCTGTCGTCCTGGTACAGCCACACGGTCGTGAACGCGAAATGCCCGCTCGGCGCGCCGCTCTCCGCCACCGGGTAGTACGAGACGCGGCGGTCGGCGAGGTAGCGGCCCAGGTCGACGCCGACGTGCTCGCTGAAGTACCGCAGGCCCAGCCGTCCTTCGGCACCGCAGTGCTGCTCGCTGTAGCGGGGACCGCCGAAGTCGAAGCCGCGCGCGGACAGGCGGCAGTCGAGATAGCGGGCGATCTCCGCGCCGTCGTCGAGGAACAGCCGGTCGCCGGTCACCCGGTGCGCCTGCGCCAGGAACGACAGCGAGATCGGCAGGTAGTTCTGGTCGTGCCCGGCGCCGTGCTCCAGGGGCAGCCGGAAGCCGCGGTCGGTCACCCGCGCCGGGCGGATCACGTCGGTGTACAGCCGCATGGCCGTCGTCGTGACGTGGGTGGCTTCGCGGGCACGCGACACCGCGGCGAGGTGACGGCCCAGCATCAGGCCCGCGACGACCGCGCCGATCGCCTGGTTGGCCGTCTGCTGCGGATTGACCATGCTCGCCTCGGTCAGCCACCGCCAGTACCCCAGCGCCAGCTCGGTCACCTCGGCGTACTGGCCGCCGGTCAGCAGGCCCTCGCCCAGCTCCAGGACGTTGACCGCGTGCAGCATCGCCCACACCGTGCTCGGCCAGTCGCCGAACGGGTGCTCGCCCTCGCCCGGCATGTACCGCGCATACGGCAGGCCGCTGTGGCGCACGCGCAGGAACGGCTCACCCGGGTTGTCGGTCCGGAACACCCGATGGCGCAGGAAGAAGTCGACGCCCCGGCGCACGGCGGGGACGAACTCCGGATCGACGGGGGACAGGCGCCGCCAGGCCAGGCAGAGCAGGGACACCACGCCCAGGCCCATGTCGCCGAGGTCGTCGTCGGCGGCCGGATCTTCGAAGTTGCCGTCCGGCTGCTGCGCGGCGAGTGCGGCGGCGACGGCCTCGGCGAGCACGGCGTCGAGGCGGGCGGGGTCGTCGGGCAGGTCGTGCGCGCTGGCGTGCTGGCTCGGCAGCAGGATGGGGTCCATCCGCTTCGCAGCCTCCCTGCCGCCCTGGGCCACCAGAGCCGGTCGAGTTGGTCAGGAAGCGCTTTCCGTCCGGAAAACGATGATGCGGCTGGGACCCGCACTTGGTTAAGTAGTAAACAAACGAACCCGCACGTTGTCAACGGGCCCGGGTCCCCGGCTCCCGTGCCCGGCGCGGATTCGACGGTTTCACCGCGAGAAAGCAGGTGCAGATGGCGAAAACGGGCATCGGTGACCGCGCGGGCGAGGTCTTCGCCGCGCTGGCCGCCGCCGGGCAGGCCACCCGGCCGCAGCTCGCGGTGGCCTGCGGGCTGTCGAAACCGACCGTGTCGCTGGTGATGGCCGAACTGGAGACCGCGGGACTCGCCGAACACAGCGGCACCTCCGCCGGCGCCACCGGGCGCACCGCGGCGGTCTACCGGCTGGGGCCGCGGGCCGGTTACGTCCTGGCCGTGGACCGGGGCTCGACGCAGGTCGCCCTGCGCGCGACCCGGCTGGACGGGGAACTGCTCGACGAGGACCACACCTCGCGGCCCGCGGACGCGGCCGCGATGGTCGAAGCGGTGCTGCGCCGCGGGAAAACCCGCGGTCCGCTGCGGGCCGTCGTCGTCGCGGTGTCCGATGTGGTCTCCCCGCCCGGCCGCGGCGACCCGGCCATCATGGCTCGCGTCCGCGACGCCGTGGCCTCGCTCGGGCTGCCGGACGGCGCGGCCGTGCACACCGAGAACAACGTCAACTGCGCTGCCCTCGCCGAGCTGGCCGAAGGCGCCGGTGCCGCCCACGACAGCTTCGTGTTCCTGCAGGTCGGCGTCGGAATCGGCGCGGGCATCGTGCTCGGCGGGCAGCTCGTGCGCGGCGCCAGCGGCGCGGCCGGGGAGGTCGCGCGGCTGGCGTACCCGTGGGCGGCCGACCGGACGCCGGTCCCGGAAGGACTCGAAGCGCAACTCGGCTCGCGCGCACTCCTGCAGCGGGCTCGCAGCCGGTGGCCGGGTCAGGCCGCAGCCGATCCGGCGCCCGGCTCGCGCGCACTGCTGCAACGCGCCCGCACCGATCCGGCACCGAGAACCGCGGCCGCGTTGTTCGCACTGGCCGAGAAGGGCCACCCGGTCGCCGCGGAACTCGTCGCCGAACACGCCGAAGCCGTGGGCAACCTGGCCGCGTCGATCTGCGCGGTCGTCGACCCCGGCCTGGTGGTCCTCGGCGGCGGAGTGGGCCGCAACCGGCTGCTCCTGCCCGGCGTCGTCGCCACCGTCGGCAGGCTGAGCTGGCCGACCGAGGTCGTCGTCAGCGAGCTGGGCGCCCGCGCGACCGTGCTCGGCGCCGCGCACCTGGCCCGCGAACGCGGGATCCGCGCGGTGGTGACCGAAGGGTGACCAGCCGCCGTTGACAGCGGCGGGGGCCCTGCCTAGAGTGCCGGAAAGCGCTTCCAGCTCCCTGGGACGGAACCACTGGAACCGCGTGCGTCGGAAGAGGTACGGCGGTGCCCTCGCGGGCCCGCCGGTCCACGCTGGAGTCCCGGGAGCAGAGCATGTCGCCGTCAGCCCACCCCGTCGTCCACGGTCGTGCCGAAGAAGCCGCCGCGCCTCCGGCGGCACCGGTGCCGAGCGGCCCGGCGGTGCGCCGTCGCCGGAAACGGCACAAGGACAACCGGGCGGCGTACGCCTTCCTGTCACCCTGGTTCCTCGGCATCTTCGGCTTCGTCCTGATCCCGATGGGCTACTCGCTCTACCTGTCGCTGACGAAGTTCGACCTGCTCAGCTCCCCGCAGTGGATCGGCTTCGAGAACTACCTCGCCATGTGGCACGACGAGAAGTTCCTCCACTCGGTGAAGGTCACGCTCACCTACGTCGTCTTCTCCGTGCCGCTCAAGCTCGCGGCCGCGCTGCTGGTCGCCGCCGCGCTCCACCGCGGCCTGCGCGCGCTCGGGTTCTACCGGTCGGTGTTCTACCTGCCCTCGCTGCTCGGCGCGAGCGTCGCGGTGTCGGTCATGTGGCGGCAGATCTTCTCCCAGCAGGGACTGCTCAACCAGGTCCTGAGCCTCTTCGGTGTCCGCGGCGCGGACTGGATCGGCGACCCGCGGTTCGCGCTGTGGACGCTCGTGCTGCTCTCGGGCTGGCAGTTCGGGACGCCGATGCTGATCTTCCTCGCCGGGCTCAAGCAGATCCCGAAGGAACTGTACGAAGCGGCCGAACTGGACGGTGCGGGCCGGTTCCGGATGTTCTTCCGGATCACCATGCCGATGCTTTCGCCGGTGATCTTCTTCAACCTGGTCCTGGAGACGATCAACGCGTTCCAGACGTTCACCCCGGCCTACGTCGTCAGCGGCGGGCTCGGCGGGCCGATCGACTCGACCATGCTCTACACGCTTTACCTCTACCGCAAGGGTTTCTCGAGCCTGCAGATGGGCTACGCCTCGGCGATGGCGTGGGTCCTGTTCGTCGTGATCGGCCTGTTCACCGCCCTCTACTTCGCCTCGTCGCGGCGCTGGGTCACCTACGCCGACTGACCACCCCACGGCCGAAAGGACCGAGATGGCCACCAAGACCACGAAGTACCACTGGCGGGCGCACACGGTGCTGATCGCCGCGGTCGTCGTGATGATCTACCCGCTGGTGTGGCTGGTCGGGGCGTCGTTCAAGCCGGAGAACCAGATCTTCAGCACGCTCGACCCGATCCCGTGGCACTTCACCATCGAGAACTACCTCGGCGGCTGGACCGCGACCGGGACGTCGTTCACCGTCTACCTGGCCAACTCCGCGACTATCGCGGTCTGCGTCGTGATCGGCAACGTCGTGTCCTGCTCGCTGGCCGCGTATGCGTTCGCCCGCCTGGACTTCGCCTTCCGCAGGCTGTGGTTCGGGCTGATGCTCGGCACGCTGATGCTGCCGTTCCAGGCCACGATGATCCCGCAGTACACGATCTTCTACAAGCTGAACTGGATCAACACGTTCCTGCCGCTGGTGGTGCCGCAGCTGCTGGCGTTCGACTCGTTCTTCATCTTCCTCATGGTGCAGTTCATCCGCGGCATCCCGCGGCAGCTGGACGAGGCGGCGGCCATCGACGGCGCCGGCCACGCGCGGATCTTCTTCTCGGTGATCTTCCCGCTGCTGCGCCCGGCCCTGCTCACCACCGCCGTGCTGACGTTCATCTGGACGTTCAACGACTTCCTCCGCCAGCTGGTGTACCTGTCGGACAAGTCGCGCTACACCGTCCCCTTGGGACTGAACTCCTTCATCGACCGGGCGAGCGGTTCCAGCTACGGCGGAATGCTCGCGATGTCGGTGGTCACCCTCGTGCCGACCGTCGTGGTGTTCCTGGTCTGCCAGAAACGCCTGGTGGATGGCGTGGCCAACACCGGAATCAAAGGTTGAACCCCGCCAGAAAGTGAGACCGCTATGCCACAGCACCTGTCCAGGAGAGGATTCCTCGGGATCGCCGGTGCCGGCGTCGCCTCGGCCGCGCTCGCCGGCTGCGGGTTCGCGCCGCCGAGCAGCAGCTCCGGTCCCGCGAACAACTCGCTGACCTTCCGCTGGTGGGGCGGCAACGCCCGCAACGACGCCTACCAGAAGGCCGTCAAGATCTTCACCGAGAAGACCGGCATCACCGTCACCACCCAGTACTCCGGGTACGACGGCTACTTCGACAAGCTCAACACCGAGTTCGCCGGCGGCAACCCGCCCGACCTGTTCCAGATGGACACCGCCTACGTCAGCACCTACGCCGGCCGCGGCGTCCTCACCGACCTGGGCACGTACATCCCGGGCACGATCGGCCTGGACACCCTGTACGCGCCGGTGCGCACCGCGGGCGCGGTGAAGGGCAAGACCTACGGCGTCCCCTCCGGCTCCGGCAACGCCCCGGTGCTCTACGACAAGACGGTCCTCGACCAGCTCAAGATCCCCGCCCCGACCAACGACTGGACGTGGCAGCAGTTCGGCGAGATCGCCGGCGAGATCTCCAAGGCGTGGGGCCCGAACAAGTACGGTGCGCTCGACTCGTCGAAGGACGACTCCGGCGCGCTGCAGCCGTGGCTGCGCCAGCGCGGCAAGGACCTCTACACCCCCGACCAGACCCTCGGGTTCGGGCCGGACGACCTGACCGAGTGGTTCACCTTCTGGGACGGGCTGCGCAAGTCCGGCGCGATCTGCCCGCCGACGCTGCTGAGCAACACCGACGCCGCCACCGGCAACCACCCGCTGATCACCGGCCAGATCGCCATGGTCACCGGCTGGGGACTGGCCCAGATGCAGCCGCTGACCCAGCACGAGCTGAAGCTGGTCGTCGTGCCGAGGGCCAACGGCAAGACCGGCCAGGCGCTGTCCGGCGGCGTGCTGCTGTGCATCCCGGTGAAGAGCAAGAACCCGGAAGGCGCGGCGAAGCTGATCAACTTCTTCCTCAACGACGACGACGCGATCAAGACGATGAAGCTGCAGCGCGGGCTGCCGCCGTCGGACAAGGCGAAGAACCTCCTCGCGCCGAGCGCCACCGCACCCGAGAAGGCGGACATGGACTTCGGCGAGTACGTCGCGGCCGAGGTCGCCAAGGACGGCCTGCCCACCGCGCCGACCGCGCCGCCGGGCTACGGCGACGTCAAGACCGCGCTCGACTCGGCGGCCAAGCAGATCGCCTTCGGGAAGACGTCCATCAGCGCCGGGGTGACGCAGTTCTTCAGCGACGCCAAGGCCGCGCTCGCCGCCGCCAAGTAGGGAGCAGCGTGCGCATCACCGCAGTGCGGGGCACCGACCTGTTCACCGGCTCCGCCGCCGCGGCCCGCCAGGTCGTCCGGGTGAGCCTCACCGGCTTCCCGGGGACCCCGGTCCGCGTCCGGGTCGAGGGCAAGCGGGTGCGCACGCCCGAGCCGGTCACCGCCGGCGTCGGCCCGGACGGCGTGACCGTCGAGGTCGGCGTGGTCTTCTCCGCTCCCGAAGGCTCCACCCACCGGGTCACCGTCGTCGCCGAGTCGGGACCGGACCGCGTCACGGCCGAGGCCGACCTCGTCGTCGCGGAAACCGGCTGGACGATGTGGATGGTCTCGCACTTCCACTACGACCCGGTGTGGTGGAACACCCAGGCCGGGTTCACCGACACCTGGCTGGACCTGCCGCTGGCCCAGGAAAAGCGGATGCAGTTCCAGCGGTCGGCGTTCGACCTGGTCCGCGCGCACCTGGAGGCCGCACGCGACGACGAGGACTACCGGTTCGTGCTCGCCGAGGTCGACTACCTCAAGCCGCACTGGGACACCTTCCCCGAGGACCGCCGCGACCTGCTGCGGTTCCTGCGCGACGGCCGGATCGAGCTGGTCGGCGGCAACTACAACGAGGCCAACACGAACCTGACCCACCCCGAGTCGACCATCCGCAACGCCGTCTACGGCATGGGTTTCCAGCGTGACGTCCTCGGCGGCGACCCGCGCTCGGCGTGGATGCTCGACGTCTTCGGCCACGACCCGGCCTACCCCGGCCTGATGGCCGACGCGGGCCTGGACTCCAGCGCGTGGGCGCGCGGGCCGTGGCACCACGTCGGCGCGAAGCGGCACACCGGCGACATCGGCCGGATGCAGTTCCCCTCGGAGTTCGAATGGATCTCCCCGAGCGGGCGCGGGCTGCTGACCGCCTACATGGCCGACCACTACGTCGCCGGCTGGGGCATCGAGCGCCAGGACACCCTGGCCGAGGCGATGGAGGAGGCCTACCGGCAGTTCAGCACCCTGCGCCAGGTCGCCGCCACACGCAACGTGCTGCTGCCGGTCGGGCACGACCACAACATCCCGTCGCGGTTCTGCACCGAAATCCACCGCGCCTGGAACGCCCGGTACGTCTGGCCGCGGTTCGTCGTCGGCCTGCCACGGGACTTCTTCGCCGCCGTCCGCGCGGACGCGACGGCCCGCCGGACGTCGATCAGCGTCCAGACCCGCGACATGAACCCGGTCTACACCGGCAAGGACGTCTCCTACATCGACACCAAGCAGGCCCAGCGCGCCGCCGAGGTCGCGGTGCTCGACGGCGAGCGCGCGGCCACCCTCGCCGTCCTGCTCGGCGCGCGGTACCCGCACGAAGCGCTGGACAAGGCGTGGCGGCAGCTGGTCTACGGCGCCCACCACGACGCGATCACCGGCACCGAGTCCGACCAGGTCTACCTGGACCTGCTCACCGGCTGGCGCGAAGCGGCCGACCTCGGCGGCGAAGTCCTCGACGGCGCCCTCGCCGAACTGGCCCGCCACGCCGACACCACCGGGGACGGCGTGGCCGTCTTCGTGCTCAACACCCTGTCCTGGACCCTGGACGCGGTGACGACGGTGACCGTCACCGGGCTGACCGGCGCCCGCGTGGTCGATCCGGACGGACGGCCGGTACCCGCGGTCACCGACGCGGTGACCCGCCACCCCGACGGCTCGCCCGCCGAGATCACCCTGAGCTTCCTCGCCACCGGCGTCCCGTCACTGGGCTACCGGGTCTACCGCGTCCTCGACGCCGAGGACGTCCCTCCGAAGTGGACACCGCGGCCAGGACCGCCGGTGATCGCGAACGACGTCTTCACCGTCGAAGCCGACCCGGCCCGCGGCGGCGCACTCAACCGCGTCCACGACCGGCGGACCGGCCGGGAACTGCTGCGCGACGGCGGTCTCGCCGCCGGGCTGGTCGTCCAGGAGGAACACGCCGAGCACCCGGTGTGGGGCGAAGGACCGTGGCACCTGCTGCCGAAAGGCCCCGGACACGGGCCAGGCGCGGCGGCGGTGGTCGTGGAGACCAGCCCGCTGGGGGAGCGGCTCGTCGCGGCCACCACCCTGGACGACCTGCGGATCACCCAGCGCACCACGCTGTGGCACGGAGTGTCGCGAGTGGACGTCCGCACCGAGGTCGACGGATCGCTGGGCCGGGACCGGCTGCTGCGGGCCCGGTTCGACTTCGCCGCACCCGGCGCGCTGCCGGTGGCCGAAGTCGGGTTCGGGGCGATCGGCCGGTCGTTCGGCTTTCCCGACGTCGACGCCGCCGAACATCTGTGGACTTTGGACAGTCCCGCGCACGGCTGGGCCGGGCTGTCGGCTACCGCCCGGATCACGCTCACCCACGACGACGGCACCCAGGCCGTGCACGCCATCGGCGTCGCCGAAGTGGTGGAGCCGGTTGCCCCGGGACCCGAGGTGCGGGCGCTGGTGGCGGCACTGGCCGCGAAGGGCGTCACCGCGACGTGCACCCGGCCGCCCGGACCCCGCTACGGTGCCCTCGACGCCGACTCCAACCTGCCCGACGTCCGGATCGTGCTGGGCGGGGACAATCCGTTCGCCGCCGAGGTGTTCGCGGCGGCCGGGCCCGCGTACCGCGCGGCGTTCGAACGGCACGGCCGGGTGTTCGTCCCGGCCACCCGCACCCGCCGCCAAGCCTGGGTGCCCGACGCCGACCTGCGCGGCCCGCGGGACCTGCCGGTGCTGGTCATCGGGGACGTCGAAGCGGTCACCGGCGAGCTGGGCGCGCACGCCACGATCGCCGTGCGCGTCCCGGACGGGCTGGACGGCACCACCGAACCGCTGGACAGCTACTCCGTCGCGGTCGTCAACCACGGCACGCCCGGATTCGTCGCCGACCCGGCCGGTACGCTGCACCTGTCGCTGATGCGGTCCTGCAGCGGCTGGCCCAGCGGCGTCTGGATCGACGGCGAACGGCGGACCGCGCCGGACGGCTCCAGCTTCGCCTGGCAGCACTGGACCCACACCTTCGACTTCGCCATCGTCGCCGGGCCGGGGGACTGGCGCGACGCCGGTTTCCCGCGCCACGCCCAGGAAGCCGTCCATCCACTTCGGACCCGGGTGGTCCCTTCGGACGGCGGGACGCTGCCGTCCACGCTGAGCCTGGTCGCGGTCGAACCGGCGGACGTCCTGCTGACCGCGGCCAAACCCGCGGGCAACCCGCTCGCCTCCGGCGCGCCGCCCGGCACCCCGGACGCGGTCACGCTGCGCGTGTACGAATCGGCCGGGTCCCCGGCCACGGCGTTCGTCACCCTGCACGGCGGAGTGCGCGCGGCCTGGCGCACCGACCTGCTCGAAGAACGCGGCGAACCGGTCAAGGTCGACGACGGGCGCGCCCGCGTCGAGCTGGGAGCCGCGGACGTGGCGACCCTGCGTCTCGAACCCGTCGCGCACAGCCTGCCGAGCGGCCGGGAGATCGTCCGGGCCACCGAACCCGTGCAGCCGGTGCACACCCGGTACTGGCTGCACAACACCGGACCGGCCCCGGCAGGCAACCTGCCGGTCAGCGTCCACGTCACCCCGCCACGGCTGCGGCTGGGCGACGACGGACGGGCCCGGTTCGACGTCACGGTCAGCGGCAGCGGCCGCCGGGCCCGCGGCCGCGTCGAGCTGGACCTGCCCCCGCAGTGGCGGATCGAGCGGGCCCCGGACCTCGGCTACGACCTGGAACCGGGGGAGCACGCCAGGATGACGGTCGACGTCAGTGGCCCGCAGGCACCCGGCCGGTACCTGCTCGCCGCCCGGATCACCGACGAGCACGGCCAGGTCCTGGAGGACACGGCCGAAATCCTTGCCGGGCCGCCGCCGTCGCGCGACGACCTCGTCGACGTCGGCCTGCCCACCGAGCCGATCACGGTGAAACCGGGCGGCAGCGCGGAACTGGTGGTGTCGCTGGCCAACCTCGCCGCGAGCGAGATCCGCGGCGGCGTCGCGGCGATCAGCCCGTTCGGCACCTGGGCGGGCGAGGTGACGATCGGCCCGCGCGCCCGGCCGTTCCGGCTCGCCGCCGGCGAGCACGGCACCGCCGGGGTCACGATCCGCGCCGCGCCCACCGCCCGGCCCGGTGCGCACTGGTGGGTCCTGGTCCGGGTGACCGCGCACGGGCGGGTCTCCTACAGTCCCGCTGTCGAAGTCCGGATCGAGTGAATTCGACGATTTCACGATCTTTCCGCAGAAGAACAGGTTACTGCCCGGCGAATTACTCCGGACGCTGCTTGACCGGGATCGGCCGGGCGCTGATCATTTCCCGCAGCGATTCCCCGCGCGCCTTTCCTTGCCCGCGCGCCTTCCCTGGAGAACGAGTTGACCTTCACGCCACTGGACCGGCGGGCTTTCCTGCGCTGGTCCGCGTTCGTCCCCGCCGTCGCCGCCGCACCCGCGTTGCTCGGCGTGCCCGCCTGGGCGGAGGAGACGGCGTTCGTCGACGCCTACCGCACCAACGTCTCGGCCAACCGCACCCCGGAAACCAACGCCGTGGTCCGGATCCTGACCGGGATGCAGCGGCTCTGGCAGACCGGGTCCACTTGGGACAGTGGGGTCGTGCTCGACGCGGCGGTGCTGCGCGCCAACGTCCGCCACTGCGTCGCCGTCACCCGCGCCCGCACCGACGCCGAAGCCAAGCGCGCCTTCATCTGTGACCGTCAGCACCAGTCCTACGCCGCCATCGGCGGCCTCGGCCCGCTCGCCGACCTCTACCGCAGCGGCGCCAAGGCCGTCACCAGCATCACGACCGCCCCCGACGGCACGCCGCCGTCGAAGATCGACGACGCCGTCCCGGCAGGCGCGCCGGCGGGCTCGGCGCTCGGCGCGGGCGCGCACGACTCCGAACTCGGGCTCGTGGCGCAGCTGGTGGACACGCTGCGCGGCAACTTCGCCTCCGGCAACCCGAGCAAGTATGCCTACCAGTACCCGCGGCCGTGGCGGCTCGACGCCGACAGCAAGGTCGTCCCCACCGGCGAAACCGACGCGCTCGGCTACCCGGTCTACCGGTCCGATGTGGTCGTCGCGCCGCAGCTGCTTCGCCAGCGCAGCACCAGCCCGGTCGACGACGGCGGGTTCCCCAGCGGGCACACCAACGCCTTCCACCTGGCCTGCCTCGCGCTGGCCTACGCGGTCCCCGAGCGGTTCCAGGAGCTGGTGGCGCGGGCCTACGACCTGTCCGACACGCGGATCGTCGCCGGGATGCACTCGCCGACGGACGTGATCGGCGGCCGGATCATGGCCACCGCCCTCGCCGCCGCGACGCTCGCCGACCCGGAGAACGCCACCCTCAAGACGGCCGCCCGCGACCAGGCGCTGAAGTACTTCACCGCCAAGACCGGCACCACGGCCGACACGCTCTTCGCCCGCGCCCACACCGGCCCCGACGACTACGCCGACCGCCGCGCGAACGCGGCGATGGTCGCCCACCACGCCACCTACCGGCTGCCCGCCTGCGGCCGCGACGTCCCGATGACGGTGCCCAAGGGCGCCGAGGTGCTGCTGGAAACCCGGCTGCCGTACCTGGACGCCCAGCAGCGGCGCGAAGTCCTGCGCACGACGGCGTTCCCCGGCGGGAACCCGCTGCTCGACGGGCCGGAACAGTGGGGACGGCTGAACCTCTTCGCCGCCGCGGACAGCTACGGCGCGTTCGCCGCCGACGTGCACGTCACGATGGACGCCGCGCGCGGCGGGTTCTGCGCGAACGACAGCTGGCGCAACGACATCGGCGGCCCCGGCGGGCTCGTGAAGTCCGGCAGCGGGACGCTCACCCTCACCGGGGCCAACAGCTACCGCGGTGGCACCCGCGTCGAGGCGGGCACGCTGGTGGCCGCGAGCCCGTGCGCGCTGGGCAGCGGGAACATCGAACTCGCCGGCGGCACGCTGAGTGTGTCCGGCCTGCGCGCCGGCGGCTTCCACCAGACCGGCGGGACGCTGTCGGTCCGTCCCGGGTTCGGCCCGGCGCTGACCGTCGGCGGCGAGGCCACGCTCGGCGGCGGAGTCCTGCAGCTGAAGCTGGACGGCGCCTGCCCGGCGCACGAGATCCGCGTGCTGTCGGCGCGGCGGCTGCGGGGCCGGTTCGCCGCGATCCAGGCCGACCGCCCGGGGTACCGGGTGGTCCCGCGTTACACGTCCACCGGTTTGTCCGTCCGAGTCCTGCGGGAGTTCTCGTGAAGAAGCGCTTGACCGTGCTGGCGTTCGCCGTCGCGCTGTCCACAGTGGCCAGTCCGGCGGTCGGGCACGCCGCCGACGGCGGCACCTTCTCGGTGCTGAGCTACAACGTCGCCGGGCTGCCCGAGAGCATCTCGAGCGCGCCGACGCCGCGTGAGCCCGCCACGGCGGCGATCGGGCAGCGGATCGGCGGCTACGACGTCGTGCACGTCGAGGAGGACTTCAACTACCACGCGACGCTCTACGCCAACGACCACCACCCGTACCGCACGCCGACCAGCGGCGGCGCGGGCATCGGCAGCGGGCTGAACACGCTGTCGTCGCTGCCGTACGACACCGACGACTTCGAGCGGGCCCGCTGGAACTCCTGCCAGTTCGACTCGGGGGACTGCCTGACCCCGAAGGGCTTCACGTTCATGCGGGTGCGGCTGGCCGAAGGCGTCTACACCGACTTCTACAACCTGCACACCAACGCCGGCACCAACGACGGCGACCAGGCGTCGCGCGCGTCGAACCTGGCGCAGCTGACGGCGTTCATCCGCACGCACTCGGCGGGCAACGCGGTGGTCGTCATGGGCGACACCAACACCCGCTACACGCGCGCGGCCGACACGATCGGGGCGTTCGCGGCCGACAACGGCCTGACCGACGCGTGGGTGAAGCTGGTCCGCGGCGGGACCCCGCCCGCACCGGGCAGCCCGGCGCTGGTGTGCGACCCGGCGGCGGTCACGAACGACTGCGAGGTCGTCGACAAGGTCCTCTACCGCGGCAGCAAGCTGGTCTCCCTGACGGCGACGGCGTACAACAACGAGCACGCGAAGTTCCTCGACGACGCCGGCCGCATGCTGTCCGACCACGACCCGATCACGGTCCGGTTCAGCTGGACGCGCAACCCGGCCCTGCAGCTGTCGGAGCAGTTCGGCGGCCCGCACGGGGACTACTTCACCGACATCGACGCGGTCCCGGCGGGGGCGCGGGCCCGGACGTTCTCGCTGCGCAGCGGCTCGCGGGTCGACCAGGTCGCGGTGACCCTGGAGAACGGCACCACGCTGGCCCACGGCGCCACCGGCGGGACGGCGACGTCGCTGACGCTGGGCAGCGGCGAGTACGTCACGTCGGCGACGCTGTGCCAGGGCAAGTACAACAACACGACGAGGATCTTCTCGGCCCGGTTCGTGACCAACCTCGGCCGCGTGCTGTCCGGCGGGACGACGACGTCCGACTGCGTGACCCGCACGGCACCCGACGGCTGGCAGATCGCCGGGTTCCACGGGCGGAGCGGAGACGAGGTCGACAAGCTGGGCTTCGTGTACACCCAGCGCTAGCGGGTTTGCTGAAGGGCACCGTCCTTGCATCAGACGTAAGGAAGGTGCCCTTCGCTGCGTGAGATGAGACGAAGGTGCCCTTCAGCACGGGCCGCTAGGGTCTGTATCGAAGTGGGAGTGGCCTGGACACACCGAGGCCGAGTGCGGGAATAGGCGCGGTGGGGTGGCCTGCCGCGGCGATCCGCCGGGGTGGGGGCCAGGTGAACCGAAAGGCGCTTTCGGCACATCTGGTGCAGCGAACGGACCTTTCGTCTCACCGGATGCGAGGAAAGTCCCTTTCAGCCCGCTCCCTCGCGACCACCGAACGACTTCGATACAGGCCCTAGCGGGGTTCCGGTGTGTACTCGACGGCCACTTCGTAGACCATCGGCCGGGCGACGACGTCCAGTTCCGGGTCCTCCAGGACCCGCTGGACGGACGCCTGCCACTGCGGGTTGCGCCGTGCCTCGTCGAGGGCCGTACCCGCCTCCCACTCCGCCACGTTGACGAAGGTGATCTCGGCCCGCTCGCTCATCGCCCGGTACATCCGCGCCCGGCGGAAGCCGGGGGCGCCGACCATGAAGCTCGCGTTCTCCTGCCAGCGGCTCAGGAACCGGTCGCCCTGGGACAGGGGGACGGAGAACGCGTTGATCAGGGTCACCGGCGTGTCGACGCCGGCCTGGGTGTGTCCCACTGGGTTCGTCATGCGTCCCACCATAAACGCCCTAACAGTGATTGTCACTAAAAATGACAATCGGCTATGCTGGACGCGTGCAGCTCGATGACCGCAGCGTGTTCCTGCTCTCCCAGCTCGGCCACCACGTCGCCGACCGGTTCGCCGACGAACTCGCCCCGCTCGGGCTCCGCCCGGCACACTTCGGCGTCCTGACCCACCTGCGGGACGGCAGCGGCCTCAGCCAGCAGCAGCTGGCCGACCTGCTGCGCGTCCACCGCAACGTGATGGTCGGCCTGGTCGACGACCTCGAGACGCAGGGCCTGGTCCGGCGTGCCCCGCATCCGGAGGACCGGCGTGCCCACGCCGTCCAGCTCACCGGTAAGGCCCGCACCCTCCTGCGCGAAGCCGCCACGGTCGCCGACCGGCTGGAGGAAACCGTGCTGGCCCCCCTCGACGACGGCGAACGCGCGCAGCTCGCCGCGCTGCTGCACCGCGTCGCCGAGCACGCCGGGCTACCCCCGGGCGTCCACCCGGCCCTGAACCGGCGGCCGTCCCGCCGCGGGTGAGGACGCCGTGCTGGAGGACACACGCGCCGACAGCCAGGCGTGGACCAGCAGGCCGGCGGCGAGGAACAACGTGCCCTGGTAGACCGCCGCGTACCCGGCGCCGGCGATCAGCCACACCGACACCGCGAACGACACCCCCGCCACGGTCACGTCCAGCGCCAGCCGCCCGCCGCGGACCTTCTCCCGGTCCCCGCGGGCCAGCCAGTGCAGCTGGGCCGCCGCCGACAGCAGATACGGCACGGCGGCGGTGAAACTCGTGATCAGCACCAGGACCCGGAACACCTGCCCGGTCCCGCCGAGGTAGTTGAACAGGATCAGCACCGACGCCAGGACCACGCCGATCAGCGCCCCGGCCCACGGCACGTCCCGGCGCACCCGGGTGAACACCCGCGGGAAGAGGCCGTCGACCGCGGCCGCATACGGCATCTGGGCGCTCATCAGGATCCAGCCGTTGAGCGCGCCGACGATCGACACCACCGCCGCCGCGGCCATCACCACCCCGCCTGCTGTGCCGCCGAACATCGCGTTCAGCGCGTCGGAGAACGGCGCCGCGGAGCCGGCCAGCGTGGCGTGCGGGACCAGGCCGAACACCGCGACGGTCCCCAGCACGTACACCACCGCCGAGGCGACCGTGCCCAGCACGCCCGCCCGGATGACGTTGCGGCCCGGGTCCCGCACCTCGCCCGCGCTCACCGCGGCCGACTCCACACCGAGATAGGAGTACAGCAGGATCGCCGCGGCCGCCGACACCGAGGGCACCACGCCCTGGCCGGTCGCGTCGAACGGGCCGAAGTTGCCCGCGTGCACGAAGAACGGCCCGAGGATCGCGACCACGGCCAGCGGCAGGAACTTCAGCACCGTCGAGACGACCTGCGCGGCGGCGACGTACTTCAGCCCCGCGAAGTTCGTCAGCGCGGGCAGCCACAGCGCGGCCAGGGCGAGCACCGCCTGCCAGCCCGCCCCGCCCGGCACGGGGAACAGCACCTGCAGGTACCCGACCGACGCGACCGCCAGCGCCGCGTTGCTGGTCCACGTCATCGTCCAGTACGACCAGACCGACACGAACCCGGCGAAATCGCCGAACGCCTCCCGCGGGTAGACGTAGAGCCCGCCGGTCACCGGCGTCCGGGCGGCGAGCCTGCCGAAGAGCATCGCCAGCGCCACCGCGCCCACGGTGAGCACGACGAGAGCGACGATGCTCACCGTGCCGTACGGCGCGACCGTGGCGGGCAGCAGGAACACCCCGCCGCCGATGATGTTGCCCGTGACCAGGCACACGGCGGTCAGCAGGCCGAACCTGCGGGGCGGGTTTTGCGACATGCTCACTCTTCCAGGTCGTTGTTCGTCCCCTGTGGACGTTCAGCGGCCCGTGCATCCTACGAGCCGGGACAGTCGGCTCCCACGGACTGGGAGTGCTACGTTCGCGGCGTGCCGTCCCTCGAAGCCGCCCTGTCCCACGGCCCGGTCGTCCTCGACGGCGGGCTGTCCAACCAGCTGGAGGCCGCCGGGCACGACCTGTCCGACGCGCTGTGGACCGCGCGGCTGCTGCGTGACGACCCCTCGGCCATCGTCGACGCGCACCTCTCCTACTACGCGGCCGGCGCGAGCATCGTGCTCACTGCCAGCTACCAGGCGAGCTATCCCGGTTTCGCCCGGCACGGCATCACCGCGGCCGAGACGACGGAGTTGTTGCAGCGCAGCGTATCCCTGGCCCGTCAGGCGCAGGAGCGGTATGCCGGACCGGAACGTCCACTGTGGATCGCGGCCTCGGTCGGCCCGTACGGCGCGTCCCTGGCCGACGGCTCGGAGTACCGCGGGCGCTACGGCCTGAGCGCGGCCGAGCTGCGTGACTTCCACGCGCCGCGGCTGGCGGCGCTGGCCGAGGCCGGGCCGGACCTGTTCGCCGTCGAAACCATCCCGGACGTCGACGAAGCCGAAGTCCTCGTCGCGCTGGCCGCGGAGCTGGACGTCCCGGTGTGGCTGTCCTACACCGTGGACGGCCTGTCGACCCGGGCGGGCCAGCCGCTCGCGGACGCGTTCGCCGTCGCGGCCGGCGTCCCGCAGGTGATCGCCGCGGGGGTCAACTGCAGCGCGCCGGGCGACGTGGCGGCCGCCGTCGCCGTCGCCGCGGAGGTCACCGGGAAGCCGGTGGTCGCGTACCCGAACAGCGGCGAGGTGTGGGACGCGGCCGCCCGCCGCTGGACCGGTCAGGCGCGCCTGTCCGCCGACGACGTGCGGAGCTGGCTCGCCGCGGGCGTCAAGCTGCTCGGCGGCTGCTGCCGCGTCGGCCCCGCCGAGATCGCCGAGCTGGCCCGGGCCTGCTCCGCAGCGTGACGCTCGTTCACGGTTCGACCGTCAGCCGCAGCGCGCGCGTTGCCTCGTCGAGCAGCGGGCCGAGCTGCGGGTGCTCGTCGGCCGAAACGACCAGCCAGCCCAGCTTCCGGCCGGCTTCGGTGAACGGCAGCACGGCGCCGCCGGGCGCGGTGACCACCTCGATCCACTCCACCCCCGGTAGTGCGCGGACCTCGGCGGCCGCCGGCGCGGCACTCAGCGTGCCCGGCACGTCCAGCGGGGACGTGAGCACGAGCAGCTGGGCCGGGCGGCGGAACCGCGGCCGCAGCCGGACCGGCTCGCCGACGGCCAGGTCCACGCACGCGGCGACGACGTCGACGCCGGTCGCGGCCCGCGCCAGCTGCGGGAACCCGTTGCCCGACAGGCGGGCGCCGACCTCGAGGAAGTACGGGGTGCCGTCGGCGGTGACGATGACGTCGAAGCCGGCCGGGCCGTCCGCGAGGTCGAACGCGGCACACAGCCGCTGCGCGTCGGCGAGCAGCCGCGCCTCGACGTCCGGCGCGAGGCGGGCGGGCGCGATGTGGCCGCCGATGAGGAACCTGCGGCCGGGCAGGATCTGCTTTTCGGTGATCACCGACAGGGCGATCTCCCCGCAGCACAGGAACACGTTGACGGTGTAGTCGACGCCGTCGACGAACTCCTCGGCAATCACCTGCCCCGACGGCGAATGGCCGCGCGCGTACTCGAGCGCGGGCATCAGCTCGCCCGGCCGGTCGACCCGCTGGACGCCGCGGCACCCCGAAGCGTCGGCGGGCTTGACCACGACGGGAAGCCGGAGCCCGGCCGAGGCCAGCTCGGCGAGGTCGCCAGACTGCCGCCAGCGGTAGGCCGGAACGCCCACCGCGGCGGCGATCCGGTGGAATCCGGCCTTGTCCGAGGACGCCCGTGCGGCGGTGAGAGGGCAGCCCCACGGCGTTCCGAAGTGGACGGACAACCGGTGCCACGACTCAAGGCAGGTGTCGGCCGCGGTGGACACGACACCGGCGATCTGACGGCCGTCGAGCGCGGCGGCGATGGCCTCGTGGTCGGTGGTGGAGAGGTGGAGGAACTCGTCGGCTAGAGGGATGCCGGGTCGGTCGGCTCGCAGGTCGACCGCGATGGTGGCCAGGCCGCGCCGCCGGGCCTCGCGGTAGAGCACGAGTTGTTCTTCACCGGCGCCGAGGACGATCAGGGCGCCGGTCACGAGGCCGCCTCCAGTCGCGCCGAGCCCACCTCGCGGTAGAGCACCAGCTGCTCCTCACCGGCGCCGCTCACGACGCTGCCTCCAACCGGGCCGCCCGTCGGGGTGGGGCCACCGCAGGCGCCCCACCGTCAAGAAGATCCTCTTCAGCCACCGGAATGTTCGCCTTGCGCACGTAATAGAGCCGCCGCGGCCGGGTGTCCAGCAGCCTGCGGTGCAGGTACCGGCCCACCACCCCGACCGCCGCCACGCCGGTCGCGGCCGCCACCAGCCCGCCGGTCGCAACCGCGGCCACCCCGGCCAGTCCCAACATCCCAAGCACGGCGAGCACGAACGCCCCGACCACGGTCACAGCCGCGGCGAGGTAGACCGCGTTGAGCGGGCGCCAGGAGAACCCGAAGAACAAGTCGAACGCGTCTGCACCCAGCCTGCCGAGCCGGAAACGCGACCGGCCGTGGGTGCGGGGGAGATGGTCCACCGGCACGCAGGTGTAGCGGGCGCCGACCTGCGGGGCCTTCGCGATGACGTGCGCGTTCACCCACGGCAGGTTCACCACCGTGCGGGCGACCGCGGTCCGCGCCACCCGGAACGAACTCGCCCCGGCGGGCACCTCGACCCCGAGCATCCGCCGGGCGAACCAGAGCGTCGCGGTGGCACCTGCCCGCCGGAGCCGGGAGTCCTGCCGGTGGCGCCGGACGCCGAACACGAAGTCGTAGCCGCGCTCGGCTTCGGCCAGCAGCGCCCAGGTTTCGGCTGGCGGGATCTGCAGGTCCGCGTCGAGCTGGACCGCCCACGGTTTCGCCGCGTAGCGGAAGCCGGCGGTGACCGCGGCGGCCAGGCCGAAGTTCCGCGCGAAGGACACGTAGTGCACCCGCGGGTCGGCGGCGGCGAGCCGTTCGATCCGGGACAGGGTGTCGTCGCTGCTGCCGTCGTCGACGAAGAGCAGCTCGAGGTCGCCTGCCGCGTCCAGTGCGTCGCACACGGCCCGGTAGGCGACCTCGACCTGGGCACCCTCGTTGTAGCAGGGCACGATCGCGGTCAGCCCGGTGGAGGTCACATCAGCCTCCCCGTCCAGGTCCGCGGGGTCCGCTCGGAGACGATCTCGAGGTCGAGGTTGTAGTCGAACTCCCGCGGGCCGCGCGCCGAGATCCAGTCGATCATCTGCGTGAGGCCTTCGCACAGGCCGACCTCGGTGCGGTAGCCCAGCAGCCGCCGTGCCTTGTCGGAACTGCACATCGCGTGCCGGACCTCCAGCGGCCGGTCGGGCACGAAGATCGGATCGCACGGAACACCGGCGAGCGCACAAATCGTTTCGGCGAGCTCGAGAATCGTCACCGTGCCCTCGTCCGGCCCGACGTTGACGATTTCCCCCGTCACATCCGGATCGGTGCCGAGGCGGGTCAGGCAGGACACGACGTCCGACACGAAGCTGAAACAGCGCTGCTGGCTGCCGTCGCCGTAGATCACCGGCTGACGGCCGCGCAGCACGCGATTGATCATGATGGCCGCGACGTTCCGGTAAGGATCGTCGAAGCGCTGCCGTGGCCCGATGATGTTGTGCGGCACGGCGATGTTGTACTCCATGCCGTGCACCCGCGAAATCGCCTCGACCTGAAGATCGGCACTGTATTTCGCGATCCCGTACGGCGTCAGCGGCTTCGGTGTCATGTCCTCGGTGAACGGCGGTTCCAGCGCTCCGTAGCGGGACATGGACGAACAGTGCACGAACCGGCCGACGCCGCTGCGGACCGCGGCCGACAGCATCGCGACCGTCGCGCCCGCGGTGTGTTCGTGCACGAAGTGTGGCGAAAAGACCGACAGTCCTTCATAGGGCGCCGCCGCGCAGTGGAAAATCACCTCCACTCCGGCCAGCAAATCGAGGTGCGCCGCGATGTCCCGGCAGTCCGCCTCGCGAAAGACGACGCCGTCCGGGACGTTCTCCTTGAACCCGTCGATCATGTTGTCGATGCCACGGACTTCGTGCCCCGCGGCGAGTAGTTCGTCCGCGACGTGGCTGCCCAGAAAGCCCGCCACGCCCGTGACCAGAATCGGTGAACCCACGCTGAATTTCCCTCCCTCGGCCCCGGACGCCAGCGTAAACGGGACCGGACGGCGCCCGACGCGTCTGTTGGGGCCGGAATGCCCGCCCTTTCGGGCCGACTCCGTTCCGGGCCGGAAATCGGCCCTACGATCGGGAAAACGCACCGATGAGGGAGGGGGCGCGTTTCATGACGCTCGTGAGGCCGGGGCTGCGTGGGCACCGGACGTTCGCCGTGCTGACCGCCGCGGCGTTCGCGGCCGCGGCGGCGGTGTGGTTCGGGATGCCGCACACCAAGGCGATCCCGAACGTGGCCGTGCTGCTGCTCAAGCTGGTTCCGTTCGTCCTGGCGGTGGAGGCGATCGCGCACCTGAGCCTGAGCGCCACGACGCGCCGCCGGGTCGCCGTGGCGGCGATCCCGGTCTGCTTCCTGGTCTACTTCGCCTATTTCGTGCCGAAGATCTTCTTCGGCGAAGGCGTCTACTACCTGGTGCTCACGCTGACGCCGTTCCTGATCCTGGCTCTGGTACTGGCGTTCCGCCTCGGCGGCGGCGCGGGCGGGACCGCGCGCCGTCTCGGATACGCGATGCTCCTGCTCCAGCTGTCCGGGATCGAGGACCTGGCCTTCCTGACGGTCAACCACCACACCGATCCACAGTGGACACCGATGCCGCAGGTGTGGTCCTGGGCCGACCACATGAGCGTCTTCTTCGGCAGGCCGCTGTCGAAGTACGAGGCGTTCGGGTTCATCGCGGTGCACGTCGTGCTCGCCGTGGCCGTGCTGACCCTGCCGGACCGCCTCTGGCAGCGGCTCGTCCCCCGGCGCGCCGCGCGGTGAAACCCGCGGCGGCGATCCGCGTGGTCGCCGGCCGGGCGGTGGCACGCGCCGGCGTCCAGCTGTCGCTCGTGGCGCTGCTGCCCGTGTGGGGCGCGGCGGAGTTCGGCCGTTACGCGAGCGCGGTCGGCGCGTTCGGCTGGCTGGTGTTCCTGGTGCTGGGCGCGGAGAAGACCGCGCTGACGGTGCTGCCGCGCACCCCGCGCTTGGCCACCCTGGTGACCCGCACGCTGCTCGCGCGCGCCGCCGGAATTTTCGGAATCGGCCTGGCCGCGGCGGCGGCACTGGCTCCGGCCGGGGGCACGCCGGCGCTGTTCGGCGCGGCCGCGGCCTACGCCGCCGGGCAGGGAGTGCTCTCGACGCTCGCCTCGCTGCACCGCCTCGACGGCCACCCCGGCCAGGAGGGCGCTGCCTTCGCGGCGTTCGCGCTCGGGGTCGTGGCGCTGACCGGGCTCGCGGTCGCTGGGGCGCTGTCTCCGTACGGTTATCTGCTCGGCCTTGTCGCGTGCGTGTCCGCGGTGTCGGCGGTGCTGGCCGCGGGACTGCGCGGCCGTGTCCCGGACCGGCGGGCGATCGGGCTTCCGCTCACTCGGCGGATGGTGCTGCCGGGCGTGCGCGGCCGGGCCCTGGACCGGCGGGCGATCGGGCTCCCGCTTACTCGCCGGATGGTGCTGGCCGCGCTGCCCGAGGTGGCCGACAGCGCGTCGATCGCCGTGCTGTACGTCGTGCTCGCGGTGGCCGGGACGCCGGAAGCCGCCGCGCTGGTCTACGTCGCGATGCTGGTGTCGAACGTCGCCGGCGGGTTCGCGGTGCTGCTGATGCGGATCGCGCAGCCGGCGACGTCACTGCGGATGCGCGGGGTGGCGGGCGGGACCGGCCGCCACCGGGCCCGCCGGATCAGCGCGGTGACCGCCCTGGTCGCGGGCGGCGCGGTCGTCGTCGTGCTGCTCGCGGCCCAGGTGACGGCCGTCGCGGGGCCGGTCTGGTTCTGGGGCGTGCTGGCGGTCGAGCTGACCACGTTCGCCGCGGTGGCCTACGCGATGTACCTGGTGGAGAACACCAACGGTGCCGCGCTGGCCAAGACGTCGTCGGCGGCGGTGCTCGGCCTGACGGTCACCGCGGCCACCGCGCCCGCGCTGGTCGCCGCGTTCGGCGCCCTCGGCGCGCTGCTGGCCCTGGTCGCCGGGCTGGCCGGGAAGGCGGGCCTGCTGCACCTGCGGCTGCGTGACGGCGTCCGCCGCTCACCGGCCCCGCGCGACGACGAACTGCTCGGCCGCATGTCCGCCCAGTGAGGCCTTCACCGCGCCGTTGCCCTTGCCGAGCACGATGCCGCGCTTGCCGTGCGTGAGCGCCCACTCGACCAGCCTGCCGAAATGGTGGAAGTACAGGTTCCGCGCCCCGCCGTCGCCGACCGGCACCATCGACCAGTGCCGCCACAGCGGCCACCGCGGGTGGTCGAAGATCGTGCCCACGCCCAGCAGCGCGCCGGTATCGCGGTCGGTGTACCGCAGGACGACCACGTCGGGACGCCGCAGCAACGCCGTGAGATGGGCGGTGAGCTGCGGCGCCGGCGGCAGCAGCCGGCTGCCGTACTTCGCCGCGTTGAGCCGCAGCAGCTCGGTGGCGGCCACCGGGTCCCCGGCGCCGGTCGTGGTTTCCACGGACGAGGCCTCGAACTGGCGGGTGACGGCCCGCAGATTGCTGCGGCGCTTCTTGCCGAGCGTCCGCAGCCAGTCTTCGCGGTCTCGCAGGCCGTCGAGGGTGATTGTCCACAGTGGTTCCGTCGGACGGGACCAGCGCGCGCCCAGCGCCCCGGGATCGCCGACTTGGCGCACCAGGACGCCAGCGCAGCCGCGCCCCAGCTCGCGCCGCATCGCGCGGAGGTACTCCCCGAACAGCACGCGATCGTCCACAGTGGACCACCACCCGGGCAGGGACGGGCTCCCGGGCGCGTGGACGTGCAGCACACCGGCTCGCGGACGCCCGCCCGGCGCGAAGCTGGTGCGCCGTGGACGGAGGCCCGCCCAGCCGGCGGCGACGACGCCGACCGGCTCGCCCCCGTCGCGGGCGACGCTCACCAGCAGCGGTGCCCGCATGCCCCAGGCCTGGACGGCGAGCACGTCCCAGGTCCAGTCGGCGCGCAACCCGGCTTGTTCCCGCAGCGCCGCCCAGTAGGCGGGTTCAGGGTCGTGGCGGGGGTCGAAGGTTTCGAAGTTCACCGGCCCAGCCCCGGCCTCGTCGCGACGACGGCGTACCGAGGCTGCGGCTCGAACCCCAGGGAGGCCTTGACCTCCAGCAGGCCCCGGCCTGCCGTGAGCGCGGGCCGTCCGTGGTCGACCATGTGCCGCACACACCGCAGGTAGCAGTCGAAATACAGATTGTAGCGCCCGCCGTCGGTCACCGGCCGGGCGGCCCAGAAGTGCAGCACCGGTGTCTCCGGGTGGTCGACCAGTGTGTTGAACGCCAGCAACCGGCCGTCGGCGGTGTCGCGGTAGGTCAGCGTGTGGACGTCCGGGCGGCGGACCAGCTCGGCCAGGTAGGCGCCGGCGACCGGCGTCCGGTGGTCGAACCGCGGGGTGCCCAGCCGGATCTGGTGCGCGGTCAGCAGCCCGGCCAGCTCGTGCGGGTCGAGGTCGGTCCGGCCCGGCCCCGACCGGACCTCCAGGGATGGGTCACGCTCGATCTTGCGGGCGTACCTGCGGATTCCCTGCCGCCGCTCGCGGCCGAGCGAGGCCAGCCAGCCGTCGACGTCCGGCCAGCGGTTGCGCAGCACCGTGGTCGGCAGCGTCGCCCGGACGAGCCGTCCCGGGCCGGAAACGGCGGGCAGCACGTCCGGTTCGACCACGCGGTAGACCATGCCGAGCAGCCCGGCGCCGAGGCGGCGGGCCAGCGCCCGTTCGGCCACCCGCACCGCCGTGCGGCGGCCCGGCACGTCGAGGCCGTCGGCGAAGACGACGGCCGGGTGACCGCCGAAGACGGGCACGTACGCATCGGCCCAGTGCGGGCCGGACGGCCGCGAGGCAGCGAACCGCCTGCGGCCCGGGCGGCACACCATCGCCGCCACGGCCGCGACGATCTCGCCGCCGTCGCGGACCACCACCAGGACCGGCGGATTGCGGGTCAGCCAGGCTTCCCGCCGCAGCAGCTCGAACGTCCACACGGGAAGCAGCGCCCGCCGCCGGGTGAAGGCCGCCCAGCCGTCCGGCTCCGGCTCGGTCCGGGGATCGACGACCTCGGCGGTGATCATCGGCCGAGCACCGGCCGGGGCACCACGACCAGCGACACCGGCCGCAGTTCGAAGCCGAGCGACGCCTTGACCGCCAGGAGCCCGCGGCCCGCGGCCAGCTCGGCACGGCCGTGGTCGATCATGTGCCGGACACCGCGCAGGTAGCAGTCGAAATACAGGTTGTAGCGCCCGCCGTCGCTCACCGGCCGGGCCGCCCAGAAATGCAGCACCGGCGTCTCCGGATGGTCGAGAAAGGTGTTGAAGGCCAGCAACCGGCCGCCGGCGTCCCGGTAGGTCAGCGTGTGCACGTCCGGGCGCCGGACGAGCGCGCCGAGGTAGGTGGCGGCCATCTTCGTCCGGTGGGCGAACGCCGGGACGCCCAGCCGGTCGTTGTGGTCGTTGAGCAACGCCGCCAGTTCCGACGGCTCGAGGTCTTCGCGAGCCGGCCCGCGTTCGACGCACACCGTGGGATCGCGGTCGATGACCCGGGCGTAGCGTCTGATGCTCCGCCGCCGTTCCTTGCCCAGTGACGCGAGCCAGCCGTCGACGTCCGGCCAGGCGTTCGGCAGGACGGCGGTCGCTTCGATCGGCCGGGTGATCCGGCCACGGCCGGCGACCAGTGGAAGATCGGCGGGCGCGACCGTGCGGTACACCACGCCGAGAAAGCCCGGGCCGAGCGCCCGGCGCAGCGCGGTTTCCGTGGCACGCAGGAATTCGCGACGGACGGCGAGGTCGAGGTCCGGCGCGAAGGCGTAGGCCGGGGCGCCACTGAGCCACGACACCCGGATCTCCGCCCACAGTGGACCGATCGCGCGGGCCGGTGCGTACCGTCGCGTGCCGCGGTGCCTGCAGACCACGGCCGTCACGGCGGCGACGATCTCGCCGTCCTGCCAGGCCAGTGCCAGCAGCGGGCGGTTGCCCGCGAGCCAGGCTTCCAGCCGCAGCAGGGTGAAGTCCCACATCGGCGGCAGGCGCAACCGCCGCGTGAATTTCCGCCATGCGGCCGGTTCGGCGTCGGTGCGGGGATCGAGCAGGCACACGGTCATGTCCGCAGCACCGGAGTCCCGTGCCGCGGACACGCTTCGACCGTGCCCGGCACCCCGCCGCCGGCGAGCACGTCGACCAGCCTCGGAGAACGTTGCCGCAGCAACGAGAAGGCGAGCCCGGCGGACGTTTCGCGCGCGTACACCCGCGTCCAGTCCAGGTGCCACCGGCCACAGGCGCGGACACCGCCGAGCACTCCCAGCATCGGGTCGGTCACCAGCCCGTAGGGATCGTGGGGGAGGTCGCCGACTTCGTGACAGGGCACCGGATCGACCGCGTACGGCAGCTTCCCGAGTTCGGCCGTCGTTGCGACGGCGACGATCTTCCGGTTGCCGTGCAGGAGGTTTTCCAGGCCGGGCCCCAGCAGGCAGCCGCGAACCCCGCGCGGGAGATCCGACGGTGGTTGCGTGGCGATGTCCGTGCCGACGGCGACCACCGTGCCGACGCGCAGCGGCAGGCACCACGGCAGGACGGAACCCAAGCCACGCAACGGATCCAGCACGGCCGAACCTCCGGCGAGCGGGACGAGATCGGCCGCACGCCGCGTGAGGATCTCCGGGGCGAGCGCGCCGCCGTCGGTGCCCGTCCGGCCCGGGACCAGCACCGGGTCGGTGCGTCCGGCCAGCGCCCAGTGTTCGCGGTACAACGGCACGGTCGCAAACGACGACCGCACGAGCCTGCGATAGGCCGCATGCCACAGTGCCCAGCTCGCCCGGTTCCCCATGGCGAGCGAGTCTGCCACGGGATTTTCCCTTCCCTGTGCCATTTCCCGTTTTGCTGCCCGAAGGTGAGCGCGCAGGGACCTCATCGCCGGCAAGCGGGCGGGCGAGGATCGCCACCGGCAGGGAATCCTGGGGGAGGGCGCTGTGGAGCGGTATTCGGGTGCGGTCGTGGTCATCGGGGCAGGCTATGTCGGGTTGACGAGCGCGGTGTGCCTCGCCGAACTCGGGCACCGGGTGGCGTGCGTGGACATCGACGAGGGACGGATCGCGCGGCTGCGCGAGAACCGGGTGGACCTGCTGGAGCCACGCCTGGCGGAACTGCTCCACCGCAACCGGCGCCGCGGACGGCTTTCCTTCCACACCGAGCCGACCTTCGTGGTGCCCGCCGCGGACGACGTCTTCGTCTGCGTGCCCACCCCGGGACGTCCCGACGGGAGCACGGACCTGTCCGCCGTCGACGCGGTGACGCGCCGGGTGTCCGGGCTGCTGCGGCCGGGTGCGCGGCTGGTGGTGAAGTCGACGGTGCCGCCGGGCACCCACCGCCGCGTCGCGGCGCTGCTGGGCCGGGCCGACGTCGCCGTCGTGAGCAACCCGGAGTTCCTGCGGGAAGGCACCGCGGTCGCGGACTTCCTCGAACCGGACCGGATCGTCGTCGGTGCCGACGACCCCACCGCGGCGGCCATGGTCGCGCGGCTCTACGACGGCATCGACGCCGAGGTGCTGCGGACCGACGCGACCAGCGCGGAGACCGTCAAGTTCGCCGCCAACGGCTTCCTGGCGGTGAAGCTCGCCTACGTCAACAGCATCGCCGAACTGTGCGAACACGTCGGCGCGGACGTGGCCGACGTGCTCGGCGCGGTCGGGCGCGACCCCCGCATCGGCGCGGCCCACCTGCGTCCCGGCCCCGGCTGGGGCGGCCCGTGCCTGCCGAAGGACGCCAGGGCGCTGGCCGCGCTCGGCGCCGGAACCGGCTGCGACCTGTCACTGGTCGACGCGGCCGTCGCGGTCAACGCCCACCACCAGCGGCGGGTCGCGGGCCTGCTCGACGACGTCCTGGCGGCGGGGGAGCCACGCGTCGCGGTGCTGGGGCTGACGTTCAAGGCGGGCACCAACGACCTGCGTGACTCACCGGCGTTGCCGATCACCACCCTGCTGGCCCGGCACGCCAAGGTGAGCGCGTACGACCCCGCGATCACCGCCGCGGTCCCGGGCGTGACCGACCACCTCAAGCTCGCGTCGGACGCGGAGTCGGCGGTCGCGGGCAGC
This sequence comes from Amycolatopsis melonis, assembly GCF_040064235.1. Classification (NCBI taxonomy): domain Bacteria; kingdom Bacillati; phylum Actinomycetota; class Actinomycetes; order Pseudonocardiales; family Pseudonocardiaceae; genus Amycolatopsis; species Amycolatopsis melonis. The sequence continues at coordinate 212,688 of NZ_JBDZYD010000012.1, forward strand.
GACGCGGTCCTGCTGCTCACCGACTGGCCGGAGTTCGCCCGCCTGCCCTGGCGGCGGCTCGCCCGGTCGATGCGCGGAGATCTGGTCGTCGACACCAGGAACCACCTGGCGGCGGACCGGCTCGCGGACGCCGGGTTGCGCCTGCGCCGCCTGGGCCGGGCGCCGCTGTTCCCGGAACCGCTGGCCGCGTCGGCCACGTGCTGAGCCCGACCCGGCTTGTCGTGAGTGGTAATTCGGGTTAGAACCCTAATTGCCACTCACGACCGGGTCGGGAGCGCCGCCAGGAACAACGTGGTCCGTTCGGGGGTCGGCGGCGGACGCGAGTCACGACGGGGCTGGGAGCGCCGCCAGGGCCCACGCGGTCCGCTCGGGGTCGGCGTCGGCGCCGGACACCAGACGTCGGGTGTCCGGGTGGCGCAGGGCTGCCAGGCGGGTCAGGGCGTCCTCGTCCGGCTTTTCCGTCCGCAGCACGGCCTCCACCTGCCTCCTGACCACGTCGGCCAGCGCGTCGTCGTCGCGGCGGACCGGGACCCGCAGCGTCAGCTCCAGCGGAACCTGCTCAGCTCCGGCGACCAGGTCCCAGCGGCAGCGGAGAGCCAGGACGCCGCTGCCGCCCGGGGGCAGGGCCGGACGCAGGTTCTCCACCGTGAGGTACTGGTTGACCAGCAACGACACCGTCAGCCCCGCTTCCGTGAGCGGGCGCGCGCCCATCGGGCCGCCGAGGTCCACCACGTCGGCCGCGGGGTCGGTCAACGGCACGTCGAGTCCCTCCGCCGTGCCGGCGAACGAGAACCCCGTCGTCCGGTTGAGCGTTCGCGAGCCGCCCAGTGCGACGTCGGCCGGGGGCCCGTGGAGGGTCCACACCGCCACCATCGGCCCGCCCGCGAGGACCGGCAGCTCCTCGATCCGGACCGTGTACTCGTACGCCGCGGCCGTCCCGTGTGCCTCGGTCATCACAGGAACCGGAACGTGCGCTTGGCGGTCTTGGCGGCCAGGACCGAGTCCGTCACGGTGACCGTCACGACGCCCGTGAACCCGGCGGGCCGGGTGACGGTCACCGTCCGGGGCGCCGCCGCGGCAGGACCCGGGACGGCGACGGCGGCGGTCACGCCCTTGGCCGCCGAGGCGGCGTCGACCGTGGGGGTGATCGTGCGGCCACCGGGTTGCGCGGTGAACGTGAACGTGTTCGTCAGCGCGCCCGCCGGCACCTTGGCACTCCCTCCGGCCAGCGCGGACACGGTGACCGCGGCCAGCGGCACGGTGCCCACGAACTGGCGGTTCGGGAACACGGTGTCCTCGCCGCGCAGCTTCGCCGGGCCCGCGACCGTGCCGCCCTGGACGTTCACCGGGGTCGCCAGCGGCAGCCCGGCCGCCGCGCCGGTGAACATCATCGGCCCGGACACCAGGAACCAGTTGACGCTGCGCCCGGCCACCGACGACGTCATGGTGACGTCCGCGGTGGCCACGCCGTCGGCGGCCAGCGCGGCCGCGGCGGGCGCCTTCGGGGCGACCGTGACGGCCGTGAAGTTGATCAGCGGATTGCCCGCGTACGCGTCCTTCTTGGGCGCCGCGGAACCACCGGGGAACACCTGCTCGGTGACGAACTGGAAGCCCGCACCCGCCTTGACCAGCGACCGGCGGTGGAACCCGGTGTCGAACTCCGCGCTGTAGTTCGGCACGCCGGTCCAGGACAGCCAGTGGAAGCCCTGCCGGAACTTGGTCACCGCGGGCAGCGGCTTGGCCACCCCCGGCCCGACGAACTTGTTGACGTCGACCAGCGACTTGACGATCGCGTTGGCGGCCGGGGTGGTGTTCTGGTCGTTCCAGAAGGAGGCGCTGACGGTGGTCGGCAGCTTCGGGTTCGGGTTCGGGCCGCCGTTGACGATCGGCACCAGCTGGAGATCGTCGACGCCGCCCGCGGTGATCGTCTCGCCGACGCCCCTGGTCAGCGGCGACGCGGAGTCCGAGGCGGAGAACTTGATCATGTTGATCGAGCCGTACGGCGCGCCGGGGAAAGTCTGCGGCGGGCCGACGCTGATCACCTTCTTGGGGACCGGGTTGACGAACATCGCCTTGTCGAGGCTCGCCCCGGTGCCGGTGTCGGTCGCGCGCACGACGAGCTTGCCGGTGGTGGCGCCCGGCGTGATGGTCGTGCCCGCGACCGCGTGACCGGCCGGGGCAGGCAGCGTGACGGTCACCGGACGGCCCGCCGGGGCCGTCGTCGCGGTGACGGTGACGGTGTTGCCGGTGACGCCGTCGCGGTTCGGCTCACCCGTGTCGACCGGGCCGGTCGCCGACATCGGCGCGGGGATCGCCGGGAACGCGGGCACCGGCGTGAACGCCAGCTTGGTGACGCCGGCCAGCGCGACGGCGCCGGACACCGCGTTGTCGGCGGGGGTGGCCGCCAGCGCCGCCTTGACGGTGAAGTTGGCGCCCGCCCCGGCCACCGAGCCCGCCGTGGCGGTGATGCGCGCGGTGCGGGCGGTCAGCGGGGCGATGGTCACGCCGGCGGGCGCGCCGGTCAACGTCCAGGTGAGCTTCCCGGTCCCGGCGGCCGTCGCGGTGACCGTGACGCTCTTGCCGACCCCGACGGCTGCGGGCGCGACCACCTTCGTCACGGTGGGCACGGTCTGGACGACCGGCCTGCCCGCCACACCGAGGCTGCCGGAGACGGGCGTCGCGACCGAACCGGCGGCCGCGCCCGTACGTGCCGCCACACTGGGGCTGCCGGTGACCGGCGTCGCGCCCGTACGTGCCGCCACACCGGAACTGCCAACCGCCGCCACCGAACCAGCCGCCACGGCCGCGCCCGTGCGTGCCGCTTCCTGTTCCTCGTGGTCGGCCGGGTCGCTGACCAGCACTCCGTCGCCGCGGTCGGTGCCGCTGACCGGGCCGAGCCGCTGCTGCCGCACGTGGGTGAGCTCGTGCGCGAGCAGTTCCCGGCCCGCGCTGGTGCCCGGCGAGTACCGGTCGCCGGAGAACACGATGTCCGAGCCGACGGTGAACGCCGCCGCGCCGACGTCCTTCGCGGCCCGGTCCGCGTCCGCGCCCTGGTGGATGCGGACGTCACCGAAGTCGGCGCCCAGCGCGGTTTCCATCTCGCGCCGGGTGCCGCGCTCCAGCGGGCGGCCCGTGCCGGACGGCAGGAGCTGCGACCGCTGCAGGGCGGAAGTGACGGCCGAGTTGCCCGCGGCCCGCTGCAGCCGCGTCACCGTGTCCGGTGTGGACGGACCGAACAGCGGCGATTCCGGCTCGGGTACCCGGGACGGTTTCGCGGCCTTCGGTCGACGCGGCGGCTTCTTCGCCGGAGGTTCGTGGTGGTCCATCAGGGCTCCTGGCTCGCCGGGGACACCACGGACAACGGCAGCAGCTGCCGGTGGCCCGGTGCGGCGTCGCCGTCGAGCGTGCCCGCTGCGAGAACCGGCCGCAACTCCGTCGCGCCGGGCACCATCGCCGCGGTGCCGTCGAGGTGGAACGCGCAGGCACCGGCGAGTGCCGGGAAGTCTTCCAGCCGGATCCGCACGCTGGACTCGATGCCCGCGCCGTCGAACGCCGCACGCGGGCCGCACGTCCAGGCGTCGTGGTACTCGCACCGCAGCGGCCGGTCCGGGGTGCCGAAGACCGCGCAGCGCCCGTCTTCGAGATGACGGCAGCGGGCACTGACCGCGAGCTGCCACTCCGTGCCCAGCACGACGATCTCGGTGCCGGGGAACCCGAGCGCGAAGCGCAGGTAGTCCAGCGAGCTGATGCTGACCGGCGGGGTGATCGGGAACAGCACGGTGGTGCAGCAGTACGCCGGGCAGGACACGCAGGGATCGGCGAGGTCACCCGGCTGTACGGGCGCGGGCTCGGCCGGCCGCGGCGGGACGACGGCGGACTCGATCGGCAGCGCCTCGAACGCCTCCGCCAGCGATTCCACGGTCGGCGCGGCGACGACACGGCGGTCGGCGTCGAACGTCAGCGCTTCGACGATCACGTCCAGGCGCCGCCGGTCCACCCGCAGGTAGCCCTCGGCGCCGCCGGGGGAGAACGCCGTGCGGTAGAAGCAGGAGAAGGGGTTGTACTGCACGCAGACGTGCGGCTTGTCCGGGGTGCCGTGCAACCGGCAGCCCAGCGTGTCGGCGTCGAGGAACCGGCAGGCCTGCCGGTAGTAGACCGACCAGGCGCCCTCGCGCGTCACGCCCAGCTCGATGTTGTCGAAGTTCAGCAGGTAGCGGGCGTAGTCGACGTCGGAGAGGGTGGCCATCGCGAAGGTGGTCAACGGCAGGTACTGGCAGCAGGGCGCGGCCTCGCACGCCGCGCACGGGGACACCCGGGCGTCCCGGTAGGCCAGGGACTCGCCTGCTTCGCCGCCGCCTCGCATGGGTCACCCCCGTACCGGACTGGGCCGACGGACCAGTATGCGGCCCGGTGCCGCCGCCGCGCACCGTCCGTGCGGGCAGTCGTTCCTGCCCCGGCGGGCGATGCGCTGGTCAGGCGGGGCAGCTGAAGTCCCGCCGCGGTGCCTGCCCGGTCAGCAGGTAGCCGTCCACCGCCGCCCGGGTGCAGGCGTTCCGCGTGTAGATCGCGTGGCCGGACCCCTCGTAGGTCATCAGCGTCGTGTTCGCCGGTGCCTGACGGCGGATGTTGACCGCCCACGCGTGCGGTGTCGCGGGGTCGTAGCGGGCGTTCACCAGCAGGATCCGGGGCGCCCGCGCGATGTCGAGCCGGTGCGGCGGGTTCGCGGGCGGGCCGGGGACGCCGAGGCACGCGGTCGCTTCGCCGTGTCCCAGCGGGGTGCCCCGCATGATCGGCGACCGGCGCAGTTCTTCGGCGTACATCGCCGAGTACTGCCGGAAGTCACGCATCCGGAGGTCGAAGTCCTGGCAGACGACGGCAAGGCGAAGCCATTCGTAGTTGTACTCGAACTGCGCGGACACCGGCGTGCTGCCTGCCGCGGTTTCGGCGATCAGGCGGGCGGCGTCGGCCCAGTCCGGGCCGTACATGTCCGAGAACACCCGGTCGCGCAACCAGTTGTGCGGCAACGGCATCCCGTCGGCGGCCGCCTGTGCCTGCCGCCAGGTCGCCAGGACGTCCCGGCCGTGCAACGCACACGTCGTCGTCCGGTCGCACCACGCGGCGAACTGCCCGAACAGCTCGTCCAGTGCGGCGGCGCGGTCGCCGACGAAGTGCCGGAGGTCGGCGCTGTGGTCGATGGTGCTGTCCAGCACCATCGCGCGGACCCGGTCGCCGTATCGCTCGGCGTACTGCTGGCCGAGCAGCGTGCCGTAGGAAATCCCCTGGAAGCTGAGCTTTTCCTCGCCGAGCGCGCGGCGGAGCGCGTCCATGTCGCGTGCGTTGACGGAGGTGTCGGCGTGGTCGAAGACCGGCAGGTTGCGGGCCCGGCAGCCGGCGGCGGCCTGCCGGTTGTACTGCCGCAGGGCGTCGAACGCGGCCTGGTCGGCCGGTTCGCTGCTCGGCGGGGTGCCCGTGGTTTCGCACCGGATGAACGAGCTGTGGCCGGTTCCGCGCAGGTCGAAGCCCACGACGTCGAACCGGGCGCGGACTTCCGGGCTGAAGTAGCCGGAGGCCAGCGCGAACTCGGCGCCCGACGAGCCGGGGCCGCCCGCGTCGGCGAACAGGACACCGATCCGGCGGGCCGGATCGGTGGCGCGGTGGCGGGCCACGGCGAGGTCGATCGACGGGCCCCGCGGGTGGTCCCAGTCCACGGGCACTCGCAGCGTGCCGCATTCGCCGTCCGGCGGCTCGGGGCTGTCGGGGTCGTCGGGGCAGGCGCCCCAGGTGATCGGAGACGGCGACCACGCCGTGTCCGGGACGGCCGATGGCACGCCGGTCAGCAGGAGAGCGCTTGCGAGAATCGCTGCGAACACCGGGCCCATCCTGTCCGGTTCCGATCTCGCGCGAAAGAGTCCGGGAGACCTGATGCTTGCCCGTTCGGGCAGCCCGGTGTACCCGAAGGTTTGCCGCTGCGCGGCTGGCCGGTCGCCGGGCGGGCGATCATCGTGGGAGGACCGCCAGTGCGAGGAGGTCCGCCGGTGATCCACGAGGTCGACGAGGCGCTGCGCCGGCTGGTGAAGGACGAGGCGCTGCGCGGCAGCGAGGTCGACGTCGCCTTCGACGCGCCCACCAAGGACTGGGCGGCCCGGCGCAACGCCCCGACGGTCAACATCTACCTCTACGACGTACGCGAGGACATGCGGCGCCGGTCGCGGGGGCTGCTCAACGAGTACGACCGGCGCGGCGAGGTCGCGGCGCGGCACCTGCCGCCCAAGCACGTCAAGCTGTCCTACCTGGTCACCGCGTGGACCCAGCGGCCGGAGGACGAGCACCGCGTGCTGTCGGACCTGCTGCTCGGCCTGCTGCGCTACGAGGCCGTGCCCGCCGAGGTGCTCACCGGGTCGCTGGCCGAGCTGGAACTGCCGGTGCCGATGACCGTCGCGCTGCCGCCGCCGGAGGACCGCGCGTTCGCCGACGTGTGGACCGCGCTGGGCGGCGAGCTCAAGCCGTCGCTGGACGTCGTCGTCTCCGCGCCGATCCACAGTGGACGGGTCTACCCGGCCGGGCCGCCCGCGAAGGAAGGCCTCAAGCTCGACACCGGCGGCGGCGAGCTCGTCGGGCACCGGGTCGGCGAGGACGGCGCCGTCGACGGGCAGCGCCGGGTCGCCATGGTGCGGTCCCACCGGAAGTCCCGGTGAGCCTGGAGTACCTGTTCGAGCGGCTGGCCCGCCTCGAACAGCGGATCCGCGACGCCGTCGACGCCCGCCGCGCGGCCGACCCGAACCCCGACGACCCGTTCCGCGGCCTGTACCTGTCGAACGAGGCCATCGACGCGCTGCTGGACGGCCACCGCGAGCCGTTCGCGCCGTTCACCGACTCCGTCCCGGGCGGCAGGCTGGGCCCGCTGGCCGAGCGCGCGGGACTCACCGGCGTCGACGTCGAACTGCTGCTGGTCGCGCTCGCGCCCGACCTGGACAGCCGGTTCGAGCAGTTCTACGGCTATCTCAACGACGACGTGACCCGCCGCCGCGCGACCGCCGGGCTGGCGCTGCGGCTGTGCGGCATCCCCGAAGCGTCGGCCGCGGGCCGGGCCCGGCTCGACGCCGACTCGCCACTGGTCACCTGCGGCCTGCTCGCGGTCGGCGAGGACGAACGGCCGTTCCTCTCGCGGCCGCTGCGCGTCCCCGACCGCGTCGTGAACCACCTGCTCGGCGACGACCGGCTCGCGCCCGAGCTGGCCGGCTGCGCGCACCTGGGCACCGAGCTCACCGACGTCCCCGGCCAGGACCGGCTCGCCCGCGCACTCCACGGCCGGGTCCGGCTGGCCTACCTGAAGGAACATCCCGGCGGTGGCGCCGAGGAACTCGGGGTCGGCGCGCTCGCCGCGGCCGGGTTCCCGGCACTGGTGGTGGACGGCACACGCTGGCAGGCCGAGGCCGGGCACGCCGAGCTGACCGGGTCGCTGCGGCGCGAGGCGCTGCTGCGGGGCGCCGGGATCGTGCTGGGCCCGGTCGACGACCCGCGGCTGGCGGACCTCGCGCACCCGGCGATCCCGCTGGTGGTGCACGGCACCGGGGCCTGGGACCCGCGGTGGAGCACGACCCCGCCGTTGCAGCTGGACGCGCTGCCGCTGCCCGCCGCGAGCCGCGCCGAACTCTGGCGCAGCCGCCTCGACGGCAGGCTCGCCCCGGACGTCGACCCGGGCGCGGCGACCGCACACTTCGTGCTCGGCCCGGGACAGATCACCCGCGCGGCGCAGGCCGCGTCGGTGACCGCACTGGCCGACGACGGCCTGATCCGGACCGCCCACCTGCGTGCGGGCGCACGCAGCCAGAACGCCGCCGGCCTGCAACGGCTGGCGCGACGGATCGAACCGGCCGTCGACTGGTCCGACCTCGTGCTCCCGGCAGGCGTACTGTCCCTTTTGGACGAACTGGCGGCCAGGGCGCGCTACCGCGACCAGGTGCTCGACGAGTGGCGGATGCGCCCGGGCGGCGGACGCGGCCGGGGCGTCACCGGGCTCTTCGCCGGGGACTCGGGGACCGGCAAGACGATGTCGGCCGAGGTCATCGCCGCCTCGCTCGGCCTGGACCTCTACACGGTCAACCTGGCGACCGTGGTGGACAAGTACGTCGGCGAGACCGAGAAGAACCTGGAGCGGATCTTCACCGAGGCGGCGGGGGTCAACGGCGTCCTGCTGTTCGACGAGGCGGACGCAATCTTCGGCAAGCGGTCCGAGGTCCGCGACGCACACGACCGGTACGCCAACATCGAAAGCGCCTACCTGCTGCAGCGGATGGAGACGTTCGACGGCATCGCCGTGCTGGCCACCAACCTGCGGGCCAACCTCGACGAGGCGTTCACCCGCAGGCTCGACGTCATCGTCGACTTCCCGCTGCCGGACGTCGAACTGCGCCGTCAGCTGTGGGACCGCTGCCTCGGCGCCCGGATGCCGCGGGCCGCCGACCTCGATCTGGAGTTCCTCGCCGAGGCGTTCGAGCTGGCAGGCGGGCACATCCGCTCGGCCGCGGTCACCGGCGCGTACCTGGCGGCCGAAGCGGGCCGCCCGGTGGCGATGACCGACCTGGTCGGCGCGGTCGCGCGGGAGTACCGCAAGCTCGGCAGGCTGTGCCTGGACCGGGAGTTCGGGCCCTACCTGGCGCTGGTGACCGAGGGCTGAACTGCCCGTACGGGCAGGTTTCGCTGCCCGTACGGCCGCGCACCCCATCCTGGTGCGGCGGGCGGCGGCGCGGCAAGCTTGACGGTCGGCGGAGGGAGCGGACATGCGCGGGCACAGCCACGACAACGACCTCGAACCGAGCCTGCGGCCGAAGGGCGACCGCGTCGAACGCGACGACCCCGACCTGCTGGGCCGTGCGGCCGCGGCCGGCCGCACGGACGTCCTCGGCCCGGCGGGCATGCTGGGCCTGCAGCGAGCCGTGGGCAACGCGGGAGCCGCGTCGCTGGTCGAAGAGGAGCGGTCCCCGATCCACGACGTCGTCGGCTCGGGTGGTGGAGCGCCCCTGGACACCGAGACGCGCGCGGACATGGAAAGCCGCTTCGGCACCGACTTCTCCGACGTCCGGGTCCACACCGACGGCGCGGCCCACGACTCGGCGAAGTCGGTGAACGCCCAGGCGTACACGGTGGGGTCGAACATCGTGTTCCAGCGCGACAAGTACGACCCCGGCTCGGACACGGGCAAGCACATGCTGGCCCACGAGCTGACCCACGTCGTCCAGCAGCGCAGCGGCCCGGTGGACGGGACCGACGCCGGTGGCGGGGTGAAGGTGTCGGACCCGTCGGACCGGTTCGAGCGCGAAGCGGTGGCGAACGCCGACCGGCTGATGTCGGCCCCGGCTCCCGCCCCGGCTGCCGCTGCCGCCGTGCAGCGGGAGGAAGAGGCTCCGGAAGAGGAGACCGCGACCGCGCAGACATTCGTGCAGCGCCAGGAAGAAGAGGCGCCGGAGGAAGAAGCCGCGGCCGAATAGCGCCGGTCGAGCATGAGCCAGGCGCGGGAGACCCAGACCGAACCGGTGGCCGCGACCCGGCCGCCGTCCGCTGCGCGCCCGTCGCACGACGCGCCTGCGCCCGGGGTGGCGGCGCTGCTGCGCCTGCAGCGGGGCGCGGGCAACGCGGCCGTGGCCGGGCTGGTGCGCAACGCCGGCCAGCAGCCGTCCCGGCGGCCGTCGCCCCGGCCGAAACCGCCGAACGCGGGCAGCACCGTGACGTCCGGTGCCGCGCCTGCCGCACCGGCCGCCGTGCCGTCGGTGTCCGCGCCGCCACGGCAGGCGGCGGACCCGGCACCCGCACTGGACGAGGGTGGCAGCGGCCCGGCCGAGACCACCCCGGTGACGCCCGCGCCCGGTCTCGGCGACGACGAACTGGCCACCCTCGACCAGAACGTGGACTCCCCGCCCGCGTCCGCGCCGGGACCGGTGGCGCAGACCGAGCCGGACGACGAGGCCGCGGCCCCGGATCTCGGTGCGGCGCAGGCGGAAGTCGCCGAGGGCGCCCAGGCGGAGGTGGACGCGGCCAGCGCGGACACCGGCCCCGAACCCGAACCAGGTGGCGGCGGGGGCGGTGGTGGCGGCGGGCCGATCGAGGAGCCCCCTGCCCCGCCCGCCCCGAACCTCGCCGGTGCACCACCGGAACAGGCGATGGCGCACCTCGGCGCCCTCCCGCCCGGCCGGATGGCGGCCGCCATCGGCGGCGTCGAGGACTCCGCCGGCGCGGCCGTCGCCCGGGAGCAGGGCAGGCTGGCCGCCGCCCCGCCGCAGCACACCCCGCTGGCCGCGACGACCACGCTGGCCGAACCCGCGTCGTCGCTGGTGCCGGCGAGCGGACCCGCGTCCCAGGCCCGCGTCGGCCGCGTGCCGTCCCGCACCGCGCGTCCCACGCCGCCACCGCGTCCGGTGCCGTCGCCGGGACCCGCGCCGACCAGCCGCGTCGCCGCGCCGCCGTTGCCGGCCGCGCCCCAGGGCGGCCTGACCCAGGCGGCCGCGCACGACCTCGCCGCGTCGATCACCCGGCTGCCGGTCCACGACCCGGGCACCCGGGTCACCCCGGGCCCGGCGCCGCGGGTGGCGCTGACCGGCGACGCCGACCCCGGCCAGGTCACCGCCCAGCAGGCGCAGCTGACCCAGGGCACGGCGGTGGCACAGGCCGAAGGCGCCAGGGACGCCGGCGAGCCGCTGGGCGAGGACGCCGTGCACCCGACGACCGCCGTCGAGACGATGCGTGCGGAGATCCCGGCCGCGTCCGGCGGGGCCGCGCCGTCCGCGGCGTCCGGCCCGGCCGCAGGCGAGACCGACGCCGCGGATTCCGCGGTCTCGGCGGTCGCGGAGGAACAGCAGGGCCCCGAACTGCGTGCCGCGGCGGGCTCGGCGGCGACCGCGATGGCGTCGGCCCGCGCCCAGCACGCCGAGCAGGAGCAGGCGCAGCGGCGTCAGTCGGCCGAGCAGATCGCGGGCATGGAGCGGGAGCACGCCGAGGCGGAGAGCGCGGAGCGGACGCGGGTGCGCGGCGAGGTGGCCGAGCAGCGCACGCAGTGGCGCACCGAGCAGCGCACGCTCGTCACCACCGCGCATGCGGAGGCGCAGACGGTGGTGGGCACGGCGGGCCAGACCGTGGAAAACGAGCGCCAGCAGGCCGAAACCGAAGCCGCCGAGCACCACCGGCAGGGCGAGCAGGAAGCGGCGGCGGCGCGGCAGGAAGGTGAGCGCGAGGCCGCGCAGCACCGGGCCGAGGCCCAGCGCGAGAGCGGCGGCGGGGGTTTCTTCGGCTGGCTGGCCTCCCGGGCGCAGGCGCTGTTCGACCGGGTGAAGCAGGGCATCACGGCGGCGTTCGAGAAGGCACGGCAGGCGGTGAGCGCCGCGATCGCGAAGGCACAGCAGCTCGCGACGGCGGTGATCGAGCGGGCCCGCCAGGCGGCGGTGGCCGCGATCCGGCTGGCGGGCACGGCGCTGACGGCGATCGGCGACCGCGTCCTGGCCGGTTTCCCGGCGCTGCGCGACCGGTTCCGCAACGCGATCCAGGCCCGGGTCCGCCAGGCGGAGGCGGCGGTCAACCGCCTGGCCGAAGGCCTGAAGTCGGGCGTGAGGGCAGCACTGGGCCTGCTCGGCCGAGGTCTGTCGGCGTTGTTGTCGGGCCTCGAACGCGGCCTCAAGGCGGCGGTCGACGGCGTCGCGGCGACGGTCCGCGGAGCGATCAACGCAGCCCGGGCGGCCCTGCAGACGCTGGGCGCGTTCATGGCGATCGCCCGCGACGTCGCGGCGAACCCGGGAGCGTGGCTGCGCAACCTGGCCGCGTCGGTGATGGACGGCATCCGCAACCACCTGTGGCTGGCGTTGAAGACGGCGGTCCAGCAGTGGTTCAACGACAAGGTGGAGCAGGTACTCGGCCTCGGCCGCGCGGTGTGGAACCTGCTCACCCGCGGCGGGATCTCGCTGGCGCGAATCGGCCAGATGGCCTGGCAGGGCATCAAGCAGGCCATCCCGGCGGCGCTCATCGGAATCCTGGTGGAGAAGCTGGCCTCGATGATCATCCCGGCGGCAGGCGCGGTCCTGGCGATCATCCAGGGCCTGCAGGCGGCCTGGGGCACGGTGAGCCGGATCCTGCAGGCGATCGACCGGTTCGTGGCATTCCTGCGAGCGGTCAAGTCGGGCAACGGCGGCCAGGCGTTCGCGGCAGCGGTGGCAGCCGCGGCGGTGACGGTGATCGACTTCGTGTCCAACTGGCTCCTGGCCCGGCTGGCCCGCGGGGCGTCGCGGGTGGCGAACAAGATCCGCGACATCGCCCGCCGGATCGGCGCGGCACTGAAGCGGGTGGTGACCCGGATCGGGGCGGCCCTGCGGCGGGTGGGGCGGCGGATCGGGGAGCGGTTCCGGGGTGTGCGGGACCGGTTCCGCGCCTGGCGGGAACGGCGTCGCCGCGAGACCCCGGCCGACCGGGAGAAGCGGCTGCGGCAACGCCTCGAGCGTGCCGTCGCGGCAATCAATCCCCAAGCGAGCCGGCTTCTGGCCAACGGGGTGTCGGCGTTGCGCTTCCGTGTGATGCTCGGGTACTGGCGGCTGCGGCACCGGTTGTCCGGCCTGACCGTCGACGGCAACGGAACCGTCACTGCGCGGATCAACCCGTCGATGGAAGTGAACGGGGCCAAGTCCCGCCGGGTGACCGCGGCCGAGCTGGCTGTTCTGCTCACCCCCATTTTCACCGAGGCAGAGCGGGAGTACGACCGGCAACTGGCGGCAGCGCCGACGGCGAACCAGCAGCTGGACATCGACTGGTACGGCGCAGGGCGCCGTGGGTGGTCGGCGGGCGACCCGCGTTCACTGAGTGGCCTGAGCCGGTTTCAGCAAGCGCAGATCATGGGCAGCACAGCCCCCGGGCGCTCCTTCCAATGGGCCGAGCAGGACGTCTCGGTGTTCACGCCCAACCTGCCTGCCTGGAGGCCTGGGCAGGTCGGCAAGGTCAACTGGATCGGCAAGTACCGCGGAATGGCAGCGGGCCTGTACTCCGCAGGCGACGCCGTGGGAATCAGCCAAGCCGACGTCAACCGGGCGCTCAGCACCGGTTCGATCTCCGACGTGCTGGGGCTGCGCAGCCTGATGACCCAGGGCACCCAGGAGGACCGGGACAAGTTCATCCGCAAGATGCAGCGAACCAGCTTTCTCATGCACTCCACCGAACCGGGCAGGCAACCGGGCATCGCGACTTCCACCGCGATATCGTCGACACTGCTCGGTACCGGCCATGCGGGGCTGGACGAGGTGCTGGAGGGCCGTCTCGCACCGATGGCTCCGGTCGGAGCGCAGAACGCCGGTGGCGCCACCGCACGACAGCTTCCGGCGGGCACCCGGTCCACTCGGTACCCCACTGACCAGGCAATGGCCGAGCGACTGCGGATACGCCGGGTCGGGGCCATCATCATGACTCTGCTCAATACGGCGACGAAACCGAAGATGGTGGTGTCCGCCAGCGGCCACGACCTGCATCCGCTCGCCGAAGCGATTCGCGAATGGCTGCGAGTACGGTTGTCGCGGCACCCGACGCCGGAGGCGCTTTCCGACGCATCGGCTATTCTCCGAGCCGAGCTTGTCGCGTTCCTTGCCAGCTATCACGGAAGATCCGGATGAAACGCAGATATCACGTCCTGAACTACTCCGTCGCCGACGACGAGGAACCGATCGACGCCGTGGAATCCGAGCTGGATCGCCTGCGTCATGCCGGACATCCCGATTTCCAGCTGTACACCGTCGAAGGTGACGAGCGGCTCACCGGTCACGTCTACGTGGCCGCGCCGGACGATCCGGTGGTCACGCTGGTCCGCGACCTGGCTGCGGAGACCTGGTACCTCATGGTGGAGGGACTGGACGACGGCCAGGTCGACCGGATTGCCGGCGAGCTGTCCGAACGACTGCCGGTCCGCGGGACCGAAGAACTCCGGCAAGCTGCCGAGGCCGAAGACGCCAAGCCGCGCGAACTGGTGCGGCTGGCTCTCGGGACGAACGGGCCGGCCGACCCGGCCACCATCGGCATCCTCGAGTCCCGGCTTCGATCACCGGAGCCTCGGATGCGCGCTGCCGCGATGGAAGCCGCGAGCCTGACTCAATGGCCTGAGCTGGTGGGGCCACTCGAGACCGCGGCAGCGACCGAGGCGCAACCCGACCTCAAGCAGTTCGCTGCCGGTGCATTGGCGGCGTTGCGCCAGGCGCTTTCCCGGCCGGGGCAGGACGGCGCCTGAACCGGCCGCTGTTCGCGGCGCACCTCGATTTCAAGCCGAACGGCCGTGCGAGACCACCGGGGTCCCGCACGGCCGTTTTCCCATGCCCACAAGGGCAGCCGAGCCGACCCGGACGGGCAGCTGCCTTTATGGGCAGAGATCGGTTCCCGCGGGCCTAGCCGCACGGTCGTTCCGCCGGAAACGCCGGGGCAGCAGCATCGCCGGGGACAGGACTTGTGCGCGACAAGGGAGGCACGCATGCCCACCTATCTCACGCCGGGGGTGTACGTCGAAGAGACCGAGGCGGGCGCTCGGCCGATCGAGGGCGTGGGCACGGCCGTGGCCGCCTTCGTCGGCTTCGCCGCGGATGGTCCCTTCAACACCCCGACGCTCGTCTCCAACTGGGGGCAGTTCACGCAGACCTTCGGCGACTTCGTCGAGGGCTGCTACCTGGCCCAGTCGGTCTACGGCTACTTCCTCAACGGCGGCGCCAACTGCTACGTCGTCCGCGTCGGCGGGCCGCGGGCCCAGGACAACGGCGCCGCGCCGAAGCAGATTGCCGCGCGGCAGGCCGAACTCGGCGGCTACCGGGTGGTCGCCAAGGAGCTGCCCGAAGGCAAGCAGGGCGGGGAGATCACCGTCGAGGTGGCCGACCCCACCGGGGACAGCCCCGCCGACGACCGGTTCACCCTGCTCGTCAAGCAGGACGGCAAGGTCGTCGAGACGCACAACGTGACGACCAAGCGCACCAAGGACAATGTCGTCACCGCCGTGCGGGAGAAGTCGAGCTACATCACCATCGAAGAGATCGCCACCGGCGGCACGGTCACCAAGCCGGAAAAGGGCGCCGCGGTGCTCACCGCGCCGCCGCAGGAACCGCCCGTGCCGCGGCGGGTGGCCGCCAACGACTACGTCGGGGACGTCGCCGACCGCACCGGGTTCGGCGGGCTGGAGGCGATCGACGAGATCACCATGGTCGCCGCGCCGGACCTGATGGCCGCCTACCAGCGCGACCTGATCGACCTCGACGCGGTCAAGGCCGTGCAGCTGGCGATGATCGCCCACTGCGAGCTGATGGGCAACCGGATGGCGATCATCGACCCGCCGCCGTCGCTCAACCCGCAGGAGGTCCGCAGCTGGCGGCAGGACGCGGCAGGCTACGACTCCAAGTACGCGGCGCTGTACTACCCCTGGATCCAGGTGCTCGACCCCGCCACCGGCACGAACACGTACCTCCCGCCGAGTGGCCACATGGCCGGCGTGTGGGCCCGCACCGACGCCACCCGCGGCGTCCACAAGGCCCCGGCCAACGAGGTCGTCCGCGGCGCGCTCGCGCTGGAGACGCACCTGACCAAGGCGGAGCAGGAACTGCTCAACCCGATCGGGATCAACTGCGTGCGGTCGTTCTCGGGCAAGGGCATCCGGGTGTGGGGCGCGCGGACCCTGTCGAGCGACCCGGCGTGGCGCTACCTGAACGTCCGGCGGCTGTTCAACTACCTCGAGGAGTCGATCCTCGCCGGCACCCAGTGGGTCGTGTTCGAGCCGAACGACGACGCGCTGTGGGCGCGGATCCGGCGCACGATCAGCGCGTTCCTGGTGATGGAGTGGCGCAAGGGCGCGTTGTTCGGGCTGACCCCGGACGAGGCCTTCTTCGTCAAGTGCGACCGGGAGACCAACCCGGCCGAGGGCATCGACCTGGGCCAGGTGATCTGCGAGGTCGGCATCGCCCCGGTGAAACCCGCGGAGTTCGTGATCTTCCGGCTGGCCCAGATGTCCGGCGGCACCAGCCTCGTCAACGAGTGATTGAAAGGGCTCCGACATGGCACTTCCCGATCTTGACAAGGCGGTCGGCCACTCCTTCGGGCTCGAGATCGACGGCGTCCAGATCAAGCAGATCTCCGAGGTCTCCGGCCTCAAGATGGAGCAGGACGTCATCGAGCTCAAGCAGAACACCGCGGACGGCAAGTACGTCGTCAAGAAGCTGCCCGGCCGCCCCAAGGCGGGCGAGGTCACGCTGACCCGCGGCCTGACCGAGGACAACAGCTTCGAGAAGTGGGTCAAGGACGCCCACTTCGGCAAGATGGGCTCGGCCCGCAAGGGCGGCGCCATCATCGTCTACGACTACGAAGGCGCCGCGATCAAGCGGTACAAGCTGACCAACGCGTGGCCGAAGAGCCTGGAGATCGGTTCGCTGAAGGCGGGCGACACGAGCGTGCTCACCGAGAAGATCGTGATCACCTACGAGCAGATGGAAGTCGAGTGAGCCGATGCGCAGGGTGATGGCGTCGGCGCCGGCCCCCGCCGAAGTGGCGGGGGAGTCCCCGGCCGAGCGGCCGAAGCTGCGCACGGAGTTCGCGTTCGAGCTCCCGCGCGGCTACGTCGACGACGAGGGCAAGGTGCACCACTCCGGGGTGATGCGCCTGGCCACCGCGCGCGACGAGCTGGTCCCGCTGCGGGACGACCGGGTGCGCGAGAACTCGGCGTTCCTCACCGTGGTGCTGCTGGCCAGGGTGATCACCCGGATCGGCGACATCACCGACGTGCACGCCGGGATCATCGAGAACCTGTTCGCCTCGGACCTGGCGTTCCTGCAGGACATGTACCGCCGGGTCAACAGCGAGGGCCACACCAGGGCGGGCGTCGCGTGTCCCGAGTGCGGGCACGGCTTCGTCGTCGACGTCGCCGGTGGCCGCCTGGGGGAATCGTGACGTACGCGGCCGACCGGCTGCACGAGGAAGTCGCGTACGTCGCCTACCACCTGCACTGGTCCCTCGACGACATCCTCGACCTCGAACACCCCGACCGGTTGACCTACGTCGCCGAGATCGCCCGGATCAACACCCGGATGAGCCAAGGACGGTGACGCTGGAATGTGGTGGAGCAGGAAGGAGGCGAGTCCGCCGCCCCCGGAAAGGCTGCCGGTGACCCGCGCGGAGTGGCGGAACGTGGCGCCGATCCAGCGGGTCGTCGCCGAGCACCCGCTGGTCAACCCGGTGCAGCGGTTCGGCGAGTCACTGACGTCCTGGCAGAGCCCGGCCTACCTGGAGCCGCTGGGCCACCGCATCGGCCCGGAGGAGCCGGCAGGCGTGATCGCCGACCTGGCCCGCCCGCGCCCGCTCGAGTCGCCGTCACCGTCGATGCCGGTGGTGCAGCGGTCGACCCGCAAGCGGTCCCGGTCCGAGGTCACCACTTCGGAGCTACCGTTGCCGTCAGTGGAACTGCCGGTCGTGCAGTCCGCCGAGGTCGTACGGCCGCTGACGTCGGCCCCGGTCGACCCACCGGTCCGGACGGTGCAGGCCATCGCCGAACCGGCCACAGTGGACACTCCGGCCCCGGCCGAGCACGAGACGGTGCCGGTACGGGCACCGGAACCACCCCCGGCGGAACCGGCCCGAGTGGAACAGCCGCGGCCGGTGCTGCCGGTCGTCCAGCAGGCGTCGCCCCGACGGCTGGGTCTCGGCGCCCCGATCCTGCCCCTCCCGGAGGGATCACCACCGGACGTCCCGCTGCCGGTTTCCCGGACGGTGGATCCGGAACCGGCGGTCAGGTCGTCGCCGGTCAACACGTTCCGCCCGCTCGACAGCCCGGAGACCCCAGCCGGGACCACGGAGCCGCCCGGCCAACCGGGCGGCTCAACGAGCGTTCCCCCACCACCGGCGGCGGGCGGATTGCCGCTGCCGGTCGCCCGGACGCTCGAAGCCCCGGACGGCCCGGGAGCAGGACCCGCGGATGCTCCGCTCCCGGTGGCACGGACTGCCGAAACTTCGGCGGGCGGCACCCAGTTGCCCGTGGCGCGGACTCTCGAGAGTCCGGCGGGTCAGGTGGATGGCGCGTCCCTGCCTGTGGCGCGGAGTGTCGAGACTGTGGCACGGACTCTCGAAAGTCCGGCGGGTCAGGTGGATGGTGCTCAGCTGCCCGTGGCGCGGAGCGTCGAGACTCCGGCGAGCCACGTTGACAGTGCCCCGCTCCCCGTAGCGAGACCGCTCGAGACTCCGGCCAGCCCGACGGGCCACGCTGCCCCGCTCCCGGTGGCCCGGACTCTCGAAACTCCGGCAGGCCACGTCGAATCTGCCGCGCTACCGGTTGCCCGGACGCTCGAAGCTCCCGCCGGCGCGGGGAACGATGCGCTCCCGGTCGCGCGGGCTCTCGAAGCCCCGGCCAGCCCGGCGGGCCAAGTCGATGGTGCCCCTCTGACGGTCGCGCGGGCCGCCGAAGCTCCGGCCAGCCCGGTGCCGCTCCCAGTGGCGCGAACTCTCGAAACCCCGACGGCTGCCGGTACTCGGCTCCCAGTGGCGCCGACTCTCGAAACCCCGGCGGCTCACGATGACAGTGCCCTGCTCCCGGTCGCGCGGCCCGTCGAAGCCCAGGCGGCTCACGTGGACGGTGGTCCGCTCCCGGTCGCACGAACGCTGGAAGCCCCGGCCACGCGCCAAGGAGACGGTGCCCAGCTCCCGGTCGCGCGGACCCTCGAAGCCCCGGCGGCTCACGGTGGCCCGCTCCCGGTGAGCCGAGTAAACAGTGCCCAGCTCCCGGCAGAACGGTCCGCCGAAGCCCCAGCCAGCCGGACCGAAAGCACCCCGCTCCTGGTCGCCCGGCTCGCCGAAGCCCAGGGCACCCCGCTTCCGGTCGCCCGGACGCTGGAAGCCCCGGCGAGCCGCACCGAAAGCCCCCTGCTCCCGGTCGCCGGGCTCGCCGATTCCCCGGCCAGTCCGCTTCCGGTCGCCCGGACGCTGGAAGCCCCGGCGAGCCGCACCGAAAGCCCCCTGCTCCCCGTTGCCCGCACGCTCGAAGCCTCGCCGAGCCGGACCGAAAGCCTCCCGGTCGCCCGGACGCTGGAAGCCCCGGCGAGCCGCACCGAAAGCCCCCTGCTCCCCGTTGCCCGCACGCTCGAAGCCTCGCCGAGCCGGACCGAAAGCCTCCCGGTCGCCCGGACGTTGGAAGCCCCGGCGAGCCGCACCGAAAGCCCCCTGCTCCCGGTCGCCGGGCTCGCCGATTCTCCGGCCAGTCCGCTCCCGGTCGCCCGCACGCTCGAAGCCCCGGCGAGCAGGACCGAAAGCCTCCCGATTGCCCGGACCGTCGCTTCCCCGGTCAGCCCGCTCTCGGTCGCCCGGACTGCCGAAGCTCAGGGCACTCCGCTCCTGGTCGCCCAGACGCTGGAAGCCCCGGCGAGCAGGGCCGAAAGCCTCCCGGTCAGCCCGCTTCCGGCCGCCCGGACTGCCGAAGCCCAGGGCACCCCACTCCCGGTCGCCCGGTCCGTCGAAACCCCGGCCACCCCACTTCCCCTCGCCCGAACGCTGGAAGCCCAGCCGAACCGCACCCAAAGCACCCTCCACCCCCCGCCGGACCTGGTCTACCGCACCGAAAGCCCCCCACCACCAACGGTCCAACGCGTGACCGACCCCCCAGCCCAGCAACCCATCCCCCCAGTGACCTTCATCCAACGCGACCCAGACCCGGCCCCAGCGGCCCCGGCCCCGGCCGCCCAAAGCACACCGAACCAGCCGGAAACCGAAGAACTCGTCAAGAAGCTCTTCGACCCCCTGCTGCGCCGCCTGAAGACCGAACTTCGTCTCGACCGTGAGCGCCGGGGGGCGCTCACCGATCGCCCGCACTGAAGGAGGAGCCGATGCCGGATACCGAAGAGGCCGTTGCCGTCTGCTATGTCGTCAAGCTGGACGACAAGAACCTCGGGAACCTCGGCGCCTTCTCCAGCTGTGACGGGCTGGGCTGCGAGTTCGTCATGGAACAGCGGGAAGAGGGCGGCAACAACGGCATGGTCTGGCAGCTGCCGACCCGGATCAAGTACTCGAACATCAAGCTCTCGCGCCCGGTCACCGAGGCCAGTGCGCAGATCACCAAGTGGTTCGCCAGCATGGCGAGCGGGATCGAGCGCAAGACCGCCACCATCGAGGCCCGCACCCTCGAAGGCAAGGTGATCGCCAGCTGGGCCCTCGAAGGCGTCGTCCCGGTGCGCTGGAGCGGCCCGCAGCTGTCGGCCGACTCGCCCAAGGTGGCCACCGAGACCCTCGAACTCGCCCACCACGGCTTCCTCAGCCCGGCGAAGAAGGGCTAGCCCATGGCCTCCTCGCCCGTCACCTTCACCTCGGCAGGCTCGCAGCCGCCCGCCGCCTACGGTTCCGGGGAACCCGCGCCGAACAACCTGCAGCGTGCGCTGCTGGAGGTCCGGAAGCCGCCGCA
This sequence comes from Amycolatopsis melonis, assembly GCF_040064235.1. NCBI lineage: Bacteria > Bacillati > Actinomycetota > Actinomycetes > Pseudonocardiales > Pseudonocardiaceae > Amycolatopsis > Amycolatopsis melonis. The sequence goes on from NZ_JBDZYD010000012.1 coordinate 233,107, forward strand.
GTCCGGCGGGACCGGGCAGCCGCCCGGTGACAAGCTGTTCGACATCAAGTTCCAGTTCAACCCCAAGGAACTGTCGCTGAGCAAGAACGCCAAATGGGGCCGTGACGCGCAGCCGAACGCCAAGAAGAGCGCGCCTCCGCAGTTCAAGGGCTCCGATCCGGCGAAGCTCGCGCTGGAGATGTTCCTCGACGCCACCGACAAGATGGACGACGCCGTCGTCAAGAAGGTCGAGCAGCTGTTCACCTGCTGCGTGGCCACCGAGGACAGCCGGCAGAGCCGCAAGCCGTCGCCGCCGTGGGTGATCTTCAAGTGGGGCGGCATGACCGGCTTCCCCGCCTACGTCTCGTCCGTCACCGCGAAGTACACGCTGTTCACCCCGGCGGGCACGCCGGTGCGGGCGGTCTGCACGGTGAACCTGGAGGAGATCTCGGGTGAGCTGGGCGGGCAGAACCCGACGTCGGGGGCGCTGGCCGCGCGGGACACGCACGTGCTCGTCGCCGGGGATTCGCTGCCGTCGGTGGCGTTCCGCGCCTACGGCGACGCCGGCCGGTGGCGGGAGATCGCCGACGCCAACGACATCGACGACCCGATGCGGCTGCGGCCCGGCACCCGGCTCCTGGTGCCCGCGCTGGAGGAGCTCGATGGCTAACGAGACCTTCACGAACACCCTCATGGTCGAGGTCGACAGCACCCCGCTGCCCGACGACGTCAAGGTCATGCTCAGCTACGCCTACGTCGACGACAGCCGGAACCTGCCGGACACGTTCGTGCTGCGCTTCCGCGATCCCGCGGGGATCGTGCTCGACAAGGGCAAGTTCAAGGTCGGGGCGAAGGTCAAGCTGAAGGTCCAGACGTCGGACCCCGAAGGCCCGCAGGACCTGATGTCGGGCGAGGTCACCGCGGTCGCGATCGACCTGGACCCGCACGGCACCTTCACCGAGGTCCGCGGGTACGACCACGCGCACCGGCTGTTCCGCGGCCGCCGGGTCGCGGCGTACCCGAACATGACGATCGCGGACATCGTGCGGAAGGTCGCCCAGCGGGCGAACCTGCCGGTCGGCAAGATCGACGACGTCAAGGGGTTCGGCGGACGACCGAACACCCAGCTGAGCCAGGACAACGTCAGCGACTGGGAGTTCCTCTCGCGCCTGGCCGACGTCGTGGGCGCGCAGATCGCCGTCCGCGACGGGAAGCTGAACTTCGAACTCCCGGAGAAGCCGTCCAGCGCGCCCTCGACGACCACGAAGGCGACCGCCGACCCGCTCGTGCTCGAAGCACACGGGACGCTGGTCAGCCTGCGCGCCAGCATCACCGCGGCCGAGCAGGTCCCCGAGGTGCGGGTCAACGGCTGGGACTACGAGCACAAGCAGGCGGTCACCGCCACCGCGAAGCCGCGGAACGCGGGGACGGACGTGCCGGGGCTGGACCCGGTGGACCTGGCCGCGAAGTTCGCCGCCCCGCCCTTCCTCGACGCCGCCTCGCCGCGGCGCGCGCAGAGCGAGGCGGACGCGACCGCGAAGGCGCTGGCCGACCGGCTCGGCAGTGCCTGCACCGAACTCGACGGCGTCGCGAAGGGCAACCCGAAGCTGCGGGCAGGCACGGCCGTCACGCTCACCGGGGTCGGGGCGCCCTTCGCGGGCAAGTACACGCTGACCAGCACCCGGCACCTGTTCAACGCCGACGTCGGCTACACCACCGAGTTCACCGTGTCCGGACGCCAGGAACGCTCGCTCTACGGCCTGGTCGCGGGCGGGGCGAAGACCTCGTCGTGGCCGGGTGTCGTGCCCGCCACGGTGACCGACCTGAAGGACCCGGCCAAGCTGGGGCGCGTCAAGCTCACGTTCCCGTGGCTGGACCAGAGCTTCTCCAGCACCTGGGCCCGCACGGTCCAGCCGGGGGCGGGCAAGGACCGGGGCGCGCTGGTGCTGCCCGAGGTCGGCGACGAGGTCCTGGTCGGCTTCGAGCACGGCGACTTCGAGGCGCCGTACGTGCTCGGCGGGCTGCACAGCACCAAGGACGCCCCGCCGTCGAAGTTCACCAAGCCGGTCGTCGACGCCAACAGCGGCGAGGTCGCGCTCCGCGGCTTCGTCTCCCGCAAGGGGCACAAGCTGGAGTTCGCCGAGGACGACGGCATCGTGCTGTCCTCCGGCGACGCGAAGTTCGTGGTCAAGATCGACCAGAAGAACCAGGTCATCGAGGTGACCAGCGGCAAGAGCGTCACGGTCACGGCCAAGAACGGCGTGAGCATCGACGCCGGGACCGGGCCGCTGGAGCTCAAGGGCCAGAAGGTGACCGTGAAATCGAACTCCGACGCCAGCATCGAAGCGGCCAGCCAGCTCAAGCTCAACGGCACCGCGGGCGTGAAGGTCGAGGGCGCGAGTGTTTCGGTCGCCGGCCAGGGACAGACGGAGCTGACCGCGAGCGGTGTCGTCACCGTGCGCGGCAGCGTGGTCAAGATCAACTGACGGGGGAGTGCGCATGCCACCAGCCGCGAGGGTCGGCGACCCGACCGGGCACCCGGGCGTCATCGCCGGGCCCGGCGTGCCGACCGTGCTCATCGGCGGAATGCCCGCCGCCACGGTCGGGACGCTGCACACGTGCTCGTTCCCGCCGCCCGCGGTGCACCCGCCGTCGCCGATCGCGCCGCCGGGCTGCCCGACGGTGCTGATCGGCGGCATGCCCGCGGCCCGGATGGGCGACATGGCCGCGTGCAGCGCGCCGATCGTCATGGGCTGCCCGACCGTCCTGATCGGAGGCTGACGGTGGACTTCCTCGGCAAGGGCCTGGCGTTCCCGGTGCACACCGACGCGACCGGGTCGATCGCGCTGGTCGGCGGCGAGCGCGAGGTCGTCGAGAGCATCCGGCTGATCCTGGCGACCGCGCCGGGGGAACGGCCGATGCGCCCGGAGTTCGGCTGCGCGGTGCACGACCTGGTGTTCGCGCCCGCGGACGCGGCGACGGCCGGGCAGATCGCCTACGAGGTGCGGACGTCGCTGGAGCGCTGGGAGCCGCGGATCACCCTCGACGACGTCGTGGTCAGCTTCGCCGAGGCCGACCAGGGGACGCTGCTGATCGACATCCGCTACACCCTGCGCGGCACCAACGACCCACGCAACCTCGTCTTCCCGTTCTACGTCATCCCGCCGCACGAGTCCACAGAGGACGGTGCGTGATGTCTCTTCCGCTGCCCAACCTCGACGACCGCCGGTTCCAGGACCTCGTCGACGAGGCCAAGTACCTGGTCCAGCGCAACTGCCCGGAGTGGACCGACCACAACGTCTCCGACCCCGGCGTCACGCTGATCGAAACGTTCGCGCAGATGGTCGACCAGCTGCTCTACCGGCTCAACCGGGTGCCGGACCTGCACTACCTGCGCTTCCTCGACCTGATCGGGGTCCGGCTGTTCCCGCCTGCCGCGGCACGCGCCGACGTGACGTTCTGGCTCTCGGCCGCCCGCGACGTCCCGGTGGTCGTCGCCCGCGGCAAGCAGATCGCGAGCGTGCGCAACGAGGTCGAGGACCCGGTCGTGTTCACCGTGGAGCGCACGCTGAACATCGTGCCGTGCTCGCTGGCGCACCTGGCGACCAGCACGTCCGACCCCGGCCTGCCGCCTGCCGACCGCACCGACGAACTGCTGGTCGGCGGCGGTCCGGCGACCTTCGCCGAGAGCCCGGCGCCCGGCGACGCGGTCCTGTTCGGACTGTCGGACGCCGTGCCGGGGTGTGCGGTGCTGCTGCGGCTGGACTGCGAGGTCGAAGGCCAGGGCGTCGACCCGCAGGACCCGCCGTGGCTGTGGGAGGCCTGGGACGGCACCGGCTGGGTGGTGTGCGAGGTCGACCGGGACAGCACCGGCGCGTTCAACCGGGCCGGGGACATCGTCGTGCACGTCCCGGACGGGCACACGATGTCGGTGATCGCCCGCCACCGCGCGGGCTGGCTGCGCTGCCGGCTGGTCGAGCCCAAGCCCAACCAGCCGTTCTTCCAGCGCTCGCCGCGCCTGCACGCGGCCGAGGCCTCGACCATCGGCGGCACGGTCGGCGCGGTGCACGCCGAGATCGTCCGCAACGAGATCGTCGGGACCTCGGAGGGCACGCCGGGCCAGCGGTTCCCGCTCGGGCGCCGCCCGGTCGTGGCCGGGGACGGCGAGCTGGTCGTGGAGGTCTCCGGCCCCGACGGCTGGGAGCAGTGGACCGAGGTGCGCTCGTTCGCCGACTCCGGCCCGGAGGACCGGCACGTGCAGCTGGACCGCGTCACCGGCGAGATCGCGTTCGGGCCCGCGGTGCGCCAGCCCGAGGGCGGTCTGCGGTACTACGGCGCGGTGCCTGCCAAGTCGGCGGCGATCCGCGTGCCCGAGTACCGCTGCGGCGGCGGGCGGCGCGGCAACGTCGCCCGTGAGGTCCTCGAGGTGCAGCGCGACCCGGTGCCGTTCGTCAGCAGCGTGGTGAACCGGCGGCCGGCGATCGGCGGGGTCGACGGCGAGACCGTGCGGGACGCCGCGGTGCGCGGCCCGCTGGTGCTGCGCACCCGCGACCGCGCGGTGACGGCCGAGGACTACGAGCAGCTCGCCCGCGAAGCGGCCCCGGAAGCCGCCCGCGTGCGCTGCATCCCGGCCCACGACGGCAACGGCCGCGAAACCGGCGCGATCCGCGTCCTGGTCGTGCCCGCGGTGCCCGACACCGGCGAGCTGGCGTTCTCGACGCTGATGCTGGACCCGGGCATGCGCAGCCGGATCGAGCAGTACCTGGACGAACGCCGCTGCGTGGGCGCGCTGGTGTCCGTGGAACCGCCGTTCTACCAGGGCGTCACGGTGGTCGCGCGGCTGCGCGCCCGGCGCCGGGCCACGGCGGGCACGCTCGGCGCGCGGGCGACGCAGGCGCTGTACGACTACTTCAACCCGCTCAGCGGCGGCCCGGACGGCGAGGGCTGGCCGTTCGGGCGTCCGGTGCAGTCGGGTGAGGTCTTCGCGGTGCTGCAACGGCTGCCCGGCGTCGAGCTGGTGGAGGACGTGCGGCTGTTCGCGGCGAACCCGATCACGCGGGAACGCGGCGAGCAGGTCGACCGGCTCGACCTGCCGCCCAGCGCGCTCGCGTTCTCCTTCGGCCACCAGGTGCGGGTGCGGGAGGCGGGCGCATGAGACGGGGCATCGCGGGGCTGCCGAGCCCGCATCCGATCGGCGAGCAGCTGCCGGCGGTCTACGCCGAGGACCGGTTCGTGCAGGGCTTCACCGGCGCGCTCGACGAGGTCATCGCGCCGGTGTTGTCCACATTGGACAACTTTGCCGGCTACCTCGAACCCGGGCTGGCGCCGGAGGACTTCGTCGGCTGGCTGGCGCACTGGGTCGCGCTGCGCGTCGACGAGAGCTGGAGCCCGGCGCAGCTGCGGCAGCTGGTGACGCGGTCGGTGGAGCTGCACCGCTGGCGCGGGACCCGGCGCGGCCTGGCCGAGCACGTCGGGCTGCTGACCGGCGGCGTGGTCGAGGTGACCGACAGCGGCGGTGTCGTCGCCTCGCCGCAGCCCGGCGCGCCGCTGCCGGACCCGGGTCCGGCGTGGGTGCTGGTGCGCGTGCGGGTCCCCGACCCTGCCCGGATCGACGAGCGGCGGCTCACGGCGACGGTCGTGGACGCGGTGCCCGCCCACGTGCGGGTCACGGTGGAAGTGCTGGAGGGGTAGCGATGGTCATCTACGCGGAGTGCGGGCACCAGGGGCCCGCCGACGTCGAGTTCTGCGGCGAGTGCGGCCAGTACCTGAAGTGGGACGACGACAAGCCGGTCGCCGTGGCCCCGCAGCCGGTGGCCACGCAGCAGCAGGTCGTGCAGCCCGCCGAGCCGATCGCCCCGGTCCGCCAGCCGGTGCAGCAGACCGTCGACGAGCAGGTCCTCAACCCCGGCGACCTGATCTGCGGCCGGTGCGGCAAGGGCAACGCCCCGTCCCGGAACTTCTGCAGCCGCTGCGGTGCGTCGCTGGCCGAGTCCGAGGTCGTGAAGACGTCGTGGTGGCGGCGGCTGTTCGGCCGCAAACCCAAGGAGCACAAGGCGGGCGAGCGCCCGGGCAAGGACGGCGTCCGCCGCCGCACCGGCCGGGCCGGCGCCGCGCGCCGCACGGTCGGGAAGGTGATCCGCCGGACCATCGCGATGGCACTGGTGTTCTCGGCGCTGATCTACGCGCTGTACACGCCGTTCCGCAGCGCGATCAACACCGCGGCACTCGGTCTGTGGAGCCAGATCACCGGCATCTTCGAGGCCAAGCTGAACCCGGTGCACCCGATCAAGGTGACCGCGACCGCCCAGTCGCCGGGCCACCCGGCACCGCTGGTCAGCGACAACGCCAAGAACACGTTCTGGGCGGCGCCGACCGACCGGGAACCGGCACTGGTGCTCACCTTCGACCACCCGGCGGACCTGCGGAAGGCGATCGTGTACTCCGGCGACGCGGCGAACTTCCAGTCCGCGCACCGGCCGCAGAAGCTGCACCTGGTCTTCTCGACCGGCAAGACCTACGACATGGTGCTGGCCGACACGCCGGACAGCCAGGAAGTCCCGATCGAGAACAGCGAGGGCGCCACGAGCGTCGAGCTGCACGTGGTCGGGCTGCACCGCTCACTCAACGGCACGGACGTCGCGATCTCCGAGATCGAGCTGTTCGAGGCCGGCTGAGTCACCTAACGGGTTTGGGGAGGACTGGCCATGCGCGCGAACCGAGCGGTGGCGGGCGTCGCGGTCGCCGCGGTACTGGGCGGCTGGGCGATCGGCGGCGTGCTCGCGCCCACCGCGGCGCAGGCACCCGCACCGGCGCCGCCGTACCGCGTCGGCTACGTCAGCGACGCCACGACGAGCCTGTTCCAGCCGGGCGGGGACGGCCCGGTGGCGGCGCTGCCCCGCGGCGTCGCCGGGGTCGACTCGGACGCCTCCGCGGGCACCGGCGGCATCGTGTGGGTGAGCCATCGCGCAGCCGAGTCCGGCGGGGCCGAGCGTGACGGCGAGATCTTCTACCTGCGCGACGGCGCCGAAGTCCCGGTGCAGCTGACGAAGGACGAAACCGTCGACACGCACCCGGCGCTGTCGCCGGACGGCCGCTCGGTCGCGTTCGCCTCCGACCGGACCGGCAGCCGGGACCTGTTCGTCGTCGGCGTGGACGGCCGCGGCCTGCGTCAGGTGACGTCGGGACCCGCGTCGGACGACTGGCCGAGCTGGTCGCCCGACGGCACCCGCCTGGCGTTCAGCAGCACGCGCGACGACCCGGCGGGCGACATCTACACCGTCCCGGCCGCCGGCGGGACCCCGGCGCGGCTGACCGCCGACCCGGCCGCGGACACCCAGCCGGCCTGGGGCAAGCCGGGGATCGCGTTCACCACCACGCGGTTCCACCCGGCGGGCGACGTGGTCGTGATGGCCGAGACCGGCGGCGCGGTGACGCGCGCGGTCCCCGACCCCGGCGACTCGTCCGAGCCCGCGTGGTCGCCGGACGGCACGCGACTGGCGTTCACGACGCACGCGGCCGACCCGCTCGGCGACGTCCGGCAGATCGCCGGCCGCGAGATCTCGACCATCGCGGCGCAGCGCGGCACCGGGGAGTCCGAGCCCACGTTCCGCGCGGACGGCCGTCCGGTGTTCACCGAGCTGCGTCCGGACGGCAGCAGCGACATCTGGAGTTCCGACGCCGCCGGCGGCGACCGCCGGGACCTCACCCAGCGCCCGGGTGCCGACGAAGCCGATCCGGCGTTCTCCGCCGACGGCACCCTGCTGGCCTACACCGAGTTCGCGCCCGGCGAGTCGGACGACGCGCGGATCATGGTCGCGAACGCCGACGGCAGCGCGCCGCGTCCGCTGACCGCGCCCGCGCGGACCAAGCGTGAGCAGCACCCGGCGTGGTCGCCGGACGCGACGATGATCGCGTTCACCAACACCGTGCCCGACGGCGAAGGCAGCCGCGACGTCGTCCGGATCGCCCGCGTCGCCGACGGCCGGGTGCTGGGCGACCTCCCGCTGCCGCCGTACCTGCGCGGCCGCGACAGCCAGCCGGTGTGGTCGGCCGACGGCACGAAGATCACCCTGACCAGGGCCGCCACCCGTACCGCGCCGCCCGGACCGTCCAGAGTGGACCCGGCGGTGGTGGACACCCCGGTGGGCCAGGGCGGCTCGACCGCGATCCCCAAGACGGTGGCGACCGACCGGGTCCCGCCGCGGCCGGACATCGTGCTGCTGATGGACCAGACCGACTCGATGGGCGACATCCTCGGGGAGATGAAGCTGAAACTGCAGTCGGTCATCGGCACCATCCACGACCAGGACAAGGACGCGCAGTTCGCGGTGGCGGCCTTCGGCGACCGCAAGGACCCGATCCTGCCCCCGGACAACCCCGCCCCGCTCGGGCGGCTGTTCCAGGTCCAGCAGGACCTGATCGCCCCCGACGACGCGGGCAAGCTGAAGCTGGACCAGGCCTTCGCCCGGATCAACCGGGGCTACGGTGACGACACCGCGGAGGACTGGATCTACGCCCTGCACAAGATCGCCACCGGCGCCGTGCACTTCCGCGAGGACAGCAGCCGGATCATCGTGCTGGTCGGCGACGCGACCAGCCACGATCCCAGCGGCAACCCGGACCGCGATCCGACGTCGACCCGCGTGGCGGCCAGTGCCGAACTGGCGGCCGCGAAGATCAAGCTGGTCGCGGTGCCGGTCGTGACCCGCGGCAGCAGCACCGACGCCGACTACGGGCTGGACCGCAAGCACCAGGCGTCCGACACCATCGCCGAGGTCGGCGGCGTCATCACCCAGACCAGCGACGCGAAGTCCGTCGCGGACGCGATCATCGCCGGCATCGGCGAGCTGCCGGCCACCGTGCAGCCGGTCCCGTTCTGCGACCCCGGCCTGACGCTCACCTTCAGCCCCGAAACCCAGCGCGTGCCCGGCGGCACGAGCGCCACGTTCGTCGAGACCGCGACGGTCGCGCCGACCGCGCCGATCGGTTCGCTGCTGCACTGCCGGGTGGAGTTCCGGCTCAACGGCGAGCGCACCGTGCGGCCCGGCTACACCGAGGACGTCACCGTGCGGGTCAAGGATCCCCGGCTGCCGCTGATCACGGTGCACGACCAGACCGTGACCGGCACCGCCCCGACGGTGATCGAGTATCCCGTGACCGCGGTCGACGCCGACGGGAAGACGCCGCTCACGCCGTCCTGCACGCCCTCCTCAGGGAGCCTGTTCCCGGTCGGGGCGACGACCGTGACGTGCACGGCGACCGGGCGGGCCGGCACCGCGACCGAGACCGCCGTGATGGCGGTCGACCCGGGCGGGGAACGCCGTCAGGAGCTGTGGCAGGTGGCGCTGATCCGCGGGACCGACAGTGTCACCGCCGGAACCCAGCGGAATCTCTCGCCGCTGTTCGGGTCGCCGTGCGGAACCGGGCGGCAGGGTTCGGCGGACGTCTCGCCGGACGGTGCCGCACTCGTCTTCCAGAACGACACCCGGCTGATCTGCGTCGCACCGGCCGACGGCGGCCCGGCCCGGGTGCTGGTCGCCGAGGACAGCTGGGTGGACAACCCGGCCTGGTCGCCGGACGGCACGCTGGTCGCCTACGACAGCGCGCCGAGTGAGTCCCCGTCGAGCGTGCACGTCGTGCCCGCGGCCGGTGGCGCCCCGGCGGTGCTGATCGACAGCCCCGGCGGGGCCTGGGAACCGGCGTTCCAGCGGATCGCCGACGTCGCGGTGACGGCCACCGCCGTCCCGGCCGCGATCCCGTTCAACGGGCTCACGACGTTCGAGTTCGTGGTCACCAACCACGGGGCGGCCGCCTCGCCGGCGGCCGGGCTGTTCGTCCGGCTGACCGCGGGACTGCGGCCACAGCAGCCGATCACCACCGCGGGCACGTGCACGCCGGACCTGGTGTGCACGTTCGGCAGCCTCGCGCCGGGCGCGCAGGTGCGGGTCCGGTTCGGCGCGGCCGGACTGGTGGCCGGGCAGCAGGCGGCGACCGGCACGGTCACCACGGCGGCCCCGGACGGCGACGCGCGGGACAACTCCGCCACGGCGATCGTCACCGTCGCGGCCAAGCCGCCGCCCCCGATCACGCCGGGCTCGCTGTCGGTGGGGCTGTCGGTGTCGGCGGTGCCGGTGTTCACCGGCGGCGACGACGTCGTGCTGACCTACCTGGTGCACAACGGTTCCGGTGCCCCGATGCCGGACGTCCGCCTGGTCACCCAGCTGCCACCGCAGCTGCCCGCGACGTCGGTGTCGCCGGGATGTGCCCCGGGCGGCGGCAGCTGTGCGCTCGGGACGCTGGCGCCGGGGCAGACGGCCGAGATCCGGATCGCGCTGGCGGCCAGGGCGGCGGCGGACACGCCGGTGTCGGGCACGGTCACCACGACCGGACCGGACACCACCCCCGCGGACAACACCGCGAGCGCCCGGGTGGTGATCCGGCAGCCGGTGGTGAAGGTGGAACCGGGCATCGCGCCGCTGGGGTTCGTGCCGCGCGTGACGGGCACGGACTTCCCGCCGGGCGCGACGGTCCGGCTGGCCTGGTCGGCGGGGATCTCGGCGACCCCAGGGCTGGCGACGGTCGGGGCGGACGGGAAGTTCGAGGCACAGTTCCTGGTCTTCCACCACGACCTGATCGGCCCGCGCACGCTGTCGGTCACCTCGGTGACCGGTCCGAAGTTCGGGACGGCGCAGTCGAATCCGATCCTGGTGGTGCTGCGCACGGAACAACCCCCGTTCATCACACGGGGCTGACGGAACAGCTGCCCGTACGGGCAACCACCGGCGCACGGGTGCACACCCGTCCGCCGGTGCCACGACCGAGAGCGAACACGGAGACTTCCGGCATGGGTGCAACGGCGACGCTGTCCGACGCGGGCCTGGTCGCGGAACCGGGTCAGGAGACGAGCTGCTCGGTGACCGTCCGCAACGCGGGACAGGTCGTCGACCAGTTCACCATCGACGTGGTGGGCGACGCGAGTGGCTGGGCCACCGCGGAACCCGCGACGATCAACCTGATGCCGGGGGAGACCGGGACGGTCACCGTGCGGTTCGCGCCGCCGCGGTCCTCCGACGTGCCCGCCGGGGTCATCCCCTTCGGCGTCCGGGTGTTCTCCAGCGAGGACCCGGCAGGCTCGGTGGTCGAGGAGGGCACCGTCGAGCTGGGCGCGTTCACCGAGGTGACCGCCGAGCTGGTGCCGTCGAAGGTGGAGGGCGCGTCCAAGGCGGACTTCGAGGTCGCGGTCGACAACCGGGGCAACCGGCCGGTCGGGGTCGAGCTGAGCGCGCTCGACCCGGAGGACGAACTGGACTTCACCCTCGAGCGCGACCGGGCCGAGCTGGCCCCGGGCACCGCGGCGTTCGTCCGGATGCGGGCCAAGCCGCGGAAACGGTTCCTGCGCGGGCAGCCGATCCGGCACCGCTTCCAGGTGTTCGTGCTCGCCGAGGGGTCCGAGCCGCTCAAGACCGAAGGCACGATGGTGCAGCGGCAGCTGCTGCCGAAGTGGCTGCTGCCGGCGCTCGCCGCGCTGCTGGTGCTGCTGCTGGCGCTGGTGACGCTGTGGTTCACCGTGCTGCGCCCGGCGGTGAAGTCGGCCGCCCGCGAGGCGGCGCAGGAACAGAACCAGCAGATCGTGAAGGCCGCGCAGGACGCGGGCGCGGGCGCCGACCAGGCGCAGAAGAAGGCCGAGCAGGCCAAGCAGAACTCCGAGCAGGCGATGAAGGCGGTCGGCCTGACCCCACCGGCCGACAACGGCGGCACGGCGCCGCCGGACGCGTCCGGCGGTGTCCCCAGCCGCGCGGCGAACCCGGCCAACGGCACCCCGACGGACTTCCGGGTGGCCGCGGACGCGAACATCGACTCGAACGTCAACCGGTTCGCCGAGTTCCCGTACACGATGCCGGACCCGGGCAAGACGCTGGTGATCACCGACCTGATCCTGCAGAACCCGCGTGGTGACACCGGGACCCTGCGGCTGCTGCGGGATTCCGGCGGCACCAAGAGCGTCCTGCTGGAGGTCGGGCTGTCGAACTTCCGCGACCTGGACCACCACTGGCTGCAGGCCTGGCGGTTCCAGCCGGGGGAGAAGATCGTGCTGGCGGTCAGCTGCCAGAACCCGGGGGATCGCGGGCACTGCACGCCGTCGGTCTCCTTCTCCGGCCGGGTCGAGTAGACCGTGCCCGGCCCCGACGGCGTCAAGCGCCCCAATGTGGCATTGGGTGCGTTCAACGCACCGAAGGCCACATTGGGGCGCACTGGCGACGACCTAGATCAGCCCTTCCCGGAGCGCGAAGGCCACGGCGTGGGCGCGGTTGCGCAGCTGGAAGCGGTTGGTGATGTCGTGCAGGATCGACTTCACCGTCCGCTCGGAGTAGCTCAGCTGGTCGGCGATCTCCTTGGTCTCGTACCCGTCGGCGACCAGGCGCAGCACCCGGGTCTCGCGCTGGGACATCCCGGCCAGGTCCCAGCCGTTGGGGTGCAGCACGTCCCGCTGCAACCGGGACACCCGGGACAGCAGCCGCCCGAGCAGGTCGGGCGGCAGGGCGCCTTCGCCGACGGCGGCGGCCTTGATCAGCCGGACGAGGGTTTCGGGGGTGGCGTCGGCGCGGCGGATGATCGCCGACACGCCGCTGCCGACGACGTCGAGCAGTTCGGAGTCCTCCACCTCCCCGGCGACCAGAACGATGCCCGCGTGGTTGGCGCACTGCAGGCTGCGCAGCAGCTGCCGGGCCTCGTTGTTGAGCCGTTCGACGATGACCAGCACCACGGCCGGCTCGCCGGAGCCCTCGTCGGCAAAGCGGATTTCGGAGCGTGACCGCAGTGCGGCCGTGACGCCCGCGTGGGTGATGGTGTCGGTGGCGTGCAGCAGCACCGGAACCTGGTCGGTGATCATCGGTGGCCCTCCCTCGAACGACGTCGGTTCCCTCCGCCCAAGGATCGTGCGGCGGGCCCGCGCCCAACAGGGACCGGGTGTCCCGATGTGTCCCGTTTTTCACTGCTCCGATCGGGCAATGCCCGCCTCCCGGGCCTTGGCGATGGCCTGGGCGCGGTCGGTGACCCGCAGCTTGCGGAAGATGTGGGACACGTGGTTGCGCACGGTCTTCTGGCTCAGCACCAGCGTCTCGGCGATGGAGGCGTTGCCGCGGCCCTGGGCGATGAGCTGCATGATCTCCTTCTCGCGCTGGGTCAGCTGCGGGAACGACTCGTCGCGCGGGGTGGCGGTGCCCAGCAGGGACAGCACGCGGGTGGCGATCGCCGGGCTGAAGATGGCTTCGCCGTCGCCGATGGCGCGGACGGCGCGCAGGACCTGCTCGTTGCGCGCGCCCTTGAGCAGGTAGCCGCGGGCGCCGGCGCGCATGGCGGCGAACACCGCGGCTTCGTTCTCGAACATGGTCAGCATGAGCACGCCGGTGTGCGGGGCGGCGTGCACGATCCGCCGGGTCGCTTCGACGCCGTCGAGGTCGGGGAGGTTGAGGTCCATCAGGACGACGTCGGGTTCGAGCCGTCCGGCGTCGGCGACGGCGGTGAGGCCGTCGGCGGCTTCGCCGGCGACTTCCATGCCGTCGGTGGCCTCGATCATCGCGCAGAGCGCGGCGCGGAAGAGCGGGTGGTCGTCGACGACCAGGACGCGCAGGGTGTCCAGCATCGCGTCACTTCCCGGCGGCGAGCGGCAGCCAGGCGGCAATGCGCGTGCCGCCGGAGGCGACCGGCTCGATCCGGCAGCCGCCGCCGAGGTCGCCGGCGCGTTCCCGCATCGACCGCAGCCCGGTCCCGCCGACGGCGGGCAGGGCTTCCCCGTCGGTGCCGACACCGTCGTCGACGACGTCGACGTGCAGGTCGCCGTCCAGCGGCCAGAGGTGCACGGTGCACTGCCGGGCCCCGGAGTGACGGGCGACGTTGACCAGCGCCTCGCGGATGATCCGGTAGGCGGCGACCTCGACATCGGCCGACAGCGGCGGCAGTTCACCGCGGACGACGACCTCGACGCGCAGCGGGCCGTGTTCGGCGGGCACCCGGTCGGTGAGCGTTTCGGCGTACCGCCGCACGGCCAGGACGAGCCCGGCACCGTCGAGCGCGGGCGGCCGGGCATCGGCGACAATGCGTCGCAGGTCGGTGATGGCGCCGTAGAGTTCGTCCTCGAGCCGGGCGAGAAGGTGTTCGGTCCCGGCCCGGTCCCGGGCAACGAGATCCCGCGCGGCCCGCAATCCGAGCACGGCGGCGGTGAGGGTGGGCCCGAGACTGTCGTGCAGATCGTTGAGCACCCGTCTGAGCCGGTCTTCGTACCCGGCAGGCCGAACGACGTCCGCGACGACGAATGTCCGGCGCATTTTCTCCCCGTCCGCCGAAATGGCCTGGATCCCGCGACGCAAACCGGGGAGCCAGCTCTCGTGCGGGTAGTCCAACCAGCTGCTCCGTTTCACGTAGCGGGTTGGTCACCCGCTGTACTAATCGCCACATCCGGTCCGGGTGTTTCATTCCCGCCGCCCGCCTCCGGTCACGGAATGGTTTCGATGCGGAAACGGGAGTAACGCCGCTGGTTGCCGTCATGATCGCGAATCGCCGGGGACGGGAATGTGCGGAAACGATTCATGAACTAGCCCGCAAACCGGTGGAAGTTCGACAAAGCAAGGCTGCCGAACGCCCCCGCCGTCACACGGCGGATGGCGCAGGCGCCGGGGTGGCGGATGGCAGAACGCCGGAGCCCGCTCGGCCCAGCCGATTGCGGGTGAATTCAATCGTCATCTTCGTGACCGAAAAGAACGACGAATGCGGCGGCGGCCACGGCGATGAGGAAGTGGCGTTGACCACTGTTCAACAGGGTGTCCGCCGGGGTAAGTCCCGAGGGCAAGTACGGCGAAAGGACATCGGTGAACGAGAACCCCACTCCCCGCCTCGTCGCGAACCCGAAGCGCATCCGGATCCGCACCGAAGCGGACCTGCGGCGAAGTGCCCAGCCCGCGTCGCAGGAGACCGGGGCGGCCGCCGGGAAGCGCTGACCGCTTCGGGGGTGCGCGCCACCCGAGGCCGCGCACCCCCGAAGCCGCGGGTCAGGACTGCGGCCGGCTGCTCCACCACTGCTGCCCGGCTTCGGGCAGGGTCGAGATCGGGTCGTAGTACGGGTACCGCCGCTGCAGGGCTTCGGGGTCGTCCAGCTCGATCCCGGTCCGGTAGTTCTTGGTCCAGTAGGAAATCCCCAGTTCCCGGTCGTACTCGGCCAGCTGGTGCACCCACCGCTTCCCGACATACGGAACGTCGCACACGATGCGCGGTGTCGCATACCCCGGCAGGTAGCCCATGATCGCGTGCTGCAGCTCCTGCGCCTCCCACACCGCGACCCGCCAGTGCTCGGCGTTGGGGATCATGTCGCACATGTAGAAGTAGTACGGCAGGATGTTCGCTTCCCCTTGCAGCGCAAAGCAAAGGTCCAGCAGCGCCGCCGGGGTCGCGTTGACGCCGCGCATCAGCACGCCCTGGTTGCGGACGTCGCGGACGCCGACGTTCAACGCCGTCTGGGCCGCTTCGGCCACCAGCGGCGTCACCGACTGTGCGTGGTTGACGTGCGTGTGGATCGCCAGATTGACCCCGCGGCGCTGGGCCGTGACCGCGACGCGCTCCAGGCCCTCGACGACCTTCGGCTGGATCCAGTGCTGGGGCAGGGCCGCCAGTGCCTTGGTCGCCAGGCGGATGTCGCGGACGGTGTCGATGTCCATCAGGCGCATCAGGAACGACTCCAGCTGCGGCCACGGCACGTTGGCCACGTCGCCGCCGGAGACGACCACGTCGCGGACGCCCGGGGTCTTCTTCAGGTACGCGATCATCGCGTCCTGGCGGTCGACCGGCTTGAGGGTCAGCTTGTGCTTCTCGATCTGCTCGGTCGAGTTGCCGACCAGGTCCATGCGGGTGCAGTGGCCGCAGTACTGCGGGCACGTCGAGATCATCTCGGCCAGCACCTTGGTCGGGTAGCGGTGGGTCAGGCCCTCCACCACCCACATCTCGGCCTCGTGCAGCGAGTCGCGCTCGGAGTGCGGGTGGCTGGGCCAGGCCGGGTCGCGGTCGCTGCGCACCGGGAGCATGTAGCGGCGGATCGGGTCGGCGTAGAACGCCTCGGTCACCTTGGCCGGGTCGGTGCCTGCCGTCGGCGCCATCGTGTTGAGCATCTGCGGCGGCAGCAGCATCGACATCGTCGCCATCTCGCGCTGGTCGGCGAGCAGGTCGTCGTAGAAGCGTTCCTCCAGCAGGTCGCCCATCAGCGCCTTCAGCTGCTTGACGTTGCGGACGCAGTGCACCCGCTGCCACTGCGCGTCACGCCACTCGGCCTCGGTCACGTCGTGCCAGTCGGGGAAGCGGCGCCAGTCGGGTTCCACCAGCTCGGCGCGGGCGTACTCGTAGGGCTGGTCATAGGCGGCGGCAGGCGTCACAGGTTCCTGGATCGCAGTCACTTGTACTCCTAGTCGTCGGGAACGCGTGAAAATATCCTGTCAGAACGTTCTCGCGAAGTAAATCTTCCTGCATCACCGCTTGAGTTCCCCCACGTGGAGGAAGCCGCGCCGAGCGGGGCAGACTCAGGGGCGTGACGGACGAACACACGACGCTCCTGCTCGGCGGCCGCATCTACACGCCCACCGGTCCGGACGCCACGGCGATGGCGGTCACTGGCGGCACCGTCGTCTGGACCGGGCAGGACGCCCCGGCCCGCGCCCTGCACCCCGGCGCCGAGATCGTCGACCTCGACGGCGCGTTCGTCGCGCCCGCCTTCGTCGACGCCCACGTCCACGCCACCGCCACCGGCCTGCACCTGACCGGTCTCGACCTCACCGGCCTGCGCGACCGCGCCGAGCTGCTCGCCCGCGTCCGCGACGCCGTCACCCCCGGCCAGGTCCTGCTCGCCCACGGCTGGGACGAATCCACCTGGACCGACCCGCGGCTGCCCAGCCGCGCCGAGCTGGACGACGCCGCCGGCGGCGCCCCGGTCTACCTCAGCCGCGTCGACGTCCACTCCGCGCTCGTCTCCACCGCGCTGACCGAGCTGGCGCCGGCCGCCCGCACCGCCGACGGCTGGTCGCCCGACGGGCCGCTGACCCGCGGCGCGCACCACGCCGTCCGTGCCGCGGTGCGTGCGGCGATCACCCCGCAGCAGCGCGACCGCGCCCAGCGTGCGTTCCTCGCCGAAGCCGCCCGGCACGGCATCGTCAGCGTCCACGAGTGCGCGGGCCCCGACATCTCCGGCCGCGACGACCTCGCCGCCCTGCTCGCCCTCGCCGGACCGGACACCCCCGAGGTGGTCGGCTACTGGGGCGAACTGGGCGCCGTGGACACCGCCCGTGAACTCGGCGCCCGCGGCCTGGCCGGCGACCTGTTCGCCGACGGCGCCCTCGGCTCGCACACCGCGGCGCTGACCGAGCCGTATGCCGACCAGGCCGGGGCGGGGACGCTTTACCTCGACGCCCACCGCGTCGCCGAACACCTGGCTGCCTGCACCGAAGCCGGGCTGCAGGCCGGCTTCCACGTCATCGGCGACGCCGCCGTCGCCGAAGTCGTCGAAGGCTTCCGCCTCGCCGAGAAGCAGGTCGGGCAGCGTGCGCTCGCGGCCCGCCACCACCGGCTGGAGCACCTGGAGATGGTCACCGCCGAGCAGGCGAAGCTGCTGGCCGGCTGGGGCGTGGTCGCGTCGGTGCAGCCGCTGTTCGACGCGCTGTGGGGCGGCACGGAAGGCATGTACGCCGAACGGCTCGGCGCGGACCGCGCGGCCGGGCTGAACCCGTTCGCGACGCTGGCCGCCGAGGGCGTCCTGCTCGCCTTCGGCTCCGACGCCCCGGTCACGCCGCTGGACCCGTGGGGCAGCGTCCGCGCGGCCGTCTACCACCGGACGCCGGGCGCGGGCCTGTCCCCGCGGGCGGCGTTCACCGCCCACACGCGCGCCGGGCACCGCGCCGCGGGCGTCAACGACGGCGTCACCGGCAGCCTGGTCCCGGGCGCACCGGCGCACTACGCGATCTGGGACGCGACCGACCTGGTCGTGGCCACCCCCGACAGCCGCGTGCAGCGCTGGTCCACCGACCCGCGCGCCGGGGTGCCGCCCCTGCCGCGGCTGGAACCGGACGCGCCCCTGCCGCAGTGCCTGCGCACGGTCCGCGCCGGTCACGTCCTCCACGACACCCTCGCCTGAAAGCTGCTGAAGGGCACCTTCCGTGCATGTGACGCAAGGAAGGTGCCCTTCGCTGCACCAGACGCAAGGAAGGTGCCCTTCAGCTCACCGGGTGGACCGCTGCCGAGGCGAGCCGGGGCCCATCACCTAGAGTTGTCACCCGTGGCAGTCACCGTGGCCGACCCCGAACCGGGCGTCCCGCACCAACCCGCGCCGTCGCGGCGTTTTCCGCGCGCGTGGCTGCTGCGGCTGGCCGCCGCGCTGGTCTCCGGCTTCGTCTACTACCTCAGCTTCGCGCCCCGCCCGTTGTGGTGGCTGGCGCCGCTGGCGTTCGCCGGACTGGCCATCGTGCTCCGCAACCGCAGCTTCCGCGGCGGGTTCGGCTACGGCTTCGCCTTCGGATTCGTCTTCTTCCTCCCGCTGCTGACCTGGCTGCTGGACTTCCTGGGCCCGGACTTCGGCCCGTGGCCGTGGCTGGGCCTGTCCCTGGCGCTCGCGCTGTACTACGGACTCGCGGGTGGCCTCATCACGCTGGTGACGCGCCTGCCGCTCGGCCCGCTGTGGGCCGCGCTGGTGTTCGTCGCACTGGAGACGCCACGGGCGTGGTTTCCCTTCGGGGGATTCCCGTGGGGCCGTGTCGCGTTCAGCCAGCCCGAAGGCGCCTTCCTGCCGCTTGCCTCGGTCGGCGGTGCCCCGCTGGTCGGCCTCGCCGTCGTCCTGTGCGGCTTCTGCCTGGCCGCGTTCGCCGTCCGGGTGTGGGAGGCCCGCAAGCTCACCCGGCCCGCCGTCTTCGCCGCCGCCGGGACGCTGCTGCCGCTCGTGGCCGGGCTCACGCTGTGGCCCACGGTCGGCACCGGCGCGCAGGACGGCGAGCGGACCGTCGCGACCGTCCAGGGCAACGCCCCCGACATCGGCCTGGCGCTGCAGGGGGAGCGTGGCCTGCTGCGCCGCAACACCCTCGCCGAAAGCGAGCGGCTGCTGGCCGCGGTGAAGGCCGGGCAGGTGCCGAAGCCGGACCTGCTCATCTGGCCCGAAAGCGCCACCACCGTCACCGGCCCGGACCCGCAGGTCGACCAGCTGGTGGCGAGCTTCGGCGTCCCGGCGCTGATCGGGGCGATCTACGAGCTGCCCGACGGGCACCTGCAGAACTCCGTCATCGACTGGGACCCGCACACCGGACCCGGCGCGCGCTACGCCAAGCAGCAGCTGGTCCCGTTCGGCGAGTACGTCCCGGCCCGCAAGGTCGCCGAGCTGGTGACGCCGTTCCTGGACGCCGAGACCGTCGACATGGTCCCCGGCGACGGGACGAACCAGGCGATGCCCGCGGCGGGCACGAAGGTCGGGGTGTTCGTCTGCTACGAGGCGGCGTTCGACTACCCGGCCCGCGACGCCGTCCGCGACGGCGCCGAACTGCTCGTGGTCCCCACCAACAACGCCTGGTACGGCCGCAGCGAGATGAGCGAGCAGCAGCTGGCGATGTCGCGGCTGCGCGCGGTCGAGCACGGCCGCGCGGTCGTGGTCTCGGCGGTGTCGGGAGTGAGCGCGATCGTCGCGCCCGACGGGTCGGTGACCAGCTCAACGGGCCTTTTCACGGCGGAATCGCTGGTCGGGCGCGTGCCGCTGCGGACAGAGACTACGCTGTCGGATCGACTCGGTGCGTGGACGGAGTACGGGCTGCTGGCACTGGCGATCGCCGGGGTGGCCGGCGGGCTCGTACTCCGTTTTCGCACCCGGCGCGGCAGCGCCGGCACGGCAGCAGGGGAAGCGGCGCGCTGAGACGCCGCGGATTCGGAGGAAGACGGATGTCGCAGGCGCCGCGGGGGGCCGGGGAAATCGAGCCGGTGCTGGTGGTGATCCCGACGTACAACGAGCGGGAGAACCTCGGCCCGATCCTGGATCGCCTGCACAAGGCACTCCCGGACGTGCACGTGCTGGTGGTCGACGACGGCAGCCCGGACGGCACCGGTGAGTTCGCCGACGAGCGGGCCGCGGCCAACGAGCGCGTCCACGTGCTGCACCGCACCGAGAAGGCCGGCCTGGGCGCGGCCTACATCGCCGGCTTCCGCTGGGGCCTGGCCCGGGAGTACAACACGATCGTCGAGATGGACGCCGACGGCTCGCACGCCCCGGAGGACCTGCCCCGGCTGCTGGACGCGGTCGGCGACGCGGACCTGGCGATCGGCTCGCGCTACGTCCCGGGCGGCGCGGTGGTCAACTGGCCGCTCAACCGCCAGATCCTCTCCCGCGGCGCGAACCTCTACTCGCAGCTGGCGCTGGGCATGCGGGTCCGCGACATCACCGCCGGGTTCCGCGCCTACCGCCGCCCGGTGCTGGAGAAGCTGGCCCTGGACGAGGTCAACAGCCACGGCTACTGCTTCCAGATCGACCTGACCATCCGCACCGACGACGCCGGGTTCGAGATCGTCGAGGTGCCGATCACGTTCACCGAGCGCGAGATCGGCGAGTCGAAGATGAGCGGCTCGATCATCCAGGAGGCGTTCCTGCGGGTGGCGAAGTGGGGCCTCGAGCGCCGCTGGCAGCAGCTGCGGAAGCTGGTCAAGCGCGGCTGAGCCGCGCGGTCACGAGCCACGTCCGGGCACCGAGCAGGACACCTTCGGCGGTCTCGTGCGCGGCGAAGGCCTCCCGCAGGCGGGGCACCGAGTGCGCGTCGCCGAGGGCGAGCAGCTGCTTGACGTCCAGCAGGCCGAGGGCGAACTCGCACGCCGTCGCGGCGTCCGGGCCGTAGCACACCGGGTCACGCAGCTCGGTGAACTCGACGCCGGTGAAACCGGCACCTTCGAGCAGCGCCCGCGTCCGGGCCGGGTCGCCGAGGGAGAAGTGCGGCCCGGGCGGTGGCGGCGCCGCGGCGGGCGCCAGGGCCTCGTGCAGCACCGAGTACCACTCGTTGCGGTCGCGCTCCTGCCACACGAGCAGCACCAGCCGTCCGCCGGGACGCAGGGCACGGGCGAGGTTGGCGAACGCGGCGGGCGGGTCGGGGAAGAACATCGCGCCGAAGCGGCTGAGCACGACGTCGAAGGCCGCGGCCGGGAACGGGTGGGTCTGGGCGTCGGCGACGGCGAACGCCGCTCCGCCCAGTTCGCGGGCCCGCGCGATGGCAGGCTCGGAGACGTCGACGCCGAGGACGTTCCCGCCGGCCTGTGCCGCCTCCCGCGTCGATTCGCCGGTGCCGCAGCCGACGTCGAGGACGTCTTCGCCGGGCTGCACGGCGGCCGCGGCGCGGAACCGCTCGTTGTGCCTGCGTACCTCCTCGTCGAAGACGGCGGCGAAGCGGACCCGGTGCTCACTCATGTCGTCTTCTCCCGTTCTGGGCCATCATGGGGCCGATGACGACCATCGTGGCCTTCCACGCGCACGCCGACGACCCCGTGCTGCTCAGCGGCGGCACCCTGGCCCGCGCCGCGGCCGGCGGGCACCGGGTGGTGGTCGTCGTCGCCACCGACGGCATGGACGCCGAAGCGCCCACCCCGCGGTGGCGGGAACTGGAGGCCGCCGCGGCGATCCTCGGCGTGCACCGCGTCGTGCACCTGGGCTACGCCGAGAGCGGGCACGGCCCGGTGCGGTATCCCGATCCGCCGGGGCGGCAGCGGTTCGTCCGCGCGGACACCGAGGAGGCCGCGCACCGGCTGGCGGCGATCCTGCAGGAGGAGCACGCCGGCCTGCTGCTCGGCTACGACCCCAACGGCGGCTACGGCCACCCCGACCACGTCAAGGTCCACCAGGTCGCCCGCCGCGCCGCCGGGCTGACCGGGACGCGGCTGCTGGAGGCCACGATGCCGCGGGACGTCGTCGTGCGGCTGGCCCGGCTGATCCGCGCGCTGCGGATCCCGTTCCGCTACGACCTCGCCGCGCTCGGGCAGGCCTACAGCCCCGCCTCGGCCATCACCGACCGGTTCGACGTGCGCCGCTTCGCCGCGCGCAAGCAGGCGGCGCTGGCCGCGCACGTGTCCGACGTCCGTGGTTCCGGGCGGCTCGCGCCGGTGCTGCGGGTGCTCGTGTGGCTGCCGGCGCCGGTGTTCGGGCTGGTCGCCGGCCGCGAGTGGTACGTCGACGTCACGCGGGCAGGATCGGCACCCCGCGCTCTGCCAGTTTCTGCACGTTTGGGTCGTCGGCGTCGGTGACGATCCCGGCGACGTCGGCGAAGGGCAGGACCGTGAACCGCGAGGCGGCGCCGAGCTTTTCCGCGCTCGCCAGCACGTAGGTGTCGGCCGCGCGCCGGGCCAGCGTCCGTTTCATCGCGGCTTCCTCGGCGTCGCCGGTGGTGAGCCCGGCGTCGGGGTGGACGCCGGTGACGCCGAGCAGGAAGACGTCGGCGCTGATCGACTGTGCCACCTCCGCCGCGGCCGCGCCGCAGGTCACCGCCGAGTGCCGGAACAGCCGCCCGCCCAGCAGGAACACCTCGATCCCGGGATGGTCGAGCAGGGCGACGGCGACGGTCGGGCTGTGCGTCACGACGGTCGCTTCGAGGTCGCGGGGCAGGGCCTTCGCCACGGCGAGGGTGGTGGTGCCGCCGTCGAGGATGACGGTCGAGCCGGGCCGGACCAGCCGCGCGGCGGCCGCGGCGACCCGGTTCTTGCCGTCGACGGCGATGGCGGTGCGGCCGGCGTAGTCGGCAACGGCGGGGGAGACGGGCAGCGCGCCGCCGTAGACGCGCTGGCAGAGCCCGGCGGCGGCGAGGTCGCGCAGGTCCCGGCGGATGCTGTCCTCGGAGACGCCGAGTTCGGCCGCGATCTCCTTGGCCAGCACCTTGCCGTCCACCGCGAGCCGGGCGAGCAGCAGGTCCCGGCGTTCCCCGACCAGCATTGCACGATCCTCCTTGTTCTTGCCGAGTCGTGCACATTATGGTCGGGGCATGACTGCTGCGACAAGCTTGTCCCGCAATCCGCGTGTCCGGGTGACCGACGTCGAGCTGGTGGCCAGGGCCTGGCACGTGCTGCGCCGCACGACGTTCGAGTACCAGCACCGCGACGGCCACTGGACCACCGAACAGCGCGAAACCTACGACCGCGGCAACGGCGCGACGGTCCTGCTCTACGACCTGCGGGGCGGCACGGTGCTGCTGACCCGCCAGTTCCGCTACCCGGTGTACGTCAACGACCACCCGGACGGCATGTTCCTGGAGACGGCGGCGGGCCTGCTCGACGAGGACGACGCGGAGACGGCGATCCGCCGCGAGGCGCAGGAGGAGACCGGGGTGCGCATCGGCGAGCTGCAGCACGTGTTCGACGTGTACACAAGCCCGGGCTCGGTGACCGAGCGCCTTCACTGCTACGCGGCACCCTACGACCCGTCAGCCCGCGGCGAGGGCGGCGGGATCGCCGCGGAGGGGGAGGACATCGAGGTGGTCGAACTGCCGTTCACCGAGGCGCTGAGGATGATCGGAACGGGGGAGATCGCCGACGCGAAGACCATCATGCTGCTGCAGTGGGCAGCACTGCACGGCCCGTTCCGCGACGCGGACTGAGGCAGGCCGAAAGGTGGAGTTGAGTGGTCTGCCGCGGCCGTTCGTCTCACCAGACGCCAGGAACGTCCCTTTCAGCCCACGGCCCGTGAGCGGCGACCAAGCTTTCGGCCCGCGGCCGTGGCGCGGCCATCAGCCCTTTCGGTCTGCGGGCCCGGCGCAGCGGACGGGGCGTTCGGGCCCGGCGTGGTCACCGGGGCATGCGAAAGGCCCCCGCGGGGGGAGGGCGCGGGGGCCTTTCCGTTGTGGTGGGAGCGGTGGCTACGGGCCGGGCGGGGGCTACGCGGACCGGGAGGTCCGGCGGCCCTTCAGCTCGGCGAGACGTTCGTTCAGCAGGTCCTCGAGCTCCGGGATCGTGCGCCGCTCGAGCAGCATGTCCCAGTGGGTGCGCGGCGGCTTGACCTTCTTCTGCTCGGGCTGCCCGCCATCGACGATCTCCGACTCGCTCCCGTGCAGGCGGCACTCCCAGACCGTCGGGATCTCGGCGTCGTCGGAGAACGGCACCTCGAACTCGTGGTTCTTCGGGCAGGCGTAGCGCACGGTGCGGCGTGGGGCGAGGTCGTGGTTGCGGTCGGTCTCGTAGCTGACCGCTCCCAGCCGGCTTCCACGAAGAACACGGTCGGCCATGATGGGGGTCCTTTCAGTCAGCTCCGGGGTGGAGCCAGGGTGATGCTCACCCTATGCAACGACTCAGGGCCCGGGAGGATTCCCGGACAGCCATGTCGTTGCTCACGATGAGCTGCGTCACCCGCCGGCATCAGCTTCTCCTAGTAGGAGGCATTTCGCGCTCCGACGTGACGTCAATACGGCCTTCTTAGTGCTGATATCCCCCGGATGGGCTACTGGGACCCGCGTCAGGTCAACCGTAACTGACCGTGATGAGCGGTAACCGGCCCCAGGTCACCCGCCCGAAAGTGGCGTCGGCACAATACCTGATAACGCACCGTAGTGAAATCGGCCTCAAAACGCGCTGAAGCTGAAGTTTCAACTACGGATTGTTCGGTATCTGCCACCACGACGGTGTCGCCCTCGCGCACCACCTCGCCGTCGACCACCCGCGCGTTGAACCGCCCCGGCAGCCCGCACCAGCACAGCACCTCCACCTGAACCGGCTGCAGCTCGTCCGCCAGTTCGAACAGGCGAGCGGCACCCGGGAACAACCGGCTCCGGAAGTCCGTCGCGATCCCGAAGCAGTACACGTCGATCTCGACCTCGTCGGCCAGCTCCGCCAGCTGGTCGACCTGCCCGGGGGAGAGGAACTGCGCCTCGTCCACCACGACGTAGTCCACGTGCTGCCCGCGCGCCCACTCCTGCCGCACCAGCTCCCGCACATCGGTGTCCTCACCGACCTCCACCGCCTGCCGGGTCAGCCCGATCCGGCTGGAGATCTGCGGCGCCCCCGACCGGTCGTGGCGCACCAGCACCAGCCCCCGGCGGCCCTGCCGCGCGTGGTTGTGATCGATCTGCAGCGCGAGAGTCGACTTCCCGCAGTCCATCGGCCCGTAGCAGAACTTCAGCCTGCCCACCGGCGGCGTCCCGCGGCGCGAACCCGCCGCGGGGACCGACGACAGGGCGTCCGTGGGGTCGGAGTCGTTGAGCAAGGTCACGACGCCCGACCCTATCGGTGGCTAAAGAACACCCGGCGGGGTGTTGCCCGCCGCCACGATCGCCCGCCGCACCGGCACCAGCCACACCAGCACCAGACCCACCGCGAAGAACACCACCAGCGCCACGATCGCCAGCCGGAACGACCCCGTCGCCTGCCCCACCCCGGCGAACACCAGCGGCCCCAGCCACGACGTCCCGCGCTCACCCACCACGTACAGCGAGTAGTACTGCGCGTCCTTGCCCTTCGGGATCATCTGGCTGAACAACGACCGCGACAACGCGTTCGTCCCACCCAGCACCAGCCCGATCCCCACCGCCACCGCCAGGAACTGCACCAGCTGCCGCGGTTGCACGAAGTACGCCCCGCCCAGCACCACCACCCACAACGCCAGGCTGCCCAGGATCGTCCGCTTCGCCCCGACCCGCCGCGCCACCATCCCGTGCAGCGTCCCACCCAGGTACGCCACGAACTGGATCACCAGGATCGTCACGATCAGCACGCCGTTGCCGAACCCCAGCTCGTCCTTGCCGTACTGCGCCGACACCGTCACCACCGTGTTGATGCCGTCGGTGAAGACCAGATAGCTGCCCAGGAACGCCAGCGTCAGCGGAAACGCCTTCGCCGACACCAGCGTCTGCCGCAGCTCCGCGAACCCCGCCCGCAGCACCGACCGCCCCGCCACGACGTCCACCGGCGTGTGCCGCCGGGGGAGCGCCCGCACCGCCGGCACCGTGAACGCCGCCCACCACAACCCCGACGTCAGGAAGCAGATCTGCACCGCCAGGCCCTCGCTGACCCCGAACGCGGCATGCCCCAGGTAGAACCCCAGCTGCAACGCCAGCGCCAGCCCGCCACCCAGGTATCCGAACGCCCACCCCTTCGCCGAGATGTCGTCCCGCTCGTCCGGCCCGCCGATGTCGACCAGGAACGAGTAGTACACCACCAGCGAACCGCCGTACCCGATGTTCGCCACGACGAACAGCACCGCACCCAGCTGCCAGTCCGACCCCGCCAGGAAGAACATCGCCGCCGCGGCCGCCGCACCCAGGAACGCGAACCCACCCAGGATCCGCCGCTTGTTGTGACTGCGGTCAGCCACCGCACCCGCGATCGGCAGCACCAGCACCTGCACCACCGTCGCCACCGACAGCAGATACCCCCACACCGAACCCGCCGGGAAGTGCAGCCCGAACAACGACACGTCACAGTGCTGCAGCGTGTCGGTCTTCCCGGCCGCGTCGACACACGGCCTGTCCCCGTTAAGGGTGAAGTTCGTCTTCGCGTCCGCGGCCGCGATCGAGCTCATCGACAGCGCCCCGAACACCGTCGTCGTCGACGAATAGAACGGCGAATTCGCCCAGTCGTAGAAATACCAGCCCCAGCGCTCGCGCTGGGTCGAGCGCGCCCCGGCCAGCGTCATCCACGGCTCCTTCACCTCGAGAACGTCCAGGTCAGCGCGGACACTACGGGCAGGCGACGACACCGGCCGCAGCACCACCGAAACCGTGTCCGGTTTGTCGCTTCACCCCCTTCCACCCACTCCCGGGCGAAACCGCACCGCGTGTCGCAACCGAATGTGAACGCTGTTTCATGTGAGACTGGAGCGCGCAGTGTGTCCCTTGTGGTCAGTGGGACACACTCCTACTGTGCACCCATGATCCAGAACCGCCGACGCACCATGGCGAGCCTCCTGCTCGCCGCCATCGCCGCCATGGGTCTGCCGCTCGCCACCCCCGCCGTCGCCAACGCCGACCCCGCCGCGACCGCATGGGCCAAACTCCGCATGTGCGAATCGAGCGGCCGCTACACCACCAACACCGGCAACGGCTACTACGGCGCCTACCAGTTCGACCTGCCCACCTGGCGCAGCGTCGGCGGACAGGGCCGCCCCGACCAGGCCGCCCCCGCCGAACAGGACTACCGCGCCCTCTACCTCTACCGCATGCGCGGCTGGCAACCCTGGCAGTGCGCCGGCATGCTCAAGCTCCCCGGCGACGCCGACGCCCGCAGCAAACGCGTCCCCACCTACGCCGAAGCCGCCTACATCGGCGGGGGAGAACTCCCCGCACCACCCCCGGGACCCGGCGGCCCCAAACCCGCCTGGCCCGGCGTCGTCTACCAGTACGGCGACTGCGCCGCCCCGCTCAAGACCTTCCAGCTCCGCATGAACGCCTTCGGCTACGGCTTCACCGGCACCGGCTGCTACCTCGACAAGACCCGCACCGCCGTCCTCGACCTCCAGCGCGCCAACGGCATCAAGGACAGCGGCCTCCTCGGCCCCAAAACCTGGGACGCCGCCTGGACCGGCAAACCACCCCGCTGACTCACGACTCCTGCGACCGCCGCCACGCACCCCGCTCGATCAGCACCTCACGCAGCAGATCCGGCCGGTCCGTCACGATCCCGTGCACCCCCAGATCCAGCAACATCCGCATCTCCGCCGGATCATCGATCGTCCACGTGTGCACCTCGACCCCCGACCGCCCCGCCATCGCCACGAACGCCTTGTCCACCACCCGCAACCGCCCCTGCCGCACCGGCACCTGCGCCATCGCCCCCAGCACCAGCCTGCCAAGGGGGAGCAGCGGCAGCTTCCCCCGCGCCCACAACGCGAACGCCGACCGCGGCCCCATCGCCGTCACCAGCTTTGGCCCCGCCAGCTTCCGCAACCGCACCAGCCGCGCATCCGAAAACGCCGCCGCCGCCACCCGGTCGTGCGCCCCCGTCCGCTCCAGCACCCGCACGAACGGCTCCACCGCCTGATCGGCCTTCACATCGACGTTGAACCGCGCGTCCGGCAGCTCCTCCAGCACGTCCTCCAGCCGCGACAACGGCACCTTCCCGCCGACCTTCACGTCCTTCAGCTGCGCCCACGTCTGCGCCGCGATCGGCCCCCGCCCATCGGTCGTCCGCTCCAGGTCCGGATCGTGGTGCACGACCACCACCCCGTCCGCCGTCGCATGGACATCGGTCTCCAGATACCGATACCCCTCCGCACACGCCCGCCGGAACGCCGGCAGCGAATTCTCCAGACCCGCCAGCTCGTCGAGATGCCAACCCCGGTGCGCGAACGCACGGGGGACCGGATCAGCCAGGTACGGAAACGACACGTGCATCCCCCAAGTGTGCACTTCCGCCATGACTCCGGCATGAGCGGACGATGGCCAGCTAGGGTCTCCCGGGTGAGGGAAGCCGCCGAACTGACCCAGCCGACCGCCATCGACCCGGCCACGGGCCGCCGAGGCGCACCCAGGCACTGCGGCTGGTGCGGACGACGCCTCCCCGAAGGCGGCAACATCGGCCGCCGACGGCGCTACTGCGGCCAGTCCTGCCGCCAGCGCGCCTACGAACGCCGCACCGCCCTCCAGCGCAGCGGCCTCCCCGAAGACGCCGTCGTCCTCTCCGACACCGAAGTCGCCGCCCTCCAGGACCGCCTCTTCCAGCTCCGCTGCGCCGCCGAAGACATCGTCACCGCCGCCGAAGACGGCGCCGACGCCCGCGAACTCCGCACCCTCGCCGAAGAAATCGCCCGAGCCGCCAAGGACCTCGAACAACTCCGCTGACGCCTTAACAGGCCCGCCGGAGAACCCCGCACGGATAGCCAAGCGGCACTCAGCCCAGGCTGTCCAAGGCCCGGTACGTCCGGTTGCTCGCCGCCGCCGCACGCTGCTCACGGCCCGTCGCCTCGATGTAGTTCTGGCTCGTCGCCAGGCTCGCGTGCCCCAGCAACGCCATGATCTCCGACGCCGTCGCCCCGTCCTCCGCCAGCCGCGTCGCGAACGTGTGCCGCAACGCATGCAGATTCGCCCCCACCGGCACCCGGTCGTGCAACCCCGCACCCCGGTAACACGACTTCACCAGATACTCCAGCGCACCCCGCCCGATCGGCTCACCCGCACGATCCAGCAGCAACGGCGAACCAGGGGAGAAGCGCAGGTTCGGAAACCGCACCCGGCACGACTCCCGGTACCGCTCGATCAGCTCCGCCAGCACCGGCTGCACCGGAATCGACCGGTCCCGGCTGCCCTTGCCCTTCACGTGCAACCGCAGCTCACCCGCACGCCCCACCAGCGACCGCGACGTCAGCGCCCGCATCTCCGCCGCCCGCAACCCCGCCACCAGCCCCAGCGCGATCACCAGCACGTCCCGCTCCGGCCACGGATCCCGCGCGCGCCGCGACCCCGCGGCCGCCGCCGACAGCAGCTGCTCCGGGGTTTCCTCACCCCGCAACGGTTTCGGCGTCAACGCCGGCGTCCGCGGCCGCGCCACCGCACCCATCGGATTGCCCGCCAGCAACCCGTCGGCCACGCAGAACGTCAGGAACTGGTTCCACGTCGACCACGCCCGCAGCACCGAGCTCTTCGCGTGCGTGTCCGCGAACGCGCCGAACGCCGCCCGCAGCGCCGGCCCGGTGAGGTCGGCGACCTCCAGGTCCTCGGCCGGACGGCCCAGCTCCGAAACCAGGAGAGTGGTGATCCCGGCGAGGTCCCGCCGGTAGGCGTCGGTGGTGTGCGGGGAGTCCTTGCGGGGACGGCGGGCGGCGAAGAAGGCTTGCTGCGCCTCGGAAACCTTCATGTGGATCTTGTACCGCACACCACCGACAGTTTCGGCCGCCGGGCCGGAACCTCTGGTTTCATGCATAATGGCAATTATGCATGAAACAGGGCGATAAGCCGGGAGACTTCCCCCGGGGGACTCCGGTCTCGCCCGGAGCCGTTCCGAGGCCCTTGGTGACGCTCCCGTGTTGCACAGCGGGGATGCGCACACATGTTCGACACGCCTCGGGATCGCTCGGGCAGCCTGGAGTGGAGCCTCGGCGGCGAGTCGCAGCACGGCCCGTCGAGCTTGCCGTCCAGTGCTCTACGGCCGGATTGCCCGCCATAGTTTCGTCACCGTGACGTTTTAAGGTCGACTGACGGGACGTCGGCTCCAGGGCGCCCGGGGGTGTCGCCCGGCGCCTCACAGCCACCCGGCAGGTGTCGTGAATGAGTCATTCAGGTCGTCGGAGGTCCTGAATGACTCATTCACGGCGTTGCCCCAGCGTCGGATGCGTGTGGCGGCACATGGCGGGCTCTCGGGAATCCCGCCCCTCTCGTGCCTCGTCGCAGCACGTCACCGAACGCCGATAATGTACATTATGTCAAGTAACGTCAGTGCCAGTCGCTGATCTGGACGTCGCGCGGGCTCGGGGCGCCTTCCCCGGTCTCGACGAGCTGCTTGAGGCTGAGCAGGTAGCTGGCCCACTTCGTGCTGCAGTGGTGCATGAACTCGTTCACCTCGCGCCAGCCTTCGTGCTTGAACAGGACGATCGTGTAGTCGTCGCGCTGTTCGAGGTCCCAGCGGATCGTCGTGCCGAGCCACTCCGGCGGGCCGTCGACGACTTCCCAGCGGACGAGCTTGCCCGGGACGGTTTCCAGGACCTTCATGTCGAAGCCGCCCGGGATGAAGCGGAACGCGATGACGTCGCCGACGCCGGTGGCGCCTTCGGTCTTCTCGGTCCACCAGCCGGCGAGGCCGTCGATGGTGCTGAGGGCGTCGTAGACCTTTTCCGGGGTGGCGTGGTGGATGCCGATGCGGTGCAGGATGTCCATTTTCTACCGGTTCCTTTCGATGGTTTCGGCGATGCGCTTGATGCGGCGCAGCCGGGCGTCCCAGGTGTTGCCGACTTCGGTGAGCTGGGCGACGGCGCGGGCGAGCTGGGTTTCGTCGACGTGGAACTGCTTTTCGCGGCCGGCGTTGCGGGCCCGGACGAGGCCGGCGCGGTCGAGGACGGCGAGGTGCTTGGCGACGGCCTGGCGGGTCACCGGGAGGTGTTCGCTGAGGCTGGTCGCGGTGCCACTCCCCTCGGTCAGCAGGAGGTCGAGCAGGCGGCGGCGGGTGGGGTCGCCGATGGCCGACCAGAGGTCGTCGTCGACGGCGGTGCTCACCGGGTGGCTCCGATTTTGGCGGCGTGGGCGGGAAGGCGGGGCAGGAACCGGTCCCAGCCGGTGGCGTGGTCGGTGTATTCAGCGGCGATCTTGGCTTCGTCCCAGCCGCGTTCGCGGAAGCCGGTTTCGGTCATGCGCAGGCGGGTTCCGGTGCCGTCGGGTTCGAGTTCGAAGACGACGAGGAACGAGTTGCCGGGTGCGGCGGTCTCCCCTTCGGCGTGGGCCCAGCGGAAGGAGAAGAGCTTGGGCGGGATGGCGTCGACGACGGTGAACCGGACCTGGTGGCCGCCGAAGCCGAGGTGGCCTTCTCCCCCGGGGTCGGCGGGGTAGTCGGCTTCGTCGGACCACCATTCGCGGACGTGTTCGGGGTTGCTGACGACGTCGAAGACGACGTCGGGGGTGGCGTCGATGCGGATTTCGCGTTCGAGGGTGCCGTAGTCCATGCCTGCTCCTAGTGCAACGTTCGGTTGCGTGTCACGTTAGCTCGGCGGGCGCGGAAGTGCAACCCTCGGTTGCGCGTAGGTCCTTCTGGACCCACGCGACGTCGCGCCAGGCGCCGTGTTTCCAGCCGACGCGGCGGTAGACGCCCGCCGGTTCGAAGCCCAGTGCGCGGTGCAGCCCGGCGCTGGCTTCGTTCGGCAGGGTCATGCCGGCGAAGGCGCGGCAGAGGCCGCGTTCGCGCAGCCGCTCGAACAGGGTTTCGTACAGGGCGCGCCCGGCGCCGGTGCGGCGGCGGCCGAGTTCGAGGTAGATGCTCGTCTCGCAGGACCACCGGTAGGCGGCGCGTTCGGCGAAGCGGTTGGCGTAGGCGTAGCCGGCGACGCGGCCGTGGTCTTCGAGGACGAACCAGGCGTGGGCGGCGGCGATGCGGCGGGCCATTTCGGCGGGGCCGGGTTCTTCGGTTTCGAAGGAGACGACGGTGTCGGTGACGTAGGGCGCGTAGACGGCGGCGCAGGCGGCGGCGTCGTCCGGGGTGGCTTCACGAATCAGCATGGCTCACATGGTAGCCATTGTGAGTCATATAGTATCGGGAGTTATGACTGACGCCCTGACCGAACGGCTGGCGGCCACCGTGCGCGCGGCGCGGGCTTCCCTGGGGTTTTCGACGGCGGAGCTGGCCGCGCGTTCGGGGGTTTCGCGGGCGATGATCGGCAAGATCGAGCGGGGTGACGTGCAGCCGACGGCGGCGTTGCTGGCGAAGCTGTCGGACGCGCTGGGTCTGACGTTGTCAGAGCTGATCGCGCGAGCCGAGGGTGACCGGCGGCGGCTGGCGCGGGCGGCAGAGCAGCCGGTGTGGGTCGATCCGGAGACCGGCTACCGGCGCCGGGCGGTCTCCCCCGCCGGCGGGCGTCCGCTGGAGCTGGTGGAAATCGAGCTGCCGCCGGGGGCCGAGGTGGCGATGGGTGCGGGGACGTATCTGTTCCTGCATCAGCAGATCTGGGTGCTGGCGGGACGCTTGCGGTTCCACGAGGGTGCGCAGGTGCACGAGCTGGACGCCGGGGACTGCCTGCAGCTGGGACCGCCGTCGGACTGCGTGTTCGCGAATCCGGGTCCGGTCCCCTGCCGGTATCTGGTCGCGCTGGTGAAGCGGGCCACCTGACCAGGTGATCCGGGGTGCCGCGCGCGGCGGGCGGCAGTAGCTTCGCGCGATGCGGCGGCTGCGGAGGATCTGGTACCAGGGTGCGGAGTTCCTGCTGGTGTTGCTGGGGCTGGGGTGGTTGTTCGCGCCGAACACGGGGCTGGACGTGGTGTTCCTGCTGGCGTGGGACGTGCTGGCGGTGGCGGCGATCGCGACGCGGTGGCTGCGGATCCGGCGGTACCGGCTGGTGGCCGACGCCGAGCCGACGTGGCTGGGCAGCCTGCTGGGGCGCCGGTGGAGTTTCGCGGCGACGCTGGTGGTGAGCGCGGTCGGGCTGACCGCGGGCGGGTTGATCCTGGTGGCGAACTCGATCGCGGAGGAGGACGACGAGCTGGCGTTCGCGTTGCAGGTGAGTGCGGTGCCGGCGGTGCTGGGGGCGTGGATCCTGCTGCACTTCGGGTATGCGGACCGGTATGCGCACCTGCACTACCGCTGTGCGCCGGGGTTGCGGTTCCCGGGCACGGAGCAGCCGAACCTGCTGGATTTCGCGTATTTCGCGTTCACGTTGGGGACGTCGTTCGCGACGTCGGACGTGGAGGTGCGGGCGCGGCCGCTGCGGTACACGGTGCTGACGCACAGTGTGGTGTCGTTCGTGTACAACACGGCGATCCTGGGGATCGCGGTGGGCGTGATCACGGGGAAGTGAGCCGCAGGGCGGCGACGGCGTGGTCGAGCCAGGCGGCGAGGAAGCGGTCGGGGGCCAGGTCGCCGGGGGTGTGTCCGATGAGGACGTCGAGGATCGGGTAGTAGGTCAGCGCGGCGACGAGGACGGCGGCGGTGGCTTCGGGGTCGGTGACGTCGGCTCTCCCCTGGTTTTTGAGGGTGGTGATCCAGTCGGTGCCGCGCCGGTAGACGGTGGCGACGACGCCCTGCCACAGGCGTTCGAACAGCTCGGGGAAGCCGGTGAATTCGCGGATCATCAGGCGGATGAGGTCCCGGTCGGCGGCCATGAAGGCCCAGACGACGTCGGCGAGCAGGCGCAGGGCTTCGCGGGGGTCGTCCGGGAGCCGGGCGTCTTCGGTTTCGGCGGTGCGGGCGGCGAGCCGGTCGAGGTTGTCGAGCACGGCAGCTTCGAGGACGGCGGCCTTGGAGGGGAAGTGCTTGTAGAGCGCGCCGCTGCCGGGGTGGAGGCCGCAGGCGGTCTGGATGTCGGCGACGGAGGTGGCGTCGTAGCCGCGGGTGGCGAAGAGGTGGACGGCTTCGTCGAGGATGCGGCGGCGGGTGACGCCGGGGGTTGTTCGCGCCATAAGTGAGAGACTACTCTCTTTCCATGGTTGAGGTGACCGTGGAAGAGACCGTGTCGTGTTCGCCGGAGGCCTTCCTGGACCTGGTCATGGACCCGCGGCGGTACGCGGAGATCGACCGCAAGCTGGGCCGGATCGACTGGGTGCGCCGGGACGGGAACGTAACCGAGTTCCGGTTCCGCTCGGCGCTGCCGGGGCTGGGGCCGGGTCCGAAGGTCGTGTCCCGGATGACGCTGACGCCCGGGGTGCGCGTCGACGTCCGGCTGCCGGAGCGGCGGGAGAACCGGCTGGTCCGCCGGATTTCGACGTTCGAGGCGAGTTTCGAGTGCGTGCCGTCAGGCGGCGGGATCCGGGTGCGGCGGTGGATCGCGTTCGGGTTCGCCGCTCCCCTGCGGCTGCTGGCCGAGCCGGTCCTGCGGCGGAAGCTGGGGGCCGACGTCGAGGCGGAGGTCCGGGGTGCGAAGCGGCTGCTGGAGCGTTGACTGAAGCAATGAATCAGTGCTTCACTTCTTGACGTGCCCTACCGCCGCACCCCGAAGGTGCAGGAACGCCTGGACGCCCAGCGCGAGACGATCGTCGCCGCGGCGACGCGTCAGCTGGCCGAGCACGGCTATGGCGGCTGCTCCGTCGCCGTTGTGGCCGAGCGGGCCGGGGTGGCCGTCGGCAGCGTCTACCGCCACTTCCCCACCAAGGCCGATCTCGTCGTGCACGTCTTCCGGCAGGTCGTGACGCGGGAGGTGGACGCGGTGCGGGCGGCGTCGGCGGCGCCGGGTGAGCCCGCCGAGCGGGTCCTGGCCGTGTTCGAGACCTTCGCCCAGCGGGCGCTGAAGGCGCCGCGGCAGGCGTATGCGCTGCTCGCCGAGCCGGTCGACGCGCTGATCGACGCCGAGCGGCTGGAGTTCCGGCGGGCGTTCACCGAGGTGGTGGCCGAGCACGTCGCCGCCGGGGTGCGGGCGGGCACGCTGCCGCCGCAGGACGGGCGGGTCACCGCCGCGGCCTTGGTCGGTGCCGCCGCCGAGGTCCTGATCGGCCCGTTGACCAGCGGCAATCCCGGTGATGTCAGTGAGCTTCGCACGTTCGTCGTCCGCGCTCTAGGAGGTTCCGATGCCCGCCACGCATGAGGTCACCAACCAGGTCCCGCCGCTGGCCGGCCACGACGTCGCGGACGACCCGGCGCTGCTGGCCGGGCTGGAGCGGGCCGGGGCCGGGTGGGCGGCCGGGGAACTGCACGAGCTGGGCCTGCTGGCCGGGAGCGAGCAGGCCCAGGAGTGGGGGCGGCTGGTCAACGAGAACGAGCCGGTGCTGCGCACGCACGACCGCTACGGCCACCGCATCGACGAGGTGGAGTTCCACCCGTACTGGCACGAGCTGATGACCGTCGCGGTGTCGCACGGGCTGCACGGGACGCCGTGGCGTGACCCGCGTGCGGGCGTGCACGCGGCGCGGGCGGCGAAGTTCTACGTGTGGGGCCAGGTCGAGGCCGGGCACAGCTGCCCGATTTCGATGACGTACGCGGCAATCCCGGCCCTGCGGGCCAATCCGGAGCTGGCGGCGCGGTACGAGCCGCTGCTGGCGGCGACCGAGTACGACTTCGGGCTGCGGGAGCCGGGCGGCAAGCGCGGGCTGATCGCGGGCATGTCGATGACGGAGAAGCAGGGCGGGTCCGACGTCCGGGCGAACACGACGACGGCCACGCCGTCCGCCGACGGCAGCTACACCCTGGTCGGGCACAAGTGGTTCACCTCGGCGCCGATGTCGGACCTGTTCCTGACGCTGGCCCAGGCGCCGGGCGGGCTGTCGTGCTTCCTGCTCCCCCGCGTGCTGCCCGACGGCTCGCGCAACCCGATCCGGCTGCAGCGGCTGAAGGACAAGCTGGGCAACCGGTCGAACGCGTCGTCGGAGATCGAGTACGACCAGGCGGTCGGCTGGCTGGTCGGCGAGGAGGGCCGCGGGGTCCGCACGATCATCGAGATGGTCAACAACACCCGGCTGGACTGCACGCTGGGCAGTGCGTCCGGGATGCGGCTGGGTGCGGTGCGCGCGGTGCACCACGCGACCCACCGGCACGCGTTCGGCAAGGCGCTGGTGGACCAGCCGCTGATGGCCAACGTCCTGGCCGACCTGGTGGTCGAGTCCGAGGCGGCGACGACGGTGGCGATGCGGCTGGCCGCGGCGGGCGACCGGCCGGGCGACGAGCAGGAGCAGGCGTTCCGGCGGCTGGGGCTGGCGGTGTCGAAGTACTGGGTGTGCAAGCGGGCGCCGGTGCACGCGGCCGAGGCGCTGGAGTGCTTCGGCGGCAACGGGTACGTCGAGGAGTCGGGGATGCCGCGGCTGTACCGGGAGGCGCCGCTGTCGTCGATCTGGGAGGGGTCGGGCAACGTCGCGGCACTGGACGCGTTGCGGGCGATGGGCCGCCAGCCGGAGTCGGTGGCGGCGTTCTTCGCCGAGGTCGAGCAGGCCGCCGGGGGCGACGCGCGGCTGGACGACGCGGTCGAGCGGGTCCGCAAGGAGCTGACCGACCTTGAGGGCATCGAGTACCGCGCGCGCCGTCTGGTCGAGGCGATGGCGCTGGTGCTGCAGGGGTCATTGCTGGTGCGCCACGGCCACCCGGCGGTCGCGGACGCGTTCTGCGCGTCCCGTTTCGGTGGCGACTGGGGCATCGCGTTCGGCACGCTCCCGGCCGGGGTGGACACGGCAGCGATCATCGAGCGGGCCACGGCCGGCTAGGCGGCGCGTTCGGCGCGCTGCCGGGCGAGTTCCTCGACCGCGCTGGGCAGGGTCTGCTCGAAGTCGATGAGCTTGACCCACGTCGGGGTGATGACGATGCGGACCATGCCGTCGTAGAGCGAGCGCACCTCGCGCTCCCACTCGACCCGCTGCTCCGGCGTCATCTGGTAGGTGCCGTTCATCTGCAGGTACTCCTCGGGGATGCCGTCGACGACGTCGAGTTCGGCGGTGCCGCGCAGGAGCAGGATCTTGGGCGGGTGGGACTCGGTGTCGATGGTCAGGGCGACCGCGGGGTTGGCGCGCAGGGAGGACAGCTTCGGGGCGTTCTTGCTGGTGCACACCACGATCTGCGTGCCGTTCCAGGTGAAGGCGATCGGGATGGTGCGCGGGGTGCCGTCGGGGGCGACGTAGGCCAGGCGGGCGAGGTCGCGGGCCAGCAGTTCCCTGCTGTACGGGCGGTCGAGGACTTCGGCGATCTCGTGCTGCTGCATGGTGGCTCCTTGTCCGGGTGGGCTGCTGCTGCCCCGGGGACGGAGCCGGTGGCGGGTTCTCGACATCGGCCGGGAAAGAATTTCAGTGGCCGAGTGCGCCGAGGGCGCCGGCGACCGCGGCGGCGCGGAGTTCGTCGACCGGGACGTCGGGGAACTGCATGCAGACGTCCTGCAGGCCGCCGAGGGCCAGGATGGCCCTGGCCTGCTGTTCCAGGGTCGGGGACGGGCCGCAGATGAGGGTGGTCAGCTGGGTGCGCCAGCCCAGGACGCGGTCGATGAGGCCGAGGTCGGCCAGGGTGGGCATCTCCGACAGCAGCATGATCACGTCCGCGCGGTGGCGGTAGTTGAAGTCGAAGAAGCCTTCGATCAGCTCGCGCACGGGTGCGTCGGGACGGGCCTGGCGGTCGAGGAGGAACTTCTCGCCGTCTTCGAGCATCGGCTGGACGATGCTGCGGACGAGGTCGTCGCGGGACGGGAAGTGGTAGTAGAGGGCCGGCTTGGTGATGCCGAGACGGTCGGCGATGTCCTGCAGGCTGGTGCGCTGGACGCCCTGGCTGGTGAACAGGTCGCGGGCGACTTCGAGGATGCGCTGCTTGGTGTCGGAGGGTTTCGGCACCGGCCCAGCATAACTGACTTAACGATAGGTAAGGAGCTGTGGTACAACTTACCTACCGTTAAGTCAGGGAGGTACTCATGCGGATTCTCGTCTCCGGCGCCAGCATCGCCGGCCCGGTGCTGGCGTACTGGCTCACCCGGCACGGCTTCGACGTCACCGTCGTCGAACGCGCCCCCGCCCTGCGCAAGACCGGCGGCCACGCCGTCGACCTGTTCCGGCCCGCCATGGACATCACCGAGCGGATGGGCGTGCTGCCCCGCGTGGAAGCACGCAAGACAGGCACCACCCGCATGACACTGCACCGCGAAGGCGCCCGCCGCCCCGTGCGGATCGACCTGACCAAGATCTACAACGCCGCCTCCGACCGCCACGTCGAGGTCATGCGCGACGACCTCAGCGAGATCTACTACGACGCCGGCCGCGACGACGTCGAGTACCTCTTCGGCGACTCCGTCACCGCCATCTCCCCCGACGGCGACGTCACCTTCGATCACGCCGCACCCCGCCGGTTCGACGTCGTCGTCGGCGCCGACGGCCTGCACTCGAACGTGCGGCGCCTGGTCTTCGGCGAAGAAGCCGCCTTCACCCGGTTCATCGGCGCCTACCTGGCCGTGCTGTCGATACCCGGCACCCTCGGCCTCGACGGCGAAACCATCAGCCACCTCGGCCCCGGCCGCACCGCCGCGATCTACCGCGCCGCGCACATGACCGACGCCCGCGCAGTGTTCCTCTTCCGCCGCGAAGAGCAGCTCGACTACCACCACCGCGACACCGCCCGGCAGAAGCAGCTGCTGCGCGAGGCCTACGCCGGGATGCACCCGCAGGTCGACGGCTGGCTCGCCGAGCTGGACGGCCCCGGCCCGTTCTACTTCGACTCGATCACCCAGCTGCAGCTGGACACCTGGTCACGCGGGCGCGTCACGCTCGTCGGCGACGCCGGCTACTGCCCTGGACCGGCCGTCGGCGGCAGCACCAGCCTCGCCGTGCTCGGCGCGTACGTCCTGGCCGGCGAGCTGGCCGCGGCGCGCGGTGACCACGAACGGGCCTTCGCCGCCTACGAACGCGAAATGGGCGAGCTGGTCCGCAAGAGTCGCGCCTTCGCCGTCACGGCCGCCCGCGGCCTGATCCCCGCCTCCCGCACCGGCGTCCGGACACTGGCCGGCGGCGCCCGGCTCATCTCCGCGCTGCCGGGCGGGCTGAGCCGGGCACTGGCGAAGCTGAACACCAGCGGGATGCGGATGCACGACTCCATGCGCGTCAAGGACTACCCGGTCAAGACGGCGGCCTGACCGGGCTGGAGGGGCCACCGCACGGCGGCCCCTCCAGCTTCGACAGCGAGCACCGCAGACAGCCAGACCCCGGCGAACGCCGGGCGGGCGCACGGGTGCAGCACCCGCGCGCCCGCACCCCCAGTGGCTTCGGCGGAAACCCGCCGTCAGGGCTCAGGAGGCAACGACGAGCGTGCTGGATACCGGGAAATCCCGCGGATTTCAGCCCAGCAGCAGCCCCGGGTCCGCCTCGGGCGGCCCCGCGGGCCACCACTGGCCGTCCTCGAGCCGGTAGGGATGCCACCGGCCTTCGCGGTCCAGCCGCAGCTGCACGTCCCCGACCGTGCAGCGGTTGCGGTCGAACACCGGGT
This sequence comes from Amycolatopsis melonis, assembly GCF_040064235.1. Lineage (NCBI taxonomy): Bacteria > Bacillati > Actinomycetota > Actinomycetes > Pseudonocardiales > Pseudonocardiaceae > Amycolatopsis > Amycolatopsis melonis. The sequence continues at coordinate 272,599 of NZ_JBDZYD010000012.1, forward strand.
CCTCCTCGGCGAGCGCGGCCGCCACCGCCGCCTTCGGCGGAGTCCACGGCGTCTCCAGGACGTCCAGCCCGGCCTGCCCGCCACAGGTCCACGCCGCGACCGCCCGCGCGAAGCCGGGACCCTCGCCCAGACGCCCGGCCACCGACGGGAACTCCGCGGCCAGCCGGACCGCGTCGTGCCGCCGTCCCGGCCACGCCTGGCCCGCCAGCAACGCCGCGGCCTGCGTTGCCGCGTTGGCCGTCAACATCGCGAACACCTCCGCCGGCACCCCGGGCGCGGCCGGGATCGACGGCGCGCCCGACGGCCGGAACTGCGCCAGGTCCGGCAGCTCCCCCGGCGTCCGCTCCCCGACCGGCAACTCCGCGCGGGGCGCCGTCCGGCTCTCCAGCTCCTCCCGGATCTCCCGCTCGCCCTTGCCCCGCATGAGCAGCAGCACGAACGGATCGGCGTCCAGCAGCCACGACGCCTGGAACGACAACGCCGCCGCGTGCCGGCACGGCAGCTCCCAGCCCGGGCAGTCGCACTCCGGATCGAGGTCGCCGATCCCCGGCAGCAGGTGCACCCCGGCGTCGTCGGCTGCCTCCACCAGGTCGTGCGGCATGTCGCGGTCCAGCAGCGCCGCCAGGTGCCCGGCCCGCGAGGCGACGCGGTCGAGGAACCGCGTCCAGTCCGCTTCGGACAGTTCCGCCAGCCGCAGCTCGGTCCGGTAGGGGCCGCCGTCGACGTCGTCGACCGCCGCGGCGATCCGGCCCGGGCTGACCGTGATCGGCCCGACCAGCCCGGCCGCCGCGTACTTGCGGCCCCGCTTGAGCTGCTGCTGGTCCAGCGCGGTGTCCGCCATCGCGCTCAGCCACGCCCGGCCCCACCACGACGTCGCGAACCGCCCGCGCGCGCCGGTGGCCCCGAACGCGGGGAAACCCCGTACCCGGTCGTCGGTCATCCGCGGCTCCTCAGCTCGACGAGCTCCGCGAGCTCGGCATCCGACAGTTCGGTCAGCGCGGCCTCGCCGCCGGCGAGCACCGCCTCGGCCAGCGCCCGCTTCTCCCGCAGCATCGCCGCGATCCGGTCCTCGACCGTGCCCTCGGCCACCAGCCGGTGCACCTGCACCGGTTTCGTCTGCCCGATCCGGTACGCCCGGTCGGTGGCCTGGTCCTCCACCGCCGGGTTCCACCAGCGGTCGAAGTGCACGACGTGGTCGGCGCGGGTGAGGTTCAGCCCGGTCCCGGCAGCCTTGAGCGACAGCAGGAACACCGGGACCTCCCCGGCCTGGAACCGCGCCACCAGCTCTTCGCGGCGGGCCACCGGGGTGCCGCCGTGCAGCAGCTGCGCCGGAATCCCGCGTGCGGCCAGGTGTTTCTCCAGCAGCCTCGCCATCGCGACGTACTGGGTGAACACCAGCACCGCCCCGCCCTCGGCGAGGATGGTGTCCAGCAGTTCGTCCAGCAGCTCCACCTTGCCCGAACGGCCACCCGGCTCTTTGAGGTACTGGGCGGGGTGGTTGCAGATCTGCTTGAGCGCGGTCAGCAGCTTGACGATCCGGCCGCGCCGGGCCATCCCGTCGCTGGCGGCGATGTCGGCCATCATCTCCCGCACCACCGCTTCGTAGAGCGCGACCTGGTCGGGGCTGAGCGCCACCGGCCGGTCGGTCTCGGTCTTGGCGGGCAGCTCCGGGGCGATGCCGGGGTCGGACTTGCGGCGGCGCAACAGGAATGGCCGCAGCAGCCGGTTCAGCCGCTCGGCCGCGGCGGTGTCCCCGGCCTCGATCGGCTTGGCCCAGCGGGCCCGGAACTCGCTCAGCGAGCCCAGCAGCCCCGGTGCGGTCCAGTCGAGGATCGCCCACAGCTCCGAGAGCGTGTTCTCCACCGGCGTGCCGGTCAGCGCCACCCGCGCCGCCGCGGGCACCAGCCGCAGCGCCTTCGCCGTGCCCGAGCGGTGGTTCTTCACGTGCTGGGCCTCGTCGGCGACCAGCAGCCCCCACCGCACCGCCGCCAGCGGCGCCGGGTCGGTGCGCAGCGTGCCGTAGGTGGTCAGCACGAACCCGTCCAGATCGTTGAGCGAGCGGGCACTGCCGTGGAACCGCCGCACCGGCACGCCCGGGGCGAAGCGGTGGATCTCGCGTTCCCAGTTGCCCAGCAGCGACGCCGGGCACACCACCAGCGTCGGCCCGGCTGCCCGGTGCAGGTGCAGTGCGATCAGCGTGACCGTCTTGCCCAGTCCCATGTCATCGGCCAGGCAGCCACCCAGCCCGAGCCCGGTCACGGTGGCCAGCCACTGCAGGCCGCGCAGCTGGTAGTCCCGCAGCGTCGCGGCCAGCCCGGCGGGCGGGGCCTGTGGTTCCGGTGGCGCGGACAGCCGTTCCCGCAGCCGCGCCAGCCACCCCTCGGTGACGACCTCGACCGGCTCGCCGTCCACCTCGGTCGTCCCGGTCAGCACGGCGCCGAGCGCGTCGACCGGGGTGAGCGGCTTGAGCACCCGCTCGCGGGCCTTCGCCGCCAGCGCCGGGTCGACCAGCACCCACCGGTCGCGCAGCCGCACCACCGGACGGCGGGCCTCGGCCAGGGCGTCCAGCTCCGCCTCGGTCAGCACCTCCCCGCCCAGGGCCAGCTGCCAGTCGAACGCCAGCGCGCGGCCGCCGCCGAAGAACGACGGCAGGTCGCCCGGGGTGTCCCCGGCCCGCACCACCGCCCGCGCGGTCAGCGACCCCGCCAGCTCCGCCGGCCAGTGCACGTCGATCCCGGCCGCGGCCAGCCGCGGGGCCGCGGCCGCGACCAGCTCGGTCACGTCGTCCTCGCCCAGCACCAGCTCGTCCGGCACGGCCGAGGTCAGCAGCGGGCTCAGCGCCGGCCACACCTGCGCGCCGCGGCGCAGCGCCAGCACGACGTCGATGCGTGCCCGCGGCCCGAACCGCCCGGTCTCCCACAGCTGTGCCGCGTCGGCGACCTGCCCCGGCTCGGCCAGGCTGTGCACCTGGACGACGGCGCGGAAGCGCCCGGCGTCGAACCCGTCGGGCGCCTCGACCCGCAGCGACACCCGGATGCCCGAGTCCAGGCCCGCGGCCAGCTCGTCGGCCCAGTCGCGCAGCGACTCCGCCCGCTGCGGCGCGGCCGCGGCGAACAGCCTGGTCCCCGCCGCCTTCGCCGCGGCCGGCGTGCGGGGCAGGGTGTCGGCGACGGCGTCGAGGAACGCCCGCAGCAGCGGCCCTGGTGCCTGCTCGTCCGACGGCATCGCGGCCGCCAGGTCCCGCAGCCACGCGGCTTCGCCCGCGTCGAGCGGCCCGACGCGCCAGGCGTCGTGCCCGGCCTCGGTGACCCCTGGCAGCAGCCGTCCCGCCGCGACCAGCCGCAGCGCGGCCTGCGCCGCGGTCGCCCAGAACGCGTCGGCACCGGCCAGCAGCACCGGCAGACCCTCCACAATGGACAACTCGCGGCCGTCGACGTGCAGGCGTCCCGCCCGCGGCGGTTCCCCCGGTACGAAATGGACGTTCAGTTCCCCAGCCTCCCGTATCGGCGCACCGACAGCGGCACGAACACCGCCAGCAGCACCAGTGGCCACACCACCGCCATCGGCACCGCGTGCGCGCTCACCCAGGAGGTCCCGGCCGCCCCCGGATTGCCGAACAGCACCCGCGCCGCCGTCACCGTGGAGGACAACGGGTTCCACTCCGCCACGGTTCCCAGCCACGCCGGCATCGTCGAGGTCGCCACGAACGCGCTGGAGAGGAACCCGAACGGGAACTCCAGGGTCTGCGCGAGCGTCACCATCGCCGGGTCGGCGGTGAGCAGGCCCAGGTAGATCCCGGCCCACACCAGCGCCGTGCGCAGCAGAAGCAGCAGCCCCAGCGCGGCGAGCGTTTCGCCGAGGCTGCCGTGCGGCCGCCAGCCGACCGCGAACCCGCAGCCCAGCAGCACCACCAGAGCGAGCACGGCGTTGACCAGGTCCGCGGCCACCCGCCCGGTCAGCACCGCCGACGGCGCCATCGGCAGCGAGCGGAACCGGTCGGTGACGCCCTTGGCCGCGTCGTCCAGCACCGCGATCATCGTGCCCGACAGCCCGAAGGCCATCGTCATCGCGAACATCCCCGGCATCAGGAACTCCCGGTAGGAACCGCCGCCGGGCACGCTCATCCCGCCGCCGAGCAGGTAGGCGAAGATCAGCACCATCAGGATCGGGAACGCCACCACCGTGGCCAGCCGGGCCGGACGCCGCGCCAGCTGCGCCAGATACCGCTGGGTCAGCGTCCAGCCGTCTTCGATCGCCCACCTCATCGCGCCACCTCCGCCTTCCCGGTCAGCTGCAGGAACACCTCGTCCAAGGTCGGGTGCCGCAGCGCGACATCCGCGACCGAAAGCTCCGCCGCGGCCAGCTCGCGCACGACGTCGGTCAGCGCCGACGCGTCGGCGGGCGCGCTCACCCGCAGGTCCTCGGTGACCGGGTCGGTGCCGGTGACCCGGCCCAGCAGGGCCGCGGCCGCGCCGAGGGCGTCGGGATCGGTCACCGCCAGCTCGATCCGGGTGGCGTTGAGGGACCCCTTCAGCTGCGCCGGGGTGCCTTCGGCGATGACGCGCCCGTGCTCGACCAGGCAGATCCGGTCGGCGAGCTGGTCGGCCTCCTCCAGGTACTGCGTGGTCAGCAGCACGGTCGTGCCGTCGCCGACCAGCGACCGCACCGCCTTCCAGACCTCGATGCGGCTGCGCGGGTCCAGCCCGGTCGTCGGCTCGTCGAGGAACAGCACCCGCGGGGTGGCCAGCAGCGAGGCGGCCAGGTCCAGCCGCCGCCGCATCCCGCCGGAGTAGGCCGACACCGGCTTCGACCCGGTGTCGGCGAGGCCGAAGCGTTCCAGCAGGTCGTCGGCCCGGCGCGCGGCCTCGCGCCGTCCCAGGTGGTGCAGCCGCCCGAACAGCACGAGGTTCTGCCGCCCCGACAGCAGCTCGTCCACCGCGGCCTGCTGGCCCACCAGCCCGATCGCGGAACGCACTTTCGCTGGTTCGGTGGCGACGTCGAACCCGGCGACCCGGGCGACGCCGCCGTCGTGACGCAGCAGTGTGGACAGCGCGCGCACGGCCGTGGTCTTGCCCGCGCCGTTGGGTCCCAGCAGGCCGCACAGGGTGCCGGCCGGGACGGAGAGGTCGAAGCCGTCGAGGGCGTACGCGTCGCCGTAGCGCTTGCGAAGTCCCTCGGCGTGGATCTGCGGAGTCATCCTGCCCCTAACTCTGTACGTTGTACGTAGAACGGTAGCACAACTCTGTACAACGTACGTAATTCAGGGGAGCAGAATGACCGGCGTGACCAACGGCGACGGCGACCCGCGACGGGCGATCGAGCTGCTCTGGGGCGTCTCGGCACCCCCGCGCCGCGGCCCGAAACCGAAACTGACCACGGCCGACGTCGTCCGCGCCGCGGTCGCACTGGCCGACGCGGCCGACGACATCGAGGCGGTCACCATCCGCCGCGTCGCCGAGCAGCTCGGCGTCTCCCCCATGTCCCTCTACACCTACGTGCCGGGCCGCGCCGAGCTGCTGGACCTGATGATCGACCACGCACACGGCGAGCTGACCGCACCCGGGCAGGACCTCGGCTGGCGCGCGGCGCTGACGGCGATCGCCGAAGACCAGTGGGCGCTGTTCCACCGCCACCCCTGGCTGCTGCAGGTCACCACCAGCCGCTCGGCCCTGGGTCCGCACAGCTTCGCCAAGTACGAGCGCGAGCTGCGCGCGGTGGAGGGCATCGGCCTCGGCGACGTCGAGATGGACGCCGTGGTCGCCCTCGTCACCGGCCTGGTCCGGAGCACCGCCCGCAGCTCGCTCGACCACGCCCGCCTGGTCCGCACCAGCGGCATGACCGACGCCCAGTGGTGGCAGCGCGCGGCCCCGGTACTGGCGGAGATCCCCGCCGCCGACGCGGCGCACTACCCGCTGTCCTCCCGCGTCGGCACGGCCGCGGGCGAGGCCCACAACGCCGCCGAGGACCCGGCGTTCGTCTTCCGGTTCGGCCTCGCCCGCGTCCTCGACGGCATCGAGGTCCTGATCGCCTCCCGCACCGCGGGCTGAAAGGGACGTTCCTCGCACCCTGCGGGAGGAACGTCCCTTTCGCTGCACCAGACGAGACGAAAGTCCCTTTCAGCCCAGCCGCGGCAGACCGCCAGCTCCGGGGGCTGCGGGTCAGAGCGTCAGCGGGAGCGCCGCCGGGCGCCAGGTTCCGCCGTCCGGGGCGCGCGGGACGTCCTCGGTCGCCAAAGCCAGGTCCGGGAACCGGGCGAACAACGCCGAGAGCGCCACCTCCGTCTGCACCCGCGCGATCGACGCGCCCAGGCAGAAGTGCGGCCCGTGCGAGAACCCCAGCTGCGGCGGCCCCGGGCGGGTGATGTCGAAACGGTCCGGGTCGGTGAACGCCCGCGGGTCGCGGTCGGCGGCCACCATCGCCACCGTCACCCGCTCGCCGGCGCGGATCAGCTGCCCGCCGATCTCGACGTCCTCGGCCGCGAACCGGGGCGTGGTCAGCAGCTGCGGGCTGCAGAAGCGCATCAGCTCCTCCACCGCGCCCGGCCACCGGGACGGCTCCGCCCGCAGCAGGGCCAGCTGGTCCGGATGCCGCAGCAGCGTCTCCACGGCGTTGGCGATCAGGTTCACCGGTGTCTGCCCGGCCAGCACCAGATGCCAGACCAGGGTGACCAGCTCGGTGTCGGTGAGCCGGTCGTCGTCCTGAGCCTGGACGAGGTCACCGATGAGGTCGTCACCCGGCTCGGCCCGGCTGCGCGCCACCGCCTCCCGCGCGCCCTCGATGATCGCCGGGATCGCCGCGACGAAGTCCGGGCCCGCCCCGCCGGCCACCGCGGCGCCGTACTCGCGCCACCGCGGGCGGTCGGCGGCCGGGATGCCCACCAGCTCGCAGATGACGTCGATCGGCAGCGGCCGCGCGAAGTGCGGCACCAGGTCGACCACGCCGTCCTCGGCGTGCCCCGGCAGCTCGTCGAGCAGCCGCCCGGCGATCGCGGCCAGCCTCGGCCGCAGTTGCGCGGCCCGCTTCGGCGTGAACGCCGGCGCCGCCAGCCGCCGCAGCCGCAGGTGCTCGGGCCCGTCCTGCTCCGACATCGTCCGCAGGTATTCCAGGCAGTGCTCGGGGATGCCCGGCGGCCGCAGGAAGCTCTCGGACCGGACCTCGAACCGCGGGTCGGTCAGCAGCGCGCGGGCTTCGGCGTAGCGGGTCACGGCCCAGAACGGGGCGAAGCCGGGGATCGCCAGGGAAGCCACGGCTCCTTCCTCCCGGGCCCGGTCGTAGGCGGTGAACGGGTCGGTGAGCACCTTCGGGTCGGTCAGGTCGATCTCGGGGGTCATCCATCACTCCAGATGTTGAAATCAGATGTTCTAATCATCTCAGTGGTGACGGTATCTTCAGCGGCGACCCCACGGCAAGGAGGACGATGGTCCGGCTCAGCAGGGCGCAGACCCAGGAACGCAACCGCGCGAAGGTCCTCGCCGCCGCCCGCGACGAGTTCGCCTCCCGCGGCTTCCGCGAGGCGAAGATCGACGTCATCGCCGAACGCGCCGAACTCACCCGCGGCGCGGTCTACTCCAACTTCCCCGGCAAGCGCGCCCTGTACTTCGCCGTCCTGGCCGACCTCGCCGAACACGCACCCCGGCCCGCCACCCCACCGCCGGACCCCACCGCCGCCGACGTCCTCGCCGCGTTCGCCCGCGCCTGGATCGCCCGGCTCCCGCTGGCCACCGACAGCGACAGCGGCGAGGCCCGGCTCGTCCGCGACCTGCTGCCGGAAATCCTCGCCGACGAGCACACCCGCCGCCCGTTCGCCCAGCTCATGCGCGTCGAGGCGATCCTGCTCGGGCTCGCCCTCGAACGCCTGCGCCCCGGACGGCGGCTCGTGCGCGTCGCCGAAGCCGCGCTCACCACGCTGCACGGCGCGAGCCAGCTCGCCGCCGCCGCACCCGGCTTCGGCGAGCCCTTCCACCTCGTCACCGCCTGCGCGGCCCTGCTGGACCTCGGCCTGGCCGACGACTGGCCCGCCACCCCGCCGATCACCACCCAGGCCCGGCCCGCCGACCAGCCTTGGCAGCCACCGGCCGCGACCGACCTGCTCACCGGGCAGACCGTGCGGCCCGGCGACGGCGTCGTCACCGTCCTGGGCCTGCACCGTGCCGCCGCGTTCGAGGAAGCCGTCCGCACCGGCGCCGACGTCACCGCCGTGCTCGTCACCAGCGACCCCGGCGAGCTGCTGCCACTGGCCCGGCTCGCCATCGCCGACCTGCGCAGCTGCCTCGACCAGGCCATCGCCCCGCCCCCGCGGTCCCGGCTGCGGATCGTCTGCGACGCCGGCGGCGACTTCGCCGCGGCCGCCGGCGTCACCGCGGTCAGCGACGCCACCGAAACCGCCGTCCGCGTCGAAAACGGGCGGATCGTCGCCCGGGCCGAAGGCTTCGGCGCCTGCCACGCCGCGACTGTCGATTCCGGGCCCAGCCGTTCGTCGGGTGGGTGAACCGGCGGGAAGGAGCGGAGTGGACGTCGAGACCGCGGTCGCCGAGGCGTTCCGCGAGGAGTGGGGCCAGGTCGTGGCCACGCTCATCCGGATCACCGGCGACTGGGACCTGGCCGAGGAGTGCGCCCAGGAGGCGTTCGCCCTCGCCCTGCGCACCTGGCCGCGCGACGGCATCCCGCGACGGCCCGGCGCGTGGCTGACCACCGCCGCCCGCAACCGCGCCACCGACCGGCTCCGCCGCGACGCCCTCGGCGCCGCCAAGCTCCAGGAGGCCGGCCTCATGCCCATTCCCGACGACCCCGACCCCGACGACAGCGGCGTCACCGACGACCGCCTGCGCCTGATCTTCACCTGCTGCCACCCGGCACTGGCCACCGAAGCCCAGGTCGCGCTCGCCCTGCGCACCCTCGCCGGGCTGTCCACCGCCGAGATCGCCCGCGCCTTCCTCGTCCCGGAAGCCACCATGTCGCAACGGCTGGTCCGGGTGAAACGCAAGATCCGCCACGCCCGCATCCCCTACCGCGTCCCGCCCGCGCACCTGCTGCCCGAACGCACCCACGCCGTGCTCGGCGTGCTGTACCTGACGTTCAACGAGGGCTACTCCGCCACCGCCGGACCCGACCTGCTGCGCCCCGACCTCGCCGCCGAAGCCGTCCGGCTCACCCGCGTCCTGGCCGGGCTGATGCCCGACGAACCCGAAGTCCTCGGCCTGCTTGCCCTGCTGCTGCTCCAGCACGCCCGCCGCGCCACCCGCGTCGACGCCTCCGGCGTGCTCGTCCCGCTCGAAGAACAGGACCGCAGCCGCTGGGACGCGGGACAAATCGCCGAAGGGACCCGGATCCTGGAAACCGCGCTGCGCCGCCGCCGTCCCGGGCCGTACCAGATCCAGGCCGCCATCGCCGCCTGCCACGCCACCGCCGCCCGCGCCGCCGACACCGACTGGCCCCAGATCGCCGGCCTGTACGGGCAGCTGCGCAAGCACGTCCCCAGCGCGGTCGTCGAACTCAACCACGCCATCGCGGTCGGCATGGCCGAAGGCCCGGCCGCGGGGCTCGCCCTCCTCGACGACCTGCCGCTGGAGCGTTACCACCTGCTGCCCGCCACCCGCGCCGACTTCCTCCGACGGCTCGGCCGCCACACCGAAGCCGCCGCCTGCTACGCCCGGGCCTGCGAGCTGGCAGGCACCGAAGCCGAACGCGCCTACCTCACCCGGCGCATCCGCGAACTGGAAGGACGCTGACATGCAGTACCTGCTGATGATCTGCGGCGACGAAACGGCCGCCGAGCACCGCAACGACGGCTGCGGCGGCTGGTCGGAAGACCTGGAACGCCGCGGCAAGATCCGTGGCGGCGCCGGCCTGCACCCGCCGACCGAAGCCACGACGATCCGCGTCCGCGACGGCGAAGTCCTGCTCACCGACGGCCCCTTCACCGAAGCCAAGGAACAGATCGGCGGCTTCGTCATCCTCGACTGCGACAACCTCGACGAAGCCCTCGAGATCGCCGCCCGCCACCCCGCGGCGACCTACGGCAGCATCGAAGTCCGCCCCATCCTCGGCCCGCAGGACTTCACCTAGCCACGGCTTGACTGCTAACGGCTGGTGAGCACGGCCGCCACCAGGCAGCCGAAGCCCGCCGTGCTCACCAGCGCGCGCACGATGTTCCAGCGCACCCATACCGTCTCGAACGCCGCGCGCAGCGCCGCATAGTCGTCGCCGCCGTTCTCCAGCGCGTTGTTCAGCGGGATGTGCACCACCGCCGTGATCACCACCATCGCCGCCAGGAACCCGAACCCCGCGATCACCCACGGCCGCGGGCTCGCGAACACCGCCACCCCCGCCAGCAGCGGCGCACCCAGGAACGTCAGCAGGAACACCGGGTTCACGATCGCGACGTTGATCCCGCGCATCCCCTCCACGAACGTCCGGTCGTCCCCGCGCGCCAGCCCCGGCATGACCGAGCAGGCGTAGGCGTAGAACAACCCCGCGACCAGTCCGGCCGCGACCAGCGCGGCCACCAGTACCACCGTCGACATCGGCGTCCCCCTTTGCGTCATGCCCCCGAGTCAACCCGCCCGCGGTGAGACTCTCCATGGTTCAGAGGCTCGATGGCATGTTCCAGCGTCTACGCTCGGCGGCATGGACCCTCTCGCCGCCCTGCTCGACGGCCCGCGTGCCCACGGCGCGTTCCTCCTGCGCTCGGTCCTGACCCCGCCGTGGTCACTGCGCATCGAAGACCACGCGCCGCTGACCGTCGTGTCGGTGGTGCGCGGCGAGGCGTGGATCGTGCCCGACGGCGGTGAAGCCGTCCAGCTGGCCGAAGGCGACGTCGCGATCGCCCGCGGTCCCGACCCGTACGTGGTCGCCGACGACCCGGCCACCCCGCCGCAGGCGCTGATCCTGCCCGGCCAGGAGTGCCGTACCCCCGACGGCGGGCACCTGACCGAGCTGACCCACGTCGGCGTCCGCACGTGGGGCCACGGCACCGACGGTCCGGTCGTGCTGCTCACCGGCACGTACGGCATGGCGGGCGAGCTGAGCGGGCGGCTGCTCGCGGCCCTGCCCGCCCTGATCGTCCTGCGCGCGGCCGACTGGCCGACCCCGCTGACCGGCCTGCTCGCCACGGAGATCGGCAAGGACGTCCCCGGCCAGGAAGCCGTCCTCGACCGGCTGCTGGACCTGCTGCTGATCGCGGCACTGCGCACCTGGTTCGACCGGCCGGGCACCCACGCCCCGGCCTGGTACCGCGCCCACGACGACCCGGTCGTCGGCCACGCGCTGCGGCTGCTGCAGGACCAGCCGGCCGAGCCATGGACGGTCGCCAAGCTCGCGGCCGGCGCGGGCGTCTCCCGCGCCGCGCTGGCCCGCCGTTTCACGGCCGCGGTCGGCGAGCCGCCGATGACCTACCTGGCCGGCTGGCGGCTCGCGCTCGCCGCGGACCTGCTGGTGCGGCAGCCGGACGCCACCATCGCCTCGCTCGCCCGCCAGGTCGGGTACGGCAGCGCGTTCGCCCTGAGTGCGGCGTTCAAGCGGGAGTTCGGCGTGAGCCCGCAGCAGTACCGGACAAGAACGTAACGACTGTGGTAGCTGCGAGCCGCGATCGACACGATCGCCGAGGTCGGCTACGCGAAAGCGTCGTTCGCGCGGATCACCGAGAAGGCCGGGCTCAGCGGCCCGCGGATGATCTCCTACCACTTCGCCGACAAGGACGACCTGATCCACGAGATCGTGCGGCACGTCTTCACCGCGGGCGCGGCGTTCATCCACGAGCGGGTCGAGGCCGAAGACACCGCGGCCGGAAAGCTGCGGGCCTACCTGGAGGCCAACCTCCAGTTCCTGCGCGAGCACCCCGCCGACGTGGCGGCCCTGACCGAGATCGGCCCGCACCTGCGCACTCTCACCGGGCAGCCCTACACCTCCTCCGGCGCACAGGAAGTCAGCGTCCAGAGCCTGGAAAAGCTGCTCGACGCGGGCCGGGCGAGCGGCGAGTTCCGCGACTTCGACGTCCGGCCGATGGCCGTGCTGATCCGCAGCGCCGTCGACGGGGCCGCCCGCAGGCTGCGCGAGGAACCCGACTTCGACTTCGCCGCCTACGTCCGCGAAACCGTCACGACCTTCACGCGGGCGGTGGCCCCGTGAAGCGGCTGAACGGAGTGCTCGTCGACGTCCTGGCGCCCCTGGCGCTGTTCTACGGGCTGCGCGCCGCGGGCGTGGACCAGCTGATCGCCCTGCTCGCCGGCGCGGTCATTCCGGTGGCGGGCGGCCTGCGCGACCTCGCCGCCCGGCGGCGGATCGGCGGCGTGCGCTGGTTCGTGCTCGCCGTCATGGCGGCGGGGGTCGCCAGCTCCCTGCTCAGCGGCAGCCCGCGGGCACTGCTGCTGCGCGGCGCGGTGATGATGCTGGCCTTGGGCGTGTTCCTCCTGGTCAGCGTGGGTGCCGGCCGCCCGTTCCTGTACGCGGCGATGGACGCGGTCCTCGACGAGGACAAGCAGCGCACCTGGCGCCGCAACTGGGACGACCACCCGCCGTTCCGCCGCCTGCTGCGGCTGTGCAGTGCCCTGTGGGCGGCCGCGTGCCTGCTCGACGCGGCAGTGCGCGTGGTGCTCGTGCTGACCCTGCCGATCGACGCGGTGCCCGTGGCCGAGCTGGTGCTGCTGCTGGTGACGCTGGCCGGGCTGGTCGTCGTCCAGCGGGTGTTCGGCCGGGCGTTCCTGCACCGCCACGGGCTGCGGCTGCGCGGCGTCGAGATTGCGCCACTGGCGGCGGCCACGTGAGCGTCGCGCTGATCACCGGCGGGGCGAGCGGAATCGGCGCGGCGACCGCCCGCCGCTTCCGCCGCCGCGTCGTGATCGCCGACCGCGATCCCGTGGTCGGCGCGGCCGTCGCCGAGGAGATCGGCGGGCTGTTCGTGCCCGCGGACGTCGGGGAACCCGCCGGCAATGCCCGCCGCGGCGGCGAGGTTCGGCGGGCTGGATCTGGTGGTGCTCAACGCCGGGGTGCCCGGCCGCTGTGGTCTGGACGACTTCACCGTCGAGCGCTACCGCGCCAACCTCGACGGCGTCGTGTACGGCCTCGCCGCCTGCCTGCCCCGGCTACGGCAGCAAGGGCACGGCTCGATCCTGGTCATGGCCGGGCTGACCGGCTCGCCGGACCTGTTCTACGCCGCCGCCAAGCACGCACTCGTCGGCCTGGTCCGGTCGGCGCCGTCGACCGGCGGCGTCCGGATCAACGCCCTCTGCCCCGGGCTCGTCGACACGCCGGCACTCGCGCCGCACCGGCAGGCGCTGCGGGCCCACGGCCAGCACCTGGCCGGCCCGGACGAAGTCGCTGCCGCGGTCGAGACCGTGCCGGCCGACCCGGCAGCGGCCGGGTGTGGACCGTCCAACGTGGACAGCCTGCGGCGGTCGCCGCGTCCGCCGCGCCGTGCTCGCCGACCGCGATCTCGGTGCGGGCGCGGCCGTCGTCCCCGCCGCCGCGCGGGTGACTACGACTCCAGTTCCTTGCCCAGCTTGGTCAGCCAGTCGCTGGTGCCCTGCTCGCGCCACTCCGGCTTCTCGGCGCCGTCGAGGAAGGTGTCCTGCTCGGTCAGGACCAGGCGGGTGGCCTCGCCTTCCGCGAGCAGCTCCACCGTCGTGAGCGAGACCGTCGCCAGCACGTCGTCGCCGGTCAGCGTGGTGCTGTAGACGATGCGCTCGCCCGGCACGATGTCGTGGTAGGTCGAGGCCGCGGTCAGCTGCTTGCCGTCCGGGGTGTGGCCGCCGGTCCGTTCGCGCCCGCCGACGCGGAAGTCCAGCTCGTGCGTCTCGCCGCCGAACCAGCGCGCCTTCGCGGCCGGGTCGGCCCAGGCGGCGAACACCCGCTCCGGCGACGCCGGGTAGGTGCGTTCCAGGGTGAACGTGCTGTGCAGGACGGTCATGACGTGCTCCCTTCCGAGGTCCCCGGCCCGGCGAGGAAGTCGCCGAGCCGGTCGAGCCTGCTCTCCCAGGTGGTGCGCTGCCGTCCCAGCCAGTGCTCGCCCGCGCGCAGCGCCTCCGGTTCGATGCGGCAGGTGCGGACCCGGCCGGTCTTCTCCGACCGCACCAGCCCCGCGGCCTCCAGGACCTGCAGGTGCTGCACGACCGCGGCCAGGGACATCGTCAGCGGCTCGGCCAGCTCACTGACCGAGGCAGGTCCGCGCACGAGCCGCTCCACCAGTGCCCGCCGCGTCCGGTCGCTCAGGGCGCGGAACACCAGGTCCAGCGACTCCTCATGGTTAAGCATGTACTTAAGTTAACTCCGATCGTGCCGGACAGTCAAGTAACTACTTAAGCATCGCTCGCACGTCCTCCGGAAGTTCGGGAACGCCGCGGAGGACGTCGAGGACCCTGGCCAGCGCACGCTCGGCGTTGTCGGCCCGGCCCGTGCACGCGCGCAGCTCGGCGCCGAGGCTGGTGGTTGTCTCGTGCATCGACCGCACGGTCTGCTCGTGCGCGGCCTGCAGCTCGGCCAGCCGCCGGTCGAACGCGGCACGCACCTGCTCGGCCTCGGCCCGCGCGCGTTCGGCCGCCTCGGCCTGCGCCGCTTGGTGTGCGGCAGCTGCCTCGGCCAGTTCGCGGCGGGCCGCGTCGAGCCGTTCGCCGGCTGCGTCCGCACGGGCTTCGGCCCACGCTGCGGCCGCCTCCCCGCGGGCGCGTTCCTCGTCCAGGGCGGCGCGGGCAGCCGCGAGTTCGGCGGTCAGGCTCGCGATCGCCGAGGCCCGTTCCCCGGCCAACGCGACGGCGGCCTCGGCTCGCTCGCCGACCCGGGCCAGCTCGTCCCGGACGGCGGCCAGCTGCCCTTCGGCGCGCTGCTGTTCCTGCACCGCGGCCTTGCGGGCGACACGCTCGGCATCGCGCTCCCGCAGCGCCGCGGCCTTCTCCTTCTCGGCGGCCGCGGCGATGTCCGAGGCCTCGTCGGCGGTCTCACGGGCCCGCGCGGCTTCGGCCTCGGCGAGCCCACGCTGACGACGGTGTTCGGTCGCCTCGGCAAGCGCCGCATCCCGTTCGGCAAGCGCGGCGGCGGTGGTGGCTTCGAGCTGGTGACGCAGGGTCGTGAGCGTCTCGACCAGCCCGCGAGCCGGTTCGAGCACGCGGTCGACCTGACCGGCGAGCGCGGTGACGGCGGTGTCGTCGAGTTCGGTGTCGGCCTCCCGCAACGACTCGGCGTCCGACAGGACGGCCTCGGCGTCACGGCAGCTGAGGTTCCGCCGCCCCCAGGTCTTCCCGTCCTGGCAGAACCGCGCCCGGCTCCCCCGCCCCACCGCCGGCGGCAGCGGCGCTCCGCACCTCCGGTACTCGCAAACCCGGATCTGACCAGCGTCTTCCGTCATGGTCAGCACCCTATCAAAGCTTCTGATCAGAACTAGAAGCATCTGTTCAAAATTAGAAGATTAAGTCGGCGGGCTCTAGGTTGAGATAAGGTCACATATCCAAAGTCAGAGCGCCGGGAGGTCGCCGAGGGCCCTCAAAACTGGGAGGCCTCGTACGCGGGCTGGCGACTCAAGGCTCGGACCGCGACGGTGCCCAGACGCGTCGGCCTCGGACCACTGCTGCTCGGTCCGGAGACTGGTTCCAGGTGGTTCCGCGGCCGGGCGGTCGACGTTCGCTGAAATCACACAATCCGGCGAAATTCAGAGGGTGCCATTACCTAGGTTGGGCGAGAAACTGCCATGGGAATTCACTCTTCTGCGCTGGAAATCAGGGTCGCGAAGCCTCTGACCTGCGAGGATGTCGGAAAAGCGGGTACGGTTTCTCCATGACAAAAACTGCCCGGCTCATAAAGCGTACGGGAGCCCTCGTCGCGGCAGCCGCCGTGACCGCGTTCACCTTCCCCGTCGAGGCTCAAGCTGCTGCCGTCGCCTGCGGTGGCGGGATCTCAACGCAGAACATCGGCGCCCAGGGCTGCATTTCCGCCGAACGCTGGAAGGACGGGAAGATCTTCTGGCGCGACATCACCGCTCACGTCGTCATCACCAACTCCCGCGCCCACGCCTCATCGGTCGAGTACGAGGCGTACCTCCACGTGCAGGGCGACGGCGACGACTGGATGAAAATGGGCAGCGGCCGGACCACCGTGCAGCGGCGTTCCACCGTCGGCCCGATCGCCGTCGCCACCTCCACCCGCATCTGTGGCCCGGTCAAAATCACGATCCGCGTCCACGTGAGGCCCGCGGGGGGCGCCTGGTCGAACTGGTCCAGCGCGGCGACCTCGCAGTGCCAGACCTGACGCTGCCAGACCCGGGGCGCCGGTTCTCCTACGTCCTGTCCCCCGAGACCCGCTGACGGCACGCGGCGAGCTTGCCACGCAGAAGCTCCCGCTCCGCACCGTTGCGATTCAGCTCGATCGCCGTCCCGTAAGCCTCGGCCGCCTCCCCGGCCCGGCCGAGGCGGTCCAGCAGGTCCGCCCGGATCGCGTGGAACAACGGGAACCCGGTCAGCTCGAGACCCTCCACCAGCTCCAGCGCCGCGGCGGGGCCGTCGACCTCGGCGATCGCGACCGCGCGGTTCAGGGCCACCACCGGGGTCGGTGTTGCCGCCAGCAGCTGGTCGTAGAGGGCCTTCACCTGGTGCCAGTCGGTCGGTGCGTCACTGTGGACCGCCTGGATGGCCGCCTGGATCTGGTATGGGCCCGGCTGGTTGCGGCGCAGGCAGCGGCGGACGATCTCCTGTCCCTCCGCGATCAGCCGCGCGTCCCAGCGGGAACGGTCCTGGTCGGCCAGCAGCACCGGGACACCCTCGGCCGTCGTGCGGGCCGCCCGGCGGGCGTGGACCAGCAGCATCAGCGCCAGCAGGCCCCACACCTCCGGCTCGTCCGGCATCAGGCCGGCCAGGACATGGGCCAGGCGGATCGCCTCGCGGCACAGGTCGTCGCGGACCAGGTGCTCCCCCGCGCTGGCCGTGTAGCCCTCGTTGAAGATCAGGTACAGCACCGCCAGCACCCCCGACAGCCGGGCGGGCAGGTCGGCGTCGCGGGGGACGCGGTACGGGATGCGTGCGGCTCGGATCTTGTTCTTCGCGCGGACGATCCGCTGCGCCATCGTCGGCTCGGCGACCAGGAACGCCGCCGCGATCTCCGCTGTCGTCAGGCCGCCGAGCAGCCGCAGCGTCAGCGCGACCTGCGCCTGCCGTGACAGCGCCGGGTGACAGCAGGTGAAGATCAGCCGCAGCCGTTCGTCGGGCACGGCGCCCTCCTCGATCGGTTCGGCTTCCGCGTGCAGCAGCGCCGCCTGGGCATGTTTGTCCTCGCGGGCGGCCTCGCGGCGCAGGCGGTCGATGGCCCGGTTGCGGGCCGTGGTGATGATCCAGCCCGCCGGGCTCGGCGGGAGCCCGGCGGACGGCCACCGCCGGACCGCTTCGGCGAACGCGTCCTGCACGGCCTCCTCGGCGACGTCGATGTCGCCGAAGACCTTCACCAGGACCGACACCGCGCGGCCGTACTCGGCGGCGAAGACGTCCTCGACGGTCATGCCTGGAACGGCCGCACTTCGACCGGCAGCGGCGCGACCGCGTCGGCGAGGCGGCTGCCCCACGCCAGCGCCGCGTCGAGATCGGGGACGGCGATGATCGTGAAGCCGCCGAGGTGTTCCTTGCCCTCGGCGTAGGGGCCGTCGGTGACCAGCGTGTCGCCGTCGGCTGCCCGCAGCACCGTCGCGGTGGACGGCGGGTGCAGGCCGCCGGCGAACACCCAGGCTCCGGCCGTCTTGAGGTCGGCGTTCAGGGCGTCGAGCTTCTTCATGATGCCGTCCAGGACTTCCGGCGGCGGGGTGGGGCCGTCGGGCTGGTAGATGCTGAGCAGGTACTGCTGCATGTCGTCCTCCTCGGTGTCTCACCGCTGACACGAACGAAGCCCGGGCGGATCGACAGGGTCCCGCGGAATTTTCCGTGGACGGCCACGGAAGGATCAAGGCATGCAGATTTCCGCGTCCGACCACGAGACCACCGTGACCACGCGCGGCACGCGCGGGCCCGCCGTCGTGCTCGTCCACTCCCTCGGCCTGGACCGCCGCATGTGGGACCCGGTGCTCGACCGGCTCGCCCGGGGCCGCCGGGTGTTCGCCTACGACGTCCGCGGGCACGGGACCGCCGCCGGGGCGCCGCTGCCGTTCACGATGGCGGCCACCGGCGCCGACCTGCTGGCCGTGCTGGACGCGCTGGGCCTGGAGACCGCGCACGTCGCCGGGCTGTCGCTGGGCGGGGCGATCGCGCAGACCGCCGCCGTCGCCGCGCCCGGCCGGTTCGCCTCCCTGACCCTGATGGCGGCGCCGGACCGGCCGGTGCCCGAGGCGTTCGAGCAACGCGCCCGCCTCGCCGAGACCGGCGGCATGACCCCGCTGATCGCCCCGACCCTGGAACGCTGGTTCACCGCCGACGCGCTGGCCGCCGGCACCGACGGCGTGCGGTACGCCCGCGACTGCGTGGCGTCGTTCGATCCGGCGACGTGGGCGTCGATCTGGCGTGGCTACGGCGGCCTCGACGTCTACGAGCGGCTCCGCGATTTCCCGGCGCCTGCGCTGGCGCTCGCCGGCGAGGCGGACGCGTCGATCCCGGTCGAAGGCATGGCCGCCATCGCCGCCCGGATCGGCGGCGGCGCGAAGTTCGAGGTCGTCCCCGGCGCGCCGCACATCCAGACGCTGGAACGGCCCGGCGAAGTGGCCGACGCCCTGGACCGGTTCCTGCCCTCGGAGCGCGACATCCCGTAACCTTGCGTGCCGTGCCCGACCTGGAACCGGTGACCGACGCCGCGCTCAGCCCGCAGGACCGGCTGGCGTTGCTGGACGAAGCCGCGGCCCGGCACGTCGACGACCAGCGGCCGCCCAACACGCTCAAGGCCTACGCCCAGGACTGGCAGGTGTGGCAGGACTACACCGCCGAAGCGGGGATTCCGGTGCTGTCGGCGTCGATCGGCGCGCTGACCGGGTTCGTGGTGTGGCTCGAACGCGGCCGGACGCTGCGCCCGGCCGAGCGCACGGTGCCCGAAGTGCCGGAGCGGGCCGCCCCGGCGGCGCCGTCGACGATCGAGCGGCGCCTCACCGGGGCACTCGCCGGGCTGCGGCACCACAAGGTCGTCGTCGACCCGGAAGCCAGCCGGGCGGCGTGGCGCGCGCTCAAGGGCTACCGCCGGCGGCTCGCGCGCGAGGGAATCCAGCGCGGCCGCGGCAAGGCCACGATGGTGACGCTCACGGACCTGCGGGCGATGTCGCGGGCGTGTCCCGACACGCTCGCGGGCGCGCGCGACCGGGCCATGCTGCTCATCGGATTCCCGATCGCGGCCCGGTGTTCCGATCTGGCGAACCTGCTGGTCACCGATGTGCAGCCGGTCGACGACCGGGGGCTGGCGGTGACCGTGCGGCACGGCAAGAGCACCGGCGACATGGTCGTCCCGCGCCGCGAGAGCCCGGAGACCGACCCGGTGCGGGCGTGGCATGCGTGGCGTTCCGGCGCCGGGATCACCGAGGGGCCGGCGTTCCGCCGGGTCGACCGCCACGGCAACGTCGGCGAGGCGGCCCTGACCACGGCCGGGGTCAACCAGATCCTGACCCGCGCGGGTGTGCGCGCGGGCCTGCCGTACCCGGTGACCGGGCACTCGCTGCGTTCGGGCTTCGCCACGGAGGCCCGCCGCGCGGGCGCGGACGACCTGGCGATCGCCGACCAGGGCCGCTGGGTGCGCGGCAGCCGGGCGTTGTACGAGTACATCCGCCGGGTCGACCAGTGGAACGACAACGCGGCGGGCGTGCTCGATCTCTGAGTCACCGCGACGGCCGGGTGGCGCGTGGGTGAACTGAAAGGCGCTTTCCTGGCATCTGGTGCGGCGAAAGGGACTTTCGCCGCACCAGATGAGACGAAAGCGCCTTTCAGCGCGCGTCGACCGGCAGGGGTGGGTGCGGTCGGTGAGTCACCGCGACGGCCGGGTGGCGCCGACGACTTCGCCGTCGAGGCGGGTCAGCCAGCTTCCGCAGAGGCAGCGGACGTAGTCGAGGCGGTGGGAGACGGGCCGGGCCGCGGATGCCGGGAGTTCGGCGAGGGGCCAGCCGCAGCGGGGGCAGCGGGTTGGGTTCATGGCGCGATCCTGATGTAATGGCTTTGTGCACTTCAACCCTTACGGCGGTGCCGCCGCGCTCGTCGCCGCCGATCTGGTCAACGCCGGGTCCGCGAGCGAGCTGCTCGACGGCATGGTCCGCAACGGCATGGCCATCCCGGCGCTGACCGACGGCGAAGCCGCACTGATCGGCGCCTGGGCCGCCCGGCTGCGTCCGGTGTTCGCCGCCGGGCCCGAGGCGCGGCCGGAGCTGGTCAACGAGCTGCTCGCCGAGGCCGCCTGCCGTCCGCACATCACCACCCACGACGGCAAGCCGCCGCACCTGCACTACGCCGCCGAGGATGCCGGGCCGGTCGGACGCGTGCGTGCCTACACCGCCGGCGGGCTCGCCCATCTCGTCTGCGAGGCCCCGGACCGTCTCGGGATCTGCAGCCGCAAAGGCTGCGAAACGGCGTACGTCGACACCTCGCGCAACGGGCGGCGCCGGTTCTGCTCGACGCGGTGTGCCACGCGCGTGCATGTCGCCGAGCACCGGGCACGGCAGGTCAGCGCCTGACGTCGTGGTCTGCCGCGGCTTGTCGTGAGTGGTAATTCGGGTTAGAACGCGAATTACCACTCACGACCGCGGACCGGCGGGTCAGCCGGCCGCCATGCGTTCGCGGAGGCTGCGGGGGCGCATGTCCGTCCATACCTCGTCGACGTGGTCCATGCATTCCTGGCGGGTGCCGCGCTTGCCGTCCGGGCGCCAGCCCGCCGGGACCTCCTTGTCCGCCGGCCACAGGGAGTACTGCTCCTCGTCGTTGACCAGGACCTGGAACTGGGTGTTGTCGTCCATCGGGTTCCTTTCTCTCACGGGCCGGGTGTTTCTTCGAGTTCGCGGAGCTCGGCCGCGGCGGGGAAGCCGCGGAGGGTGCCGCTGAACGTCGTCAGGAGGGTGACCGCCGCGATCGCCGCCGTGCACGTCAGCACCGCCGCGGGGCCGGGGAGCAGCTCGATCAGCCAGCCGCCCAGAGCCGGGCCGAGCGCCGCGGCCAGGCCACCCGTCACGCCCAGTACCCCGCCGAGGCGGCCGCGCAGGTGGTCGGGGGTGAACAGCAGCTGGTACGTGCTGATCGTCGTGTTCGCCGCCGGCGGCAGGAACGCGATCGCCGCGAACAGCGCGCCCAGGAGGTATCCATTGTGGACGAACACCGCCAGCGGCGTCAGGACCGTCAGTGCCCAGAAGACGCCGATGATCGTCAGGTACGGGCTCAGCCTGCGGTGCAGGTACGGCGCGGCCAGCGCGCCGAGGATCCCGCCGGCGCCGAGCATCGCGGCCATCACGCCGATCTCGCCCGACGGCACGCCGCGGTCGTTCGCCAGCACGATGATCACGAGGTAGTAGGCGGAAAAGAGCAGGTTCAGGCTGACCACGCACAGGACCGTGACGCGCAGCGGACGCTGCTGCCACACCCAGCGCAGCCCTTCGGCGATCTCCCGGCCCAGGTGCGCGGGCGGGCGGTCCGCCGCCTGCCGGTCCGGGCGGTCGGGCAGGCGCACGAACAGCAGCGACACGAACGCGAAGACGTGCGCGACGACGTCGAAGGCGAACGGCACCAACCGGCCGAGGGCGAACAGGAACCCGCCGAGAGCCGTCCCGGACAGCTGACCCGCGCTGGTGCGCGCGGCATTCATCGCGACGGCGGCGGGCACCTGCTCCTCGGCGACCAGCCGCGGCAGGCTCGCCTCCTCCGCCGGTTCGAACAACGCCCGGCACAGGCCCATCACAACCGCGACGGCCACCAGCAGCCAGACACCCGCGACCTGCCAGAACAGGGCGAGCACCAGGCACGCGGCCGCGACGGCCTGGACGGCCTCGCAGCCGAGCATGATCCGCTTGCGGTGCCAGCGATCCACCAGCGCACCGGCGGGGAGCCCGGCCACCAGCTGCGCCACCGCGACCGCGCCCAGCACCAGCCCGGACTGGGCGGCGGACCCGGTGAGCGCCAGGACCAGCAGCGGGAAGGCGATCGTCGTGGTGCTGAACCCGGCTTCGGAGACCACCTGGCCGGTCCACAGGAGCCGGTAGTCGCGGTTGCGGCCGAGCCCGGTCATGGCCGCACCTCGCCGGTGGCCGGGACGCGGGGAACGGGACATGGTTCGGTTGCCCGGGAGGCCGCTTCGGCGGGCGCTCCGGTGCCCTTGGCGGCAGGGGTCGTGGCGAGCGACTCGCCCGTGGGAACCGGCGCGGTGCCGAACGACTCACCGGCGGACTCCGCGCGCACCCCGTCAACCCCGCTCATGCGTCCTCACCCCGGCAATCGGCCGCGATCCCGCGCAGCGCGTCGGCGAAGTCGGCCGCTACCCTCTCGATCGTCGCCCGGTTGTGGCGGTCCGGCCGGAAGTACCAGGAAAACTCCAGCCGTCCCTCCCGCACTCCACCGACCACCTCCAGCAGGTGGGCCTGGGCGTTGGCCGGGTCCTGGTCGCGGCCGATCGGGGGCAGGGCGCGCCGGTAGAGGCCCTCTCCTGCCGTTGTGTTCTCGCCCTGGCCCAGGTAGTTGAACGCGATCTGGGCTCCCTCGCCACCCAGTTCCGGATCGCGGTAGCTGCGCAGGGCTCCGTGACCGAAGCCATTGCCGGGGACCGCGCGCAGCTGGCGCCGTACCGATTTCACGCACTGCCGCCAGCCCGCGTCCGGGTCGACTGTCACCGCCACCGGGAACAACGTCGTGAACCAGCCCACCGTGCGGGACAGGTCGACGTCGTCCAGGATCTCCTCGCGGCCGTGGCCCTCCAGGTCGACCGTCACCGCCTGCTCGCCCGTCCAGCGGGTCAGTGCCCGGGCCAGCGCTGCCAGCAGGACGTCGTTGATCCGCGTGCGGTACGCGCCCGGCGCGCGGTGCAGCAACGCACCCGTGTCGCGCTCGTCCACCGCGACCGTCACCACCTCGGGCGGGGACGGCGGGCCGTCGGTGCGGTCCACCGGCAGGGTGCGGCCCGGCAGGTCACGGGCCCAGTGCGCACGCTCGCCGTCCAGGCCACCCGATTCGACGAACTCGCGCAGGCGGTGGGCCCAGTCGCGGAACGACGTCGTCTTCGGGCCGAGGTCGGGCTTCTCGCCCGCCTGGATATGCCGGTACGCCCGCTCCAGATCCTCCAGCAGGATGCCCCACGACACCGCGTCCACCACCAGATGGTGCGCGGCGACGAACAGCCGGGGCCGGGTGCCGTCGGTGACCAGGGCACGCAGGTGCGGGGGCCGGGCCAGGTCGAAGCTCGCGTGGGCCTCGTCCGCAGCGCTTTCCAGGTCCACAGTGGACACCGTGCGCAGCACCGTTGCCTGCTCCACCGGGGCGTTGTGCTGGGTCCAGCCGTCGCCGGTGCGCACGAACCGCAGGCGCAGCGCGTCGTGGTGGGCGACGACCGCGTCGAACGCCTGGCGCAGTGCCTCCTCGTCCACCGGACCGTCGAGTTCCACCAGGACCGACTGGTTGAAATGCGCCGGATTGGCTGGCTCGGCGTCGAAGAACCAGCGCTGGATCGGTGTGAGCGGGACGTCGCCGACGACGGCTTCGCGGTCGTCGGCGCCCGCCTCGGCCGTGGTCGCCACGGCCGCCAGCTCCGCGACCGTCTGGTGGGTGAACAGGTCCTTCGACCGCACCGCCAGCCCCGCCTGGCGGGCACGGTGGACGACCTGGATGCTCAGGATCGAGTCGCCGCCCAGCTCGAAGAAGTTGTCCGCCGCGCCGACGCGGTCGAGGCCCAGCACCTCGGCCCAGATCCCCGCCAGCAGCTCCTCGGTCCCCGTGCGCGGCGCGACGTACTGCGTGGTCCGCAGCGCCGCCGCGTCCGGCGCGGGCAGCGCCTGCCGGTCCACCTTGCCGTTCGGGGTCGTCGGCACCTTCTCCAGCGGCACGAACGCCGAGGGCACGAGGTGGTCCGGCAGGGTCTCGCCGAGGTAGGCGCGCAGGCCGTCCGGCTCGCCGACGACGTGGGCGACCAGCCGCTTGTGCCCGTCGTAGTCGTGGACGGCCACGACCGCGTCGCGCACCGCGGGGTGGCGCCGCAGCGCCGCCTCGATCTCACCCAGCTCGATCCGGAAGCCGCGGATCTTGACCTGCTCGTCGGCCCGTCCGACGAACTCCAGCTCACCCGCGGCCGTGTGGCGGACGACGTCGCCGGTGCGGTACATCCGGGCACCCGGCTCGCCGAAGGGGGCGGCCACGAACCGGTCGGCGGTCAGGCCCGGCCGGTTCAGGTAGCCGCG
This sequence comes from Amycolatopsis melonis, assembly GCF_040064235.1. Lineage (NCBI taxonomy): Bacteria > Bacillati > Actinomycetota > Actinomycetes > Pseudonocardiales > Pseudonocardiaceae > Amycolatopsis > Amycolatopsis melonis. The sequence goes on from NZ_JBDZYD010000012.1 coordinate 296,888, forward strand.
GGCCAGGCCGAGCCCGGCGACGTACAGCTCGCCGGGCGAGCCGATCGGCACCGGCCGCAGCGCCGCGTCCAGGACGTGCACCCGGGTGTTCGGGATCGGCCTGCCGATCGGCATCGGGCCGCCCGGGACCAGCGGCTCGCTCCACGACGTCACGATCGACGCCTCCGTCGGCCCGTAGGCGTTGATCATGCGGCGGCCGGGCGCCCACCGGTCCACCAGCGCGGACGGCCAGGCTTCGCCGCCGACGACCAGCGTGCGCAGGTCCGGCAGCGGCTCGCCGGGCACCGTGCCCAGCGCGACCGGCGGCAGCAGCGCGTGCGTGATCCGGTGCTGCCGCAACAACTCGGCCAGCTGAGCGCCGAGCACCGGTCCTTCGGGCGGCACGACCAGCGCGGCACCCGCGGGCAGCGAGACGCACAGTTCGAAGATCGACACGTCGAAGCTGGGCGAGTTGTAGACCAGCACGCGGTCACCAGTGCCCGTCCCGAAGTGGCCGATGGCCGCGGCCGACAGCGACGCCAGCCCGGCGTGCGACACCACGACGCCCTTGGGCTGCCCGGTCGAGCCGGACGTGTAGATCACGTACGCCGCCTGCGCGGGATCGAACGGCACCTCGAGGTTCGTGCCGTCGTACCCGGCGGCGTCGAGTTCGGTGTCGACCACGAACACCGGATCGGCGTCCCGGAGCATGAACTCCGCGCGCTCGGCCGGGTAGGCCGGATCGACGGGCAGGAACGCGGCGCCGGTCTTCGCCACGGCGAGCTCGGTGACGACCAGCGCGGCCGAGCGCGGCAGCCGGACGGCGACGATCCGTTCCGGGCCGGCACCGCGCTCGGCGAGCAGCCGGGCCAGCCGGTTGGCCCGCGCGTTCAGCTGCGCGTAGGTGAGCCGGTCGTCGCCGGACAGCAGCGCCGGCGCCTCCGGGGTCCGCTCGGCCTGCGCCTCGAACAGCCGGGCCAGCGACGCCGGGGCGACGTCGCGTGCGGTGTCGTTCCAGGCCCGCAGGCGGTCCAGTTCGGCCTGCGGCAGCAGCGAAAGCTCCGCCATCGGCCGGTCCGGCTGCGCGACGAGCGTGGTCAGCAGCGTCCGCAGCCGCTGCACGAGCCGCTCGATCGTCGCCGCGTCGAACAGGCCGGTGCTGTAGTTGATCGCGCCGTGCAGCTCGCCTTCGTCCTCCTCGAACTGCACCAGCAGGTCGAAGTTCGCCGACGTCGCAGGCAGCGGCTCCTCGCCGGCGACCAGCGTGCCGCCGCCTGCCCGGTCGCCGGTGTTCTGCAGCAGCACCATCGCCTGGAACAGCGGGGTGCGGCTCGCGTCGCGGACCGGCTGCACCGCGTCCACCACCCGCTCGAATGGCACGTCCTGGTGGGCGAACGCGTCGAGCACGGTGTCCCGCACCGCGGCCAGGAAGTCCCGGAACGAGGTCCGGGCGTCCACTGTGGACCGCAGGACCAGCGTGTTGACGAAGAAGCCGACCAGCCGGTCCAGCTCGGGCCGGTCGCGCCCGGCGGTGACCGTGCCGACGGCGACGTCGTCCTGCCCGGCCCACTGCGCCAGCAGGACCTGGCAGGCGGCCACCAGCGTCATGAACAGCGTGCCGTCCTGGGTGCTCGCCAGCTCCCGCAGGCCCGCGGCGACCTCGGCGGGGACGTCGAACCCGAGCCACGCCCCCTCGGTGGTGCGGACCGGCGGGCGCGGCCGGTCGGCAGGCAGCTCCAGCGGCGCGAGCCCGGCCAGGCGCTCGCGCCAGTGGTCGAGTTCCTCGGCCAGGCGCGGCCCGTCGAGCAGTTTCCGCTGCCAGGCGGCGAAGTCGGCGTACTGCACCGGCAGCGGCGGCAACGCGGGGTCCTCGCCGCGGACGTAGGCGGCGTAGCAGGTGTCCAGTTCCGTGGCCAGCACGCCGGAGGACCAGCCGTCGGTGACGATGTGGTGCAGCACCAGCAGCAGGACGTGGTCCCCGGCGGCCCGCCGGAACAGCCGGGCGCGCAGCAGTGGCCCGGTGCGCAGGTCGAACGGCCGCAGCGACTCCCGCGCCAGGGCGTCCTCGTCGTAGTCCTCGACCGGCAGCTCGACGTGGTACGGCTCGTGCACCAGCTGGACACCCCGGCCGTCGACCGCGTCGAACGTCGTGCGCAGCGACTCGTGCCGCGCGACCAGCGTGTCCAGGGCCCGCCGCAGCGCGTCGACGTCGAGGTCGCCGCGCAGCCGCAACGCTGTGGGCGAGAGGTATTCGGTGCCGCCCGGCTCGAACTCGTCGAGGAACCACAGGCGTTGCTGGGCGAACGACAGTGGCAGCGCGCCGTCACGCGGCACCACCGGGATCGGCTCGGCGGCGGCCTGCCCGAGCGGCAGGCCCGCGGCGAACCCGCCGAGCGTCGGCGTCGTGAACAACGCCCGCGGCGACACCTCGGCACCGAACTCCGCCCGCACCCGCGAAGTGAGCCGCATGCTCAGGATCGAGTCGCCGCCCAGCTCGAAGAAGCTGTCGGTGACGCCGACCCGGTCGACGCGCAGGACCTCGGCCCAGATCGCGGCCAGCCGCCGTTCGGTCTCCGTCCGCGGCGCGACGTACTCGGCGGCCTCGTCCCGCCCGGGGGCGGGCAGGGCGCGCCGGTCGATCTTGCCGTGCCGGGTCAGCGGGAGGGCGTCGAGCGCGACGAACACCGACGGGACGAGGTGGTCCGGCAGCCGCTCCCGCAGCCAGGCCCGCAGGCCGCGGGTTTCGCCGACGACGTAGGCGACCAGCCGTCCGTCGCGGGCGACGACGGTGGTGTCGGCGACCGCCGGGTGCCGCCGCAGCACTGCCTCGATCTCGCCGGGTTCGACGCGGAAGCCGCGGATCTTCACCTGCTCGTCGACGCGGCCGAGGTAGTCGAGGCGGCCGTCGGCGGCCCAGCGGACGCGGTCGCCGGTGCGGTACATCCGGGACCCGGGCGGCCCGAACGGGTCGGCCACGAACCGGTCGGCGGTCAGGCCGGGCCGGTTCAGGTAGCCGCGCGCGAGCTGGATGCCGGCGATGTGCAGTTCGCCGGGCACGCCCTCGGGCACCGGCTCGCCGGCGCCGTCGAGCACGTACAGGCGCAGGTTCAGCACCGGCCGCCCGATCGAGGGCCGCTCGCCGGTCAGGCGGGTGAACGCCGCGTCCACTGTGGCCTCGGTCGGGCCGTAGAAGTTGTACGCCGCGGTGCCGGACGCGGCCAGCTCGTGCCACAGCGCCTCGGTGGCGGCCTCGCCGCCGAGCCACACCTGCCGCGGCCGGTGCTCGCCGCGCAGCAGGCCGGCGGGCAGCAGCTGGTGCACGTAGGTCGGCGTCAGGTCGAGGAACTCGATGCGCTGCCGCTGGACGTACCGGACGAGCGCGACCGGGTCCAGCCGCGTGTCGTCGTCGATCACGTGCAGCTCGTGCCCGTCGGCCAGCAGCAGCAGGCCTTCCCACGACGTGTCGAACGACAGGGCCGCGGTCAGTGCCGCGCGCAGCCGCTCCCGTCCGACGACGCGGCGGTGGTTGGCCAGGAGGTTCATCAGCCCGGCGTGCTCGATGACGACGCCCTTGGGCGTGCCGGTCGAGCCGGAGGTGTAGATGACGTACGCGGCGTTCGCGGTCGTCACGCGCGTTCCGGTGGCTGGCGCGGTGGTTTCGCCGTGGCCGCCGAGCACGACCACCGGTTGCGCGTCGGCCAGCAGCAGCCGGATCCGCTCGGCCGGGAGGCCCGGGTCGACCGGCAGGTACACCGCGCCCGCCTTGAGGATCGCGAACAGCGCGACGACCGCCTCGGCCGAACGCGGCAGCAGCACGGCCACCACGCGCTCCGGCCCGGCACCGCGGGAAACCAGTTCCTCGGCCAGCCTCGCCACTCGCGCGCCGAACTCGGCGAAGGTCAACTTCGTGTCGCGGAAGACCAGTGCCGTCTCGTGCGGGATCCGCGCCACGGTCGCGTCGAGGACGTCCACGATCGTGCCCGCCGGGACCTCGCCCTGCACGCCGGTGCCGGTGGCCAGCAGCCGCTCGCGCTCCTGCGGGGTCAGCGGGGACACCGCGCCGACCGGGCGGTCCGGGTCGGCGACGATGGCGCGGACGAACGCGGCCAGCTGCCCGGCCAGCCGCTGGGCGGTGGCGCGGTCGAACAGCCGGGGGTCGTAGGACAGTTCCAGCCCGAGCCGGTCGTGGAGGTAGGCCGTGAGGTTCAACGGATAGCTCGTCGTGTCGACCGAGTCGACGTCCAGCACCCGCACGCCGTCCTGGCCGCTGTCCTCGATCGGGTAGTTCTCGAAGACGACCACGCTGTCGAACAGGGCCGTGCCGGACGGCACCGCCGTGAACCCCTGCAGCTGCGACAGCGCGAGGAAGTCGTAGCGGCGGGCGTCGGCCTGGCGGGCCTGCACCTCGCGCAGCCACTCCCCGATCGGCTGCCCGGCCGGGACCTCGACCCGGGTCGGCACGGTGTTGATGAACATCCCGATCATCGCCTCGACTCCGGGCAGCTCGGCCGGGCGGCCGGACACCGTGGTGCCGAACAGGACGTCGGACTCCCCGCTGTAGCGGGCCAAAAGCAGTGCCCACGCGCCCTGCACGACGGAGTTGACGGTCAGCGCGGCCGCCTTCGCCGTCTCGTGCAGCCGGGCCGAGTCCGTTTCGGACAGCTCGACCAGCACCGCGTCGGCGGACTCGGCGCGGTGGGCCTCCTGCGGCAGGCGGTCGTACGGCAGCGGGGTCGGTGTGGCGAAGCCGTCGAGTTCCGCGCGCCAGAAGCCCTCCGCCTCCGCACGGTTCTGCCCGGCCAGCCAGCCGAGGTAGTCGCGGAACGGCCGCCGCGGCACGAGCTGCGCGGGCCGTCCTTCGACGATGGCCGCGTACTGCTCGGCCACCTCGCCGAACACCTGCGCCGTGCTCCAGCCGTCGAGCAGCACGTGATGGGAGGTCCACAGCAGCTGGACCTCGTCGTCGGCGACGCGGGCGATGGCCAGCCGCATCAGCGGCGGCGTGGTCAGGTCCATGCCCTGCGCCTGGTCGTCGGCCAGCAGTTTCTCCAGCGCGGCCTGCTGCTCGTCCGGGGTGAGCGCGCGCCAGTCGTGGTGGGTGACCGGCACCCGGACTGCGCGGTGCACACGCTGGACGGGCTCGTCGACGCCGTCCCAGACCGTGCTGCTGCGCAGGATCGGCGTGCGGTCGACGACCCGCTGCCACGCCTCGGCCAGCGCCGCCGGGTCGCGCACCCCGGCCAGCCGCAGGCGGAACTGGTCGAAGTAGGCGGTCGAGCCGTGGTCGACGAGGCTGTGGAACACCATGCCCGCCTGCAGCGGCGTCAGCGGGTAGATGTCCTCGACGTCGCGGCCGTCCCCGGCCAGGCGGTCGACGTCGGCCTGGCCGAGCCGGGCGAGCGGGAAGTCCGACGGCGTGCGGCCGCCCGTCCCGGCACAGTGCGCGATGATCTCCCGCAGCGCACCAGCGGTGTCCTCGGCGAGCCTGCGGACCGTGGTCTCCTCGTGGACCTCGGCCGAGTACTCCCAGGTCAGGTGCAGTCCGCCGGCTTCGACGACGCCGATGACGTCGAGCAGGTAGGGCCGGGTGCCGTCCGGGTCGGCGTCGTGCCCGAGGCTCTCGCCCCGCCCGCGGTACCAGCCGTCGCCGCCGTCGACGTCCCAGCGGCCGTGGTAGTTGAAGGAAATCATCGGCGCCGGGTCGTCGCGCAGGACCGCGCCGGACGGGCTCAGGTACCGGAGGGCTTCGTAGCCGGCACCCTTGTCCGGGACCGCGCGCAGCTGTTCTTTGACGGACTTGAGGACCGCGTCCCAGCCGTCGCCGGGCACGTCGAGCGTGAGCGGGTACTGGGCGGTGAACCAGCCGATCGTGCGCGACAGATCCAGGGGCGCGGCGATCTCCTCGCGGCCGTGCCCCTCCAGGGCGAGCACGACGCGCGAGCGGCCGGTCCAGCGGGACAGCACGTGGCCGAGGGCGCTCAGCAGGACGTCGTTGACCTCGGTGCGGTACGCGCCCGGCACGCTCTGCAGCAGCGCCGCGGTCTCCTCGCGGCCGAGCGACACCGACACCGTGCGGGCCGACGCGGTGGTGTTGCGGCCGTCGCGGTCGACCGGGAGCGCCGGGTCACCGGCACGGGACGTCCAGTACGCGAGCTGGTCGTCGAGCTTCCCGGCGCGGACGTGCCCGGCGAGCGTGCGGGCCCAGTGGGTGAATGAGGTGCCCACCGGTTCCAGGGGTTCGCCGCGGTAGGCGCGGTCGAGGTCGCCGAGCAGGATGCGCCACGAGACGCCGTCCATCACCAGGTGGTGGGCGGTGAGGAACAGCTGCGGCAGGCGGTCGGGGAAGGTGAACAGCACCGCGCGCCACACCGGTCCGGCGGTGACGTCGAGGGAGGACTGCGCGCGTTCGGCTTCGGCGTGCATCGCGGCGGCGACGTCGTCCACTTCGGACAGATCGACGTGCCGCAGCAGGCCGGGTGCGTCGGTCGCCGCCGGTTCCTGCTGCCAGCCGGTGTCCGTGCGGGAGAAACGCATGCGCAGCGCGTCGTGCCGCTCGGCGACCCGGGCCAGTGCCCCGGCCAGCCGCGGGACGTCGGCGGCGGTCAGGACGACGTGGACGGACATGGTGAGCCGCCACGGCTGCTCCAGGTGCTCGAACAGCCACGACTGGATCGGGCCGAGCGGGGCGGGCCCGGCGACCTCGGCCGGCGCCGACGGCGCGTCGGTCGTGACGACCTGGGCCAGCTCGGCGATAGTCTGGTGCCGGAAGAGGTCCTTCGACGACACCGTCAGCCCCGCGTGCCGGGCCCTGGCCACGACCTGGATGCTGAGGATCGAGTCGCCGCCGAGGCCGAAGAAGTTGTCCTCGACACCGACGCGCTCGACGCCGAGGACGGCCGACCACACCTCGGCGAGCGTGGCTTCGGCGTCGGTGCGCGGGGCGACGTACCGGGTTTCGGTGCGTGCGCCGGGTTCCGGCAGGGCCCGCTGGTCGAGCTTGCCGTTGGCGTTCAGCGGCAGCTTGTCGAGCGGGACGAACACCGCGGGAACCATGTGCGCGGGCAGCGAACGGCCGAGGAACTCGCGCAGCGCGGTGGTCCCGGGAACCGTCCCGGTCAGGTAGGCGACCAGCCGCCGGGCGTCCCCGCTGCCGTGGGCGACGACGGCGGCCTCGGCGACGTCGGGGTGGGCGGTCAGCGCGGCCTCGATCTCGCCGGGTTCGATCCGGAAGCCGCGGATCTTGACCTGCTGGTCGGCGCGGCCGCGGTACTCCAGCTCGCCGTCGGCGGTCCAGCGCAGGAGGTCGCCGGTGCGGTACATCCGCGTGCCCGGCGCGCCGAACGGGTCGGCGACGAACCGGGACGCGGTCAGGCCCGGCCGGTTCAGGTAGCCGCGGGCCAGGCCCGCGCCCGCGACGTACAGCTCGCCGGTGACGCCCGGCGGCACCGGCTGCAAGTCCGCGTCCAGGACGTAGGTCCGCAGGTCCGGGATCGGGACGCCGACCGTGGCGCGGCCGTCGCCGAGCACGCGGTGGGTGACGTGGACCGTGGTCTCGGTGATGCCGTACATGTTGACCAGCCGCGGCCCGTCCGGGTGGCGGCGGTACCACTCGGCCAGCCGGGCCGGTTCCAGTGCCTCGCCGCCGAAGATCACGTACCGCAGGCTCAGCGGCGCCGACGGCAGCGTGCTCAGCCGGTAGAACGCCGAGGGCGTCTGGTTGAGCACGGTGACGCGCTGCTCGGCCAGCAGGGCCAGGAAGTCCTCGGGCGCGCGCACGACGTCCTGCGGGACGACGACCAGGCGGCCGCCGTGCAGCAGCGCGCCCCACAGCTCCCACACCGAGAAGTCGAACGCGTAGGAGTGGAACAGCGTCCAGACGTCCTGCTCGCCGAAGCCGAACCAGGGCGCGGTCGCCGAGAACAGCCGGGTCACGTTCGCGTGCGGGATCAGCACGCCCTTGGGCAGCCCGGTCGAGCCGGAGGTATAGATGACGTAGGCGGTGCTACCCGGGTCGATTCGCACCGCGGGCGCGGTGTCCGGTCCGTCTGCGGCTTCGACGGAGTCCACCACGCACACCGGGCGGGCGTCGGCCAGCATCGCCTCGATCCGGGCCGCCGGGTAGGCCGGGTCGATCGGCAGGTAGCCGGCGCCGGTCTTCAGCACCGCCAGGATCGCCACCACCAGGTCGGCCGACCGCGGCAAGCGCAGCGCCACCAGCCGTTCCGGGCCCGCGCCTTCGGCGATCAGCCGGTGGGCCAGGCGGTTGGCGCGCCGGTCGAGTTCGGCGTAGGTCAGCTCGGTGGTCCCGCTGGTCACGGCGACGGCGTCCGGGGTGCGGGCGGCTTGCGCGGCGAACAGCTCCGGCAGTGTCGGCTCGGGCTGCGACGACGTCGTGCCGTTCCACGTCGAGAGCACGAGGTCGCGTTCGGCGGCGGTGGTCCACGGCAGCCGGGCGAGCGGGCGGTCCGGCGCGGCCGCGATGCCGTCGAGGAGCACGCCGAGCCAGCCGGTGAGCCGTTCGATGGTCGCGGTGTCGAACAGGTCGGTGTTGTAGTTGACGACGGCGTCGAGGCGTCCGGCCGTCTCCTGGAAGTGGACGGCGAGGTCGAACCCGGCGGTGACGATCGGCGGCGCGAGTTCCTCCAGCTCCAGGCCGGGCAGCGCGGGCCGGGCGTCCGGGGTGTTGTGCAGCACGACCATCACCTGGCACAGCGGGGTGCGGCTGGTGTCGCGGTCGGGCTGCAGGTCGTCGACGACGCGGTCGAACGGGACGTCCTGGTGGGCGAAGGCGTCGAGCACGGTGTCGCGCACGTCGCCGAGGAAGGCTTCGAAGCCGCGGCTGAGGTCCACTGTGGACCGCAGCACGAGCGTGTTGACGAAGAAGCCGATCAGCCCCTCCAGCTCGGTGCGTTCCCGGCCGGACACGACCGTGCCGACCGCGACGTCCGACTGCCCCGACCAGCGGGCGAACAGCAGCTGGCAGGCGGCGACCAGTGTCATGAACAGCGTGCCGCCGTGCCGGCGGGACAGGTCCTTGAGCCGAGCGGTCGTCCCGGCCGGGACGCGGAACTCGTGCAGCGCGCCGTTCTTCGTGCGGACCGGCGGGCGCGGCCGGTCGGTGGGCAGGTCCAGCACCGGGACGCCGTCGAGGCGGTGCCGCCAGTAGCCGAGCTGGTCGTCGAAGCGGCGTTCGCGCTGCCAGACCGCGTAGTCGGCGTACTGCACCGGCAACGGCGGCAGCGCCGGTTCCTCGCCGCGGGCGAAGGCGGCGTAGCAGGTGGCCAGCTCGGCCAGCAGCACCCCGGCGGACCAGCCGTCGGTGACGATGTGGTGCAGCACCAGGGTCAGGACGTGGTCCTCGGGGCCGAGCCGGGTGAGCGCGGTCCGCAGCAGCGGCCCGGTGTGCAGGTCCACCGGCCCGGACACGGCCTCGAACGCCGTCGCGAGGTCGCCGTCGCGCACGGGGACCTCGACCGCATACGGCGGGTGGACGACCTGGACGCCGTGGCCGTCGACGGTCGCGAACGTCGTGCGCAGGGACTCGTGCCGGGCGACCAACGCGGTCAGGGCGCGGTTGAGCACGCCGGTGTCGAGCTTCCCGCGCAGGCGCAACACGGTCGGTGAGACGTACTCGGTGCTGCCGGGCTCGAACTCGTCGAGGAACCACAGGCGCTGCTGGGCGAACGACAGCGGCGCCTCGAACCGGCCGCCGTCACGCGGCAGCACCGGGATCACCGTGCCCGGTTCCGCCGCGTCCGGCAGCTGCGCGGCCAGCCGGGCCGGAGTGGGAGCGGTGAAGACGAGCCGGGCGGGGACGTCGGTGCCGAGCGCGTCCCGCAGCCGCGCCACCACCCGGATGCCGAGCAGGGAATCCCCGCCGAGGTCGAAGAAGTCGTCGTCGACGCCGACGCGGGCGACGCCCAGGACCTCGGCCCACACATCGGTGACCAGCCGTTCGCGGTCGGTCCGCGGCGCGACGTACGGCGTGGTGGCGGTGACCTCGGGGTCCGGGAGGGCGCGGCGGTCCAGCTTGCCGTGGCGGGTCAGCGGCAGCCGGTCGAGCGGCACATACGCCGACGGCACGAGATGAGCGGGCAGGACTTCGGTGAGCCCGGCCCGCAGCGTCGCCAGGTCGGCGTCCCCGACGACGTAGGCGACGAGCCGTCCGTCGCGGGCGTCCACCGCGGCGTCGGTGACGCCCGGCCGTGCGCGCAACGCCGTCTCGACCTCGCCCGGCTCGATGCGGAAGCCGCGGACCTTGACCTGCTCGTCGAGCCTGCCGAGGTGTTCCAGCCGCCCGTCCGGTGTCCAGCGGACCCGGTCGCCGGTGCGGTAGAGGCGGGTGCCGGGCGCGCCGAAGGGGTCGGCGGCGAACCGGTCCGCGGTCAGCCCCGGACGGCCGAGGTAGCCACGGGCCAGCTGGGCGCCCGCGAGACACAGCTCGCCGGGCACGCCGGCCGGGACCGGCCGCAGATGCTCGTCGAGGACATAGGCGGTCACGTTGCCCAGCGGCCGTCCGATCAGCGGCCGGTCGCCGGACACCGGGGCGCAGGTGGCGTCCACTGTGGATTCGGTCGGGCCGTAGTAGTTGTACGCGGCAGTGTCTGCCTCGGTCAGCTTTTGCCACAGGTCCGGTTCGAGTGCCTCGCCGCCGACCATCAGGAACCGCGGGCGGTGCGTACCGTCGAGGAGGCCGGCGGGCAGCAGTTGCCGCAGGTAGGACGGCGTGACGTCGAGGAAGTCGACGCGCTGCTCGCGGACATAGCGGGTGAGCGCGGCCGGGTCGAGGCGGGTCTCGTCGTCGACCAGGTGCAGTTCGTGGCCGTCGGCCAGCAGCAGCGGGCCTTCCCAGGAGGTGTCGAACGACAGCGTCGCGGTCAGCGCGACGCGCAGCGGGCCGCGGCCGAACACCTGGCGGTGGTTGACGATCAGGTTCACCAGAGCGGCGTGCTCGACGACGACGCCCTTGGGCGTGCCCGTCGAGCCGGAGGTGTGGACGACGTAGGCGGCGTCCGACGGCTGGGGCGGGGCCGGTCTCGGTCTGCCGGTGGACGCGGTCGTGTCGTCGAGCACGACCACCGGGCGGGTGTCGTCGAGCAGCACCTGGATCCGCTCGGGTGGCAGTCCCGGGTCGATCGACTGGTGCACCGCACCGGCCTTGAGCACGGCGAACAGCGCGACGATCGCCTCGGCCGAGCGGGGCAGGAGGACCGCGACCACCCGGTCCGGCCCGGCGCCCCGCGCGGCCAGGTCCGCGGCGAGCGCGTCGGTGCGGGCGGCGAGTTCGGCGAAGGTCAGCCGGACGTCACCGCAGACGAGCGCGGTCGCGTCCGGCCGGGTCCGCGCCTGGTGGTCGAGGAGGCCGACGACGGTCGTCTCGGGGACGTCGACGGCCCGGCGTCCCCAGTGCAGCAGCTGCCGCTCTTCGGCTTCGGTGGTCAGCGGGAGGTCGGCGAGCCGCCGGCCCGGCCCGGCGGCGATCCCGGCCAGCAGCCGCAGCAGGTGCGCGATCAGGCGGTCGATCGTGGCCGCGTCGAACAGCTCGGTGCTGTACTCGACGATCCCGGCCAGCCGCCCGCCGGCTTCCTCGAACTCCACGGTCAGGTCGAAGTTCGACGAATCCCGCGGCACCCCGGCCGGTTCCACCGACAGGCCCGGGAACGCCGGGCCCGTCCCGGAGTTGCTGTGCAGCAGCACCATGACGTCGAACAGCGGGTTGCGGCCGGGGTCGCGCCCGGCGTGCACGGCGTCGACGAGTTCCTCGAACGGCACGTCGTCGTGGGCGAAGGCGTCGAGGACGGTCCGGCGGGTGCGGGCCAGGTGCTCGGTGAACGGCACCGAGGCGTCCACAGTGGAACGCAGGACGACGGTGTTGACGAAGAACCCGACGACCCGGGCCAGCTCGGGCCGGTCGCGGCCCTGCACGACCGTGCCGAGCGCGATGTCGTCCTGCCCGGTGTAGCGCGCGAACAGCGCCTGGCAGGCGGCCACGAGCACGGTGAACAGCGTGGTTTCCGACGTACGGGCCAGCTCGGCGAGCCGCCCGGCGACCTCGGCGGGGACGGCGAATTCGCGGACCGCGCCCGCGGTGCCCCGGGTGGCCGGACGCGGGCGGTCGGTCGGCAGTTCGAGCGGTGTCACGCCGGCGAGCTGCTGCTTCCAGTACTCCAGGCCCGCCGGCCGGGTCGGCCGGTCGTGCTGCCAGACGGCGAAGTCCGCGTACTGCAAGGGCTGGGCGGGCAGCTCGGCTCGTGCGCCGTCGCGGTAGAGCAGGCCCAGCTCCTCGGTGAGCACGCCCATCGACGCGCCGTCGGTGGCGATGTGGTGTACGCACACCAGCAGCACGTGCTCGGCCGGGCCGAGGCGCAGCAGGACCGCGCGCAGCAACGGGCCGCGGGCGAGGTCGAACGGCCGCGCGTACTCCGCGCGCAGGACGGCGTCGAGGTCGTCCGGGGTGACGTCGACGACCGGCAGCGGCACCTCGTACGGCGGCCGGACCAGCTGGACGCCCTCGCCGTCGACCTCGTCGAACGTGGTGCGCAGGGGTTCGTGCCGGGCGACCAGCAGCCGCAGCGCGGTGGCCAGCGCGCCGGTGTCGAGGGTGCCGGTCAGGCGCAGGGCGAGCGCGCTGTTGTACTCGGGGTCGTCCGGGCGCAGCCGGCTGAGAAACCACAGCCGCCGCTGGGCCGACGACAGCGGGAGTGGACGGGAACGGTCCGCGCCTGCCGGGATCTCCGGTGCCGCCGCGGCCGTTCCCGCCAGCCGCGCACGCAGCGCCTCCCGCAGGTGGGCGGGCAGTGCCGCGATGCGGTCCTGTCGGGACGAGGTCATGGGACGTCCTCACGCTTCCTGGTCGGAGGCGAGGCTTTCCAGCTCGCCCAGGATGAGTTCCTCGACCGCACCGGCCAGCCCGGCGACGGTGCGGGCGGTCAGCACGTCGGCCGGGGTCAGCCGCACGGCGAACAGCGCGCTCGCCTTGGCCGCGATCTGCAGGCTCCGCAGCGAATCGCCGCCGAGCGCGAAGAAGCTGTCTTCGGCACCGACCCGGTCCACGCCCAGCACCTCGGCCCAGATCGCCGCGATCGCGCGCTCGGTCTCGGTCGACGGCTCGACGTGCCCGGCCGACGGCCCGGCGGGAGCGGGCAGCGCGCGCCGGTCGAGTTTGCCGTTGGCGCTCACCGGAAGCCGGTCCAGCGCGACGAACGCCGCCGGGATCAGGTAGTCCGGCAGCGACCGGGCCAGGAACGCCCGGAGCGCGTCCTCACCGGCGTCCGAGACGACGTAGGCGACGAGCTGCTTGGCACCCGGCTGGTCTTCGCGGACGACGACCGCGGCCTGCGCGACGTCGGGGTGCCGGGCCAGCGTGGCCTCGACCTCGCCGGGCTCGACGCGGAATCCGCGCAGCTTCACCTGGTCGTCGACGCGGCCGAGGAACTCCAGCTCGCCGTCGGCGGTCCAGCGGACGATGTCGCCGGTGCGGTACATCCGCTCCCCCGGCGGGCCGTACGGGTCGGCGACGAACCGGTCGGCGGTGAAGCCCGGCCGGTTCCGGTAGCCGCGGGCCAGGCCCGCACCCGCCAGGCACAGCTCCCCGGGCACGCCCGGCGGCACCGGGCGCAGGTCCGCGTCGAGGACGCGGGCCCGCACGCCGTCCAGCGGCTTGCCGATGGGAATGCGGTCCGGGACGGGCCCGGCCATCGGGTGGGCCGTGGCGAAGGTGGTCGTCTCGGTCGGGCCGTAGCCGTCGACGACCCGCAGGCCGGGACACGCGGCCAGGACCCGCCGGACCGCGGCCGCCGGGACGACGTCGCCGCCGGTCCAGACCTCGCGCAGGCCCGCGAAGCAGTCCGGGGTGTCCTGCGCCAGCACGCGGAAGAGCCCGGCGGTGATCCACATCGCGGTCAGGCCGTGCTCGCGGACCAGCTCGCGCAACGCCGGCGCGTCCACGCCCTCGCCGGGACCGGCGACGACACAGCCACCGCCCAGCAGCGGCACCCACAGCTCGTAGGTCGTGGCGTCGAAGGCCAGCGGCGAGTGCAGCAGGACGCGCTCGTGCGCGCCGCCGCGGAACCGGTGGTCGGCGGCCAGTGCGGCCACGTCGCGGTGCCGCACGGCGACACCCTTCGGCACGCCGGTCGACCCGGACGTGTACATCACGTACGCCAGCTGGTCCGGATCAACGTCGACGGCCGGATCGCCGTCGGGCTCGTCGTCCACAGAGGACAGCAGGACGGTCCGGGCGTACGGGTACGCCGTCTCGGCGACGACGAACCGGACGCCGTCGAGCAGCGTCTGCTGCCGCTCGGCGGGCGCGCGGGTGTCGAGCGGGAGGTAGGCGCCGCCCGCCTTGACCACGGCCAGCTCGGCGACCACGGCCGCGGCGCGGCCGACGGCGAGCCCGACCGGTTCCTCCGGCCGCAGCCCGAGCCCGACCAGCCGGTTCGCCAAGCGGTTGGCCCGCCGGTTCAGCTCGGCGTAGGTCACCGGCTCGCCGTCGAGGACGGCCGCGACCGCGTCCGGACGCTGCCGGACCTGCTCGGCGAACAGCTCCGGCAGCGTCCGGGCCGGTGGTTCCGCGGCGGGAGCCGTCCACTCGGCCAGGGTGCGGGCGTCGTCGGCGGTCAGCATCGGGACGTCGCCGAGCACGCGGTCGCCGTCGGCGGCCAGCTCGCGCAGCAGGGTGAGCAGGTGCCCGGCGAGGCGGGCGGCCGTAGCGGCGTCGAACAGGGCCGGGTCGTAGCCGAAGTCGACGGTCAGTTCCCGGCCGGGTGAGGCGACCACGGTGAGCGGGAAGTTCGTCGTCTCGCGTGCCGACAGCTCGCGCACGGCCAGGCCGTGCCCGGCGGCCGCGCCGGTGATCGGGTAGTTCTCGAACACCACCAGGCTGTCGCACAGGTTCACCCCGCCCGGTAGCCCGGCCCAGCCCTGCACGCGGGCCAGCGGCACGTGCCCGTGGCCGCGGGCTTCGGCCTGGGCGGCCTGGAGCCCGGCCAGCCACTCGGCGACGCGGGCGCCGCGGCGGACCTCGGCCCGCACGGGCAGCGTGTTGATGAAGATGCCGGTGATGTCGTCCACGCCGGGTACTTCGGCCGGGCGGCCGGAGGTGGTGGCGCCGAACACGACGTCGCGGTGTCCACTGTAGACCGACAGCAGCAGCGTCCAGGCCCCCTGCAGCACGACGTTGTGGGTGAGGCCGTGCCGCTTGACGAACGCGTCGAGCGTGCCGGTGGCGGACTCGTCGAGCCGGACCGGCAGCCACTCCGCCGAACAGGGCGCATGCCCCGGCGCCCGGGTCCGGTCGGCGGGCAGCGGTGTCGGGCCTTCGATCCCGGCGAGCGCGGCACGCCAGAACCGTTCGGCCTCGGTGTCGTCCTGGCGGGCGAGCCAGGCCAGGTACTCGCGGAACGGCGGCCGCACCGGCAGCGGCTGCCCGGCGTAGGCAGTGCAGACGTCGGAGAGGACCTGGAAGACGCTCCAGCCGTCGAGCAGGACGTGGTGGAACGTCCACAGCACCTGGACTTCGGTGTCCGACAGCCGGGCCAGGACGACCCGCATCAGCGGTGCGGTGCCGAGGTCGAGGCCCTGGTCGCGGTCCTCGGCCAGCAGCTGCCGCAGTTCTTCGGCGCGGCCGGGTTCGCCGAGCCCGGTCCAGTCGAGGTGGCGGACCGGCAGTTCGGCGGCGCGGTGGACGACCTGCACCGGCTCGTCGACCCCGGCCCAGATGAACGCCGTGCGCAGGACCGGTGTCCGGTCGACGACCTGCTGCCATGCGCGGGCGAGGCGGGCCGGGTCGGTGACGCCGTCGAGGACGAAGGTGGCCTGCTCGAAGTACAGGCCCTGGGCGGTCTGCGAGAGGCCGTGGAAGACCATGCCGCCCTGCATCGGGGTCAGCGGGTAGACGTCCTCGACGGCCCGCCCGTCGCCGGCGAGTGCGTCCACTTGCGACTGATCGAGGGTGACCAGGGGGAAGTCCGACGGCGTCCGGCCACCGGCCTCCGGGGTCGCGCAGTGCGCGATGATCTCGCGAAGGGCGTCCAGCATCCGCCCGGCCAGTGCGGCGACGGTGTCGTGGCGGTGCAGCCCGGCGATGTGGGACCAGCTCAGTTCCAGTTCGCCGCCGGTGATCCGGCCGACGACGTCGAGGGCGTGGGTCCGGGGCGCGGCCGGGTCGACGTCGGCGTCGAGCTTGCCCGCGGCGTCGTCGTCGAACCGGCCGAGGTAGTTGAAGCTCACCAGGGGATCGATCACGGGCGCGGTGCCGGTGAGGTACCGGAGTGCCCCATAGCCGATGCCCCGTCGCGGTACCGACCGCAGCTGCTCCTTGACCGACTTCAGTGCCGTGCCCCAGTCGTCCGGAACCTCCAGGGCCACCGGGAACATCGTGGTGAACCAGCCGACGGTCCGGGACAGGTCGACGTCGTCGAACAACTCCTCCCGCCCGTGGCCTTCGAGGTTCACGACGGGCGTCTGCCCGGTCCAGTCCCGCAGCACGCGGCCCAGTGCGGCGAGCAGGACGTCGTTGACCTGCGTCCGGTACACCTCCGGGACGTCCTGCACCAGCGCGCGCGTCTCCTCGGCGGTGAGCCGGACGGTGACTTCGCGGCTGTCGGCGATGGTGGCCGGACCCTCGCCGTCGGCGGGCAGCGGTGGCACGGGCGGCAGGCCGCGCCAGTGGTCCAGCTCGTCGTCGAAGCCACCGGCCTCGGCCAGTGCGGCCAGCCGCCGGGCCCAGTCGAGGAACGCCGTCGTCTTCGGGGCGAGCGTCTCGCCGCGGTAGGCGGCCTGGAGGTCTTCCAGGAGGATCCGCCACGACACGCCGTCGACGACGAGGTGGTGCGCGGCCAGCAGCAGCCGCCGCCCGTCGAGCACCGCGGTCAGCAGCGGGCCGCGGGCGAGGTCGAACGCCACCTTGTCGCGCAGCAGCTCCACCGGTCGGACCGGCTCGCCGTGCTGGACCCCGCCGCCGAACCGCAGCCGCAGCGCGTCGTGGTGCTCCCAGAGCGCGGCCAGCGCGCGACGCAACGCCGGTTCGTCGACGTCCTCGGCGAACTCGACCACCACCCGCTGGTCGAACCGCTCCGGCTGGGTCTGGAAGTACCAGCGCTGGATCGGCGTCAGCGGCGCCTCGCCGGTGACCGGGCCCTGCTCGGCGCGCGGTCCGCCGTCACCGCCGGCGTGCGCGGCCAGCGCGGCCAGCGTCGGGTGCCGGAAGACGTCGTGCGGCAGCAGGGTCAGCCCGGCCCGGCGGGCGCGCGAGACGACCTGGATGCTGAGGATGGAATCCCCGCCCAGCTCGAAGAAGTTGGCCTCGGCACCGACGCCGTCGACGCCGAGGACGTCCGCCCAGATCGCGGCGAGCGTCCGCTCGGCCTCGGTCGAGGGCTCGGTGCGGCTGCGGTCGGCGGTGAAGTCCGGCGCGGGCAGGGCGGTGCGGTCGAGCTTCCCGTTGACGTTCAGCGGGAACCGCTCGAGCCGGACGAACGCGGCCGGGACCATGTAGTCCGGCAGCGTCCGGCCCAGGAACGCGGCCAGGTCGTCCGCGTCGCCGGTGAAGTAGGCGACCAGGCGCTTGACGCCGTGGTCCTCCCGCGCCACCACCGCGGCCTGCGTGACGCCGGGGTGCTCGGCCAGCGCGGCCTCGATCTCGCTCGGCTCGATGCGGAAGCCGCGGACCTTGACCTGCTCGTCGACCCGGCCGACGAACTCCAGCTCGCCGCGGGCGTTCCAGCGCACCAGGTCGCCGGTGCGGTACATCCGCTCGCCGGGCGGCCCGAAGGGTGCGGGCGGGAACCGGTCGGCGGTCAGGCCAGGGTCGCCGTGGTAGCCGCGCGCCAAGCCCGCGCCGGCGAGGTACAGCTCGCCGGACGCACCCGGCGGGACCGGCCGCAGGTCGGCGTCGAGGACGTAGGCCCGCATGTTGTCCAGGGGCTTGCCGATCGGGACGACGTCGGGGATCTCACCGGGCAGCGGCTGCACGGTCGCGAACGTCGTGGTCTCGGTCGGCCCGTAGACGTCGGCGACCAGGGTGTCCGGGCACGCTTCCTGGACCCGGCGCAGGGCGGCCGCGGGCACGGCGTCGCCGCCGGTCCAGACCTCCCGGACCCCGGCGAACACCTCCGGCGCCTCCTGCGCGACCAGCCGGAACAGGCCGGTCGTCAGGAACGTCCCGGTGACCTTGTGCGTGGCCAGGACCCGGCCGAGGGTTTCGACGTCGAGGTCACCCGGCGGCGCGAGCACGACCGTGCCGCCGTTGAGCAGCGGCACCCAGAGTTCGTACGTCGAGGCGTCGAACGCCTGCGGCGAATGCAGCAGCACGCGGTCGTGCGCGGCGAATCGCCGCTCGGCGGTCAGCGCCACGACGTCCCGCTGACGCACCGCGACGCCCTTCGGCTTGCCGGTCGAACCGGAGGTGTAGATGACGTACGCGAGGTTGTCCGGGTCCGCCGTCGGCAGCGGGACGTCCGCGGTCTGCCCGCCCGGGACGACGACGTGTCCACTGTGGAGTGTCCGGGCGGTGTCGGCCCAGGTGTCGTCGGCCAGCAGGATCGGCACGCCGTCCAGGAGGGTCCGCAGCCGCGCCTCGGGGGCCCGGGTGTCCAGCGGCAGGTACGCGGCACCGGCCAGCACGATCGCGAGTTCGGCGACGACCAGCTCCGGCGAACGTTCCATGAGCACGCCGACGAGCCGCTCCGGCCCGGCGCCGAGTGAGACCAGGTAGCGGGCGAGCCGCTCGGCCCGTTCCGCCAGTTCGGCGTAGGTCAGCTCGACGTCGTCGCCGGTCAGGGCGACCGCGTCCGGCGTGCGCCGGGCCTGTGCGGTGAACAGCCCGGCGACGCTGCCGTCGGGCAGCGGGTGCGCGGTGTCGTTCCAGGCCACCAGCACCTGGTGGCGTTCGGCCTCGGTGAGCAGGTCGACCTCGTCCAGCCGCCGGTGCGGGCCGGTGGCGAAGGCGTCGAGGATGCCGGTGAGCTGCCGGGCGATCCGCTCGGCGGTGGCGGTGTCGAACAGGTCGGGGTCGTAGCCGACGTCGATGGTGAGCGTCTTCCCCGGCGAGGCGACGATGCTGAGCGGGTAGTTCGTCGTCTCTACCGCGTCGACGTCCCGCAGCCGCAGGCCGTGCGCCGCGGCGGCGCTGACCGGGTAGTTCTCGAAGACGACGAGGCTGTCGAACAGGCTGCCGGACGTGCCGCTCCAAGCCTGCAGTTTCGTCAGCGGCAGGTGCCCGAACCGGCGGGCCTCCACCTGCCGGGCCTGCAGGGCCGCGAGCCAGTCGGCCACGGCGCCGCCGGCCGCGGTGACGCGCACCGGCAGGGTGTTGATGAAGATGCCGGTGACGTCGTCGGCGCCGGGCAGCTCGACCGGGCGCCCGGACACCGTGGTGCCGAAGCAGACGTCCCGCTCGCCGCTCAGCCGCGACAGCAGCAGCGCCCAGGCACCCTGCAGGACCGTGTTCATCGTCAGCCCGGCGGCCCGGGCGGTGTCCTGCAGCCGGGCCGAGTTCTCGACCGGCACCCGCAGCCAGCGCGCCGAGCGGCTGGTGTGGGCCTGCGCGGGGACGCGGTCGAAGGGCAGCCGGGCCGGGGCGGTGAGGTCGCCGAGTTCGCGCCGCCAGTGCCGTTCGGCCGCGGCGTCGTCCTGCCGGGCCAGCCACGCGACGTACTCGCGGAAGGGCGGCCGCTCGGGCAGCGGGGCCCCGGCGTAGGCGGCGAAGACGTCCGACAGCACGCCGAAGACGCTCCAGCCGTCGAGCAGGACGTGGTGGAACGTCCACAGGACCCGGATTTCGGTGTCCGACAGCCGGGCCAGCACCAGCCGCAGCAGGGGCGACGCGGTGAGGTCGAGGCCTTCGGCGCGGTCGGCGGCGAGCACGTCCTGCCAGGCTTCGGCCTGTTCGTCGAGGGTGCGGTCCCGCCAGTCGAGGTGGGTGACCGGCACGCCGAGCTGCCGCTGCACGACCTGAACCGGTTCGGGCACGCCTTCCCAGACGATCCGGGTGCGCAGCACCGGCGTCCGGTCGACGACCTGCTGCCAGGCGCGTGCCAGCGCGGCCGGGTCGTCGGCGCCTTCGAGGACGAAGGACACCTGCTGGAAGTAGACGCGTTCCTCGCGCTGGGACAGGGCGTGGAACACCATCCCGGCCTGCATCGGCGTCAGCGGGTAGACGTCCTCGACGGCCCGGCCGTCGCCGACCAGCTCGTCCACTTCGGACTGCGTGAGCGTGACCAGCGGGAAGTCCGACGGCGTCCGGCCGCCCGCGCCCGGCTGCGCGCAGTGCGCGACGATCCCGCGCAGGGCGGCCAGCATCGCCGTGGCGAGTTCCTCCACAGTGGACTCACGGTGCACGCCGTCGGCGTAGTACCAGGTCAGTTCCAGTTCTCCGCCTTCGACGCGGCCGACGACGTCGAGCAGGTGTGCCCGGGCCGACCGCGGGCTCTCGTCGGACTCGATGCGCCCGGCGCCGAACTGCCCGAGGTAGTTGAAGCTCACCTGCGGATCGATCACGGGCGCGGTGCCGGTGAGGTACCGGAGTGCCCCATAGCCGATGCCCCGCCGCGGTACCGACCGCAGCTGTTCCTTGACCGACTTCAGTGCCGTGCCCCAGTCGCCGGGGACGTCGAGGGCGACCGGGAACATGGTGGTGAACCACCCGACGGTCCGGGACAGGTCGACGTCGTCGAACAGGTCCTCCCGGCCGTGGCCTTCGAGGTCGACGACCGGGGTCTGCCCGGTCCAGTCGCGCAGCACCCGGCCGAGCGCGGTGAGCAGGACGTCGTTGACCTGCGTCCGGTAGACCGCGGGGACCTCGCGCAGCAGGGCACGCGTCTCGGCTTCGGGAAGCCGGACGGTGACCGCGCGCATCCCGGCAACCGAGGTGTCGCCGTCGCCGTCGACCGGCAGTGCGGTGGTCCCGGGCAGGGAACGCCAGTGGTCCAGTTCGTCGTCGAAACCGCCGGCTTCGGCATGTTCGGCCAGCCGGGTGGCCCACTCGCGGAACGACGTCGTGCGCGGGCCGAGGTCGATCGGCTCGCCACGCAGGGCCTGGTCGTAGGCACGGTCGAAGTCCTCGACGAGCACCCGCCACGACACGCCGTCGACCACGAGGTG
Source organism: Amycolatopsis melonis (assembly GCF_040064235.1). Lineage (NCBI taxonomy): Bacteria > Bacillati > Actinomycetota > Actinomycetes > Pseudonocardiales > Pseudonocardiaceae > Amycolatopsis > Amycolatopsis melonis. The sequence continues at coordinate 317,972 of NZ_JBDZYD010000012.1, forward strand.
GTGCACCGCCAGCTTGACGTCGTGCTCGGAGACGTCCAGGCGCACCAGCGGCGTCTCGCCCCCGACCGGCCCGTTCTCCTGATGCCACCCGTCGTCGCCGGAGGTGAACCGCATCCGCAGCGCGTCGTGGTGCTCCAGCAGCGCGTCCACGGCCTGGCGGGCGGCGGCCAGGTTCACCGTGTCCGGTCCCAAGTGGACGAACTGGTGGAAGTGGGCGGGCTCGGCGGTCTGGGTGGCGAAGAACCAGCGCTGGATCGGCGTGAGCGGCACCGCGCCGCTGACCGGGCCGCGCTCGGCGACCTCATCGGTCGTGCGCGCCGCGGCGACGAGCGCGGCCGGGGTGCGGTGGGTGAACAGGTCACCGGGCTGCAGGTCCAGCCCGGCCCGGCGGGCGCGGGAGACCACCTGGATGCTGAGGATGGAGTCGCCGCCCAGCTCGAAGAAGTCGTCGGTGACGCCGACGCGCTCGACGCCGAGGACTTCGGCCCAGATGCCGGTGAGGACGCGTTCGCGGCCGGTTCGCGGCGGCACGTGCTCGCGGACGCCGAAGTCGGGCGCGGGCAGCGCGTGGCGGTCGAGCTTGCCGTTGACGTTGACCGGGAACTTCTCCAGCCGCACGAACGCGGCCGGGACCATGTAGTCCGGCAGGGTCCGGCCGAGGAACTCCGCCAGCCCGCGGGTTTCGCCGACGACGTAGGCGACCAGGCGCTTCACGCCGCCGTCGGCGCGGGCCAGCACGGCCGCCTGCTCGACGTCCGGGTGCTCGCCGAGCGCGGCTTCGATCTCGCTGGGCTCGATGCGGAAGCCGCGCACCTTGACCTGCTCGTCGGCCCGGCCGACGAACTCCAGCACCCCGTCGGTGGTCCAGCGCACGAGGTCGCCGGTGCGGTACATCCGCTCCCCCGGCGGGCCGAACGGGTCGGCGACGAACCGCTCGGCGGTCAGCCCCGGCCGCCCGAGGTAGCCGCGGGCCAGGCCTTCCCCGGCGATGTGCAGCTCGCCCGGCGCGCCCGGCGGGGTGAGCCGCAGATCGGCGTCGAGGACGTAGACGCGGACGTTGTCCAGCGGCGCCCCGATCGGGACGACGTCGGGGATCTCGCCGGGCAGCGGGTGCACGGTCGCGAACGTCGTGGTTTCGGTGGGGCCGTAGACGTCGGCGACCAGGGTGTCGGGACAGGCCGCCTGGACGCGGCGCAGGGCGGCGGCGGGCACGGCGTCCCCGCCGGTCCAGACCTCCCGGACGCCGGCGAACGCTTCGGGGGCCTCCTGGGAGACCAGCCGGAACAGGCCGGTGGTGAGGAACGTGCCGGTGACCTGGTGCGTGGTCAGGACCCGGGCGAGGGTGTGGACGTCGAGGTCACCCGGGGGCGCGAGCACGACCGTGCCGCCGTTGAGCAGCGGGACCCAGAGTTCGTACGTCGAGGCGTCGAACGCCTGCGGTGAGTGCAGCAGCACGCGGTCGTGCGCGGCGAAGCGGTGGTCGGCGGCCAGGGCCACGACGTCCCGGTGCCGCGCGGCCACGCCCTTGGGTTTCCCGGTGGAGCCGGAGGTGTAGATGACGTAGGCGAGCTGGTCGGGATAGGTCGTGACCTGCGGCGCAGTCTCGGGACCGGCGGCCGCGGCGGTGACGACCGGGCCACTGTGGACACTCTCGGCGGTGTCCCGCCAGGCGTCGTCGGTCACCAGGACCCCGGCCGCGGCTTCGCGCAGCAGCAGCCGCAGGCGTTCGGCAGGCGCGCGCAGGTCCAGCGGCAGGTAGGCGCCGCCGGCCTTGACGACGGCCAGCTCGGCGACGACCAGATCGGGCGAGCGGTCCATCAGGATCGCGACCCGGTCCTCGTGCCGGACGCCCAGCTCCCGCAGCCGGTGGGCCAGCCGGTTGGCGCGGACGTCCAGTTCGCCGTAGGTGACGGACTCGTCGTCGGTCACCAGCGCGACCGCGCCGGGGTCGCGCCGGACGCGCGCCTCGAACAGCTCGGCCACCGTTCCGCCGGGCAGCGGGCGGGTGGTGTCGTTGCGCTCTTCCAGCAGCGACCGGATCTCGGCGGCCGACAGCATCGGCACGTGCGTCACCGGCTCGTGCGGCGCCGCCGCGAACCCGCGCACGAGTGCTTCGAGGTGGTTCGCGAGCCGGGTGGCGAGCGCCGGGTCGATCAGCTCGGGGTCGTGGGTCAGCACCAGCGACAGCCGCGGCCCGGGGTAGGCGACGACGCCGAGCGGGTAGTTGGTGCGCTCGGCCGCGCGGACCTCCCGCACCCCGGAGACTTCGCCGACCGGGTAGTTCTCGAAGACGACGATGCTGTCGAACAGGCTGCCGTCGCTGCCGCTCCACGCCTGCAGCCGGGTCAGGCCGACATGCCCGAAGCGGCGGGATTCCGCCTGCGCCGCCTGGATTTCCCGCAGCCAGGCGGCGACCCCGCGGTCGCTGTCGAGCCGCACCCGCACCGGCAGGGTGTTGATGAACAGGCCCGGGATGTCGTCGGCGCCGGGCAGTTCCGCCGGGCGGCCGGACACCGTCGCCCCGAAGCACACCTCGCGTTCGCCGCTGTAGCGCGACAGCAGTGCCGCCCAGGCGCCCTGGACGACCGTGTTGACGGTCAGCCGGTGGCGCCGGGCGAAGGCGTAGACCGCGGCCGAGGCCTCGTCGTCGAGTTCGACCGGGATCCGGGCCGACGAGCTGGCCGTGTGCGTGCCGGCCGCGCGGCCGCCGGGCAGCGGGGTCGGCGTGACCCCGGCGAGTTCGGCTCGCCAGTGGGCTTCGGCGAGGCGGTCGTCCTGAGCGGCGAGCCAGGCGGCGTAGTCGCGGAAGGGACGGCGGGCCGGGGGTTCCTCGCCGCGCAGCACCGCGAGGACGTCGGACAGGACGCCGAAGACGCTCCAGCCGTCGAGCAGGACGTGGTGGAACGTCCAGACCACGCGGACCGTCGTGGCCGACTCGCGGGCGACGACCAGCCGCATGAGCGGCGCCCGGGTGAGGTCGAGCCCGTCGGCGAGGTCCTCGGCCAGGGTCCGCCGCAGTTCCTCCTCGGTGTCCTTTCCGGACCAGTCCGGGTAGGACACCGGGACGGTCGCGGTCCGCTGGACGACCTGCAGGGGTTCGGGCACGTCCTCCCAGACGATCCGGCTGCGCAGCACCGGCGTCCGGTCGGCGATCCGCTGGAACGCCTCGCCGAGCCGTCGCGGGTCCGGTACGCCGTCGAGGGCGAAGGAGATCTGTTCGAAGTAGACGCGGTCGCCGGGCTGGGCCAGGCCGTGGAACACCATCCCGGCCTGCATCGGTGTCAGCGGGTAGACGTTCTCGACGGCGCGGCCGTCGCCGACGAGCCGATCCACTGTGGACTGGTCGAGTGCGGCCAGCGGGAAGTCCGAGGGCGTGCGGCCGCCCGCGTCCGGCTGCGCGCAGTGCGTGACGATCCCGCGCAGCGCGTCGAGCATCGCGGTGGCGAGCCGGTCCACAGTGGTCTCGTCGTGCACGCCCTCGGCGTAGTGCCAGGCGAACTCCAGCTCGTCGCCGTCGATCCGGCCGACGACGTCCAGCAGGTGCGGGCGGACGTCGTCGGGGTCGGCGTCCAGCGACAGCTCGCCGTGCAGGCCCGCGTACAGGTCGCCGGGCAGGTCGAACTGCCCGAGGTAGTTGAAGCTGACCTGTGGGTCGATGACGGGCGCGGTGCCGGTGAGGTAGCGCAGGGCGCCGTAGCCGATGCCTCGCCGCGGTACCGACCGCAGCTGTTCCTTGACCGACTTCAAGGCCGTTCCCCAGTCGCCGGGGACGTCGAGGGCGACCGGGAACATCGTGGTGAACCAGCCGACGGTCCGCGACAGGTCGACGTCGGCGAACAGCTCCTCGCGGCCGTGTCCTTCCAGGTCGATCACCGGGGTGTGCCCGGTCCAGTCCCGCAGAACCCGGCCCAGCGCCGCGAGCAGGACGTCGTTGACCTGCGTCCGGTAGACGTCCGGGACCTGCCGCAGCAGCGCCCGCGTCTCCCCGGCCGGGAGCCGGACGGTGACCGTGCGCGCCTGCCGGACGGTGTTCGGCCCGGCACCGTCGACCGGGACGGGCAGGGCGGCCGGGAGACCGCGCCAGTGGTCCAGTTCGTCGTCGAACCCACCCGCCTCCGCGTGGGCGGCCAGGCGCGCGGCCCAGTCCCGGAACGACGTCGTGCGCGGGCCGAGATCGACCGGCTCGCCACGCACGACCTGCCGGTAGGCGCGCTCGAAGTCGTCCAGCAGGATCCGCCACGACACGCCGTCGACGACCAGGTGGTGCGCGGACAGGCGCAGCACCCGGCCGGACAGCGACCACCGCAGCTGCGAGGGTTCCTCGCCGACGGCCGCGTTGTGCTGCCGCCACCCGCCGTCGTCGTCGTGGATGAACCGCATCCGCAGGGCGTCGTGGTGCTCGGCCAGCGCCGCCATCGCCGTGGTCACGGCGATCTCGCCGGCGTCCTCGGCGAGGACGACCGAAATGGCCTGGTCGAACCGTTCCGGGGCGCGCGACGTCGCGAAGAACCAGCGCTGGATCGGGGTCAGGACGACGTCGCCGGACACCGGGCCGCGCTCCGGGGCCGCACCGGCTTCGGCGACGGCCGGGGCCAGCGCGGCGATCGTCTGGTGCCGGAACAGGTCGGCGGTCGTCACCGCCAGGCCCGCCCGCCGGGCACGGGCGCTGACCTGGATGCTCAGGATCGAGTCGCCGCCGAGGGCGAAGAAGTTGTCCTCCACGCCGACGCGGTCGACACCGAGGACGTCGGCCCAGATCCCGGCGAGCACCGCCTCGCGCTCGGTGCGCGGCGCCACCGGCTCGCGGGCGGCTTCGGACTCCGGCTCCGGCAGCGCGTGGCGGTCGATCTTGCCGTTGGCGTTGAGCGGGAGTGCCTCCAGCACGACGATCGCCGACGGGACCAGGTAGTCCGGCAGCGTGCGGGCCAGTGCCCGGCGCAGCTCGCCGGAGTCCACAGTGGCCTGTTCGGCGGGGACGACGTAGGCGACGAGCCGCTTGCGGCCGCCGGTGGCGCGGACGGTCACGACGGCCTGCGCCACCCCAGGTTCGGCGGTCAGTGCCCGTTCGGCCTCGGCGGGCTCGACGCGGAAACCGCGGATCTTGACCTGGTCGTCGGCGCGGCCGGCGAACTCCAGGGTCCCGTCGGGACGCCACCGCCCGCGGTCGCCGGTGCGGTACATCCGCTCCCCGGGCGCGCCGAACGGGCAGGCCACGAACCGGTCGGCGGTCGCGCCGGGCCGGGCGAAGTAGCCGCGGGCCAGCCCGGCCCCGGCAATGCAGATCTCGCCGAGCGCACCGGGCGGGACCGGGCGCAGCCGGTCGTCGAGCAGGTAGACGCGCATGCCGTCCAGTGGCGTCCCGATCGGCACGACGTCGGGAACCTGCTCCGTCATCGCGAAGGACGTCGCGAACGTCGTGGTCTCGGTGGGGCCGTAGCCGTCGACGACCGCGAGCCCCGGGCACCGGTCCAGCACGCGGCGCGCGGCTTCCGGCGGGACGACGTCGCCGCCGGTCCAGACCTCGCGCAGCCCGGCGAAGCACTCGGGCGTCTCCTCGGCGAAGAGCCGGAACAGGCCCGCGGTCAGCCACATCGCGGTGACGCCGTGGGCCGCGGTCAGCGCCCGGACCGCGTCGGCGTCGAGGTCCCCGGGCGGCGCGACGACCACCGTGCCGCCGTTGAGGAGCGGTACCCAGAGTTCGTAGGTCGAGGCGTCGAAGGCCAGCGGCGAATGCAGCAGCACGCGCTCGTGGGCGCCCCCGGCGAACCGGCGGTCGGTGGCCAGCGCGGTCACGTCGGCGTGCCGGACCGCCACGCCCTTCGGCACGCCGGTCGACCCGGAGGTGTACTCGACGTAGGCCAGGTTCGCCGCGGCGGCTCGTGAGTGAGAAACCGGGTTAGAACACTGTTTTTCACTCACGAGCGCGTCGGCGACCACGACTGTGTGTCCGCTGTGGACGGTGACCGCGATGTCGTGCCACCGGTCGTCGGTGAGCAGCAGCGCCGTTCCGTCGAGCAGCAGGCGCAGGCGGTCGGCCGGGGCACGCAGGTCCAGCGGCAGGTAGGCGCCGCCGGCCTTGAGGACCGCCAGGACCGCCACCACGAGGTCGGCCGAGCGGTCCATCAGCACCCCGACCCGGTCCTCCGGCCGGACGCCGAGCCGGACCAGGTGCGCCGCGAGGCGGTCGGCCCGGTCCCGCAGCTCGCCGTAGGTCAGCCGGACGTCCCCGCAGAGTACGGCCGGGGCGTCCGGAGTGCGCCCGGCGCACCGGTCGAACAGCTCCGGGACGGTGGCGGCGGGGACGGCGTCCGGGGCGGCGAGCAGCACGCGGCGGTCGTCCGCGGTGAGCATCGGCAGGTCGCCGACCGGACGGCCGGGGTCGGCGGCAATGCCGGTGAGCAGTGCTTCGAGGCTGCGCGTGAGCCGTTCGACGGTGGCCGTGTCGAAGAGCGCGGTGGCGTACTCGACGGTGACCCGCAGGCCGTCGTCGCGTGGCCAGAACTCCACCACCAGGTCGAACCGGGCAGACGGCCGCGGCAGCTCGTACTCGCTCACCCGCAGCCCGGCGACTTCGCGGGGCTGCACCAGCGGGCTCTGCAGGACGACGACGGCCTGCACCAGCGGCGTCCGAGACGGGTCGCGGTCCGGCTGGACCTCCTCCACCACGCGGTCGAAGGCGACGTCGCCGTGCGCGAACGCCGCCAGCACGGTTTCCCGGACCTCGGCGAGGAATCCGGTGAACGGCTGCTCGCCGTCCACCTGGGACCGCAGGACGAGGGTGTTGACGAAGAACCCGGTGAGTGCTTCCAGCTCGGCGCGGTCGCGCCCGGCGACGGCGGTGCCGACGGCGATGTCGCGCTGGCCGCCGTACGCCGCGAGCAGCACCTGCACGGCCGCGGTGAGGGTCATGAACAGCGTCGCGCCGTGCGGGCGGCCGAGGTCGGCCAGGCGGCGCACGAGGTCCGCGGGCAGGTCGTGCCGGTGGACGGCCCCGGCGGTCGACCGCTGCGGTGGCCGCGGCCGGTCGGTCGGCACGGACAGGGGCTCGATCCCGTCGAGGGCCGCGCGCCAGTACGCGAGCTGATCGTCCTTTTCGGACTTCAGGCGCCAGAGGGTGTAGTCGCGGTAGCCCACCGGCAGCGGCGGCGGGGTGTGCCCGGCGTAGAAGTCGAGCAGCTCGCCGATCAGGATGCCGACGGACCGGCCGTCGGTGACGATGTGGTGCTGGCACAGCAGGAGCAGGTGCTCCCCCGGCGCCTGCGGGTACAGCACGGCCCGGGTCAGCGGCCCGGTCCGCAGGTCGAACGGGACACTCAGCTCGGCGGCGAGGACGTCGTCGCCGGCGGGGGTGTCCGCGATCCGCAGCGGGATTTCGCCGGTCGGGGCGATCCGCTGGATTCCTTCGCCGTCGACGGAGTCGAACGTCGTGCGCAGTGACTCGTGGCGGGCGCAGAGGGCGGCCAGCGCGCGGCGCAGCGCGTCGACGTCGAGCGGTCCGGACAGCCGGAGCGCGACGCCGGTGTTGTATTCGGCGCTGCCGCCGGTGAGTTCGTCGAGGAACCACAGCCGCCGCTGGGCGGGTGACAGCGGTGCGGTGTCCGACGGCGGCGCGACGGGGATGCCGGTCTCCGCCGCGCGGGGTGCGTCGCCGAGGAGCCGGGCCAGCGCGGCGACACTCGGCGCGTCGAACAGCGTCCGGGCGGAGAAGTCCGCGCCGAAGGTCCGGCGCAGCCGGGAAACCGCCTGGACCGCGAGGATCGAATCGCCGCCGCGGGCGAAGAAGTCGTCCCCGGCACCCAGGTGCTCGACGCCGAGGACGTCCGCCAGCACCCGCGCGACGGCCCGCTCGGTCTCCGTCTGCGGCTCGGTGCCGGCGCCGTGTTCGGGCGGGGGTGCGGGCAGCGCCCGCCGGTCGACTTTCCCGTTGGCGCTCAACGGGAATGCGTCGAGCACGACGAACGCCGAAGGGACCATGTAGTCCGGCAGTGCCGCGGCCGCGATCCCGGCCAGGTCGACCGGCGCCGCCTCCGGGGCGAGGACCACGTAGGCGACCAGCCGCTTGACGCCCGGCCGGTCCTCCCGCGCGACGACCAGGGCTTCGGCGACCGCGGCGTGGGCGGTGAGCACCGTCTCGATCTCGCCCGGCTCGATCCGGAAGCCGCGGATCTTGACCTGGTCGTCGGCGCGGCCGAGGAATTCCAGCTCGCCGTTTTCCGTCCGCCGCACCAGATCGCCGGTGCGGTACATGCGCTCGCCGGGCGGCCCGAACGGGCAGGCCACGAACCGCTCCGCGGTCGCCCCCGGCCGGGCCCAGTAACCCCGTGCCAGCCCGGCACCGGCCAGGTGCAGCTCACCGGGCTCGCCCGGCGCGACCGGGTTCAGCGCGCCGTCCAGGACGAACGTGTGCACGTCGTCCAGCGGACGGCCGATCGGCACCGCGTCCGGGACGCCGTCCGCCGACGGCATCGGGTGGGAAGTCGCGAAGGTGGTCGTCTCGGTCGGCCCGTAGCCGTCGACCACGGTCAGCCCCGGACAGGCCCGCAGGACGCGCCGGGCGGCGCCGGCCGGGACGACGTCCCCGCCGGTCCAGACCTCTTGCACGCCGCGGAAGCAGTCCGGTGCCTCCTGCGCCACGACGCGGAACAGGCCCGCGGTCAGCCAGAGCGCGGTGACGCCGTGCCGGGCGAGCACCCCGCGCAGCGTCTCGACGTCCAGGTCGCCGGGCGGGGCGACCACCACCGTGCCGCCGGTCAGCAGCGGCACCCACAGTTCGTAGGTCGACGCGTCGAACGCGACCGGCGAGTGCAGCAGGACCCGGCGGTGGGCCGCGCCGGCGAACCGGTGGTCGGCGGCGAGGGCGGCCACGTCGCGGTGGCGGACCGCGACACCCTTGGGTGTCCCCGTCGACCCCGACGTGTGCATCAGGTACGCGAGGTGGTCCGCCATTACCGGCGGCGGCGTGAATTCCGTGTCCGGCAGCGGCTGCCCGGCCTCGACGATCGGTCCATTGTGGACCCGCGCGGCGCGGGCCGGGTCGTCGGTCACCAGCACCGTGACTCCCGCCGCGGCGAGCACCAGGCGCAGCCTGCTGTCCGGCGCCCGCCGGTCCAGCGGCACGTACGCCCCGCCCGCGGTCACGATCGCCAGCTCGGTCACGACCAGCTCGGCCGACCGGTCCAGCAGCACCCCGACCCGGTCCTCGGCCCGCACGCCGAGTGCGTGCAGGCGGGCGGCGAGGCGGTGCGCGTCCGCGGCCAGCTCCGCGTAGGTCAGCCGGGCACCGGCGCCGTCCACGGCGACCGCGTCCGGATGTTCGCGCACCCGCCCGGCGAACAGCTCCGGCAGGGAGCCGGTTCTCGCCGGCGCGTCGGGCGGGGTGTCTTGCACGGTCATCGTCGTTCGCACCTTTCGGGCACACCGGGGGAACCCGCCGGCACGGGCGGGCGGAGCGGGGAGGGAGGGAGTTCAGCGGCGCCGCGCGAGGCGGCCGCCGATTTCGACCGCGGTGGCCGCGCCGGGCGTGCCGTGGAACCGGCCGCACGGGGTGGCCCGGCCGGTCGCCGGGTCGCGCACGGTGAAGGTGGCGTCGTCGTAGCGGGTCAGCTCGGGGAAGACGTCACCGTCGACGACCAGGCAGACACCGCCGTCGCCGGGCCGGATCGTGTAGTCGATCGCGCCGTTGCGGTAGGTGGCGAAGTCGCCGGCGGGCATCGGGACCGGGCGGGCGTCCGGCTCGCGGAAGCGCGGCAGCGGCAGCGCGAAGTCCAGCCCGCGCAGCTCGTCGGTGAGGTCGTGCCACAGGTCCGTGCCGCCTGCGCCGTTCGCGGTGAACGCCACCACGCACTCGCCTGCCTGGTCGATCCGCAGGTGGCAGGCGGTGCCGTCGGCCGTGCCGTCGTGGCCCAGCCAGGCGTCGTCGCCGTCGCCGAAGTGCGCGAGCCCGAGGCCCCAGCCGTCGGCCAGGCCGTACGGCCGGGCGGCGGGAACGCGCCGGTGCATGTCGGCGGCGGTGACGACGTCGAGGATGCCGGGCTTGCCGAGGTGGACCCGGCCCAGCTCGGCAAGGTCGGCGGCGCTCAGCGCGAGTGCGCCCGCCGGTTCGAGCATCGGCGGCAGGAGCTGGCCGACCGCCCGGCCGCCGTGCGCGTGCCCGGAGACGGTGGCCGGGCTGTCGACGTAGGCCGGTTCGATGCCCAGCGGGTCCAGCAGGATGGCTTCGACCGCTTCGCGCCAGGTCATCCCGGTGACGGCTTCGATGAGCGAGCCGACCAGCGCGTATCCGAGGTTGGAGTACGAGAACGCCGTGCCGGGCGGGCAGACGGGCTCGGCGGCCCGGATCTGCCGCAGGCACGACCCGGCGCCGTCGGCCGGATCGGACGGCAGGCCGCTGGTGTGGGACAGCAGCAGGCGCGGGGTGAGCCAGGCGGGCAGCCCGGAGACGCCCAGGACGTCCCCGGCGGGCTCGTCGAGGTCGAGGTCGTCGTCCGCGGCGAGGGCCATCGCCACGGTCGCGGTGGCCACCTTCGTGATCGAGCCGATCGGGACCGGCGACACCGCGGTCATCGGCTGGTCCCGACGCTCGACACCGGTCTGGACCACGGTCTTTTCGCCCCGGTGCAGCACGGCGAGCTGCGCTCCCGGCACGCGGTGCCGCCGGGTGAGGTGCGAGAGCACCGCGTGCAGCTGCTCCGCCGTCGCCGATGCGCTCCGGTGCGCCTCTCTCACGGACTGCATGACCGAATCCTCCGCATTCACCATCTGAATAAGCCCCCACTGCACCACGTCCGGCTGACGACCCGATCGCCTGACCGTCCGGAATCAACACGCTGCCGGGCGCAGGAGATCGTCAGTACCGCCAAATGCGGGAATTCGCAGCCACCCGATTCCCGCTTGACACTACCGACAGTCACGCCATTAACGGCACCATTCCACCGCATGAACATCGCCCCATTCCGAGCATGCAAGAGGTATTGCGGGGAGCATTTGCGGGCACGCCGAACCGCGCGTCGCCGCGACGGGCGACGCGTCCACGAAACCGCGCCGGGGGCCGGCCAAGCCGGACCGGACGCCTCCGACCAGGCGTCCGACCGCGGTCCCCGCTCCTCTGCCTGCCGGGCGGCACGCTCGTCCTGCCCGGCAGCCGAGTGCTGTTTCCCCGCTTCCTGGCACTTGAAACGCCGGATGCGGGAAAAAGCCTGGCCGGTTCGCTCCGCATCGACACATTCGATGATCGTTTTCCTGGATCATGCGCCGCCGAGCTGCGAAAACGGCCTAGTGGATCATTCCGCGGCACGGTGTAAGTTACTTGAGAGTCGTCTCCAGCTGTCCCGCATAACGGGAAATGCGTCCCACGCAAGGTCACGCGAATGGCCTGTAACGAATCCGATTCCGGCCGCGACGTGATAGGCCTGTGATAGGGGTCACTCCGCTCCGCGGGTAACCTCGGACGCATGGTCTTCGACTCGGTCCGGTTCGACCTGCGCCCCTATGCCGGATTCGAGACCGGGCGCTTCGTGCGGCGGACGTTCTGCAGCTGGGAAGACGCCGGCTGGCGGTCTTTGCTCGTCCAGCGGTTCGACCACGTCCCGGTCGCCGAGGACATGGCGCTGCCCGGCGCGGCCGACCTGCATCTGGTTCTGCCGGTCGCCGGGCAGGCCGCGATGACGACGCGCGACGGCGGCCGCGCGGTCCACGAGCGCTGGCTGCCGGGGCAGGTCCAGCTGGGCATCCCGCACCGGCCGGTGGTCCGCAGCTACCGCACGGACGGGAACCTCCGCAGCGTCCAGGTGCACATCCCGCGCGACACCGTCGACTCGGCCGTGGCGCGGCTGGGCGGCGACGTCCCGGACTTCGAGGCCATGGCGGCGTCCGTCGCCACCGGCGACCCGCTGCTGGCGGAGGCGGTCCGGGCACTCGGCTCGGCGGGCGCGGCCGACGACCTCTATGCCGAGTCCGCGGCCGGCTTCCTGACGATGCACCTGCTGACCCGGCACGGGCGCCTGCGCGAGGACCGGCCGCCGGTCAGGGAGGACGCCCGCGTCCGGACGGCCGTCGCGTTCCTGCGCGAGCGGCTGGCCGAGCCGGTCACCCTGGCCGACGTCGCCGCCGAGGTGCACCTGTCGGTCTACCACCTGGTCCGGGTGTTCCGGACCGTCACCGGGCGCACCCCGCACCGGTTTCTCACCGAGCTGCGGGTCGAAGAGGCGAAGCGGCTGCTGCGCGAGACCGCCCTGCCGCTGGACCGGATCGCCCCGCGGTGCGGCTTCACCAGCGCCGGCGCCCTGTCCACGGCGTTCGTCCGGCACACCGGCGTCCGCCCGTCGGCCTACCGCAATTCCTGACCGCCACACCGCAATTCCGGGCATGGGCTCCGGCGGGCGGCGGCCCTAGCGTGACGATCATGAACCGGCAGTCCTACGACGTCACCGCGGAATCCGCGGCCCCGCCCCCGGCCGTGTGGGCCCTGTTGCTCGACCCGCACAGCTGGCCGGACTGGTCCCCGATCGACGCACTGGAGACGGCCGAATCGTCCGGCCTGTCCCCCGACCGCCGCGACGGCGTCGGCGCAGTGCGGGCGTTCCGCACCGGCAAGGTCGTCACCAGGGAGCGGATCACCGAGCTGGAGCCGGAACGCCGGTTCGCCTACGAGGGCGTGGAAAACCCGCAGCTGTCCGATTACCGGGCGGCGATCGAGCTGACGCCCCGGCCCGGCGGCGGCACGAGCATCCGGTGGCACGGCACGTTTTCGGCGCGCTGGGGCATGCGCTGGTTTCTGCGGCGGTACCTGCACCGGTTCATGCAGACGATGGCGGCCGGGCTGGCCGAGCACGCGGCCAGGTCATCGGCCACCTGAACCCCACCTTCCCTCACCACCAGGAGTTCCGCATGCCCGAGCTGCGCCGCGTCACCGTCAACGGGGTCGAGCTGAACGTCGCCGTGGCGGGGTCCGGCCCGGCAGTCCTGCTGCTGCACGGCTTCCCGCACACGTGGGAGCTGTGGACGGACGTCATCGCCGGGCTGTCCGGCCGCTACCGCGTCATCGCGCCGGACCTGCGTGGCTTCGGCGCGAGCAGCCGGGCCGCCACCGGATACGACGCGGGCACCCTGGCCGAGGACGCCGCCGCACTGCTCACCGCACTCGGCGAGACCGAGGCCGCGGTGGTGGGCATCGACGCGGGCACCCCGCCGGCGTTCCTCCTCGCCCTGCGCCACCCCGGCCTCGTGCGGCGCCTGGTCGTCATGGAGTCCCTGCTGGGCAGGCTGCCCGGCGCGGAGGACTTCCTTGCGGGCGGCCCGCCGTGGTGGTTCGGCTTCCACGCCGTGCCCGGCCTCGCCGAGACGGTGCTGGACGGTCACGAGGCCGAATACGTCGACTGGTTCCTGCACACCGGCACCCTCGGCGAGGGCGTGCGGCCCGCGATCCGGGACGCTTTCGTCCGCGCCTACACCGGCCGCGAGGCGTTGCGCTGCGCGTTCGCCTACTACCGGGCGCTTCCGGAGAGCGCGGCCCAGATCGAGCAGGCGGTCGCCACGGCCCGCTTGACGGTCCCGACGATGGCGATCGGCGCCCATCCGGTGGGGGCGGCACTGGAACGTCAGCTCCGCCCGATCGCCGACGATCTCACCGGACACGTCCTCGAGGACTGCGGTCACATCGTCCCGCTGCACCGGCCACAGGCTCTGCTCGCGCTGCTGGGGCTATGATCGGCGCATGCAGACTAAGCGCTTAGTCAGCCTGGGTGACTCGTTCACCGAAGGCGTCGGGGACGACGACCCGGCGGCCCCGCACGGTGTGCGTGGCTGGGCCGACCGCACCGCCGAGCAGCTCGCCGGGCACGACCCGGAGTTCCGGTACGCCAACCTGGCCATCCGCGGCAAGCTGCTGCCCCAGGTGCTGGCCGAGCAGCTCGAACCCGCGCTGGCGATGGCGCCCGACCTCGTCACCCTCTACGCCGGCGGCAACGACCTGATGCGCCCGAAGGTCGACATCGACGGGCTGATGGACGCCTACGAAGCCGCGGTCGCCCGGATCCGCGCGACCGGCGCCCGCCTGGTGCTGTTCACCGGCGTCGACGGCGTCGAGGACCCGCTGTTCCGCACGATCCGCGGCCGCGTGGCGATCTACAATGAGCACGTCCGCGGCATCGCCGCCCGCCACGGCGCCCTGCTGGTCGACCTGTGGTCGATGCGGCAGCTGCGCGACCGGCGGCGGTGGGCACCGGACCGGCTGCACCTCAACGCGCTCGGCCACACCGAGGTCGCCATCGCGGTGCTGGACGTCCTGGGTGTCGGGCATGCGCTGGCCCCCACCGAGCTGGGACCGCGGGACGTGCTGAGCCCGGCCCAGCGCCGCAGCCAGAACCTGCGGTGGGCCCAGGAGCACGCACTGCCGTGGATCGGGCGGAGGCTGCGAGGCGAGTCCTCGGGTGACACGCTCACCCCGAAGCGCCCGACGCTGGAGCCGGTCGGCTCAGTGCCGCTCTCCCGCTGAGGGGATCTGCCGCGGCTTGTCGTGAGTGGCAATGAGCGTTCTAACCCTCATTACCACTCACGACGGCTGCGGCAGACCCGTCAGTCCTGCCGAGGGGCGCAGGCCGTCGAACAGGATGGCCACGGCCCGGTCGCGCAGCTGGGCGTCCGGGCCCGCGTACTCCGCCGCCCGGGCCACTCCGATGATCACCGGGATCAGCTCGCCCGCCGCCAGGTCCTCGCGCACCGCACCCGCGGCCTTCGCCCGCGCCAGGAGCACGGCGAGTGCCTTCATCAGGCGGGCGCCGATCTCGGACTTCGACACCGGGACCGTGATCCCCGCCGCCGTCAGTGCCTCGAAGTAGGCGTTCTTCGCGCTGGACATCTCGACCCAGCTGGTGAGGAACGCGAAGAACGCGGCGCCCGGGTCGGCCGAGTCCGCCTCGACGGTCGCTTCGGCCTCCTCCACGAACCGGCGCAGCCGGTTGAAGAGCACCGCCTCCAGCAGTGCCTCCTTGGTCGGGAAGTGCCGGAACACCGTGCCGATCCCGACGCCGGCCGCGCGGGCGACCTCTTCGGTGGGTGCGCCGGTGCCCTTGGCGGCGAACACGCTCTCGGCCGCCTCCAGCACGCGGGCCCGGTTGCGCCGGGCGTCGGCGCGCAGGGGTTTCGGCGCTTCGGGCTCAGCGGCGGAAGTCACCGTCCGATCGTAACGGGGCCGGGTCGGGCAGCGTGTCCAGCAGCCGCGCGAGCGCCCGCGGCACGCGGGACCGCCAGCCACCGCCCATGATCCGCCGCGAAACGCGCTGGAACTCGTCGTCCGGGTCGAAGCCTTCGTGGCTGAGGAACAGCCGGGTGCCGGTGCCCTCGGGCACCAGCCGCCAGGTGACCGTCCACTGCGGACCCCAGCGGATGCTGAGCAGGCGCTCCGGCTCGACGTCGAGGACCTCGCAGTCCACCGGGCCGCCCGCGAACCCCGCCGCCGGGACCGGCTCCGCCAGCAGCGTGAACCGGTGCCCGGCCACGGGCCGGATGTCGTTGGGCATGTTCAGCCAGCGTTCCAGCAGGTCCGGCTCGGTCAGCGCGCGCCACACCTTGCGCGGCGGGTGGGCGAGGAACTGGTCGACGTGGACGGCCGACGGGTCGTCGTCGGTCACAGGTCCTCCTCGTCCAGCAGGTCACGCAGGTTGGCCAGCTTGCCGCGCCAGAACCGCTCGTACGGCGTGAGCCACTCCGCCACCTCTTCGAGCGGCGCCGCGTCCAGGCGGTAGACGCGGTTGCGGCCCTCCCGCTGCTCGGTGACCAGGCCCGCCTCCCGCAGCACCCGCAGGTGTTCCGACAGGCTGGGCCGGGCCATCGCGAACCGCTCGGCAATCGCGCCGGCGGGCATCGGGCCGTCGAGCAGCAGCCGCAGGACTTCGCGCCGGGCCGGGCTGGCCAGCGCGGCGAAGACGTCGTCGTTGACCGGCATCAGCGCGGCACGGCCCCGAAGTCCGACGGCTCGAGCAGCCCGACGACGTGCCCGTCGAGATCCCGGAACGACGTCGCGCGGCCCCACGGCCACGCCTGCGGGTCGGCGACCTCGACGCCGGCGGTCCGCAGCGCGGCGACGTCGGCGTCGAGGTCGGTCGACTGCAGCTGGAAGTGCCGCGGCCCCCCGGCGGTCCCGGTGACCTGCTGGTCGGTCAGGACCACGCCGGTCTTCGCCCCCTTCGGCGCGACCATCACGAACCGCCCGCCCTCGGGCGTGCGGCGGTCGACGAGTGCTTCGAAGCCGAGCTTGCCGACGTAGAAGTCCCGCGCGCGGGCGTGGTCGGCGACGGGCAGGGTCAGGAACTGCACGTGGGTGATGGTCATGCCGGAAACAATACGTAGGAGATTTCCTACACGTCAAGAGGGTGGCCGAACCACCGTTCGAGGGCCGCGCGCAGGGCCTTGCGGTCGTCCTCGTCCGGCTCCGCCGCACTGGTCGCCCAGGCCACGTAACCGTCGGGGCGGACGAGCAACGCCGTCGCCGCACCGTCGGCCTTTCCGGTGACGAGGTCGACGCGGTCGGCCCAGCCCCGCACGTCGTCACCGAGCGAGCCGGTGAAGTCCAGCAGCAGCGGCCGCGCCGTCCTGGTCAGCTCGGCGAGCCGGATTCCGTTGTCCAGCACCAGGTCCGGGGCCCACCGGCCGTCGAGCGGGTGGTCGGTGCCCGGCTCGTACCGGATGTCGGCGCCGGACATCAGGTCGGCGATGTGCTGCACCGTGGAGGGCAGGGCGAGCAGTTCGCCGAACAGTTCGCGCAACGCCGTGACGTTGCCGCCGGGCGCGATCAGCGCGGCCTGGGCCCGGGTGTGCATGACGACGCGCTCGGCGACCGGGCGGCGTTCGCGCTCGTAGGTGTCGAGCAGGCCCGCGGGCGCCCAGCCGTGCAGCTCGGCGGCGAGTTTCCAGCCGAGGCCCGCCGCGTCCTGGAGGCCGAGGTTGAGCCCCGGCCCGCCGATCGCGGAGTGGACGTGCGCCGCGTCGCCGACCAGCAGCACGCGTCCGTCGCGGAAGCGTTCGGCCAGCCGGGTGTTGCCGCCACGCAACCGGCGCAGCTGGTGCGGGCCGTCGCCCTCCGGCGGGCCGAGGGGCAGGTCGAAACCGAGGACGCGCCGGGCGCTGGCGCGCAGCTCGTCGAGCGTCAGCGGTGTCTCGTCGCCGGCTTCCTCCTCATTGGACCATTCCGTCGTGCTGATGAGCGGGCCGGCAGGGAACGGCGCGTAGACGAACAGGCCGGTTTCGGTGCGGTAATGGAAGAACGGCGGGATGACGCCGTGTCCCGGCACGCGCAGGCCGCCGGACCGGGGATCGGTCAGCTCCGCGGGCACGGTGGCGTGCGCGGTGCGGGAGACGGTGCGATCGTCGGTGACGCCGGGAAAATCGATCCCGGCGAGCTTGCGGGTGGCGCTGCGGCCGCCGTCCGCGCCGACGAGAAACCGGGCGGTGAGGCGGTATCCGCCGCCGGGGCCGTCGACGTCGACGGTGACGGAGTCGGCGTCCTGGGTCAGGCCGGTGAGCGCGTGCCCGCGGCGGATCTCGACACCCAGCTCGGCGGCTCGCGCGTTGAGCATTGCTTCGACCTGCCGCTGCGGCACGCCAAGGATGTGCAGCGGGTTGGGGTCGGCGAGCGTGAGGTCCAGGCGCATCGCGCCGAAGACGAACGCGGGAACCGGCGGGCCGATCGGCCCGGCGAGCCGCTCGTGCAGCCCGCGGCGGTCGAGGAGGCGGACGACCTGGCCGACGAGGCCGTTGGCGCGGTTCTCGTTGGCCGGTTCGGGCAGCCGTTCCAGGACCAGCGGGCGGACACCCGCCAGGGCGAGTTCGCAGGCGAGCATGAGGCCGTTGGGCCCGGCACCGGCGATGACGACGTCTTCCATGACGGAACTCCTTGCTGTACGGCGGTTCTCGGGCACGGCGAAGCAGCCCGGCCTGCGGGCGTTCGTCGGGAAAGGACGGTCTAGCGCGGTTCGGGCAGGCCGGCGGCGAGCCGGCCGAAGACGTCCCGCAGGAGGTCTTCGAGGGACCGCGACGGCTCGCCGACGAGCCACTGCTGGGTGACGGTGTTGAGGGCGGCGCCGACGACGGCCGCGACGAGCCGCGGGTAGACGTCGGTGACGGGATCGGTGCCGGTGCGTTCGGCGACGGCGGCGGCGAACTCGGCCTCGGCGGCCGCACCGGCCTTCTGGAATTCGCCCTGCAGTGCCGGTTCGGCGACCATCAGCCGCAGCCCTTCCAGCCACGACTGGTCGGCCGCCTGCCCGGTGGGGACCGGCTCGCCGAGCGCGTACCCCGCGAGCGCGGCCTGGGTGACGGCCTCCCAGATCGGTTCGCCTGCCGGGCGTTCCCGCAGGGCGGCGGCGATCGCGCGGGCGCGATCGTGGTGGCGGGCGACGATGGCTTCGCCCTTGCTGCCGAAGTAGTTGCTGAAGGTGCGGGTGGACACCCCGGCTTCGGCGGCGATGTCCTCGATGCGGACGTTGTCGTACCCGCGTTCGACGGTCAGCCGGATCGCCGCCCAGCTCAGCGCGATGCGTGTCTCGTGCTTCTTGCGTTCCCGCAGACCGTCCATGACGCCACCGTACAGAAACGTGCCGAATCTGCAAAGTTTCCAGATCGGCAAGTTTTTGCACGGTCGCCAGATCCGTCGACGAGCGTCACACTGTTGTGTGACATCGGTCACCGGAGGTGTTGCGAGATGGTGCTGGGAGACAAGGGCGTCACCCACAAGGTGGCGCCGGACAGCAGGTCCGGACGGGTACAGGTACGGCGGGCGGCGCTGGCGAGCGCCATCGGCACGACGATCGAGTGGTACGACTTCTTCCTCTACAACACCGCGGCGGCGCTGGTCTTCCCGCACCTGTTCTTCCCCGCGTCGAGCGCGTACGCGGGCGCCATGCAGTCGTTCGCGACGTATGCGGTCGGGTTCGCCGCGCGCCCGGTCGGGGCCGCGATCTTCGGGCACTGGGGTGACCGGATCGGCCGGAAGGCGACGCTGATCGTCACGCTGCTGCTGATGGGCATCTCCTCCGGCCTGGTCGGGATGCTGCCCGGGACGTCGGCGATCGGGATCGCCGCGCCGCTGATCCTGGTGCTGCTGCGGCTGGTGCAGGGCATCGCGATCGGCGGCGAGTGGAGCGGCTCGGTGCTGCTGGCGATGGAGTGGGGCGACCAGCGCAAGCGTGGCCTGCTGGGCAGTTTCGCGCAGATCGGCGTCCCGGTCGGGCTGGTGCTGGGGACCGGCGGGATGACGCTGCTGTCGGCGACCCTCTCCCCCGCCGCGTTCGACTCGTGGGGCTGGCGGCTGCCGTTCCTGGCCAGTCTCGTGCTCGTCGCGGTCGGCCTGGTGATCCGGCTGAAGATCCTCGAGACGCCGATGTTCGCCAAGCTCGTCGAGAACCGCCGGACCGCGCGCACGCCGGTGCTCGACGCGATCCGCCACCACTGGCGCGAGATCCTGCTGTCGGCGGGTGTCCGGTTCAGCGAGCAGATGCCGTTCTACCTGTTCACCAGTTACGTGCTGATCTACGTCGTGGCCCGCCACGAGTTCAGCAAGACGTTCGTGCTCAACGCGGTCCTGGTCGGGGCGGCGTGCGAGCTGGCCCTGATCCCGTTCTTCTCGGCGCTGTCGGACCGCTTCGGCCGCAAGCGGGTCTACCTGTGCGGAGCGGTCCTGACGGGCGTGATCGCGTTCCCGTACTTCACGATCCTGGCGCACGGCAGCCACGCACTGGTGTTCGGGGCGGTCGTGGTGTCGTTCGTCCCGCACGCACTGCAGTACGGCCCGCAGGCGGCCCTGATCGGCGAGAGTTTCCCGACGCACCTGCGTTACGGCGGCGCAGGCCTGGGCTACCAGCTGGCCTCGGTGTTCGCGGGCGGCCCGGCACCGCTGCTGGCGACGTGGCTGCTGCACCAGACGGGAACGCCGTACGCGATTTCGGTCTACATCATCGTGGCGGCGGTGATCACGGTGATCTGCGTGCTCGTGCTCCGCGACCGCTCGAAGGCGGACATCGATGACGCCACGGTCTACCGCCGAACCTGACCGCGCCGGCCGGACGACACGCTCGGCCAAAAGCCGTGAATGGCACATTGACGGACTTGAAGTCCCTCAATGTGCCATTCACGGACAAGAAGTCAGCGGCGCGGGCCACCGAACGGGGGCTGCTGCGGGAACGGACCGCTGCCCGGGTTCTGCGGCGGGCCGCCCTGGGGGCCGCCGAACTGGCCCGGCGGCGGACCCTGCGGAGGCGGGCCCTGGTACTGGCCGCCCGGGGGCGGTCCCGCCGGGGCCTGCGGTTGCGGCAGCCCGCTCTGCGGCGTCGACGGCTGCTGCGGGGCGGGCGTCGCCTCGGTGCCGCGTTCCTCGTCCTCGTCCGGGGACGGCGGACGCTGCGCGGACGGGCGCGGGATCGACGGCCGGGACGGTGCCGACGACTCGCCGATCGCCGGGACCTCCTTGCGGGCCACCGCTTCCGCGGCCGCGACCGCCTCGGCGACCTTCGGGTCGCTCTTGGTCTCGAACCAGCTGGCGACCTCTTCGTCCTCGAGGTCGGGCTTGTCCGGGACGTCCTCCTTCGGCGGCTCGTAGCGGAACACGCCGTCGTCGCCGGGGGCGCCGAGTGCGCGGGCGAAGCCTTCGAGGGCCTTGCCGTAGTCGCTGGGGATCATCCAGACCTTGTTCGCGTCGCCCTGTGCCATCTGCGGCAGCGTCTGCAGGTACTGGTAGGCCAGCACCTCCGGGGTCGGGCGGCCTGCCTTGATCGCGGCGAACACCTTCTCGATCGCCTTCGCCTGGCCCTGTGCCTGCAGGTACCGCGCGGCGCGTTCACCCTGGGCACGCAGGATCCGGGACTGCCGCTCGGCCTCGGCGGCGAGGATGGTGGCCTGGCGGGCACCTTCCGCGGCGAGGATCTGGCTCTGCTTCTGGCCTTCCGCGGTCTTGATCGCCGATTCCCGCTGGCCTTCGGCGGTGAGGATCATGGCGCGCTTCTCGCGGTCGGCGCGCATCTGCTTCTCCATCGAGTCCTGGATGGACGGCGGCGGGTCGATCGCCTTCAGCTCGACGCGGGCGACGCGGATGCCCCAGCGGCCGGTGGCCTCGTCGAGCACGCCGCGCAGCTGGCTGTTGATCGAGTCGCGGGAGGTCAGGGTCTGCTCGAGGCTCATGCCGCCGACCACGTTGCGCAGCGTGGTGGTGGTCAGCTGCTCGACACCGACGATGTAGTTGGAGATCTCGTACACCGCGGCACGCGAGTCGGTGACCTGGAAGTACACGACGGTGTCGATCGACACCGTCAGGTTGTCCTCGGTGATCACCGGCTGCGGCGGGAACGAGACGACCTGCTCGCGCAGGTCGATCCGGGCACGCACCTTGTCCAGGAACGGCACGAGGATGTTGAGGCCGGGCGAGGCGACCGTGCGGAACCGGCCGAGCCGCTCGATCACGGCCGACTGCGCCTGCGGCACCACCATGACCGCCTTGGCTATCGTGATGATCACGAGCAAGGCCAAGGCTATGACCAGGCCGATCACAAATCCGGTCAAGAGAACATCCCCTTACCTAGTACCATTCTTGCGCGGTTGACGGCGTTCCGGGTGCCGCGGGCGGGCTCACCGTGAGCTCGAGCTCCTTCGCGGCGATGCCCCAGCGGGCGGTGGTGTCGTGCAGGACCGTCCACACTGTACGGTGCAGGTCCCCTGGTGCGGTGACGGCGCGCTCGGCGGTGGTCAGGCCGGCTTCCTGCCGCAGCGCGGTGCGGGTCAGCCGGTCGATCGCCGACGCCGGATCGGCGATCTCGTAGGTGGCCAGGCGCGGGTCGGCCACCGCGAAGACGACTTCGTAGCCGATGAGGACTTCCCGCCCGTCGCCGGCTTCGACCGGCTGCGGCGGGGCGGACAGGATCTGCTCGCCGAGGTCGACGCGGGCGCGGACCCGGTCGGCGAACGGGAGCACGAGGTGCCGTCCGGGGCCGAGCACCGTGCGGAACCGCCCGCCGCGTTCGATCACCGCCGCCCGGCCCTCGGGGACGACGACGAATCCGAGGCTCACGGCTCGGCCGACACGACGGCGGTGGCGCCGGAGATCTCGACGACGGTCACCGGGGTGCCGGGCTGGATGGGCGGCAGGTGCTCGGACATGCTGCGGGCCGACCAGACGTCGCCCGCCAGCTTCACCTGACCGGCCTCGTGGTCCACTGTGGACACCACGACGGCGCGGGCGCCGATCAGCGCCTCGATGCCGGTGTGGTGGGTGGGCCCGGCGAGGAACCGCCGCTTGAGTGCCGGGCGGACCAGCATGAGCATGCCGACCGAGGCGACGGCGAACACGGCGACGTCGACGAAGACGTTCCCGGTGAGCACCTCGGCCCCGGCGCCGAACAGCGCGCCGACCCCGAGCATGATCAGCACGAAGTCGCCGGAGACGACTTCGGCGATCATCAGGGCGATGCCGACGATCAACCAGACCAATGCCCAAGCCATGACTTCATGCTCTCAGATCGCGCCGGTTCGCACCGGCACAGTGACGGGACGTGATCGACGCGTGACCTTGGACAAATCAGACATTCAGCCCTCTTCCGCCGGTTCGGTGACGAAGTCGATGAGCCGTTCCACGGCCCCGATGAGCGGGGTCTCGAGGTCGCGGAAACTGCTCACTCCGCTGAGGACACGTTGCCAGCCTTCGAAAGGTTGCCCCCAGCCGAGCGCGTCGCAGATCCCCTGCTTCCACTCGGTGCCGCGCGGGATCCGCGGCCAGGCGTCGATACCGACGGCGGCGGGCCGCACGGCCTCCCAGACGTCGATGTAGGGATGCCCGGTGACCAGGACGTTCTCGTCCCGGATGGCCTCGACCAGCCGGGACTCCTTGCTGCCGGGGACGAGGTGGTCGACCAGCACGCCGAGGCGGCGGCCGGGACCGGTGCCGAACTCGGCGATCCGGTCGGCGAGCACGTCGACGCCGTCGAGCGGTTCCACGACGACGCCTTCGACGCGCAGGTCGTGGCCCCAGACGCGTTCGACCAGCTCGGCGTCGTGCTTGCCCTCGACCCAGATCCGCGAGTCGCGGGCGACGCGGGCCTTCAGGCCTTCGACGCGGACCGAACCGGACGCCGAGATCTGCCGGGCCGGCGCCTTCGCCGCGGCCTTGACCGGCAC
This sequence comes from Amycolatopsis melonis, assembly GCF_040064235.1. Lineage (NCBI taxonomy): Bacteria > Bacillati > Actinomycetota > Actinomycetes > Pseudonocardiales > Pseudonocardiaceae > Amycolatopsis > Amycolatopsis melonis. Next base: position 341,123 of record NZ_JBDZYD010000012.1, read on the forward strand.
GAGCGTGACCGGCTTGCCTTCCAGGAGGAACCCGGCGGGGGCGAGCGGGAACACGCGGTGGCGGCCCTTGGCGTCTTCGAGCACGACGTTGCCGTACTCGATTTTCACCACGGCGCCGCAGTAGCCGCTGACCGGGTCCTCGACCACGAGACCGGGTTCGGCGGGCACCTCCGGCACCTTCTTGCGGCGCGGGCCGGCGAGCACGTCGTCATACGAATGGGAGCGCACGACCAAGAAAGTAGCAGCGAAGCGCAGCTTCTCCGTTGAGGGCGGCGGCGGGGGCATGGATGGACTATCGGCCGCGGCGACTCCGGCGGGTGACCGCCACGCCGTCAGCGCGCGAGTTGCAGGACGGCGTCGGTGAACGGTGTCCGCTCGCCGCGGCGCAGCGACGGGAGCGCCACCAGCGGAGCCATCGCAACACACCAGGCGCGGACGCGCTCGGCGTCGAAATCCGTCACGTACGGGGCGAGGGCGGCGATGCCGTCGTCGATCGTGCCGCCCTGTGTCATCGGGATGAACACCCAGTCGACGGTGTCGAGTGCGGGGTCGCCGAGGCCGGGGCGCGGGTCGATCGCGACGGGACCGCGGCCGGGTCCGGCGTCGAGCACGTTGGCGGGGTGGAGGTCGCCGTGCAGCAGCGCGACCGGGCCGCTGGTGGCGAGTTCGAGCGCCCGCGCACGGCCGTTCGCCAGGACTTCGGCGCTCAGGAACTCCGCGGCCGGGGACTCGCGGCGGCGGCGTTCGGCCAGGTCGAAGATGAACTCGATGCCGTCGGCCAGCCGCCGGGTCACGCCGTGGGGCTCGACGCTGTGCAGCTGGTCCAGCAGGTCGCCGATCTCGGCCCACGGGACGTCCCGGCCGGACAGCTCGGTCCCGGGGACCAGGCCTTCGAGGAGGATGGCGTGGGCGTCGAGGTCGGCGTCGAGGATCTGGACGACGCGGGAGCACCCGGCCCAGGCGCTCAGCCCGGTGAACTCCAGCCGCGCGACCTCCGGGTCCGGCGTGAGTTTCAGAACCTGCAGGTCACCACCGCGGCCGGTGCACAGCAGGGTGCGGCCGGTGTTGCCGGGCCGGGCTTCGCGGACCTCCAGCCCCCACTTCGCGGTGAGCCGCGCGACCAGGTCCGGCAGCGTGTCGCACCACGGCTCGGCCAGCTCGGCGCCGAAGCGGTCGACGAGCCGGGCGCGTGCGGCGTCGTCGATCAGAAGAGGGGCCACGGGATCGCCCGCCAGTCGTCGCCGGGCTCGGGGAAGATGCCCTCGGCCAGCAGCAGGTCGGTGCGCTCGGCCAGCGCGCGGACCTCGGCCCTGGTGATGTGTTCGGCGAGGGCCTTGCCGAGGCCGCCGTCGATCTCCGAGCGCAGCTTGCGCAGTTTCTCGACGGTGTCCGGCGGCACCGGCTCGCCGATCCAGCCCCACAGCACGGTCCGCAGCTTCGGGTCGGTGTGCAGGCAGATGCCGTGGTCGACGCCGTAGACGCGGCCGTCGACGCCGGCCAGCAGGTGCCCGCCCTTGCGGTCGGTGTTGTTGACGACGATGTCGAGCACGGCCAGGTCGCGCAGCCCGGGGTGGTCGGCGTGGGCCAGCACGGCGGGCTCGCCGAGCCGGTCGTGGGCGTGCAGCACCGGCCGCCAGCCGTCGGGAACCTCGTCGGGGGCGATGACGTCGACGAGGTCGTCCTCGGTGGTCTCCACCCACAGCTGGACCATGCCGGGGCCGAACGGCCCGTTGCGCAGCACGGTCGGCGGGATCGCGCCGAGGTCCGCGGTCTCGGCGATGATCGCGGTGGCGACCTCGCGCCCGGCGAGGGTGCCGTCGGGGAAGTCCCACAGCGGCCGCTCCCCCGACACCGGCTTGTAGACGACCTGTCCGGTGACGCCGTCGAGCTCGATGGCGCAGAACAGCGTGACGTTGGAGGCGTCGACGAGGCGGCCTTCGACGTCGATCCGGCCGTGGGTGACGAGCTCGCGGGACGCCGGGTCGGCCGGATCGGGGTGTCTCGCGGGGGTGCTCGCCATGGTCAGTCTTCGCCCGCGTCGGTGTCGCGCCGGTAGCCGTTCTGCCGCGGGCAGATGTGCCCGGTCGGGTCGAGCGGCTCGCCGCAGAGCGGGCAGGGCTTGCGGCCGGCGTTGACGACGCGGTCGGCGCGCTCGGCGAAGGCGCGGGCGGCGGCGGGGCTGAGGAAGACGCGGACGGCGTCCGGGCCCTCCTCGGTGTCGTCGAGCACGACCGTTTCGTCGACCTCGCCCTCGGTGATGGCGAGCAGTTCGATGACGACCGCGCTGCTGTCGGCGTCCCAGCCCAGGCCCATGGTGCCGACGCGGAACTCCTCCTCGACCGGGACGGTGAGGGGGTCGACGTCGACGAGGTCCTCGGGGACCTCCTCGGGCACGTCGGCGCCGAAGCGGCTGGCGACCTCCTCCAGCAGCGAGCTGAGCCGCTCGGCGAGGACGACGACCTGCTGTTTTTCGATCGTGACGCTGATCGTGCGCACGTCCTCGGACGCCTGGAGGTAGAACGTGCGATCGCCGGGCTCGCCGACGGTGCCGGCGACGAACCGATCCGGCTGGCGGAAGACGTGGATTACGCGAGACATAGCACCACCGACCCTAGGCCACCGGCGCATGATCGGCATCCGCCGCCCCATGGTTCGCGGGCGCTAGCCTCGGGGGCGTGTCTCGGATCTCCCCGTACGGAACCTGGTCTTCGCCCATCACCGCCGCCGAGGCGGCCGCCGCCGGTGGTGGCCCGCAGTGGCTCGACGCCGTCGGCGACGAAGTGTGGTGGGCCGAGGCGCGGCCCGCTGAGCAGGGCCGCGTCGCCCTGGTGCGGGCCGTGCCCGGCGGAACGGAGGACGTGCTGCCCGCGCCGTGGAACGTCCGGAACCGGCTGCACGAGTACGGCGGGCGGCCGTGGGCGGTCGCCGACGGTGTCGTCGTGTTCACGCACTGGGCCGATCAGCGGGTTTACGCTCTGCGCGAAACCGGCGTCGTGCCGCTCACGCCGTCCCCCGCCGAGCCGCAGGGCGTCCGCTACGGCGACCTGCACGCCGGGCGGCCGGGTGAGGTGTGGGCGGTACGCGAGCGCAGTACCGGGCCGCGGCCGTCCGACGTCGAGCGGGAGCTGGTCGCCATCGCCGTGGACGGCGGTGGCGAGCGGGTGCTGGCGGCGAGCCACCACTTCCTGACCGTCCCGAAGCTGTCGCCGGACGGGCGGCACGCGGCCTGGTTCGGCTGGGACCACCCGCTGATGCCGTGGGACGGCACCGAGCTGTGCGTGGCGCCGATCGCGGCGGACGGGTCGTTCGGGCCGCACCGGGTGCTGGCCGGCGGCCCGGACGTCTCGGTGTGCCAGGTGGAGTGGGAGACGCCGTCGGCGCTGCTGGCGCTGCTGGACCCGGACGGCTGGTGGAACCTGCACCGGATCGGCCTCGACGGGTCGGTGGTGAACCTGGCGCCGGTGGAGCGGGAGGTCGGCGGGCCGCTGTGGAAGCCGGGGTCGCGCTGGTTCGTCCCGCTGGGCGGCGGGCGGCACGCGGTGCTGGCCTCGGGCAGGCTGGCGGTGCTGGACGAGGCGGACGGGTCGGTGACGCCGGTGGCCGGGGAGCTGACGGCGTGGTCGTCGGCCGGGCTCGCGGTGCACGGCGACGGCGTCGCGGGAGTGGCGGCGGGCCCGGTCCGGGAGGCCGCGGTGGTGCACTACGCGTTCGGCAGCGGGGTGCTGACGGACCTGACGCCGCAGCCGGAGCTGCCCGCGGCGTACCTGCCCGAGCCGCAGGAGCGGCTGTTCTCCACGGCCGACGGCGAGACGGTGCCGGCGGTCTTCTACCCGCCGCGGAATCCGGACTTCGCCGCGCCCGAGGGTACGCGGCCGCCGCTGCTGGTGGACGTCCACGGCGGGCCGACCGGGCAGCGTTTCGCCCAGCTGGATCTGGACATCGCGTACTTCACCAGCCGCGGTTTCGCCGTGGCGGCGGTGAACTACGGCGGGTCGACGGGCTTCGGGCGGGCCTACCGGGAGCGGCTGCGGGAGCAGTGGGGCGTGGTGGACGTGGCCGACTGCGTGGCGGTGGCCGAGGCGCTGGTGGCGGCCGGGCTGGCCGACGGCGAGCGGCTGGGCATCCGCGGGGGCAGTGCGGGCGGGTTCACCGCGGCGGCGTCGCTGACGACGACGAAGACCTACCGGGCGGGCACCGTGATGTACCCGGTGCTGGACCTGGCCGGGTGGGTCGCCGACACGCACGACTTCGAGTCGCGCTATCTGGACGGGCTGGTCGGGCCGTTGCCGGCGGCGAAGCAGCGGTACGTGGAGCGCTCGCCGCTGGCGAACGCGGCGTCGCTGGCCGGGCCGGTGCTGTTCCAGCAGGGCCTGGAGGACCGGATCTGCCCGCCGGAGCAGGCGGACCGGTTCGTCGCCGGGCTGGCCGGGCGGGGAATTCCCTATGCGTACCAACGGTTTCCCGGCGAGCAGCACGGGTTCCGGCAGGCGTCGACGATCGTGGCCGCGCTGGAAGCGGAGTTGTCGTTCTACGGCCAGGTGTTCGGGTTCGAGACGCCGGGTGTGGCGCGGCTGGAGCTGTCGCGGTGAGGCCGCCGCGGTTGCGGGCGGGCGACACGCTGGCGGTGGTGGCGCCTGCCGGTCCGGTCCCGGCGGACCTGCTGGAGAAGGCCCTGCCGGTGCTGCGCGGCTGGGGTGTCGAGGTGCGGGTCGGGCCGTGTGTGCGGGCGGAGCCGGGGACACCGGCGTACCTGTCGGCGCCGGACGCGGCGCGGGCGGCGGAGTTCACCGAGGCGTGGCTGGATCCCGGAGTGCGGTGCGTGCTGGCGGCGCGGGGCGGCTACGGGGTGCAGCGGATGCTGGACCTGGTGGACTGGGCGGCGTTGCGGGCGGCGGGGCCGAAGGTGCTGGCCGGGTCGTCGGACATCACGGCACTGCACCGGGCGGTGGATGTCCACTTGGGACTGTCCAGTTTGTTCTCCCCGATGCCGGCGAGCGTGCTGTTCGACGACTTCGCGGTGGAGCACCTGCGGCGGTCGCTGTTCGAGCCGGAACGCAACCTGGTGGTCCGGGGCGGGGCGCCGCTGGTGCCGGGCCGGGCGTCGGGGATCTTGACCGGCGGCAACCTGTCGCTGCTGGCGGCCGGGATCGGCACGCGCGAGCACGGTTCGGCGCGGGACGCGATCGTGCTGCTGGAGGACGTGACGGAGAGCGTGTACCGGCTGGACCGGATGCTGACGCAGCTGCTGCGCAGCGGCTGGTTCGACGGCGTCCGCGGCATCGTGCTGGGTTCCTGGGCGGCGTGCGGCGACCCGGCACAGGTGCGGGCGCTGCTGCTGGAGCGGCTGGGTCCGCTGGAGGTGCCGATGGTGGAGGAGTTCGGCTTCGGGCACGTGGCGTCGTCCCCGACGTTGCCGCTGGGCGTCGAAGCGACACTGGACGCGGACCTGGGGACGCTGACGTTCGGCTCCCCAGCGCTGTCATGACGCCCGAGGAGGCCCGCGCCCGGTTCGCCGCGGCGCGGGTGGCCCGGCTGGCGACGGTGTCGGCGTCCGGGGTGCCGCATCTGGTGCCGGTGACGTTCGCGGTCCGCGGCGACGTGGTGGTGTTCGCCGTGGACCACAAGCCGAAGTCCTCGGTGAAGCTGCGGCGGCTGGCGAACATCGCCGCGAACCCGGCGGTGTGTTTCCTGGCCGACGGCTATGCGGAGGACTGGTCGCAGCTGTGGTGGGTGCGCGCGGACGGGGTGGCGCGGGTGGAGCCGCCGGGCGCGGAGCCGGTGTCGTGGCTGGTGGCGAAGTACGAGCAGTACCGGGACCGGCCGCCGCAGCACGCGGTGGTGGTCACCGAGGTGCACACCTGGAGCGGCTGGTCCGGGTCCTGACCGAAGGTTCAGTCGCGGAGGAACTTCTCCGGCCGCCGCCAGGCGTCGATGAGGCCGAGGGGGTCCGGGCGCAGCAGGGAGGCCGCCGAGTAGAGGCTGGCCAGCACGACCCCGGCGATGAACCACCAGTCGTAGAGGGCCTGCTCGCCCGTCGGGTAGTAGACCAGCGTCACGAACACCGAAACCGCCACCACCAGTGCCAGGTGGCGGGGCTGCCACCGGAACGCCGACAGCAGCACGAAACCCCAGGTCAGGTACCACGGCAGGGTCGGCGGCATGAGGATCGCCACCGCCAGCAGCGAGATCCCGGCGCGGTAGACCGCCTCGGTGCCGCCGCCGCGGGCGAGCCACCACTGGCGGATGCCGAAGCCGATCAGCAGGAGCATGCCCGCCGCGCGGGCGACCGTCACGAACGGGGACACCTGGACGTCCACGATCAGGTGGACCAGGTTGTAGAACACCTCGCCGATGCCGGTCGGGATGTTGAGCCAGTTGGCGATGAGCTGCGGGGCCTTGAGGCCGGACCACCAGCCGAGGTTGAGCGACCCCAGCGAGAGCCACGTCCCGGCGACGAACACGGGCAGGAACAGCCCCACCGACGCCGCTCCGGCGCGCAGGAAGTTGCGGACCTTCGACTCGCCGCTCAGGTGGTTGGCCCACATCCAGACGATGAACGGCAGGGCGATCGCGGCGGTCGGCTTGATCAGCATGCCGATCGTGACCAGGACGACCGAGATCACGTGCTTGCGTTCCAGTGCGGCCAGGACGCCGATGGTGAGGAACGCGAGCATCATCAGGTCGTTGTGCGGGCCGCCGAAGAGGTGGATCACCATCATCGGGCTGGCGACCGCGAGCCACAGCGCCACCGGGAGCTTGCCGCCGAGGTGCTTGACCAGCCGCGGGAGCGCCCACAGCGTCCCGGCCAGCCCGGCCAGCAGCACGACGCGCATGAGGATGACGCCGAGGATCATGTTGTCGCCGGTGGTGGCGACGACGCCCTTGGAGATCAGCAGGAAGAGCGGCCCGTAGGGGGCGGGTGTGGTCTGCCAGAGCGGGTGGACGTTCTGCACGACGTTCGGCAGCACGTCCAGCTCGGCGGGGCCGTTGGCGTACGGGTCGAGCCCGTACAGCAGCTGGGCGCCCTGGCCGAGGTAGGAGAAGACGTCGCGGGTGAACAGCGGCGGCGACACGAGCAGCGGCGCCATCCAGCACCCGGCGGCGACCAGGATCGGGCGGCTGCCGATGCGGCCGGCGAGCACGTACCGGCCGAGCCGCACCCACGCCCAGACGACCAGGCCGAAGCCGGTGTAGAGGACGGCGTTGGCGAGCATGCGCCCGTGGCCGTAGCGGACCCACGACAGCGGACCGTGCCCGAGGACGGGGTCCTTGATCAGGATGCCGCCCGCCCCGAGCGCGGCGATCATGAGCAGGGTGCTCCCGACCGTGCCCATGGCGATCGTGCGGTACGGGAATCGCGAGGGCACGCGAAGCCGCCCGGCCAGTCCGGCCGAGGGGGTCTGCGCGGGGTCGGTCGTGGTCGCCATTTCCGTTGGGAGATTACACACCGCGCCCGAGCGGCCTTCCTTCAGTGCCGGTTTCCGGGTGATCCACCGGGACGCCGATGTCATGAAAGAGTCGTTCATGACGCCAGACGTCATGAACGACTCTTTCATGACGTTCGCGGGAGGTGGGGCGGTCAGGTACCGACGGTGCGGCGCTGGGCGGTCCCTCCCGGCAACGCGGCCAGCAGGGACTTCGTGTACTCGTGCTGCGGGTCGAGCAGGACCTGCTCCACCGTCCCGGTTTCGACCAGCTCGCCGCGGTACATCACGGCGACGCGGTCGGCGATGTTCCAGGCCAGGCCGAGGTCGTGGGTGATCACCAGTGCCGCCAGGCCCAGCTCGCGGCGCAGCCGCAGCAGCAGCGCCAGGATCTCGCCGCGGACGGACGCGTCGAGCGAGGCCACCGGTTCGTCGGCCACCACCAGCGACGGCTCCAGTGCCAGTGCCCCGGCGATGACGACGCGCTGACGCTGGCCGCCGGAGAGCTGGTGCGGGAGCCGGTCGGCGTACTTCTCGGCCGGGCGCAGCTCGGCGGCCTCCAGTGCCCGGTGGACGACCGTGCGCTCGTCGGCCAGCTGGTGGATCCGGGGTCCTTCGGCCACCGCCTCGTACACCGTGTGGGCGGGGTTCAGCGCGCTCGTCGGGTCCTGCAGCACGAGCTGGACCTGACGCCGGTACGCCTTGAGCCCGGCCCCGCCCGACGGCACCGGTTTCCCGGCGTAGCGGACCACGCCGGAGTCGGGTTTCTGCAGGCCGAGCAGGGTGCGGGCGAGGGTGGTCTTGCCGGAGCCGGACTGGCCGACCAGCGCGACGATCTCGTCGCGGGCCACCGTGAGGTCGACGCCGGCGACGGCGTTGATCCGCTTGCCGGTGCGGTCGCGGAAGGACACGCGCAGGTTTTCGGCGACCAGCAGCGGCTCGCCGGGGACGCGGTCCGGTGGCTCGGGCGGCAGCGGAGTGCTCGTCGCGGGCGCGAAACGCGACACCGGGTCCCCGACGGTCGGGAACGCGGCGGCCAGCGCCCGGGTGTGTTCGTGCCGCGGCGAGCCCATGACCTCGCTGCTGGGGCCTTCTTCGACGATCTGCCCGTCGTACATCACGGCGATGCGTTCGCAGGTGGCGGCGAGCACGGACAGGTCGTGGCTGATCATGATCAGGCCGATGTCCTGCTCGGCGACCAGCCGCGAGAGCAGGGCGAGGACCTGGGCCTGGACGATGACGTCGAGGGCGGTGGTCGGTTCGTCGGCGATGATCAGCCGGGGCGAGCAGGCCAGTGCCATGGCGATCATGACGCGTTGTTTCTGGCCGCCGGACAGCTCGTGGGGGTAGGCGCCTGCCCGGCTCGGGGGCAGGTCGACCTGGGTGAGCAGCTCGGCGACGCGGGCGTCGACCTCGGCGTCGGTCGGGGCTTTGCCGCCGGGTGGGTGCAGCCGGATGGGCTCGGCGATCTGTTCGCCGATCTTGCGGACGGGGTTGAGTGCGTGCATGGCGCCCTGGAACACCACCGACGCCTCGGCCCAGCGGACCGCGCGCAGCCGTCCCCATTTCATGGCGGTGACGTCTTCGCCGTCGAGGAGGATTTCGCCGGTGATCTTGGCGGTGCGTGGCAGCAGCCGCAGCACGCTCATGGCGACGGTGGACTTGCCGGAGCCGGATTCGCCGGCGACGCCGAGGGTGCCGCCGGGGGCGAGGGTCAGGTCGACGCCGCGGACGGCGGGCACGTCCTTGTCCCCCACCGCGTAGGTGACGTTGAGGTCCTTCAGCTGCAGCAGCGGGGTGGTCACTTCTTCAACCTCGGGTTGAACACGGTCTCCAGGCCCCGGCCGACCAGGGTGAAGAAGAGGACGACGAGGACGATGGCGATGCCGGGCGGGAGCACGTTCCACCAGGCGCCGCGGCTGATGGCGCCGTTGTTGAGCGCGTTTTCCAGTACCAGGCCCCAGGTGACGGAGCTGGGGTCGCCGACGCCGAGGAACGACAGGGTCGCGTCGGCGATGACGGCGTTGCCGACCACCAGGGTGGTGTTGGCCAGCACCAGCGGCATCACGCCGGGCAGGACGTGCCTGCCGATGATGTGCAGGTGGCCGCCGCCGAGGGCGTGGGCGCGTTCGATGTAGGGGCGGCTTTCGATGGTCAGCGTCTGGGCGCGGACGAGCCGGGCCGTGCTGGGCCAGGCGGTGAGGCCGATGGCGAGGATGATCGTGCCGACGCCCCTGGGCAGCACCGCCGAGAGCGCGATCGCGAGGATCAGCGAGGGCAGCACCAGGAAGAAGTCGGTGAACCGCAGCAGCGTCGCCGACACCCAGCCGCCGAAGTGCGCGGCGGTGATCCCGATCAGGGTGCCGATGACGACCGACAGCAGCGCGGCGGAGAACCCGACGAGCAGCGACACCCTGGTGCCCCAGACGGTCATCAGCAGCACCGACCGGCCGAAGTTGTCGGTGCCGAGCCAGAAGTCGGCGCTCGGCGGGGACAGCGGCGCGCCGGTGGCCTTGGTGACGTCGAGGCCGGTTTCGTCGCTGAGCAGCGGCAGGAGCAGGGCGACGAGCACGGTGACGCCGAGCAGGACGAGCCCGGCGAGGGCGGCTCGCTGGCCGGCGAACTCGTGCCAGGTCCGGGCCAGTGACGCGCGGCGGCGGGCCCAGGCGATCTGCCGGGGTGTCTCGGCGGTGGTCATGAGGTACGCACCCTGGGGTCGAGCACGCGGTAGAGCAGGTCCGCGAGCAGGTTCATCAGCACGACCGCGCTCGCCAGCACGGTGAACACGCCCTGCAGCACCGGCAGGTCGGGGCCGTGCAGGGCGTCGTAGGTGAGCTGGCCGAGGCCGGGCCAGCTGAACACGGCCTCGACGGTGACCGCGCCGGCGACGACCTGGCCGAACTGCATGAACACCAGGGTGGTGGTCGGCAGCAGGGCGTTGGGGACGGCGTGGCGGCGGCGGACGAGGTCGTCGCGCAGGCCCTTGGCGCGGGCGGTGGTGAGGTAGTCGGCGTTCATCTCCCCCAGCAGCGACGACCGCATGATCAGCATGTACTGGGCGTAGAACACCGCCAGCAGCGTCACGCACGGCAGCACCAGGTGGTGCAGGACGTCGAGGGTCTGGGAGAGGACGTCGGGTGCGGCGTCCGGGGAGTGCATGCCGCGGCTGGGGAACAGGCCGCCGGTCACCACGAGCAGCATCAGGCCGAGCCAGAACTGGGGCACCGACCACAGCGTCAGCGCGATCCCGGTCTGGGAGCGGTCGAAGAAGCTGTCGCGGCGCCAGGCGGCGCGGATGCCCAGCCACAGCCCGAGGAGCACGGCGAGCAGGGTGGCGCTGCCGACGAGCAGGATGGTCGGCCAGAGCCGTTCGGCGATCATGTCGGCGACCGGGCGGCCGTTGTTGAGCAGCCGGGACTCGCCGAGGTCGCCGTGCAGCAGGTCCCAGAAGTACTGGCCGAACTGGACGAGGACGGGCTTGTCGACGCCCATCTTCTCGCGCAGCTCGGCGATCTGCTGTGGGCTGGTGACGCGGTCGCGGGTCATCGCCGCGACCGGGTCGCCGGGCAGCATCCGGAAGAGGAAGAAGAACAGCACGATCACCAGGACGATGCTGACGATCGCTTCGAGGACCTTCTTGAGCACGAACCGGGCCGTGCCGGTCCCGCCGCGGGGGGGGGCGGGGGGGGGGGCGCCCCCCCCCCCCGCGGGGGGGGGGGGGGGCCCCCCCCCGGGGGGACGGGGCGGTGGCCGCCCCCGCGGGGGGGGGGGGGGCGCCGGGGGGGGGGGGGGGGGGGGGGGCCCCCCCCCGCGGCCACTTCGGGCGTGGTCATGTCCTACTCGCGGTCTTCCGCCGACTTGCCGCGGCGGCCGATCATGATGCCGCCGCCGACGAGGACCACCACGACGACCGCGCCGAGGACGATCCACAGCACGGTGTTGCCGCCGGAGCCGGAGTCGGCGGCGTTGGTGGTGCCTGCCGGGGTGGCGCCGTAGACGCCCCAGTAGCCGGTCTGCTCGAGAATCGCGCCCTGGGGCTGCGGCTGGGTGGTGAAGCCGGAGAACTTGTCGGAGCGGTAGGCCTCGAGCGCGTTCTGGTAGTCGAGCACGATGGTCGGGATCTGGCTGTAGAGCCGGGCCTGTGCCTGCTTGACGTAGTCGGCGCGCTTGGCGTTGTCGGTTTCGGTGAGCTGCTTGTGGTAGAGCTCGTCGTACTGGGCGTCGCAGAAGAACGTGTCGGTGCTGCCGCCCTTGCCGTCGGCGCTGGGCCGCGCGGCGCAGGTGTGCAGGGAGAGCACGTAGTCCGGGTCGGGGCTGGTGCCGTAGCCGCCGATGGCGAGGTCGTACTTGCCGGTGGCGGTGCGGTCGGACAGCTCGTCGTCGGAGGTCAGGTCCTGCTTGACGGTGATGCCGATGTCCTTGAGCCAGCCGGTGACGTACTGGGCGACGCCCTGGTCGTAGCTGCGGTTGGCGTGGCCGGTCAGGCGCAGTTCCAGCTTCGCGCCACCGGGGGTCGTGCGGACGCCGTCGGGGCCCTTCTTGTAGCCGGCCTGGTCGAGGGTGGCGTTGGCGGCGGCGAGGTCGAACTTGATGCGCTCGGCGTCGCTGGGGTCCCAGTGGTAGTCGCGGTAGACGGCGGGGACGACGCCGCCGCCGACCTGGCCGAGGCCCTTGAGCACCTTGTCCACAATGGTCTTGGTGTCGACGGCCTGGGCGATCGCCTTGCGGACGTTGAGGTCCTTGAGGGCGGGGTTGCCGTCACCGATGGGGTTGTTGGCGTTGTCGGTGACGCCGAAGTTGATGGACAGCTCGTCGTAGCGGCGGCCGGGTGCGGCGTTGGTGGTGATGCCCTGCTGGCCCTGCAGTGCGGCGAACTGGTTGGGGTTGAGCCGGTTGATGACGTCGACTTCGCCCTGCTTGAGCGCGTTGACCGCGGCTTCGGTGTCCTTGAACTGCAGCAGCTGCAGTTCGTCGATCTTCGGGGCGCCGCGCCAGTACTCCTTGTTCGCCTTGAACTTGACGTACTCGTTCGGCTTGTACTCGGTGAGCTGGTAGGGCCCGTCGGAGACGCCCGCGACGGCGACGGTGTCGGTCTTGGGGTCCTTGAGGTCCTTGATCGGCTCCCAGACGTGCTGGGGCACGATCGGCACGTCGAGCAGGTTCATGTTGACCTGCACGGCCTTGGTCTTGATGACGAGCGTGGTGTCGTCGGGGGCGGTGACGGTCTCGAAGTTGGAGACGTAGTTGCCGTTGGCGGTGCGGGCGTCCTCGTCGGTGAGCATGCGGTTGAAGGTGAACGCCGCGTCCTTGGCGGTCACCGGCTTGCCGTCGCTCCACTTGACGCCGCTGCGGATCTTGAACGTCCAGGTCAGCTTGTCGGCCGAGGGGGTCCAGGACTCGGCGAGCGCGGGTGCGGCTTCGGCCTTGGCGGCGTCCGGGACGGTGAGGAACTCGTAGGTGAACCGGCCGATCTGCGTGGAGGCGGCGAGCACGGCGGTGAAGGGGTTGAGGTGGTCGATGCCGGTGGTCAGCGCGACCCGCAGCACCTTGCCCTGCTGGGCGTGCGCGGGTACGGCGAGCGGGATCGCCGCCAGTGTCGCGGCCGCGGCGACCGCGCCGGCGCGGGCGAACCGCCCGGCTCTGCGTTGGAACTGCACCAAAAACCACCCCATCGTTCGCTTGTGAGCCTCCCCAAGGACGAGAAGTAACCACATATCGGGACAACCGCGCAATATGTTGCCGCCCCGGCAGGTGTCCGATCGTTATCGATCCTTTCGTCGTCACGCTGAGTGACAATCGAAGTGGGGCATTCCACGTCCGGGCGACGGGTGCGCTGGCTAGAGTGCCCGGCATGCGCATCATGATCTCGGCGGACATGGAGGGCGCCACCGGCGTCACCTGGACCGACGACGTCGTGCCCGGTTCGCCGCAGTGGGACCGGTTCCGGCGGCTGTTCACCGGCGACGTCAACGCCGTGCTGGCCGGGCTGTTCGCCGCCGGCGCCGAGGACGTGCTGGTCAACGAGGCGCATTCGTCGCAGCGGAACCTGCTGCTGGAGGACCTCGATCCGCGGGCGCGGATGCTCACCGGGCGGCACAAGCCGCTGTCGATGATGCAGGGCATCGACTCGGGCGTGGACGGGGTGGTGTTCCTCGGCTACCACGCGGGCGCGGGGTTCGACGGCGTGCTGTCCCACACCTATCTGGAGAACCAGATCACCGGGGTGTGGCTGGACGACGTCCCGGCGAGCGAAGGCAGGCTGAACGCGGGCGTGGCCGCGGAGTACGGCGTGCCTGTCCTGCTCGTTTCGGGTGACGACAAAACATGCGACGACGCCCGTGACTACGCACCGGAAGCGGAGCTGGTCCCGGTGAAGGAGTGCGTGAGCCGGTACGCGGCGATCTGCCTGCCGCCGTCGCGCACGGCGGACCTGCTGACGAGCGCGGCGGCCGAGTCGATGGCCCGTGCCGGGCGGGAGGAGCGCCGGGTGGGCGCGCACCGCATCGAGGTGGAGTTCGACGCCAGCCACCTCGCGCAGGCGGCGGCGGTGATCCCGACGGTGGAGCAGATCGGGACGCGGCGGGTCGGGTTCGACGCGGTGAACATGACCGAGGCGATGAAGGCGTTCAAGGTCGTCACGGCGATCGCGGCGGGGGCGGTGCAGGGTATCTATGGCTGACGTCGTCGAGCTGTGCGCGGACCTGATCCGGTTCGACACGACCAACCGCGGGGGCAACGACGCGTCGCCGGAGCGTCCGGCGGCGGAGTACGTGGCCGCGTTCCTGGACGGCCTGGGCATCCGGGCGCGGATCCTGGAGGCCGCGCCGGGCCGGGCGAGCGTGGTCGCCCGGGTGCCGGGCACGGACCCGTCGCTGCCGGCGCTGCTGGTGCAGGGGCACCTGGACGTCGTCCCGGCGGACGCGGCGGACTGGTCGGTGCCGCCGTTCGCCGGCGAGGTGCGCGACGGTTACCTGTGGGGCCGCGGCGCGACCGACATGAAGGACTTCGTGGCGATGGTGCTGGCGGCGCTGGCCGGTGGCGTGCGGCCGCGGCGGGAGCTGGTGCTGGCGTTCGTCGCCGACGAGGAGGACCGCGGCGAGTGGGGCGCGCACTGGCTGGTCGCCGAGCATCCGTCGTTGTTCGAGGGCTGTGTGGCGGCGATCAGCGAGTCGGGTGGCTACACCTACCACGTGCCCGCGGCCGACGGCCGGGACGTGCACCTGTACCCGGTGGGCACGGCCGAGCGCGGGACGGCGCACGTCCGGCTGACCGCCCGCGGCCGGGCCGGGCACGGTTCGCGCCCGAACGCCGAGAACGCCGTCACCCGCCTGGTGGGTGCGTTGCACCGGATCTCCTCGCACGAGTGGCCGGTGTCGCTGACCCCGGCGGTGCAGGCGTTCCTGGAACGGACCGGCGCGGCCCTGGGTGTTCCGGTCGATCTGTCCTCATCGGACGGAGTGGACGCGACGGTGGCGGCGCTGGGCCCGGCGGGCGCGCTGGTGGTGCCGACGGTCCGCAACAGCACCACGCCGACGATGCTCGACGCGGGCTACAAGGTGAACGTGATCCCCTCGACGGCGACCGCGCAGGTGGACGTGCGGGTGCTGCCGGGGACCGAGGAGGCGCTGTTCGCCACGCTGGACTCACTGCTCGGCGAGGGCGTGACACGCGAGTTCGTCGCGCACCAGCCGCCGGTGCAGGCGCCGGTGGACTCCCCGTGGTTCGACGCGATGGCCGCGGCGTTGCGGGCGGAGGATCCGGAAGCGGTGGTGGTGCCGTACTGCCTGGGTGGCGGGACGGACGCGAAGGCGTTCGCGCAGCTGGGCATCGACTGCTACGGCTTCGCGCCGCTGTGGCTGCCGAAGGGCTTCCCGTACCGGGCGATGGCCCACGGGGTGGACGAGCGGGTCCCGGTGGAGGGCCTGCACTTCGGGACGCGGGTCCTGTCGCGCTTCCTGGAGAACTGCTAGCGCGGCGTGGGGGGGGGGGGGGGGGGCCCCCGCACACCGATACAATCCCGGGCGCCCCCCCCCCGCGG
>NZ_JBDZYD010000012.1:356594-374089 GCF_040064235.1 Amycolatopsis melonis
CCTGTCGCGCTTCCGGGAGAACGGCTAGCGCGGCGTGCTGAAGGGCACCTTCCTCGCATCTCACGTAAGGAAGGTGCCCTTCAGCACGGCGTGTCCGGGTCCTCAGGCTCCGTAGTAGGCCAGCAGGCCGGACAGCGGCATCGGCTCGGCGGTGAGCGACGCGCCCGCGACCTGACCGGCGGGCACGAAGCCGATGTCGGCGTGCGCGGTGTGCACCCACTGGTTGAACGCGCGGGCGGCCAGGCGGACCTCGGTCGCGCGGTGGGCGGCGTTGGCGGCCGCCGCGGCCACCTCGAGCGGGGCGCACGAGACCGGGTGGGCCTGCTCGGCCAGTTCGAGGGTGGCGGGGGCGGCCTGCTGCTGGGCGGCCAGCTCGATGCGGTTGGTCATCGGGGAAAAACTCCGGATCGGTCGGACATCTGCGGTCGTCGGCGGACTCTACGAGCGTCCGGGCCGGGCGCGCATCGACCGGTTTGCTGAGCCGATCGCGGAAGTTCTTCCGGCATCACGGCACCACGACGAGCTTGCCGGCGGCCTGATCCTGTTCCATGTACCGGTGGGCCGCGGCGATGTCGGCCAGCTCGAAGACCCGGTCGACGTTGGGCCGGTACACCCCCGCCTCGATCTCCCGGACGATCCGGGCGAGTGCGTCCGCTCCCGCGGCGCCCTTGAGGGTGTCGCTGTGGAACGCGGTGAGCCGGGTGCCCGTCGGGATCTGCGCGATCGGCTCGAAACCGGGCACGATCCAGCCGGACAGCGAGCCCGCCACGCACACCGTGCCGCCGCGGCGGACCAGGTGCAGGGAGTCGACCGCCGTGCGGGCGCCGACGAGGTCCAGCACCCAGTCCGGGCCTTCGGGCCACAGCGCGGACAGCTCCAGCGGGCCGCCGTCGTCGAGCAGGACGTGACCGGCGGTCAGTGCACCGGCCTTGTCCGGGCGCCGGGTGGTGGCGGCGATTTCGACACCCTGACCGGCCGCGATCGAGGCGGCGGCCAGTCCCACCGACGACGTCCCGCCGCGGATCAGCAGCCGACCGCCCGGCCGGACGTCGAGGGCGTCCAGGGCGCCGTATGCGGTCAGGTAGGTCTCGGGGAGCGCGGCGAGGACGTCCCACGGCAGCGTGGTGGTGACCGGGATGAGCAGGGTGTTGGGCAGCAGCGCGTATTCGGCGTAGCCGCCGTCGAATGCGCGGCCCATCTCCCCCATGACGGCCGCGACGGTCGTGCCGTCCGGGATCCGCGGGTCGGTCGACGCGGCGACGGTGCCCACGCATTCGATCCCGAGCACCCGCGGGAAGGTCACGCTCGGCGAATGTCCTTGGCGCGTCCGCAGTTCCGAGCGGTTCAGGCCGGCGCCGCGCACCCGGACCAGGCTCCAGCCGGGCCGGACCGTCGGCACCGGCACCTCCCGGATTTCCAGCACTTCCGGGCCGCCCGCCCGGACACAGACTGCCGCTTGCATCGTCTTCATGCGTCCCACTGTCACCGGACGCCGGGTGGCGGACCACCGGTAGAATGCCAAGTCATGCCCATTGCCCGCCAACCCGCGTCGGTGGTGCGGCTGTGGCCCTCGGGCGGGGTGCACCGGTGGCCGTCGGGCGGGACGAGCCAGGCGCACGCGCATTCCCGTGGCCACCTGGTGTATGCGGCGCGCGGCGTGTTGTCGGTGTACACCGAGCGCGGGACGTCGATCGTGCCTGCCAACCGCGTCGCGTGGACACCGGCGGGATACACCCACCACCACCGTGCGCACGGCGACACCGACATGCGGATCGTGTTCCTGCCGCCGTCGCTGGCGCGGCTGGTGCCCGGCCACCCGGCCGTGTTCACCGCGTCGAGCCTGGCCCGCGAGGTCCTGCTCGCGCTGACCGGCCCGCGCGAGTACGACCGCGGCGCGAGCGCGCGGCTGCGCCGGGTGCTGGTCGACGAGCTGCGCGAGGCTCCCGAGCAGCCGTTGCAGCTGCCGGAGCCCCGCGACGACCGGCTGCGGGCGGTGGCGCGGGTGCTGTACGAGCGGCCCGGGGACACCACGTCGCTGGCCGAGCTCGGGCGGCGGGCCGGGGCCAGTGCGCGCACGCTGAGCCGGCTGTTCGCCGAGGAGCTGGGCATGACGTTCTACGCGTGGCGCACCCAGGTGCGGGTGCACCACGCGCTGGTCCTGCTCGCCGAGGGCCACGACACGGCCCAGGTCGCCCGCGCCTGCGGCTGGGCGAACCCGAGTCACTTCATCGCGGCGTTCACCGCCGTCGTCGGCACGACGCCCGGCCGTCACCGGGCCGGGGTCAGCGGGTGAAGGTGGCCCAGTGGCGGGCGCCGTCGCGGATGGTTTCCAGGCTCACCAGCCGGACCCCGTCCTGGGCGACCGACTCGATTTCCGCGCGGCTGAACGGCCACGGCGGGCTCTGCCAGGTGGCGGCGTCGATGCTTTCCTCGGCGACCTCGCACACGATCGCCGTGCCGCCCGGGGCGAGGAACCCGGCCAGCGACGTCAGCGCCCGGGCGCGGTAGTCGCGGGGCATCGCCTGGATGTTCATGATCTCCACGACCAGGTCGAACGCCTGCCGCCACGGTGCGGGCGGGTCGAGCAGGTCCGCGACCACGTAGTCCACTGTGGACTCGGGGAACCGCTTGCGGGCGGCCTCGACGGCGGTCGGGGCGACGTCGAAGGCCGTCACCGCCCAGCCGTGGGCGGCCAGCAGCTCGGCGTCGTCGCCGAGGGCGCTGCCCACCACCAGTGCCCGCCGCCCCGCTCCGGGCGGCACCCAGGCCGCCAGCTCCGCGTTGGGCTTGCCGCGGCTCCACGGGACTTCGGCCTCGCCGCGGGCGGCGGCGGTGTAGAGCCGGTCGAACCAGCCGGTCGGGTCGCCTTCGGCAAGGGAGGCGCGGGCCAGCACGCGGTCGGCGGGGTCGGTCGTCGTCATGATCGTGACCCTAGCGACGCCGCCGGATCCGCGTGACGGTTTCCGCCTTGTCCAGTTCTGGCCAGGTTTGCCGGGTGGTCTTGACATCGATGTCACCCGCGCGTTTCGCTTCAACCGCGCCGCCGGTCCCCCGCCCGCGGTGCGCTCGAATCAGCCCTCCAGAGCTTGGAGCAACGATGCCCCGAAGCGCCAGACCGCCGGTCGCTGTGCTGGTGACCGCCGCCGTGGTCGCCGCCGGCCTGGTCGCCCTCCCCGCCTCCGCCTCCGCCGCCGAAGAGGCCCTTCCCGCCGACTTCTGGTCCTCCTTCGAGCCCGGCGACGTCCAGCCGGCCTGGACCGACACGGTCGACACCGACGCCGCAGGCAAGCCGCGCGCGTCCGGGGTCAACGGCGCGAACGGCACCGCGATCCCCGGCGACGTCCGCGGCAAGGTGACCGAGACCAGCGCCAGCAGCGAGAACACCAGCGGCGGCGAGGTCGTCTCGAACCTCGTCGACGGCACGACCGACACGAAGTGGCTGTCGTGGAACCCGACGGCGTGGGCGCAGATCACCCTGTCGGAGCCCACCTCGATCACGCACTACGCGATCTCCTCGGCCAACGACTTCGCCGAGCGCGACCCGAAGGACTGGACGCTGCAGGGCTCCAACGACGCGAGCACCTGGACCGACCTGGACAGCCAGGCCGGGCAGGCGTTCACCGCCCGCTTCCAGCAGAAGGACTACCGGCTGGCCGCGCCGAGCGCGCCGTACAAGTACTTCCGGCTGAACATCACCCGCAACAACGGCGGGCCGATCCTGCAGCTGTCGGAGCTGCTGCTGGCCAACGACGAGCCGGCGCCGCCGCCGCTGCCGAACATGCGCAGCTTCACCGACTCCGGCCCGACCAGCGGCTACACGAACAAGAACCGTGTCGGCTTCACCGGGCTGAAGGCGTTCCGCTACTCGGGCAGCCAGACCGCGGCGGGCCACGGCTGGTCGTACAACAAGATCTTCGACGTCGACATCCCGGTCGTGGCGTCCACCGAGCTGTCCTACAAGGTGCAGCCGCAGTTCATCACCGGCGACCTGAAGTACCCGAGCACCAACGTCGCGATCGACCTGGCCTTCACCGACGGCACCCACCTGCGCGACCTGGGCGCCACCGACCAGTACGGCTTCCCGCTGACGCCGGAGGGCCAGGGCAAGAGCAAGGTCCTCTACACCAACCAGTGGAACCTGGTGCGCTCGGCGATCGGGCGGGTCGCCAAGGGCAAGACGATCGACCGCATCCTGGTCGGCTACGACAACCCGGACGGGCCCGGCTCGCTGCAGGGCTGGCTGGACGACGTGAAGATCTCCGCCACGCCGACCCCGCCGGCGAGCACCCGCCCGACCGACAACGTGCTGACCACGCGCGGCACGATGGCCAACGGCACGTTCTCCCGGGGCAACAACTTCCCGGCCACGGCGCTGCCGCACGGGTTCAACTTCTGGACCCCGGTCACCGACGCGAACGCCGACACCGGCGACGTGCGGTGGATGTACAACTACCACAGCCAGAACAACGCCCAGAACCTGCCGGAACTGCAGGCGTTCAGCGTCAGCCACGAGCCGAGCCCGTGGATGGGCGACCGGCAGACCTTCCAGGTGATGCCCTCGGCAGCCACCGGCGTGCCCGACGCCGATCGCGACGCGCGGGCGCTGGCGTTCAAGCACGACAACGAAACCGCCCGCGCGCACTACTACGGCGTGCGGTTCGAGAACGGGATCACCGCCGAGGTCACCCCGACCGACCACGCGGCGATGTTCCGGTTCGCCTTCCCGGGCAGTGACGCGAGCCTGATCTTCGACAACTTCAAGAACCAGGGCGGGCTGACGCTCGACACCGCGAACGGCACGCTGTCGGGCTACAGCGACGTCAAGAGCGGCCTGTCGGCCGGGGCGGGCCGGATGTTCGTCTACGCCACCTTCGACAAGCCGGTGTCCGCGGGCGGGAAGCTGACCGGGCAGGGCCGCGACAACGTCACCGGCTACCTGCGGTTCGCCGCCGGCGCCGACAAGACGGTGACGATGCGGATCGCGACGTCGCTGATCAGCGTGGAGCAGGCGAAGAAGAACCTCGCCATGGAGATCGCGCCGAACGCGACGTTCGACTCGGTGCGGGACGCCGCGCAGCGGATCTGGGACGACCAGCTGAAGGTCGTCGAGGTCGAGGGCGCCTCGAAGGACCAGCTCACGACGCTGTACTCGAACCTCTACCGGCTGTTCCTGTACCCGAACTCGGCGTTCGAGAACACCGGCACGCCCGAGAAGCCGGTCTACAAGTACGCGAGCTTCGTCTCGCCGAAGGCCGGTCCGGACACCCCGACGCAGACCGGGGCGAAGATCGTCGAGGGCCAGACCTACGTCAACAACGGGTTCTGGGACACCTACCGCACGACGTGGCCGGCGTATGCGCTGCTCACCCCGGACATGGCCGGGAAGATGGTCGACGGGTTCGTGCAGCAGTACCGCGACGGCGGCTGGATCTCCCGCTGGTCGTCGCCGGGCTACGCGGACCTGATGACCGGCACCAGCTCGGACGTGGCCTTCGCCGACGCCTACCTCAAGGGCGTGCGCAACTTCGACGTCAAGGCCTCCTACGACGCGGCGCTGAAGAACGCGACGGTGACCCCGCCGAACAACGCGGTCGGCCGCAAGGGCATCGACGAGGGCATCTTCCTCGGCTACTCGCCCAACACCGCCGACCACGGGTTCTCGTGGTCGATCGAGGGCTACGTCAACGACTTCGGCATCGCGAACCTGTCGAAGAAGCTCTACGACGAGGCCCCGGCGAGCGACCCGCGCAAGCAGGAGTACCTGGCCAACTACGAGTACTTCACCAGCCGCGCGCAGCAGTACGTGAACCTGTTCGACCCGGCGGTCGGGTTCTTCCAGGGCCGGGACGCGGCGGGGAAGTTCAGCCGGTCGCCGCAGGACTACGACCCACGGGTGTGGGGCATCGACTACACCGAGACCGACGGCTGGGGCATGGCGTTCTCCGTGCCGCAGGACGGTCAGGGCCTGGCCAACCTCTACGGCGGCAAGGCCGGTCTGGCGAAGAAGCTGGACGCGTTCTTCGCCGACCAGGAGACGGCGAACTTCCCGGGTTCCTACGGGGGCGTGATCCACGAGATGCGGGAGGCGCGCGACGTGCGGATGGGCCAGCTGGGCCACTCCAACCAGGCCTCGCACCACACGCTCTACATGTACGACTACGCGGGTCAGCCGTCGAAGACGCAGGAGAAGGTCCGCGAGGCGCTCGCACGGCTGTACACCGGCAGCGAGATCGGCCAGGGCTACGCCGGTGACGAGGACAACGGCGAGCAGTCGGCGTGGTGGCTGTTCAGCGCGCTGGGCTTCTACCCGCTGCAGATGGGCAGCCCGGCCTACGCGATCGGGTCGCCGCTGTTCAAGAAGGCGACCGTCCACCTGGCGGGCGGGAAGGACCTGGTGATCAACGCGCCTGCCAACAGCGCGAAGAACGTCTACGTCCAGGGCGTGAAGGTCAACGGCAAGCCGTACTCCTCGACGTCGCT
Organism: Amycolatopsis melonis; assembly: GCF_040064235.1. NCBI lineage: Bacteria > Bacillati > Actinomycetota > Actinomycetes > Pseudonocardiales > Pseudonocardiaceae > Amycolatopsis > Amycolatopsis melonis. The sequence goes on from NZ_JBDZYD010000012.1 coordinate 363,075, forward strand.
GCCGCACGAGCTGATCGCCCGCGGCGCGACGATCGAGTTCGCGATGGGCCCGAACCCGTCGTCGTGGGGCACCGGCCCGGCCGACGCGCCGAAGTCGATCACCACGGGCGACGCGGTCCCGGCTCCGCTGCACGACGAAACCGGACCCGGCCGCGGCACCCTGTCCACTTCGGACGGTTCGGACGCCGCGGCGCTGTTCGACAACACCTCCCGCACCCAGGCCGCGGTGACCGGGGCGGTGCAGTACCAGCTGCGCAGCACCGACGAGGCCGTCACGCACTACACGCTGACGTCCCAGACCGGTGCCGGTGACCCGAAGAGCTGGGTGCTGAAGGGCTCCTACGACGGCAAGACGTGGGCGGTCGCCGACCAGCAGACCGGCCAGGCGTTCAGCTGGCGGCAGCAGACCCGCGCGTTCAAGGTGGCCAACCCGGCGCACTACGCCTACTACCGGCTCGAAGTGACCGCGACCAGCACCGGCGCCCCGGCGTCGCTGGCCGAGGTGGAGCTGCTGGGCAAGCCGGACGCCGCCTGCACGAAGACGGTCACGGGCACCGCCGCGGGCCCGCTGTCGGTGACGTCCGGCACGGTCTGCCTGGAGAACGCGACGGTGCCGGGCCCGGTGACGGTGGGCGGCGGCGCGTCGCTGATCGTCCGCGGCGGCGCGATCACCGGGCCGCTGGCGGCGACGGGTGCGGGTCAGGTGGTGCTCAACCGCACGAAGGTGGGCGGCCCGGTGGCGATCACCGGGGCGAGCGGGACGGTGTCGATCGAGCTGACGGAGGTGGCGGGCCCGGTGGCGCTGACCGGCAACCACGGCCCGGTGCTGGCGTCGAGCACGGTGGGCGGGCCGCTGGCGTGCGCGGCGAACGCGCCGGTCCCGACCGACCACGACCTGCCCAACACCGTCCGCGGCCCGGCCGCCGGGCAGTGCGCCCGGCTGTAGGTTCCCCGGCCTGGGTGGTCTGCCGCGGCTTGTCGTGAGTGGTAATTCGGGGTCTAACCCCGAATTACACCACCCACACCCGCCCGGGGGCGGCGCCGGGGTCGCGCCAGACCTGCTCGGGGGCGGAGTCGAGGATGCGCCACTGGACGATGTGGGTGTTGTTGGCCGTGGAGCCGCCGTCGGCCAGCGACCAGGTGTAGCCGCTCTTGCGGTTGACCACGAGGTAGCCGAGGCCGTAGGCGACGGTGCTCCAGTCCTGTTCGCGGCCGCCGTTGCAGGTGTAGAGGATCACCGGGTCGCCCTGCGCGGTCCCGCCGCCGCCGCCGACGGAGACGCACTTGCCGCCGCCTGCCTTGCGGTTCTTGATCCGGTAGTAGTCGCCGGCGGGTTCGAACGCCCACTGCTGTTCGTCGCCGCCGGTGCAGGTGTAGATGACGAGGTTGGTGTTGTTGGCGGTGGAGCCGCCGCCGGCCAGCGAGACGCACTTGCGCCAGTCGGTCTTCTGGTTGGTCAGTTCACGGTAGGTGGCCGCGTTCGCGGTCCCGGCCGGCAGGCTGGTCATCGTGGCGGCGGCGGTCAGCGCGACGGCGGCGCGGCGGATCGTGGGGCCCATGCCGTTCCCTTCTCGGAGGTGGACGCGCCGAAGCTAGCCACGGCGGCTTCCGGATCACTTTCCGCACGCTTCCCCGGCTGCGAAGATCCGGTGCTCATGGAGTTCTTCTGCTATCACCGGGACCGCCCGGGGTCGGCGGCGCTGCGCGGGCGGCTGCTGGAGGACCACTGGGCCTACATGGACCGCTTCGCCGGGTCGATGATCGCCCGCGGGCCGACCATGGCCGGGGACGTTCCCACCGGCAGCGTGCACGTCCTGGACCTGCCGGACGTCGCCGCCGCGCGGGCGTTCGCCTTCGAGGAGCCCGGCTACCAGGCCGGGGCCTACCGGGATGTGCTGCTGCGCCGGTGGCGCAACACCCTGGGCCGGACCATGTGGGAGTTTCCGGGCGGGCGGACCGGCGGTGAGCGGTTCCTGGTGCTCGGGCTCGGCGAGGGCGCACCCGCCGACCTCGACCCGTCGGCGGGCGAGCTGATCGCCCATGGTCCGCTGCTGTCCGACGACGGCGCCGCGTGGCTCGGCACGGCGGTGCTGCTGCGGGCTCCGGACGCCGCTGCCGCGCGGGCGGTGCTCACCGCGGACCGGTATGCCGCGGTCGAGGTGCATTCCTGGCGGTTCGGCGGGCGCCCGTCGTGATCGGCGGACTGGGCCGTTCGGCGGATACGGTGGGGGCATGTCCGACGCCGGGTTCTTCTCCTCCTTCGAAAGCGGTGATCCGCAGCCTGCCGATCCGGCGCTGCGGGTCGGCAGCGGCCCGGACCGCTCCCCCACGGCCAAGACCGGCGTCGGCTTCACCGGGCTGCGTGCCCTGCGCTACACCGCCGTTGCCGAAGCCGTGCTGTTCGACCTCGACGTCCCGGTGACCGGGCGGACCGAGCTGTCCTATGTGGTCTTCCCGGTCGCCGACGGCGACATCCCGGACTACCGCGCCACCCGCGTCGCCCTCGACGTCGAGTTCGCCGACGGCACCTTCGCCGGGTTCGCGCCGGTGGACGACAAGACGCTGTGGGTGGACCAGTGGAACCTCGTGCGCCGCCCGCTGGGTGCGTTCGCCGGGCGGCGGATCCGCCGGATCGTGCTGCGCACCGCGGCACCCGGCGGCGAGATCACCGGGTGGATCGACGACGTCCGCATCGCCGAACGGCCCGAGCCGCCGCGGGATCCGGTCGAGTTCGTGCGCACCACCCGCGGCACCCATTCCAGTGACGCGTTCTCCCGCGGCAACAACTTCCCCGCCACCGCCGTGCCGCACGGGTTCAACTTCTGGACCCCGGTCACCGACGCCGGCGTCACCAACTGGCTCTACTCCTACCACCGCCACAACGACGCTCGGAACCGCCCGGCGCTGCAGGCCTTCGCCCTGTCCCACCAGCCGAGCCCGTGGATGGGCGACCGGCACACCTTCCAGGTCATGCCCGGCACCGGCCCGGTCGAGCCCGACCGCCGCAAGCGGGCACTGGCCTTCTCCCACGACGACGAGACCGATTCGCCGCACCACTACGGCGTCCGGTTCGCCGGCGGGATCACCGCCGACCTCGCGCCGGCGTCGCACGCGGCGATCCTGCGGTTCACCTTCCCCGGCGACGGCGGCTGGCTGCTGTTCGACAACGCCGCCAACCGCGGTGGCCTGCGCCTGCACCCGGCCACCGGGGTGGTCACCGGGCACACGTGGGTCCGCAGCCGCCTGTCGGCCGGGGCGCGCCGGATGTTCGTCTACGCCGAGACCGACGTCCCGGCCCGGCGCGGCGGGAAGATCCGGCGGCCGTTCTGGCGGACGGTGACCGGCGCGCTGGAGTTCGACGCGCCCGTGGTGACGCTGCGGATCGCGACATCGCTGATCAGCCTCGCCCAGGCCAAGCGCAACCTGGCGCTGGAGATCCCGGCCGGGACGACGTTCGAGCAGGTCCGGGAGCAGGCGCGGCAGGCGTGGCAGGACGTGCTGGGCCGGGTCGAGGTCGAAGGCGCCACCGAGGACCAGCTGACCACGCTGTACTCCAACCTCTACCGGCTGTTCCTGTACCCGAACGTGGCACACGAGAACACGCCGAAGGGGATCCGGCACGCCAGCCCGGTGGTGCGGCGGTGGTGGCCGAGCACCCGCACGCGGACCGGCGCGAAGGTGGTCGACGGCGAGCTGTACGTCAACAACGGCTTCTGGGACACCTACCGCACGACCTGGCCCGCGTACGCGCTGCTGGCCCCGGACCGGTGCGGGCGCATGATCGACGGGTTCGTCCAGCAGTACCGCGAAGGCGGCTGGATCTCCCGCTGGTCCTCCCCCGGCTACGCGGACCTGATGACCGGCACCAGCTCCGACGTCGCGTTCGCCGACGCCTACCTCAAGGGGGTCCGCGGCTTCGACGTCGAGGCCGCCTTCGACGCCGGGGTGAAGAACGCGACCGTCACCCCGCCGCTCCGCTCGGTCGGCCGCAAGGGCCTCGCCGAGTCGATCTTCCTCGGCTGGACCCCGGCGTCGGTCCACGAAGGACTGTCCTGGTCGCTGGAAGGCTGCATCAACGACTTCGGCCTGGCCAACCTCGCGACGGCACTTTCACGGGAAAGTGCCGGGCGCCGGGCACGGAGGTATGCCGAGTACGCCGCCTACTTCCGGGAGCGGGCCCGGCACTACGTCCACCACTTCGACCCGGCGATCGGGTTCTTCCAGGGCCGCCACCGCGACGGCCGCCGCAAGTTCGCTCCGGAGGGGTACGACCCGGCGGCGTGGGGCGGGGACTTCGTCGAGACCAACGCGTGGAACACCGCGTTCACCGCCCCGCACGACGGGCCAGGGCTGGCCGCGCTGCACGGCGGGCACGCCGGGCTGGAAGCCAAGCTCGACACCTTCTTCGCCACGCCGGAGACCGGGCGGCGGCCGGGCGCGTACGGCGGGCTGATCCACGAGATGACCGAGGCCCGCGACGTCCGCATGGGCCAGTACGGCCACTCCAACCAGCCGTCCCACCACATCCCCTACATCTACAACTACGCCGGCGCACCGTCGAAGACCCAGCGGGTGGTGCGGGAGGTGCTGCGGCGGCTCTACCTCGGCAGCGAGATCGGCCAGGGCTATCCGGGGGACGAGGACAACGGCGAGATGTCCGCGTGGTGGGTCTTCGGCGCCCTCGGCTTCTACCCGCTCGCGGTCGGCAGCCCGCGGTACGCGCTCGGCTCGCCGCTGTTCGAGAAGGCGACCGTGCACCTGGGCGGCGGGCGGAAACTCGTGATCCGCGCGCCCGGCAACACCGAGGAGACCGTCTACGTCCGCGGGCTCACCGTCGACGGCGAACCGCACGAGGCCACGTCGATCGCGCACGCCACCCTCGCCGCGGGCGCCGAGCTGGTCTTCGACCTGGTGGCCGAGCCGACCGGCTGGGGTGCCCCGCCCGAGCCCGCCGCGCACCCGGCCCCGGTCACCGACCTCGACGGCACGGCCACCTGCGCCGACGGCACGGACGTGCGGGCGCTGCGCGACGACACCAGCCGCACCCAGGTCACCTTCCGCAGCGCGCGCCCGGTGGTCGAGTTCGCCGTCACCGGCCCGCCGCGCGAGGTCACGATGTACACGCTGACCTCCGGGGACCGCCGCGGTGATCCGAGCGGGTGGGTGCTGGAGGGCTCGGCCGACGCCGTCGGCTGGACCACTGTGGACGAACGCGACGGCGAGCTGTTCCGCTGGCGCCGTCAGACCCGCCCGTTCGTCCTGGCGGCCCCGGCCGCGTACGCGCGCTACCGGCTGCGGATCACCGCGGCCCGCGGCCGCCGCGTCACCCTCGCCCAGTGGGAGCTGCTCGCCCGATGAACCACTTCCGCACCGCCGTCCTCGACCGGCTCGTGGCGGCCGATCCCGGCCTGGTCCGGCTGCGGCTGGCCGGCTCGGCCGTGCTCGGCATCGTGCTGGCCGTGGCCGCGCTGCTGCCGGCGCACCTGCCGCTGACGGTGATGCTCGTCGGGGCCATCGCCGCGATGATGACGGCGTTCACCGTCAGCGACCCGGCCCCGGGCGCCCAGGCCGTCACGCTGGTACTGGCGTTCCTGACCGGGGCGGCGTCGATCACCGTCGCGGCGCTGGGCTCGGCGCTGCCGCCGCTGGACAGCGTGGTGTTCGTGCTGCTGATCTTCGTCGCGGTCTACGCCCAGCGCTTCGGTGCCCGCGGCACGGCGCTGGGGTCGATCGCGTTCTTCCTGTTCTTCTTCCCGATGTTCCTGCAGGCGCACGTCGGGCAGGTGCCGCAGCTGCTGCTGGCGCTCGCGGTGGGGGTCGCGGCCAACGCCGTCGTCCGGTTCGTGCTGCTGCGGCACAACGCCGAGGCGGAGTTCCTGCGGGTCCGCCGGGCCTTCCGGGCGAGGCTGGGTGCTGTCGTGCGGGCGACCGAGGCGTACCTGGCCGTCAACGGCAGCGAGCGCACCCGCAAGCAGCTGCGTACCGCGCTGGCCCGGCTGCACGAGTGCGTGCTGCTCATCGAGGACGCCGCGCCCGACGTCGTCGACGCGCGGGCCGCCGACGTGCTGCGCCGCCGCGCCATCGAGGTCGAGCTGGCGGTGCAGTGGCTGGCGATCACCGTGCAGCGCACGTGTTCCGACGAGCTGACCGTGGCCGTGCGCGACGACCTCATCGCACGGCTGGCCCGGTTCCGGGCTCTGATGGAACGGGATCCGCGGGAGCTGCCGCTGATCAGCGAGACCGGCGAGTTCAGCCGCATGCTGGTCGAGGGCAGCCGCATCGACGAGCACGCCGCCCCCGGTGACGGCGTCCGCAAGGCGCTGGCCGAGCTGGCGCTGGCCGACGACCGTGCGCAGCGGGCCGCCGCGCCGGAGTCCACACCGGACCCGCCGGAAGACACCGAGGCCGAGCCGACGCGGGCGTTCGCCTACGACAACCGCACGCGCAGCGCGATCCAGGCGGTCGTCGGCGGCGGGCTCGCGGTGCTCGGCGGTGAGCTGGTGTCCCATCAGCGCTGGTACTGGGCGGTGCTGACGGTGTTCGTGGTGTTCGTCGGCGCTTCCAGTGCGGGGGCGACGTTCGTCAAGGGCGTGCGGCGGCTCGGCGGCACCCTGATCGGCATCGTCGGCGGGGTGGTGCTGGCGCTGCTGGTGGGCGGCAACACGGTGGCCACGCTCGCGCTGATCCTGGTGTGCGTGTTCGGCATGGTCTACACCGCGCGGGTGTCGCAGGTGATGATGGCGTTCTTCGTCACCAGCATGCTCGGCCTGCTCTACAGCCTGCTGGGCACGTTCAGCCTGGCGGTGCTGGGGATCCGGGTCGCCGAGACCGCGGTCGGCGCGGCCGCGGGCATCCTCGCGGCGGTGGTGATCGTCCCGGTCCGCACGCGGTCGGTGATGCTCGACGACGTCGCCGGGGTGCTCGACGAGCTGGCGGAGTTCCTCGAGCACACCCGCGGGCTGCTGGCCGGGGAGGAGAACGTCAACATCATCGAGCTGTCGCGCGATCTGGACCGTGCGGTGGAACAGGTCCGGACCACGATCGAGCCGCTGACCCATCCGGTCAACCTGCGCAGTGCGCGCCGCGACTACGGCTGGCACGTGCTGACCACGCTGGAGACGATCGCGTTCCGGGCCCGGCACGTCGCCGCGCGGGCCCAGCCCGGGCAGCTGGCCGGCGCCGACGCCGAACGGCTGGGCCTGTTCACCGGGCGGCTGCTGGCGAACATCGACGTGCTGCACCGGGCACTGGACGCGCCGGGTGGCCCCACACCCGGCACGCTCGTGCGCGACGACGGCACCCCGGTGTCCGACCGGGTCGAGCAGGCCGAGACCCGCGCCGTCCTGTCCAGCCTCAGCCACCTCGACGAGGCCGTGGTGTCCCTGGGCCGGGTCTTCGGTGTCGAGGCGGGCGATCCCCGCGCCCCCGCGAGGTGAGCACCGGGGCGGGAGGGGGCCGCCCCGGTGCTCATCCGGTCACGGGCAGGTCAGCCACGCGAAGTGGTAGGTGGTGGTGATGCTGCCGTCGGTCGAGTCCATCGTGACGTAGCTGGTCGTCTTCTTCGGATCCGATGTCCCGGCCGCGGCCCGCAATTCGGTGTTGATGTTCAGATTGCGTTCCTCACCGCACGGCTTGAACGCGATCGCGCCCACCTCCGTCGAGTCGGTGAAATGCCAGTCGTCCTCGAACGGCCCGGCGAGCGGATGCTGGACGAACGCGGTCGGCGAATTACCCTGGAAATAGTAGTTCGCTCTTTCCAGCCCGGTCGCGCCGCGTTCCAGGTGCGCGAATCCGCGGTAGTCGGCCTGCGCGATTCCGTAGGTGAAACCCTGTGGCACGTGCACCCGCAGGCCGATCTGGCAGTTCTTCCTGGCGTCCAGTGGTCCGGCACCGACGCCGACGAGGGCGGTGTAGGTGCTGTAGGTGACGGTGAAGGCGGTGTTGTCCTGCGAAACGGCCACCGCGGCGGTGCCCGGCGGGCAACCGGTGCCATTGGCGTTGACGACGTCGATGACGATTTTGTCGGGCGGCGGCGGAGTGTTCCACGAATGCGGGGTGACCACAGAGGACAGCGCCATTACGGCAGCAACGACCGCAGACAGCATCGGAATCCTTCCCAATACCATTCGAATTGGGGACGGGGGCCGACCCATGGTAGCGAAAGGATCATGGAAGGAAACCCCGCTGAACGGAGTAACGCCGCGTAGCCGTCCCGGCACGCGGCAATACTCAACTTTCGCCAATTATCGACAGTTATTGCCGCGTGCGGTGAAGAATGCGGGCGGAAAACGATTTCGCACGCCCGGTCCGGCCGGTGGGCGCGGTGATCACCCGCGGGTCGTCCGGTCAGTCCAGTTCGGAACGCCTCAGGCCCGGGTGAGCAGTTCCATGTTGTGGCCGTCGGGGTCTTCGAAGTAGAAGCCGCGCCCGCCGAACCGGTAGTTGATCTCGCCCGGCTCGCCGTGGCCGGGATCGGCCCAGAACGTGAGCCCGGCCGCCTCGACGCGGGCGAGGGCCGCGTCGAACTCCTCGTCGCCGACAAGGAACGCGTAGTGCTGGCGGCACACTTCGCCGTCGGTCTGCAGGTAGTCCAGCGTGACGCCGTTGGCCAGCCGGATCGGCAGGAACGGCTCGGTCACCGGTTCAGTCTCCAGGCCGAGGATGCCGGCGAGGAACTCCGCCGAGGCCACGCGGTCCCGGGCGTACACGATGGTGTGGTTGAGTTCGACGCTCATCGCGGTTCTCCTCCGATCGGACTGAGGTGGATGCCGGCCAGCTGCCAGCCGTCGCCGGCGCGGACCAGCACGTGGGTGGCGCGGAAGCGGCCGTTCACCGGGTTCCCGCGGTGGCGGGCGATCTGCTCGTGGACGCCGATCGCGATGGCCGTGGCGCCGAAGTCGCGGACGGCGACGTCGGTCCAGGAAAGTTTCTCGGTGACCAGGTCGCCGCTGTCGTAGCGGGCGAGCCACTGGCCGCGGTCCAGGACGAAGCCGAGGGGTCCGACCAGGCGGAAGCCGTCGGCGGCCAGTCCCGCCAGGACGCCGGTGTCGCCGCGTTCCTCCGCGGCGGCCCAGATCCGGCCAAGGTCGCGGACCTGCTCTTCGGTGCTCATCAGGGCTCCTTTCGACCTCTCAACGTTAGATCTCTAACCATTCGATGTCAAACGCTTAGAGTTCTCGGCATCTGCGGTACGGTCTGGGCGTGCCCGCACCCGTCACCGCCCCCATCGGCGTCGTCCTCGCCCGCACCGCCAAGACCGCCGGCCGCGCCTTCGACCAGGCGCTCGCCGCCGCGGGCGGGTCCCAGCCGGTCTGGCAGATCCTCATCTCGCTCAAGACCACCGCCGTGGCCAACCAGCGCGAGCTGGCCGACGCCGTCGGCATCCAGGGCGCCACGCTCACCCACCACCTCAACGGCATGGAGGCCGCGGGCCTGGTCACCCGCCGCCGCGACCCCGGCAACCGCCGGGTCCACCTGGTCGAGCTGACCGAGGCGGGCGAGCAGCTGTTCCACCGCCTGGCCTCCGCGGCGATCGCGCACGACCAGCGCCTGCGCAAAGGCCTGTCCGACGCCGAGATCGCCCAGCTCGCCGACCTGCTGCAGCGGCTGGCGGCCAACGTCGCCGATACCTGATCGATCCAGCGAGAGTGACTGGACGCACCCGAACAGCGACGCCCGGGAGGGATAGGCTCCAAGGCACTAGCCAAAGTCGTCTCAAGCTGGAGTACCGCAATGACCCAAGCCCCTGTCAACGTGACCGTCACCGGCGCCGCCGGCCAGATCGGCTACGCGCTGCTGTTCCGCATCGCGTCCGGTCAGCTCCTGGGCCAGGACGTCCCGGTGAAGCTGCGGCTGCTGGAGATCCCGCAGGCGGTCAAGGCGGCCGAGGGCACCGCGATGGAGCTGGAGGACGGCGCGTTCCCGCTCCTGGCAGGCACCGACATCTTCGACGACCCGAAGCAGGCGTTCGAGGGCACCAACATCGCCCTGCTCGTCGGCGCGCGCCCGCGCAGCAAGGGCATGGAGCGCGGCGACCTGCTCGAGGCCAACGGCGGCATCTTCAAGCCGCAGGGCGAGGCCATCAACGCCGGCGCCGCCGACGACGTCAAGGTCCTCGTGGTCGGCAACCCGGCCAACACCAACGCCCTCATCGCCCGCTCGCACGCCCCCGACGTGCCGGCCGACCGCTTCACCGCGATGACCCGCCTCGACCACAACCGCGCCCTCGCCCAGCTGGCCAAGAAGCTCGGCGTCCCGGTGACCGAGCTGAAGAAGGTCGCCATCTGGGGCAACCACTCCGCCACGCAGTACCCCTCGGTGCAGCACGCGGAGTTCGGTGGCAAGAGCATCGCCGAGGCGGTCGACCAGGCGTGGCTGGAGAACGACTTCATCCCGACCGTCGCCAAGCGCGGCGCGGCGATCATCGAGGCCCGCGGCCTGTCCTCGGCCGCGTCGGCCGCCTCCGCCGCCATCGACCACGTCTACACCTGGGTCAACGGCACCCCGGCAGGCGACTGGACCTCCGCCGCGGTCGTCTCCGACGGCTCCTACGGCGTGCCGGAGGGCCTGATCTCGTCGTTCCCGGTCACCGCCAAGGACGGCAAGTACGAGATCGTCCAGGGCCTGGAGATCGACGAGTTCTCCCGCACCCGCATCGACGCCTCCGTCGCGGAGCTGGTCGAGGAGCGCGACACCGTGCAGAAGCTCGGCCTCATCTGAGTCCGGGAAACGACCGTGGGGCCCGCCGTCATCGCGACGGCGGGCCCCACGTCCATTCCGGACCGCGCGCTCAGGCGGCCAGCAGCTCCGCCCGCGCCTGCAGCAGCGCCTCGGCACTCGGGCCGCCCTGCACACCCGCCGCCTGCCCGAGCAGGTCGTCGCGGGTCTCGGGGTTCCCGGACATCTCGCGGAATATCCAACGGAATAGCCCCTGACCAGTACGGACGACACCCCGAGCGCTGACGGTGAGCTGCTGCCCGAGATGATCTCGGCGTCGAGTTGGGTGCACGGGTTGG
>NZ_JBDZYD010000013.1:0-256062 GCF_040064235.1 Amycolatopsis melonis
GGATGTGTTGTGCTCCTTAGAAAGGAGGTGATCCAGCCGCACCTTCCGGTACGGCTACCTTGTTACGACTTCGTCCCAATCGCCAGTCCCACCTTCGACCACTCCCTCCCCTTACGGGGTTGGGCCATGGGCTTCGGGTGTTACCGACTTTCATGACGTGACGGGCGGTGTGTACAAGGCCCGGGAACGTATTCACCGCAGCGTTGCTGATCTGCGATTACTAGCGACTCCGACTTCACGCAGTCGAGTTGCAGACTGCGATCCGAACTGAGACCGGCTTTAAGGGATTCGCTCCACCTCACGATATCGCAGCCCTCTGTACCAGCCATTGTAGCATGTGTGAAGCCCTGGACATAAGGGGCATGATGACTTGACGTCATCCCCACCTTCCTCCGAGTTGACCCCGGCAGTCTCCCACGAGTCCCCGCCATCACGCGCTGGCAACGTAGGATAAGGGTTGCGCTCGTTGCGGGACTTAACCCAACATCTCACGACACGAGCTGACGACAGCCATGCACCACCTGTACACCAACCACAAGGGAAGCCCCATCTCTGGGGATGTCTGATGCATGTCAAGCCCAGGTAAGGTTCTTCGCGTTGCATCGAATTAATCCACATGCTCCGCCGCTTGTGCGGGCCCCCGTCAATTCCTTTGAGTTTTAGCCTTGCGGCCGTACTCCCCAGGCGGGGCGCTTAATGCGTTAGCTACGGCACGGACAACGTGGAATGTCACCCACACCTAGCGCCCAACGTTTACAGCGTGGACTACCAGGGTATCTAATCCTGTTCGCTCCCCACGCTTTCGCTCCTCAGCGTCAGTATCGGCCCAGAGACCCGCCTTCGCCACCGGTGTTCCTCCTGATATCTGCGCATTTCACCGCTACACCAGGAATTCCAGTCTCCCCTACCGAACTCAAGTCTGCCCGTATCGACCGCACGCTCCACGTTAAGCGTGGAGATTTCACGGCCGACGCGACAAACCGCCTACGAGCTCTTTACGCCCAATAAATCCGGACAACGCTCGCACCCTACGTATTACCGCGGCTGCTGGCACGTAGTTAGCCGGTGCTTCTTATCCAGGTACCGTCACTTGCGCTTCGTCCCTGGCGAAAGAGGTTTACAACCCGAAGGCCGTCATCCCTCACGCGGCGTCGCTGCATCAGGCTTGCGCCCATTGTGCAATATTCCCCACTGCTGCCTCCCGTAGGAGTCTGGGCCGTGTCTCAGTCCCAGTGTGGCCGGTCACCCTCTCAGGCCGGCTACCCGTCGTCGCCTTGGTAGGCCACTACCCCACCAACAAGCTGATAGGCCGCGGGTTCATCCTGCACCGCCAGAACTTTCAACCCCCGAGGATGCCCCCGAAGGTGATATCCGGTATTAGACCCCGTTTCCAAGGCTTATCCCAGAGTGCAGGGCAGATTACCCACGTGTTACTCACCCGTTCGCCACTCATCCACACCCGAAGATGCTTCAGCGTTCGACTTGCATGTGTTAAGCACGCCGCCAGCGTTCGTCCTGAGCCAGGATCAAACTCTCCAACAATGTCTTCGAATTCAATCGAGGCAAAATACTTGCTCTCAAAGGAAACCCCGACGAGGGGGTTTACCATAAATAAGCTCTACTGGCTTAGTTCACTAGCACACTGTTGAGTTCTCAAGCAACACACTTCGGACTCGCCACCTTATCGGTGGTTTTGTCCTCGGCGTTTGTTCCAAGCTTTTGGTCGAGCATGCCGAATCCTACGGGCTTAGTCGTAGGGGGTCGGCGGCCGCTCGTGGGCCGACGCTGAACATTACCCGGTCCGATCCGCGGTGTCAACCCGCTCGTCCCGGCCGGATCTTCGGGGCTTGCGGCCCCGGGGCGACCCGGTGTTCCTGGCGACGAAGAGAAGATTACATGCCCTCGAACCCCCCTCCGACAGGGGGGTCACTTAACGCCATTGCCGCAGGTCAGAACGTGCACGGAGGGCTACGACGACGGCAGGTACCGCGGCGGGACCCTGGCCGGGGCCACGCGCTCGAAGTCCGCCGCGAGGGCGAGCATCCGGGCGTCAGACCACCGCGCCCCCATGAACGAGATCCCCACCGGGAGTGGTCCGGCGAACCCGGCAGGCACCGTCACGTCCGGATAGCCCGCGACCGCCGCCGGGGTCGAGGACGGGATCACGTCGTTGTCGCCCACCGCGCAGTCGGTCTTCCACGCCGGCGGGTTGGTCGGCGACGCGATCGCGTCCAGGTGGTACTTCGCCAGCGTTTCGTCGAGCGAACGGCGGGCGAGGTCCGTCAGCTCCGCGCGCGTCGCCCGGTAGCCAGGGTCGGACGGCGGCGGCGCGGCCAGTGCCTGCTCGAACAGCTCCTGGCCGGCGAAGCACGTCCGCTCCAGCGGGTCCGCCCGGTTGTAGGCGATCAGCCCGGCCAGGTTCCGCGGGCCCACCGGGCGGGTCGCCAGGTAGGCGTCGATGTCGCGGTGGAACTCCGTGAGCAGCGCCGGGAACTCCAGCTCCAGCAGCCGCGGCTGGTACGGCGGGGTCACCTCGACCACCGTCGCACCGGCCCTGACCAGGGAGTTCCGCGCCGCGGTCATGATCGCGTCGGTCTGCGGGCCGAGGACCGGCAGCCGCCACAGTCCGATACGGGCGCCGTGCAGGACACCCGGACGGAGGAACTTCGCGTAGTCCGACGGCTGGGTGCGCGGATACGTCGCGGTCGCCGGGTCCGCGGGGTCGCGGCCCTGCAGGACCGACAGCGTCAGGGCCACGTCGACGACGTTGCGGGCGATCGGCCCGGCGGTGTCCTGCTCGGCGGAGATCGGCACCACGCCGGTGCGGCTGACCAGGCCGAGGCTGGGTTTGTGACCCACCGTCGCCGTCATCCCCGCCGGGCACACGATCGAGCCGTCCGTCTCGCTGCCGATCGCCACCTGGGCCAGCGACGCGGCCACGCCGGCCGCCGATCCGGCGGACGACCCGCACGGGTTGCGGTCCAGCACGTACGGGTTGTTCGTCTGCCCGCCGACGCCCGACCAGCCCGACGTCGGCTTCGCGGCGCGGAAGTTCGCCCATTCGGAGAGGTTGGCCTTGCCGAGGATGACCGCGCCCGCGTCCCGCAACCGGGTGATCAGCGTCGCGTCCTTCGCCGGGTAGCTCCGCAGCGCCCGCGAGCCCGCCGTCGTCCACTGGTCGCGGGTGTCGACGTTGTCCTTGACCAGCACCGGGATGCCGTCGAGCGGGCCGCGCAGGCGGTGGGCGCGACGCCGGGCGTCGCTCTCCCGGGCCTGGCTCATCGCCGCCGGGTTGACCGCCAGGACGGCGTTGACCTTTCCGTCGATCCGGTGAATCCGGTCGAGGTACTTCCTGGTCAGTGCGGCCGCGCTGAGCCTGCCGGACGCCATCCGCGCCTGCAGTGCCGGGATGTCGGCGGAGTCGAGGTCGAACGGCGCGGCCGACGCGGGAACGGGCGCGGCGGTGAGGAACGCGAGAACGGCGGCCAGCACCGTGAGGAACGCCGGCCGCCGCCTCATCAGAGCACCGGCAGCAGCGTGCGGAGTTCGTACGGGGTGACCGCGCTGCGGTAGTTGTCCCACTCCACGCGCTTGTTCCGCAGGAAGAAGTCGTAGACGTGCTCGCCGAGGGCCTCCGGCAGCAGCTCGGACTTCTCCATCTCGGCCAGTGCCTCTCCCAGGTTCTGCGGCAGCTGCGCGTACCCGGCGGCGCGCCGCTCGGCGTCGCTCAGCTGCCAGATGTTGTCCTCGGCGGGCGGCGGCAGCTCGTAGCCCTTCTCGATCCCCTTGAGCCCGGCGGCGAGGATGACCGAGTACGCCAGGTACGGGTTGCACGCCGAGTCCAGCGTACGGATTTCCACCCGGCGGGATGACGCCTTTCCGGGTGAATACATCGGGACGCGGACCAGCGCGGACCGGTTCGCGCGGCCCCACGAGACCGTCGTCGGCGCCTCGCTGCCGCTGATCAGGCGCTTGTAGGAGTTCACCCACTGGTTGGTGACCGCCGAGATCTCCTTGGCGTGGTGGAGCACGCCGGCGACGAAGGCCTTCCCGGTCTCCGACAGCTCGTGCGGGTCCTCGGCGTCGTAGAACGCGTTGCGGTCGCCTTCGAACAGGCTGACGTGGGTGTGCATGCCCGAGCCGGGCTGGTCGGTGAACGGCTTGGGCATGAACGTCGCGCGCACGCCCTGGGTCAGCGCGACCTCCTTGACGACGTAGCGGAACGTCATCACGTTGTCGGCCATGGTCAGCGCGTCGGCGTAGCGGAGGTCGATCTCCTGCTGGCCGGGTGCGCCTTCGTGGTGGCTGAACTCGACGGAGATGCCCATCGCCTCGAGCGTCTCGATGGCGTGACGGCGGAAGTGCGTCGCCGTGGCGTGGCTGGCCTGGTCGAAGTAGCCGCCGTTGTCCGCGGGCTCCGGCTCACTGCCGTCGTCGGGCATGTTCGAGAGCAGGAAGAACTCGATCTCGGGGTGGACGTAGCACGTGAAGCCCGCTTCGGCGGCCTTCGACAGCTGACGGCGCAGCACGTGCCGCGGGTCCGCCCAGGACGGCGACCCGTCGGGCATCGCGATGTCGCAGAACATGCGGGCCGAGTACGGGCCGCCTTCCGGGGTTTCCCAGGGCAGTACCTGGAACGTCGACGGGTCCGGCTTGGCGACCATGTCCGATTCGTAGACGCGCGCGAAGCCCTCGATGGCCGAGCCGTCGAAGCCGATCCCGTCGTTGAACGCACCCTCGAGCTCGGCCGGCGCGACGGCGACGGACTTGAGGAACCCCAGCACATCGGTGAACCAGAGTCGGACGAAACGGATGTCGCGCTCCTCGAGCGTGCGGAGCACGAATTCCTGCTGGCGATCCATGGCCGCACCCTAACCACAGCGTGTTAACGGGATGTTTCACGACGCGCCGAGGGTGACGAAGTCAGCTCGCGAGCACCGCGACCGGCTTCCTCGCCCGCGAGATGGCCAGCGACGCGGCCGACGCGATGATCGCCAGTACGGCCGCGGAATACCAGGCCAGGGTGTAGTTGCCGAGGTGGTCGCGGACCAGGCCGGCGGCCGACGCGGCGAACGCGGCGCCGAGCTGGTGGGAGGCGAAGACCCAGCCGAACACGATCGGGCCGGCGTCGCCGAACGCGCGGACACAGAGCGCGACGGTCGGCGGGACCGTTGCCACCCAGTCGAGGCCGTAGAACAGGATGAACGCCCACATGCTCGGCTGCACGCTGTCGGTGAACAGCTGCGGCAGCAGCGCCAGCGAGAGCCCGCGCAGGGCGTAGTAGACGCCGAGCAGGATCCGCGGGTCGACCCGGTCGGTGAGCCAGCCGGAGAAGATCGTGCCGACGACGTCGAAGACACCGACCAGGGCGAGCAGGCTCGCCGCGGTCGTCTGCGGCATGCCGTGGTCGTGCGCGGCCGGCACGAAGTGGGTGCCGACCAGGCCGTTCGTCGTCGCGCCGCAGATCGCGAACCCGACGGCGAGCAGCCAGAACGTCCGGGTCCGGGCGGCCTGCCCCAGCACCGACAGCGCGCGGCGGACCGAGCCGGTCTTCGCCACCGGTCGGGTGATTTCGGCGTCGGCGGGCGCGCCGTAGGCCGTGGTGCCGACGTCGGCCGGGTGGTCGCGGATCACCAGCAGGACGACCGGGACGACGGCGAGCGCGGCGATCGAGATCACCAGCGACGCCGTCCGCCAGCCGGAGTTCACCGCCAGGTTCGCGATGAGCGGCAGGAAGATCAGCTGGCCGGTGGCACCCGCGGCGGTCAGGACGCCGGTGACGACGCCGCGGCTGCGGACGAACCAGCGGGTGGCGACCATCGCGGCGAAACCCATGGCCATCGAGCCGGTGCCGAGGCCGACCAGGACGCCCCAGCACAGCACCAGCTGCCAGCTCGCGGTCATGAAGACCGTGCCGCCCGCCCCCATGGCGATGACGAACAGCGCCGTCGCCGAGACGCGGCGGATGCCGAAGCGCTCCATCAGCGCGGCCGCGAACGGCGCGAAGAGGCCGAAGAGGACGAGGTTCACCGACACGGCGGAACTGATCGTGGCGGTCGACCAGCCGAACTCCTCGTGCAGCGGGTCGATGAGGACGCCGGGGGCGGCGCGGAAGCCGGCGGAGGCGAGCAGCGCGACGAACGCGGCACCGGCGATCAGCCAGGCGCGGTGCAGCTTCGGGGCGGGACGGGTCTCAATGGTCACTGACGCAGTCTCACCGCGCGCGCGAAGGGCCGAAAGTGGCCGGGAGGACATCATCCGCAAGGATCGGGCCAACGCCGCGTGCTCAGTAGGCTCACGCCATGTCCCGCCTCGCCCCGCTGCTCGTGCTCCTGCTGCTGGCCGGCTGCACCGGATCACCCGACACGCGCGGGCCGTTCCCGCCCGGCGCCGAGCTGGTCCGCGACGCGGCGACGTCGTTCGCGTCGGTGCGCAGCGTGCACTTCGCCGCGGGGGTCAACGGCGTGCTGCCGGGCTTCCCGCTGCGGCAGATCGAGGGCGACGCCACGCTCGACGACGGCGGCGCGGCGACCGGCACGGCCGACGTCCAGGACGGCGAGGGGCACACGAAGTTCCGCTTCACCGTCCGGGACGGCGAAGTCACGACGGACCCCGATGTCGCCCGCGGCCGTGTGCCGGAGATGTACGCGGTGAGCACGTTCCTCGGGCCGTCCGCCGGGCTGAAACGGCTGCTGGACGGCGTGACCGGTGCGAAGACCGAGGGCCAGGAGAACGTCGACGGCGCTGCCGCCCTGCGGGTCGGCGGTGTGGTGCCCGGGGCCGTCGCGCACGGGGTGCTGCCGCAGATCACCGCGGACCTCACCGTCAAGGTGTGGGTCTCCGCGGATGCCGCGCGGCGGTTCGCGCGGCTGTGGGTGCAGGTCCCGCCGGCGGGTGACCACCTCAGCCCCGTGATGATCGAACTGTCGCTGACCAGGCAGAACGCCCCGGTCCGGGTCGGCTAGCAGCGGGTTCCGGCGGCCGGGAGCGTGCCGTCGGTCAGGTAGGCGATGCCCGTGCGGTCCACGCACGCGTTGCCCTGCAGGAACACCGTGTGCTGCACGCCTTCGAAGGTCAGCAGGACGCCGCCGAGGTCCTTCGCCAGCTCCTCGCCCTGCCGGTACGGCGTCGCGGGGTCGTGCGTGGTCGAGACGACCAGGGTCTTCGGCAGGCCGGGCGCGTGCGGCGGGTGCTCGGCCGACGTCGGCGGCACCGGCCAGGTCGAGCAGATGTCCAGCTCGCTCGTGTCGGGCGTGCCGCCGTCCAGGAACGGCGCCCCGGCCAGCATCTTCTCGTGGGCGCGGTCGATCGCGGCCCGGTCGGTGACGCGGGTGTGGTCGACGCAGCGGACGGCGAAGTACGCGTCGAGCGCGCCGCTGTAGTGGCCGTCGTGGTCCCGCTCGTAGTAGCCGTCGGCGAAGGCCAGCAACGTCCGGCCGTCGCCCTCGGCCAGCCGGGTCAGTGCGCCGTTCAGCGCCGGCCAGTCGCCGCGGGAGTACAGGCCCGCGAACGTGCCGGTGACGGTGTCCTCGAACGACAGGTGCCGCGTCCCGGCCGGGACCGGGCGGGTGATCAGCGGGCGCGCGAGCCGCTGGAACGCCTCGGTCGTGCGGGCGGGGTCGTGGCCGAGTGCGCAGTCGCGGCGGGCCGCGCACCACCGGCCGAACTCGGTCAGCGCGTCCTGGAAGCCCGCGGCCTGCGTGACCAGCGAGTCCACCAGGCTCTGCGCGGGGTCGATCGCGCCGTCGAGCAGCAGCGCGCGGACACGGTCCGGGTACGCCTCGGCGTAGGCCGCGCCGATCTGCGTGCCGTACGAATAGCCCAGGTAGGTCAGCTTCTCGTCGCCGAGGGCGGCCCGCAGGACGTCGAGGTCGCGGACGACGTCCCGGGTGCCGGCGTTCGCGAGGAACTCCTTGCCGTACTTCGTCGCTTCGGCGCACTTCGCGCCGTACGCGGTCGTTTCGGCGAGCTGCTTCTTCACTCCTTCGGGCGAAAAATCGCTCTCGACGTCGGTGGCGCGGTCCGCGTCGACCTCGGCGTCGGTGCGGCAGGTGATCCGCGGCTCGCTGGTGCCGACGCCCCGCGGGTCGAACCCGACCAGGTCGAAGCGGTCCAGCAGCGGCGCGGCAGCGGCCGACTTCGCCAGCGACGCGGCCGTGGCCGTGCCCGAGCCGCCGGGACCGCCCGGATTGACCACCAGCGAGCCGATCCGCTGCTTCGCCGCCTTGTGCCGCAGCAGGCCGACCGTGACGGTCCGGCCGTCCGGGGCGGCGTAGTCCAGCGGCACGGTCAGCCGCGCGCAGTCGAGGGTCCGCTCCCCTGCGCACGGCTGCCAGTTCAGCTGCTGGGTGGTGAACTTCCGCAGGTCGGGCGGGGCGGGCGGCGACACGGGCGCACTCGTGCACGCCGCCAGCAGCAGGACCGGCGCGAGCGCGGCTACTGCCCGGAGCACCGGGTCCCCTCCGGCGGCACCGTGCCGTCCACGAGGTAGTCCACGCCCGCCTGGTCCACGCACTTCACGCCCTGCAGGAACACCGTGTGCTGGGTCCCCTCGAAGGTGAGCAGCGCGCCCTTCAGGCCCTTCGCCAGGTTGACCCCGGCCTGGTACGGCGTCGCCGGGTCGTTGGTCGTCGAGATGACCAGGGTCTTCGCCAGGCCTTCGACGTTCGGCACGTGCGGCTCGGAGGTGTTCGGCACCGGCCAGAACGCGCACGCGTCGCGTGCCGCCGAAGCCGGGCGGCCGTCGTCGAGGAACGGCGCCACCTTCACGTACTCCTGCTGCGCCTTGAGGATGACGGCCGGGTCGGTGACGCGCGGGTCGTCGACGCAGCGGATCGCCGTGAACGCGTCCTGGGTGGTGCCGTAGCGGCCGTCGGAGTCGCGCTCGTTGTAGATGTCGGCCAGCTTCTCCAGCGTCGCGCCGCGCTGCCGCTTCAGCTCGTTGAGGCCGGTGTTCAGGGTGTCCCAGAGACTCTCCTGGTAAAGCGCCTGGATGACGCCGGTCGTCGCGTCCTCGTAGGAGAGCTTGCGGCCGTCGCCGACCGGGACCGGGAAGTCGATCAGCGGCCGGACCAGGTCCTGGAACGCCTTGACCGCGCCGGCCGCGTCCCGGCCCAGCGCGCAGTCCTGCTGGGCGGCACACCACTGCGCGAACTGCGTGAACGCCGTCCCGAAGCCCTGGCCCTGCGCGACCAGCGACTCGACCGCGTCCTGGTCGGGGTCCACGGCGCCGTCGAGGATCATCGCGCGGACGTTCTTCGGGAAGGCCTCGGCGTAGGCCGAGCCGATCCGGGTGCCGTAGGAGTAGCCCAGATAGGTGAGCTTTTCGTCGCCGAGGACCGAGCGCAGGACGTCGAGGTCCTTCACGACGTCCCGGGTGCCGACGTTGGCCAGCATCGCGGTGCCGTCCTCGGTGCGCTGGGCGCACTTCGCGGCGAAGTCCTTCTCCTGCGCTTCCTGCTTCTGCACACCCGCCGGCGAGCCGTCGGTCTCGCTGTCGTCCGCGCGGTCGGCGTCGCGTTCGGCGTCGGTGAGGCAGTGGATGGCAGGCCGGCTGGCGCCGATGCCACGCGGGTCGAAGCCGACCAGGTCGAAGCGCTTGGCCAGGCCGGTGCCGGTCGCGGGCTTGATCAGCCCGGCGGCCGCGACCATGCCGGAGGCGCCGGGGCCGCCCGGGTTGACCACCAGCGACCCGATCCGGGCACCCGCGTCGGTGGCCTTGTGCCGGAGCAGGCCCAGCGTGACGGTGTCCCCCGCCGGTTTCGCGTAGTCCAGCGGCACGGTCAGCCGCGCGCACTGGATGTCCTTCGCCTGGAACGCCGACCGCGCGTCTTCCGATGTCGCGTAAGGTGCGCAATCGGCCCAGGTCAGGCTCTGGCCGTAGAACCGCTCCAGCCCGGCGGGCACCGGCCCGGACGGCGGGTGCGACTCGGTCGTCGGGGCGGGCGGGGTGGCCTTGCCGGTCGTCGTGCACGCGGCCAGCGAGGCCACGAGCAGCGCGGACGTCGCGATCGCGGTGATCCGGCGACGATGGGACCTGGCGCTGGGATGAGGGAACACGGTTGGATCGTCCCATCCGGCCGCGGAACTCGAACGCACCACCGTCGCGTTGGGTGGTGGAGGCCGGCCGAGCGAGAGAGAACGGGAGACCAGGGGTGGCAGCACTGATCAGCCGGATGGGCAAGAAGCTCCGCCGGATCATCCAGCGGCCGGGCAGCGTCGAGCTGACCCGCTACGAAGCACTGCTGCCCGCGGTCGAGAAGCTCGAACCCGAGCTGGAGAAGCTCTCCGACGAGGAGCTGACCGAGCGGGCGAAGAAGCTTCGCGAAGACCTGAAGGACACCGCCTTCGGCGACGAGCAGCTGATCGAGGTCTGCGCGCTCGGCCGCGAGGCCGCCAAGCGGGCGCTCGGCGAGCGCGCGTTCGACGTCCAGGTGCTGGGCACGATGGGCATCCTCACCAAGCACGTCGTCCAGATGGAGACCGGTGAGGGTAAGACGCTCGCCGGTGCGCTGGCCGCCGCCGGGTACGCGCTGCGCGGAAAGCGCGTTCACGTCGTCACCGTCAACGACTACCTGGCCCGCCGCGACGCGGAGTGGATGGCCCCGGTGTACGCCCTGCTCGGCGTGTCGGTCGGCTGGGTCGAGCCGTCGCACTCGCAGGAGCAGCGCAAGGAGGCCTACGCCAAGGACGTCACCTACGGCGCGGTCGCCGAGATCGGCTTCGACGTGCTGCGCGACCGGCTGGTCACCCGCGTGGACGACCTGGTCCAGCCCGAGCCCGAGGTCGCGATCGTCGACGAGGCGGACTCGGTGCTGGTCGACGAGGCCCGCGTGCCGCTGGTGATGGCGGGCTCGATCGACCGCAGCGACGCCGACGAAGAGGTCGCGAAGATCGTCCGGCGGCTGCGGCTCAACCTCCACTACGAGACCGACAGCGAAGGCCGCAACGCCTGGCTGACCGACGCCGGTTCCTCGGTGGTCGCCAAGTCCCTCGGCATCGACGTCGACGACCTGTTCAACGACCAGGCCTCCGACCGGCTCGCCGCGGTCAACGTCGCCCTGCACGCCCACGCGCTGCTCACCCGCGACGTCGACTACCTCGTCCGCGACGGCAAGGTGCAGCTCATCAACGCCGCCCGCGGCCGCGTCGCCGAGCTGCAGCGCTGGCCGGACGGCCTCCAGGCGGCCGTCGAGGCGAAGGAGCAGGTCACCGCCACCGACCGCGGCGAGATCCTCGACTCCATCACCGTCCAGGCGCTGCTCGCGCGCTACCCCGAGGTCGCGGGCATGACCGGGACCGCGGTGGCCGTCGCCGAGCAGCTGCGCGAGTTCTACGAGCTGGAAGTCGCGGTCATCCCGCCGAACACCCCGAACATCCGCGAGGACCTCCCCGACCGGATCTTCGCCTCGCCGTCGCAGAAGCTGCGGGCGATCGAGGAGGAGATCCGGCGGGTGCACGAGACCGGGCGGCCGATCCTCGTCGGCACCCAGGACGTCGCCGAGTCCGAAGAGCTGGCCGAGAAGCTGGCGAAGGTCGACCTCGAGTGCGTCGTGCTCAACGCGCGCAACGACGCCGAAGAGGCCGCGATCATCGCCGAGGCAGGCAAGAAGGGCGCGGTCACCGTGTCCACCCAGATGGCCGGCCGCGGCACCGACATCCGGCTGGGCGGCACCGACGGCGAGAGCCGCGACGAGGTCGTCGAGCTGGGCGGGCTGCACGTCATCGGCACCGCGCGGTACCCGTCGAGCCGCCTCGACGGGCAGCTGCGCGGCCGCTCCGGCCGCCAGGGCGACCCGGGCAGCGCGATCTTCTTCGCGAGCCTGAACGACGAACTGGTGCTGTCGAACGCGCCGGACGTGCCCGAGGGCATCGCCGCCGACGAGGAGACCGGCGAGATCACCGACCCGGCGGCGCTGCGGCAGCTCAACCACGCCCAGCGCGTCGCCGAAGGCGTCGACCTGGAGATCCACCGCAACACCTGGCGCTACACGCGGCTGATCGAGCGGCAGCGGCGCGACCTGCTGGTGCACCGCGACAAGGTGCTTCGCACCGCGTACGCGGCGGAGGTGCTGGAGAAGGCGCACCCGGAGAAGTTCGCCGAGCTGAAGGAGAAGCTGGACGACCAGGAGAAGCTGGAGCAGATGTGCCGCGAGGTGCTGCTGTTCCACATCGACCAGCTGTGGTCGGACCACCTGGCGTACCTGACCGACGTCCGCGAGAGCATCCACCTGCGGGCGCTGGCCCGGGAGACGCCGCTGGACGAGTTCCACCGCGCGGCCATCCCCGAGTTCCACAAGATCATCGGCGAGGCCGACTCACGGGCGGCGAAGACCCTCGAAGAGGCCGAGCTGACCGACGAGGGCATCGACCTCGGCGACGCCGGTGTCCGGCGGGCCAACACGACGTGGACCTACCTGGTGCACGACAACCCGTTCGACTCCGACTTCGAGCAGACCATCAAGAAGGTCCGGAGCATGATCAAGCGCAAGTGACCCGGCCGGGGGGGGGGGGGGGGGGGGGGCCCCCCCCGGGGGGGTACCGAGTCTTAGGGGCGGGGATGGCGATGTGGACCAACATGATGGGCCGGAGCTTGAAAACGCGCAAGTGACCCGGCCGGGGGCCTCCGTTCGCGGAGGCCCCCGGCGCGGTTCAGAACGACGAAGTCGCCGAGGAAATGCAGTAGGACCCGTCGGTTTCGCGCTTGACGGTCAGGTCGATGGTCACCGGACGGCCGCCGTCGGCCGTGCCGGTCAGGTGCACCGTCATCTGGTCGTCGAGGGTCTTGACCGGCTCGCCCGCGGTGAGGTTCGCGCCGGCCTCGGACGCCCTCCGCGCGATACCGACGATCTGGCTCCGGTCGGCCGCGCACGCGGCCCGGCCCGCGTCGTCCGGGCTGCCCATGACGGCGAGCATGAACTTCCCCGCGGCGACACTGCCCGAGTTCAGGTCCAGCGGCGGCGTGCTCGGCCCCTTCGACCGGTGCGAGACCAGGAAGCCGGGCGCCACGAACGCGGTGATCACGAAGACCACCACCAGCAGCAGGCCGGCACCGCCGGCGAGCAGGCCGATGAGCAGGCCGTTGCCCTTCTTCGGCGGCTGCGGGTAGCCCGGGTACTGCGGCGGCGGGTACTGCTGGGGCGGGTACTGGCCGTACGGCTGCTGCTGCGGATAAGTCATCGTTCGCTCCCCCGGTCCGGTTCGTCAGGCGCACCGTACCGGCACGGTCCGCGGCCGGCGTGGCGTTTCCCCCACATTCGCTCGGCCAGGTGGGTGGCGGTGAGCCAGAATGGCGGCATGCCGCAACTGCGCATCGCGCTCGCCCAGGTCAACCCCACCGTCGGCGACCTCGACGGCAACGCCGACCTGCACGTCGAATGGACCCGGCGGGCCGCCGAAGCCGGCGCCCACGTGGTCGTCTTCCCCGAGATGTCCCTGACCGGCTATCCGGTCGAGGACCTTTCCCTGCGCCGCACCTTCGCCGAGGCCTCCCGGCAGGGCGTCGAGTCGCTGGCGCGCCGCCTCGACGAGGCAGGCTGCGGCGAGGTCCTCACCTACATCGGCTACCTCGACCTCGACGAGGCCGGCCCGCGCGACGCGGCGGCGGCGCTCTACCGAGGCGAGGTCGTTGCGCGGCAGTTCAAGCACCACCTGCCCAACTACGGCGTGTTCGACGAGCACCGCTGGTTCAAGCCGGGCACCACGCTCGACGTCGTCCGCTACCACGGGATCGACATCGGCATGGTGATCTGCGAGGACATCTGGCAGGACGGCGGGCCGATCTCGGCACTGGGCCGCGCGGGGGTCGACCTCGTCGTGGCGCCGAACGCGTCGCCGTACGAGCGGTCCAAGGACGAGCAGCGGCTGCCGCTCATCGCGCGCCGCGCCGCCGAAGCGGGCGCGCCGCTGGTCTACACCAACCAGATCGGCGGCCAGGACGACCTGGTCTTCGACGGCGACTCGCTGGTCGTCGCCGCGGACGGCACGGTCGTGGCCCGGGCGCCGCAGTTCGTCGAGCACCTGATGGTTTTGGACATGGACCTCGCCGCGGGCGGGCACGCCACCGACGGCGAGCTGGAGGGCCTGCACGTCCGGCGGCGCGTGCTGAGTTCGGAGCCGCTGCCGGCGTACGAGCCGACCGCCGAGCCGGTGATCAGCGAACCGCTGTCGGACGAGGCCGAGGTGTGGCACGCGCTGGTCGTCGGGCTGCGCGACTACGTCCACAAGAACGGGTTCTCGTCGGTCACGTTCGGGTTCTCCGGCGGCATCGACTCGGCGGTCTGCGCGGCGCTGGCCGCGGACGCGCTGGGCGGCGACAACGTCTACGGCGTCTCGATGCCCTCGAAGTACTCCTCGGCCCACTCGAAGGACGACGCCGCCGACCTCGCGCGGCGGATCGGGGCGCACTACCGCGTCGAGCCGGTCGAGGACATGGTCCGCGTGTACGTCGACCAGCTCGCGTTGACCGGCCTGGCCGAGGAGAACATCCAGGCGCGGACCCGCGGCATGCTCCTCATGGCACTGTCCAACCTGGACGGTCACCTCGTGCTGGCCACGGGCAACAAGACCGAGCTGGCCGTCGGGTACTCGACGATCTACGGCGACGCGGTCGGCGCGTTCGCCCCGATCAAGGACGTCTTCAAGACCCACGTCTGGCAGCTGGCGCGCTGGCGCAACGCCGAAGCCGTCAAGCGCGGGGAAACCCCGCCGATCCCGGAGAACTCCATCTCGAAGCCGCCGTCGGCCGAGCTGCGGCCGGGCCAGATGGACTCCGACTCGCTGCCCGACTACGCGCTGCTCGACGACATCCTCGACGACTACGTCGAGGGCGACCGCGGCTACGCCGACCTGATCGAGGCGGGCTTCGACCCGGAGACCATCGACCGCGTGGTGCGGATGGTCGACAAGGCCGAGTACAAGCGGCGCCAGTACCCGCCGGGCACGAAGATCACGTTCAAGGCCTTCGGGCGGGACCGCCGTCTCCCCATCACCAACGCCTGGCGGGAGGGCAAGGCTTAGTTGCTTTCAGCTGAGCGCGACCTGGCGGCCTTCCGGGGTGCGCAGGGCGGCGGTCAGGCCCGCCCGGTCGGCGCGGCGGACCAGCAGCTCCAGGCCCAGCGCGTCGGTCACCGCGAGCACCGAATCCGGGTCGGGGTGGGTGCCGGTGACCATCAGCAGCGGCAGCGACGGCAGGCCGCGGGTGGTCGGGTGCGGCGTCGAGCCCCAGTCGATGAGGAACGGGTGCAGCGTGCCCGGGGCGCTCGGCGGGGTCAGCCGCCAGCGCAGGGTCTCGCCGTCGGCGGTTTCGCGGGACATCTCGATCGCGTCGCCCGGGTCGAAGCCGTGGGTGCGGGCCGCCGCGATCGTCGCGTCGAGGTCGGTCGTGCGGACCGCCCAGGCGACCAGGGCGGGCTCGGTCAGCTCGTCGATGCCGAACGGCCGCGGCCGCGGCGGGTCCGGCTGGGCCGGGTCCGGGCCGATGACCTCCAGGTACATGCCCGCGCCGAGGTCGGCGAGGTGGTTGGCGGTACCCCAGCCGGCATGGCTGCCGCCGGGCGCGGGCGTGACCCCGGTGAGCGCGGTGACCCGGGCGACGGCCTCGGCGAGGTCCGGCCCGGCGTAGACGAGGTGATCCAGCACCGCGCCATCATCCCGCGCCGACGGCGCTCGCCGCATCCACCTTGCCGTGCCCGAAGTAGGTCGTACCGGACCGGGTGTCCCGGCAGACCGCGTCCGGGCACGGCATCGGCGTGGCCGTCTCGTACAGCGCGCGCTTGACGCGTTCGGCGCTCCAGTGTGGATGCTCGCTCGCGATCAGCGCGGCGACCCCGCTCGCGTGCGGCGCGGCCATCGACGTCCCGCTCGCCGCCCGGTATTCGCCGTTCGGCCACGTCGACCAGACGCGCACGCCGGGCGCCGCGACGCTGATCCGCGACGCCGAGTAGTTGGAGAAGCTCGCCTTGAGCAGCTTCTCGTCGAGCGCGGCGGTGCCGACGACGCCGGGCAGCTCGTGCGGCAGCCGCGTGCAGGTCGGGTCGATCCGGCGTTCCACCGGCGTGCTGTCCGCCGGGCTTTCGCGGTCCACCGAGCGGGCGTCGAGGTCGATCCCGGCGTTGCCGGCGGAGGCGACGACGAGGACGTTGCGGCGCTGCGCGTAGGCGACCGCCCGGCCGACGGCCAGCTTCGCCGCGGCCTGGTCGGGCTGGTCGTCGCAGTTGTAGCGCCACGGGATCGACCGGTAGCTGTTGTTGGTGACGGCGAAGCCGTGCTCGGCCGACCAGACGAACCCGCAGACCATGCTCTCGGCCGTCTCGGTGTCGTCCCGCTCGGCCAGCTTCACCGCGGCGATGCGGACACCGGGCGCGACCCCGACGACGCCGACGCCGTTGCGGGCCGCGGCGATCGTGCCCGCGACGTGCGTGCCGTGGCCGTCGAGCGTGGGCCGCCAGGCGCCGGGACCGCGGTCGGCCCAGCCGGACAGGCAGGACACGGAGTTCTTCTCGTCGAACGCCGCCTTCAGGTCCGGGTGGGTGTCGTCGACGCCGACGTCGAGGACGCCGACGAGCGTGCGCCTGCTGCCCTCGGTGACCTGGTGCGCTTCGGGCAGGTGCAGGGCCGGGACGTCCCACGCGGTGCCTTCCGGCGGGACCTGGCCGGAGTTCGGCGAGTTCGGGCCGGTGTAGCGGAGGTCCTTGCGGGGCGCGAA
This sequence comes from Amycolatopsis melonis, assembly GCF_040064235.1. NCBI lineage: Bacteria > Bacillati > Actinomycetota > Actinomycetes > Pseudonocardiales > Pseudonocardiaceae > Amycolatopsis > Amycolatopsis melonis. Next base: position 16,706 of record NZ_JBDZYD010000013.1, read on the forward strand.
GAACTCCTTCGGGATCTTCGCGGTGCGCGTCGCGCCGACGGCGTCGATGCCCGGGGTGTTGCGCACCTTCGCGGCGAAGTCGTCCTTCGCCGTGTACGCGACGACGACACCGATCTGCGGGTAACTCGCGACGACCGTGCCGCCGGCCCGCCGGACCGCCAGCTCGGCCCACCACGTGTGGCCATGGCCGGCGTGCGTCACGACGACGTGCGGCATGACCAGCGGGTCCGCCGCCGCCGAGGTGGCCGGGGTGGCCGCCAAACCGAGCAGCAGTGCCGTCACCAGGAATACTCGCCGCACCCGTCCTCCTCCGGAAATCGCCCAAACCGAACTTAGCGATCATTCGCGGCGGCGGTACCCCTCTTCAGTCGTAGGCTGGCGGCATGACGACGGGGTTCACGGTGTTCGACACCGCGATCGGGGTGTGCGGGCTGGCGTGGCGCGACGACGTCGTGATCGGGACGTCCCTGCCCGAGGGCAGCGCGGCGCGGACCCGGGCGTGGCTGGCCCGGCGGTTCCCGGACGCCGTCGAGGGGACGCCGCCCGCGCCGGTCCAGGCCGTGGTGGAGGGGATCGTGGCGTTGCTCGGCGGTGCGCGTCCGGACCTGACGTCGGTGGAACTGGACTTTTCGGGCGTGCCGGAGTTCAACCGCCGCGCGTACGAAGTGGCGCGGACGATCCCGCCCGGCAAGACGCTCACCTACGGCGACATCGCGCAACGGCTCGGGCAGCCGGGCTCCGCGCAGGCCGTCGGGCAGGCCATGGGACACAACCCGTTCCCGATCATCGTCCCGTGCCACCGGGTACTCGCGGCGGGCGGGAAGGACGGCGGGTTTTCGGCCCGCGGCGGCGTCGGGACGAAACGCCGGATGCTGGTGATCGAGGGCGCGCTGGCGGACGAACCGACGTTGTTCTGAGCCTCCTTGGGTGTCGCTAGGGGAATCGCGTGTGATTGGAGGGGCATCACTCGTGATTGGAGGGTCGACACGCGTGATTGGAGAGTCGACACGCGTGCCTGGGGGGACGACGCGGGTCCCCCAAGGCCGCGGGGTTGTCAGGCGGGTTGCCAGGGCTTGATGAACGGGGTCTCGGGCCAGCCTTCGGCCGCGGCCATCAGGGGCATTGCCGTGCCGCCGTCGATGTGCTCGCGGATGATGTCCGCGTGGCCCGCGTGGCGGGCCGTCTCCTGGATCAGGTGGAGCAGCACCCAGCGGACCGACCAGGCCTCGACGTCCTGCGGGAACCACGGCACGCCCTTCGGGACCGGCACCGCCTGGCCGAGGTCGTCGATGCCGGCGATCACCTCCTCCGTGCGGGCCGCCACCTCGTCGTAGCGCGCGATCGTGCCCTCCAGGGTCTCGTCCGAGCCCAGCGCGTATCCCGTCGCGTACTCCGCCATCGCCTCGTCGAACGGCTTCTGCGGCAGCTGCAGGACCGTGTCGATCCAGCCGCTTTCCGTGCTCGCGACGTGCTTGATCAGCCCGCCCACCGACAGCGTGCTCTGCGTCGGCGTGCGTCTCGCCTGGTCGTCGGTCAGCCCGTGGGCCGCCAGCTTGAGCACGTACCGCTGCTGGGCCAGGAACTTCAGCAGCCCGTCACGCTCGTCGGCCACCGGGGGCACGTTTCCCGCCATGTCGATCCTCTCCTCGGGGACGTTCGCCGCGATCGTCCCACCCGGCACCGACATTCCGGGGCGAAATCCGCCGGTCAGGTCTGCGGACGCACGAACGGGAACAGGACCGTCTGCCGGATCGACGCGCCGGTGAGCATCATGAGCAGCCGGTCGATGCCGAGGCCGAGCCCGCCGGTGGGCGGCATGCCGTGCTCCAGGGCCAGCAGGAAGTCCTCGTCCAGCTCCATCGCCTCGACGTCGCCGCTGGCCGCGCGCAGCGACTGGGCCTCCAGCCGCCGCCGCTGCTCGATCGGGTCGGTCAGCTCGGTGTAGGCCGTGCCGACCTCGGAGCCGAACGCGATGAGGTCCCAGCGCTCGGCCAGCCGCGGGTCCACGCGGTGCTGGCGGGTGAGCGGCGAGACGTCGGTCGGGTAGTCGGTGTAGAAGGTCGGCAGCACGGTCGCGCCCTCGACGAGGTGCTCGAACGCCTTGAGCACGAGGTCGCCGTGACTCGGGTCCTCGCCCACCGGCACGCCCGCCGCGACGCACAGGCGGCGCAGCTCGCTCACCGGCGTCCCGGAGTCGATCTGCTCGCCGAAGACCGCGGAGACGGCTTCGTGGACCGGGACGACCGGCCAGTCGCCGGAGATGTCGTACTCGACGAGCTTGCCGCCGGCGTCGGGCCTTCGCACGACCTGCGCGCCGTACGCCGCTTCGGCCGCGTGCTGGACCAGCTCGCGCGTCAGCGTCCTCATCGTGTCGTAGTCCGCGTACGCCTGGTAGGCCTCGAGCATCGTGAACTCGGGGTTGTGTGTCGCGTCGACGCCTTCGTTGCGGAAGTTGCGGTTCAGCTCGAAGACGCGCTCGACACCGGCCACGCACAGCCGCTTGAGGTACAGCTCGGGCGCGATCCGCAGGTACATCCGCATGTCGTAGGCGTTGATGTGGGTGACGAACGGCCGGGCGTTGGCGCCGCCGTGCACCGTCTGCAGCATCGGCGTCTCGACTTCGAGGTAGTCGGCGTGGTGCAGCCGCTCGCGGACCGCACGGACCACAGTGGACCGCAGCCGCAGCATGTTCGTCGAGTCCGGGTTGACCGCGAGGTCGAGGTAGCGCTGCCGCACCCGGGTCTCCGGGTCGGTGAGGCCCTTCCGCTTGTCCGGCAACGGGTGCAGGCACTTCGCGGTGACCGTCCACTCGTCGACGAGCACCGACAGCTCGCCCCGCTTCGACGTCACGACCTGGCCGCTGACGCCGACGTGGTCGCCGAGGTCGACGCCGGTCCGCCAGCCGGCGAGGTCCAGCTCGCCCGCTTCGAGCATCAGCTGGATCTCGCCGCTGAAGTCCTTGACGCGGGCGAAGCACAGGCCGCCGAGGACACGCAGGTTCAGCACGCGCCCGGCGATCCGGACGCGGTGCCCGGTGGCGGTGTCCGGGGCGAGGCCGCCGTACTTCGCCACGACGTCGCCGATGTGGTCGTCGCGGCGGAACCCGACCGGGTACGGGTCGACGCCCGCCTCGCGCAGCTTGGCCAGCTTGGCGATGCGGACGCGGACCTGCTCGGGCCGCCGCAGCGGCTTCGGCGCCGGTGCCGCCGCCGACTCCTCGATTTCCCGGACGCGGGCGACGAAGTCGTCGCTGACCGTCTCCAGCCGCAACGACCGCGACCGTCCGGTCGGGACGAACCCTTCGAGCGCGCCCGCGACGATGCCGACGCGCGGCAGCCGCCGGGCCGAGGAGTAGCAGAGGAACCGCGGTTCCCATTCCGGGCCGTACTTGGCGTTGGACCGGTACAGCGACTCCAGCTGGAAGAACCGCGAGAACACGCTGAGGATGCCGCGCCAGGCCCGCAGCACCGGGCCCGCGCCGATCCGCTCGCCCTCGGAGAAGACCGCGCGGAACATCGCGAAGTTGAGCGAGATCCGCTGCGCGCCGAGGTGCTGCGCCGCCGCGACGGTCTCGGCGATCATGTACTCGTTGAGACCGTTTTCGGCGTCGCGGTCGCGGCGCATGAGGTCCAGCGACAGGCCACGCCGTCCCCAGGGGACGAACGACAGCAGCCCGCGCAGCTCGCCGCGGGCGTCGTAGGCCTCGACCATCACGCTGCGGCCGTCGCTGGGGTCGCCGAGCCTGCCCAGCGCCATCGAGAACCCGCGCTCGGTCTCCGCGCCGCGCCACGCCTGGGCGCGGGCGAGCAGCTCGGTCATCTCCGCTTCGGGGATCTCGCCGTGGCGGCGGACCCGCGAGGTGTAGCCGGCCCGCTCGATGCGCTTGACGGCCTGGCGCACCGAGCGCCGCTCCGGGCCGGCGAGGCTGAACTCGCGGACGTCGAGCACCGCTTCGTCGCCGATTTCCAGCGCACGCAGGCCCGCGTCGGTGTAGACCTTCGCGCCGCGCTCGCTCGCCCCGAGCACGCCGGGGGTCCAGCCGTAGGTGCGGGTCTCGTCCAGCCACGCGCGGACTGCGTCGGGCCACGCCTCGGGGTCGCCGACCGGGTCGGCGCTGGCGACACTCGTGCCGCCGAGCACGCGGTAGGTGACCGCCGCGCGGCCGCTGGGCGCGAACACGACGCTCTTGTCGCGCCGGGTGGCGAAGTAGCCGAGGGAGTCGTCTTCGCCGTGCTCGGCGAGCAGCTTGCGCAGGTGCAGCTCGTCCTCGTCGGTCCGCAGCGCCCGGCTGCGCACGCCGCGGAAGAGCAGGTACAGCGCGGCGGTGGCGACCGCGGTCGCGCTGAGGTCGAGGAAGACGTCCAGCCAGGCGGGCCCCTCGCCGACGCCGATCCGGCGCAGCTGCAGGTTCTCGCCGGTCGCGTGGTTGACCACCCAGGCGAAGCGCTCCCACGAGTCGCCGAGGTGGCCGGGAAACGCTTCCGCCAGCCCCCAGCCGACCAGGATGACCACGGCGAAGCCGCCCAGCAGCATGGTCAGGCCGTCGCGCCAGGCGCTCGGCGCGAGCCGGGCCGGGAAGGCGGGCCGCAGCGCGAGCAGGAACACGATCAGCGCGACCGACACGACGTCGGCCACGGTCAGCGCCCACAGCTGGGCGGGGATGTGCCGGATCTGCTTCGGGCCCAGCGTCAGCAGCTCGGGTGACCACAGCAGCGTCGCCTGCAGGGCCAGGGTGAGCAGCAGGCCTCCGACCTGGAACAGCACCAGCGTGTACAGCGCCGCCTTCTTGCGGCGGCGCAGCGCACCGCCGAGCACGACCAGCAGCAGCACCATGACCAGGCTGGAGCTGGTCGGGACGCTCAGGCCGGAGAAGGCCATGTCGATGCCGTTGAGCAGGCGCCCGTGCGGCCCGTTCGTGAAGAGCAGGACCACCGAGAACACCGCGGCCAGCTGGACCACGGTCGCGACGATGCCGCCGGCCTTCGCCTTCCAGGCGGGCAGCCGCGGACGTGTGCTCGCGAGGTTTCCCATCGTTGGTTTCGTCGCCTTTCGCGGCCGATCGGTGCTCATGCCCTCTTCTTGACGTAAGTAGACCCAGGTTGGTTGTCCCCGGTCATCAACCTGAAGGCTGACGGCCGGTCCTCCTCGAGGGTGTGAAGCTGGTCCCAGGTGGTTGGGGCCGGTCCCGGAGCGTGTCACGCTTTGGGACGCCCCTGCTCCACGACCCGGGGACCCCACCAGGGCCCCGAGGGAAGGACGGTCGACGACGATGTCTGCCACCGCGAACGGGTCCGCTGAAGAAGCGGCCCCTTACGGAACCGGACCGGCCGCCAAACCGGCGTCCGGCCGGAAGGTCCGTGTCCACCACCTGCGTGAGCTGAAGGACCGCGGCGAACCGTGGCCCATGCTCACCGCGTACGACATGTATACCGCCGCCCTGTTCGACGAGGCCGGGATCCCCGTGCTGCTCGTCGGCGACTCCGCGGCCAACAACGTGTTCGGCTACGACACCACGGTGCCGGTCACGGTCGACGAGCTGCTGCCGCTCGTCCGGTCGGTCACCCGGTCGGTCAAGCGCGCCCTCGTGGTCGCCGACCTGCCGTTCGGCTCCTACCAGCTGTCGCCACAGCAGGCGCTGGAGACGTCGATCCGGTTCATGAAGGAGGGTCTCGCGCACGCCGTGAAGCTCGAAGGCGGACGGCGGTTCGCCGCGCACGTCGAGGCGCTGACCTCGGCGGGCATCCCGGTGATGGGCCACATCGGATTCACCCCGCAGAGTGAACACCACCTCGGTGGCTACCGCGTGCAGGGGCGCGGCGAAGCGGCGGACGCGCTGCTCGCCGACGCGCTGGCCCTGCAGGAGGCCGGGGCGTTCGCGGTGGTGATGGAGATGGTGCCCGCCGAAGCCGCCAAGCGCGTCACGCACGAGCTGCAGATCCCCACGGTCGGTATCGGCGCAGGCCCGGACTGTGACGCGCAGGTGCTGGTCTGGCAGGACATGGCCGGGCTGCGGCGCGGCAAGGCACCGCGGTTCGTCAAGCGCTACGCCGACGTCGCGACGGTGCTGCAGGACGCGGCGACGGCGTTCGCCGAGGACGTCCGCCGCGGCGAGTTCCCGGCGCCGGAACACTCCTTCCACGACTGAGTTCAAGCGGACCTGGCTCATCGGCGGCGGAACCGTTCCGCGAGGGCCGGGTCCGACTCCCACCAGAGGGATGTCGCCGGGGCGGCCTCTTCGTCCAGGCGGACGTCGATCTCCTTCGCGCGGCGGGCGTCGTCGCGGGCCCAGCGGACGAACAGCGCCGCGATGAACGGCAGGCCCGCGACGTCGCCGCCGATCCACAGCACGCCCGCGCCGATGATCTGGTCGGTGCGCGGGTCCGGGCCCCAGCCGGGGTGCGCGGCCGCGTAGTGCGCCGGGGCCAGCAGCGGGCCGAGCCACAGCACCAGGCCGAGCGCGCCGTCGAAGATCACCTCGGTGAACGCGATCCACACCGACACCAGGTGCGGGTCCTCCCGCGGCGTCGGGTCGAGGCCCAGCCGCGTCCAGAAGTAGCCGAATCCGGCCAGCACGAGGACCACGCGGACCAGGCCGTCTACGAGTGACGAGCGCAGCACGAGGTCGTACAGCGGCGTCAGGTACAGCACCAGCACCGGCGCGACCAGCACGACCGTGACGACCGGCGGGAACGTGAGCGCGCGGGCGAGCGGGCCACGGCCGTGCCGCCGCAGCCATGCGGCGCGCGGGCAGGCGTCCAGCAGGAGCCGGATGGGGGCGCCGAGGGCGAGCAGCAGCGGCGTGATCATCAGCAGCGTGATGGTCTGGACCGCGCGGACCCAGAAGAACGTCCGGTCGTAGACCGCCAGCGGCGAGCAGGTGACGACGAGGATCGTCGCGAGGCCGGCGAGGAACGCCGCCGTGCGGCCCGGCGGCCACTCGCGGCGGCGGGCCGCGCGGACGTACAGCGTGCCCAGGACGAGCACGCAGCAGACGGCGGGAACGTCGAACGTCAGTGGCATGTCACACCGCGAACCAGACCAGGCTGCCGATTCCGGCGACCACGCAGTAAATGGCGAACGGGGTCAGAGTGCGCGTTTCGAAGTATCCGGTCAGGAACCGGACAGAAATGTACGAAGCGACCCCCGCGACGGCGCTGCCGACGAGGGCGGGACCGAGCGAAGCGTGGTTTTCCGGGGCGAACAGCGACGGCATCTTCAGCACGCCCGCGGCCAGGATCACCGGCGTGGCGAGCAGGAACGCGAACCGGGCGGCGTCCTCGTGGTCCAGACCGCGGCGCAGGCCGGCGACCATCGTGCTGCCCGAGCGGCTGATGCCCGGCAGCAGCGCGAAGATCTGCGCCGCGCCGATCAGCACCGCCTCGCCGGCCCGCAGCTTCGCGAGCCGGACGTCGGCCTTCTCCTCGACCGAGACCGCCCGCATGACCAGGGTGTCCTCGGCCGAGAAGTCCACTGTGTCCGCTTCCGCCGCAGGCTTGCGCCGCGAGAACTTCTCGGCGGCGTAAAGGACTCCGCCGTTGAGCACGAGGAAGATCGCCGACGGCACCGGCTTGCCGAGGTGGTCGCGCAGCAGGCCCTCCAGCAGCAGGCCGGCCAGCCCGACCGGGATGGTGGCGAGCACGAGCAGCCAGGCGAGCCGCTGGTCGGGGGTGCGGACCTCGCGGTGGCGGATCGACGTCCACAGGCCGCCGGCGATCCGTATCCAGTCCTTCCGGAAGAACAGCACGAGGGCGAGCGCGGTGGCGACGTGCATCGCGACGAGCACCGCGAGGTACGGCGAGTCCTTCCCGATGCTCAGGTCGCGCTGCCACGAGCCGCCGAGCCACGCGGGCAGCAGGATGCTGTGCCCGAGACTGGACACCGGAAACAATTCCGACACCCCTTGCAGTACACCGACGACAATCGCCTCGACATAGGTCACCGCGGACATTCCGTACCCTCTTTTCGAGAACGCTGTCGAAAACCCGGCACTCGAAAGTACCGGGCTATTGGCAAGCACCGGGCAAGGGGGACGGGCGCACTCAGCGCTCTCTCAGACTTGTTCACATCCATGAACGCAAGTCATGTTCTTGACTGCTGTTCGACTCGTGGCTTAGCGTTTAGCCCGTCGCCACGACGAACTTCGCACCCTCGACGAGGAGGACCGGAATGCGTGAGCGGACTGACCCCGCCTGACGCTCCCGAAGACCGGGAGCCCGCTCAGCCCGGCGGCGGGGGCGGGCTCCCACCCAGCTTGGCCGCCGTCCCGTACCCGGCGGCGGGGTAACGGGACGGCGGCCAGGCCACTCCGGCAAAGTGTCGGGCATGGACGAGCTGTACCCGCCGATCCCACCGCGTGCCGAAGGGTTCCTCGACGCCGGCGACGGCCACCGGATCTACTGCCAGGAGGCGGGCAACGCGGACGGCAAGCCGGTGGTGGTGCTGCACGGCGGGCCGGGCAGCGGGATCGCGCCGATGGCGCGGCGGCACTTCGACCCCGCGGCGTACCGGATCGTCCTGTTCGACCAGCGTGGTTCCGGCCGGTCCACCCCGGACGCCGGCGACCTCACCGCCAACACGCTGTGGCACCTGGTCGCCGACATGGAACTGCTGCGCGAGCGGCTCGGCATCGACCGCTGGCAGCTCTTCGGCGGCTCGTGGGGCACGACGCTGGCCCTCGCGTACGCCGAGACGCACCCCTCCCGGGTCAGCGAGCTGGTGCTGCGGGGCGTGTTCACCGTCCGGCAGAGCGAGCTGGACTGGATCTACCGCGGCGGCGCGGCCAACCTGTTCCCGCGCGAGTGGGAGGACTTCCTCGCCCCCATCCCGGCGGCGCTGCGCGACGACCCGCTGGCGGCGTACGCGATGCTGCTGGACGACCCGGCCGAGGAGGTCCGCCACCGCGCCGCGATCGCGTGGAGCACCTGGGAGGGCGCGACGGTTTCGGTGCAGCCGCAGGAGTCGTTCGTCCGCCAGTACGCGCAACCGGCGTTCGCACTGACCTTCGCGCGGCTCGCGGTCCACTACTTCCGCCACGGCGCCTGGCTCGACGACGGCCAGCTGATCCGCGACGCGGGCAAGCTCGCGGGCATCCCCGGCGTGATCGTGCAGGGCCGGTTCGACGCGGTGTGCCCGCCGATCACGGCGTACGAGCTGCACCGCGCGTGGCCGGGATCGGAGCTGAAGCTCCTCGAAGGAGCCGGGCACGCGGTGACCGACCCGGGCGTGCTGGCGGCCCTGCGGGCGGCGACGGATTCATTCCGGCCCGGCGCACTAGGGTCTGTATCGAAGTCGTTCGGTGGTCGCGAGGGAGCGGGCTGAAAGGGACTTTCCTCGCATCCGGTGAGACGAAAGGTCCGTTCGCTGCACCAGATGTGCCGAAAGCGCCTTTCGGTTCACCTGGCCCCCACCCCGGCGGATCGCCGCGGCAGGCCACCCCACCGCGCCTCTTCCCGCACTCGGCCTCGGTGTGTCCAGGCCACTCCCACTTCGATACAGACCCTAGAGCCGGCCGCCCGAGGACGTGTCGCCGGACAGGCGCTGGGCCAGGTACACCGGGATCGTCGAGGCCAGGATCAGGACCGCCGCCACCACGTTCACGATCGGGGCCTGGTTGGGGCGGAACAGGTTGTCGTAGATCCAGATCGGCAGCGTCTCCATGCCCGTGCCCAGGGTGAACGTCGTCACGATGATCTCGTCGAACGACAGCGCGAACGCCAGCAGCCCGCCGGCCAGCAGGGCCGAGCGCAGCATCGGGAACGTCACCAGGCGGAACGTCGTGAACCCCGTCGTGCCCAGGTCCATCGATGCTTCCTCGAGGTTGCCGCCCATCCGGCGCAGACGCGCCACGACGTTGTTGAACACCACCACGATGCAGAACGTCGCGTGCGCGATGATCGCCGTCAGCAGGCCGAGGTCGAGGCCCAGAATCGTCCGGAACGCGTTGTTCAGCGCGATGCCCGTCACGATTCCCGGCAGCGCGATCGGCAGGATGATCAGCAGCGACACCGGGTTGCGGCCGAAGAACCGGTAGCGCTGCAACGCGAACGCCGCCATCGTGCCGAGCACCAGCGCGATCGCCGTGGCCGCCAGGCCCGCCTCGACGCTCGTCCACAGCGCGTGCAGCGCGCCCTGGTTCGACGCCGCCCGGCTCCACCACTCCAGGGTGAGCCGGGACGGCGGGAAGCCGAACGTCGTGTCCGCGTTGACGGAGTTGAGCAGCACCACCACCAGCGGGAAGTAGATCACCGCCAGGCCGAGTCCCAGCGCCGTCCACAGCAGCGTCCGCACGAGAAGCTCCTAGAGGTTGTCGAGCGCGCCGGTGCGGCGCACCGCGGCCAGGTACGCGAGCATGATCACGACCGGCACCGTCGCCACCGTCGCCGCGAACGGCAGGTTGCCCGCCGCGCCGATGTTGTCGTAGACGACGTTGCCGAGCATCTGGGACGTGCCGCCCACGATCTTCACCGCGATGTAGTCGCCAAGGGACAGCGAGAACGTGAAGATCGAGCCCGCCACGATCGCCGGGAACGTCAGCGGGAGGATCACCGACCGGAACGTCCGGAAAGGACGCGCGCCGAGGTCGCCCGAAGCGTCCACAAGGGAGTCCGGGAGCCGGTCGAGGCCCGCGTAGATCGGCAGGATCATGTATGGCAGCCACAGGTACGCCAGCGTCATGATGGTGGCCGTGACGCCGTAGCCGGGCGAGAGCCAGCCCAGCGCGCCGTTTCCGGACAGCATCGAGCGCCACGCGTACGCCTTCACCAGATAGCTCGCCCACAACGGCGTCATCACCGCGATCACGAGAATCCGTTGCGCCCGCGGGGAAGCCAGCTTGGCCATCGCGTACGCCATCGGGAACGCGACGACCGCGTCGATCACCGTCACCAGCACCGCGATCCCGGCCGTGCGGAAGGTGATCGTGCGGTACACCGCGTCGGTGAACAGGGTCGTGAAGTTGTCCAGCGACCAGTCGACGACGACCTGCCCGGTGAACGTGTCGGTGCGCCAGAACGCCGTGACGAACAGCGCGGCCAGCGCACCCAGGTAGGCCAGGCCGAGCCAGAGCAGCGGTGCCGAGAGCAGGAAACCCAGTCGCAGCTTGGGTTTCCGGTAGAAGAAGGCGGAAACGGCGGTCATCGTGCCTCGCAGGAAAAGGTCCGGGAGCGGCGGGCGGAGTGGGGGGACACAGCCCGCCGCTCCCGGAGTCTGAGGGGTCAGCCCTTGATCTCGGTCCAGGCGCGGGTCCACTCGCCGTAGTCCGTGCACTTGACGTCCGTGCGGCCGTCGAGGCACTGCGGGATCGGCGTGGTCCAGTACGCGATCTTCGCCGCGTACGCCGCGTCGCCGGCGTGGTAGGTGTCGCAGAGCGTCTTGTCCGACATCTCCGCGCACGCCTTCGTGTTCGCCGGCGCCTCGCCGAAGTACTCGGCGACCTGGGCGTTGACCTTCGGGCTGACGATGTAGTCCAGCCACTTGTACGCACACGTCTTGTGCGGCGACTTCGCCGCGACCATCCAGGTGTCCGACCAGCCGGTCGCGCCTTCGCTCGGCACGGCCGACTCCAGCGGCGCGCCTTCGCCCTTGGTCAGGTTGACCGTGACCTGCCAGGCGGTGCCGACGACGGCGTCGGCGTTCTTCAGCGCCTGCGACTCCTTGAGGTAGTCCGACCAGTACTCGCTCACCAGCGGCCGCTGCTGCTTGAGCAGGTTCACCGCGGCGGCGAACTGCTTGTCGTCCAGGGCGTACGGGTTCTTGATGCCCAGGTCCGGCTGGTGCGCCATGAGGTACAGGGCGGCGTCGGCGAGGTAGATCGGCGAGTCGTAGGCGATCACCTTGCCCTTGTACGGCGAGTTCGCGTCGAACATCACCGACCACGACGTCGGCGCCGGCGTCACCTTGTCGGTGCGCCAGGTCAGCAGGTTCGCGCCCCAGCCGTGCGGGATGCCGTAGGCGACGCCGCCGACGCTGTTCCAGGACTTGTTCTTGAGGAACGGCTGGACGTCGGCGTAGTTCGGGACCAGCGCGGTGTTCACCGGCTCGGCGTCGCCCGAGGCGACCAGCCGCAGCGACGCGTCACCCGACGCGGAAACGACGTCGTACTGCCCGGTCTTCATGAGTGTGACGGCTTCGTCGGAGGTGCCGAACGGCTTGACGCTGACCTTGCAGCCGGTCTGCTGCTCGAACGGCGTCACCCAGTCGACCTTCGGGTCGTTGGAGCCGTTCTCCGCGTATCCCGGCCAGGCGAGGACGTTCAGCGTGCCCTCCGGCTGCCCGAGTGCCTGCAGTGCTTCCAGCTTCGGCGGGGTGAAGCCCTGCGCGCCGGGCGGTGCGGCGGAGTTCGAACCCGACGTGCCACATGCAGCCAACAGCAGGCTGGCGCCGAGGATCCCGGCAAGCCGCTTCTTCCTGTTCTTCATGGCAACCCTTCTGGGACTACTGGACCTGGAAGCTGTGTTCGTCGCGCCAGCTCAGCCGGACACGCCCGTCCGCCGGTACGCCGTCGGTGTCCGGCCGGACGACCGCAAGCCGTCCGCCGGCGTCGAGCGCGACCGAGTAGCGCACGGTCGCCCCGGCGTAGACGACGTCGGTGACCGTGCCGGTCGCGCTCGTCTCCCCCGGCGCGGCGGGTTCGGCCAGGTCGCCGTCGAGGCGGATCTTCTCCGGCCGGATGCTGAACAGCCCCGGCCTGCCGACGACGGCTTCGGCGCCGCGGCCGCCCAGCAGGTTCGACGTCCCGACGAAGCCCGCGACGAACGCGCTGGCCGGGCGTTCGTAGATCTCCTGCGGCGGGCCGGCCTGCTCGATCCGCCCGTCGTTGAACACCGCGATCCGGTCGCTCATGGTGAGCGCCTCGTCCTGGTCGTGGGTGACGAAGACGAACGTGATGCCGACGTCGCGCTGGATCTGCTTGAGCTCGACCTGCATCGCCTGCCGGAGCTTGAGGTCGAGCGCGCCGAGTGGCTCGTCGAGCAGCAGCACCTTGGGCCGGTTGACCAGTGCTCGGGCGAGCGCGACGCGCTGGCGCTGCCCGCCGGACAGCTGCGCGGGCTTGCGCGAGCCGTAGCCCTCCAGCCGCACGCTCTTCAGCGCTTCGAGGGCACGCTCCCGGCGTTGCGCCTTCGGGACGCGCTTGACGCGCAGGCCGTACTCGACGTTCTGCTGCACGGTCATGTGCGGGAACAGCGCGTAGTCCTGGAACACGGTGTTGACGTCCCGCTCGAACGGCGGGAGCCGGCTCACGTCCCGGCCGTCCAGTTCGATCGTGCCCTCGGTGGGCAGCTCGAAGCCGGCGATCATGCGCAGCACCGTCGTCTTGCCGGAGCCGGACGGGCCGAGCATGGAGAAGAACTCGCCCGGCGGGATGTCGAGGTCGACGCCGTCGACCGCGTGGACGTCCCCGAAGTGCTTGCGCAGCCCGGAAAGCCGGATCGCCGGGCGGGTGTCCTCGCGCGCCGCGGGTTCGTCGCGGGTGGCGGACGGTGCTTGGTTGGGCATCGCGACCCTCACAGTGCGCTCATCACGTGCTTGACGCGGGTGTAGTCCTCGAGGCCGTAGAGCGAGAGGTCCTTGCCGTAGCCGGACTTCTTGAACCCGCCGTGCGGCATCTCGGCGACCAGGGGGATGTGCGTGTTGATCCAGACGCAGCCGAAGTCGAGCTTCGCCGAGACCCGCATCGCGCGCTGGTGGTCGCGGGTCCAGACCGACGACGCGAGGCCGTACTGCACGGCGTTCGCGGCCTTCAGTGCCTCGGCCTCGTCGGAGAACCGCTGGACGGTGATGACCGGGCCGAAGATCTCGTTCTGGCTGATCTCGTCGTCCTGGCGGACGCCGGAAACGACGGTGGCCTCGTAGAAGTAGCCCTCCGCGCCGGACCGGTGTCCTCCACAGTGGACGGTCGCGTGGTCCGGCAGCCGGTCGACGAACCCGGCCACCTTCTCCAGCTGGGCGGCGTTGTTGAGCGGGCCGTACGCGACGTCTTCGTCGTCGGGCCTGCCGGTCCTCGTGTTCTCGGCCTGCCGGGTGAGCGCGGCGACGAAGGTGTCGTGCACGTCGTCGGCGACCAGCACCCGGGTGGCGGCGGTGCAGTCCTGGCCCGCGTTGAAGTAGCCCGCGACGGCGATGGCCTCGGCGGCGGCCTCCAGGTCGGCGTCGGGGAAGACGATGACCGGCGCCTTGCCGCCGAGCTCCAGGTGTACGCGTTTGACGTCGTGGGCGGCACTGCGCGCGACCTCGATGCCCGCCCGGACCGAGCCGGTGATCGACACCATCGCCGGGATCTCGTGCTCGACCAGCGCGCGGCCGGTGTCGCGGTCGCCGCAGAGTACGTTGAACACCCCCGGCGGGAAGAACTCCCCGGCGATCTCGGCGAGCAGCAGCGTCGACGCCGGAGTGGTGTCGGACGGCTTGAGCACGACGGTGTTGCCCGCGGCGAGTGCCGGCGCGATCTTCCAGATGGCCATCAGCAGCGGGTAGTTCCACGGCGTGACCTGGGCGCAGACGCCGACGGGCTCGCGGCGGACGAACGACGTGTGGCCTTCCAGGTACTCGCCCGCGGAGCGGCCTTCGAGCACGCGCGCGGCGCCCGCGAAGAAGCGGACCTGGTCCAGCACCATCGGGATTTCCTCGGCCATGGTCAGCGCGATCGGCTTGCCGGTGTTCGCGGATTCGACGCGTACCAGCTCCTCGGCGCGGGCTTCGAGGGCGTCGGCGAGCTTGAGCAGCGCGCGCTGGCGCTGGGCGGGTGTCGTCTCGCGCCAGGTCTCGAACGCGGTCGCGGCGACCTGCAGCGCGTTGTCGACGTCTTCGGGTCCGGCGATCGGGGCGGTGCAGTAGGGGCGTCCGGTGACCGGGTCGACGATCTCGGCGGTCCGGCCCGACTTCGACTCGACGTAGGCGCCGCCGACGTAGTGCTTCAGCTCCTGCACGGTGTCTCCTCGGTGCTGACGGGAGCTAAAACATATAAGTCCATATGTAATAGGACAAGGGGATGAGGCAAGATTGGTGCGAACGGGGAATCCGACGGCCGAAGGGTCACGATGCGCAAGGGCCTGTCGCACAGCGCGCGATCCGCCATGTTCGCCCCGCTCGGCCAGGTCGGGCGGGCGGAGGCGGTGGCGGCGCGGCTGGTCGACGCCATCACGCTGGGCCTGCTCGCCGACGAGGAGCAGCTCCCGAGCGAAGCGGACCTGGCCGCGCAGTTCGGCGTCTCGACCGTGACGGTCCGGGAGGCGCTGGTCGCGTTGCGGCAGCAGGGGCTGGTCGAGACGCGGCGCGGGCGCAGCGGCGGCAGCTTCGTCCGGGCGCCGGCCAACCCGCCGCCGGACGCCTGGCGCGAGCGGCTGCGCGAGGTGTCGCTGTCGGACCTTCGCGACGTCGGCGACCACTACCTGGCGATCGCCGGGGCGGCCGCGAAGCTCGCCGCCGAGCGCAGCTCCCCCGAAGACGTCGCCCGGCTGCGGCTGGCGACCGACGACCTCCGCACGGCGCAGGGCATCGACTTCACGCGGGCGGAGCGGCAGTTCCACCTGGAGGTCGCGGCGGCCGCGCAGTCGCCGCGGCTGACGCACGAAGAGGTCCACCTGCAGAGCGAGCTGGGCGGGCTGCTGTGGCTGCCGCTCGGGCCACCGGCCGCTTCGGCCGCCTCGTGCGCCGAACACGCGTCGATCACCGCGGCCATCGCCGAGGCGGACGGCGAACTGGCCCGCAAGCTCACCGAGGAACACGTCCTTGCCGCGCTCGACCGCCTCGCGGACGTGCTCCTGGACCTGCTCGCCCCGTAAACTTCCGCACACTCCGCGCATCCGAGGTGAGCACCGTGAACGACACCCGCACGCATGCCGTCGACGAGGTCGCCGAGCAGGTTTCCGCGTTGGTGGAAGGGGTGTTCGGGCGGCTCGAGCCCGTGCTGGCGGCCGCGGAATCGGTGCTGGCGGACGACCCCGCCGCCGCGGCCCTGCACCGGATCCGCCCCCAGGTCACCGAGGCACTGGGCGGCCTGGTCATCGGCGCGGGCTTCGTCAGCGCCCCGGGCGTGCTCGCCGACTCGGAGTTCGGTTTCGAGTGGTGGACGGCGGGGTCGCCGCCGTCCCAGCTGTTCATCAGCCTGGACCCGGCGGCGGAGAACTTCCTGGACTACACGCGCCAGTCGTGGTTCACGGTCCCGCGCGACACCGGACGGCGGCACATCAACGGCCCGTACGTGGACTACCTGTGCACCGACGAGTACACGCTGACGTTCACGATCCCGGTGTTCCGGGCGGGTGCCTTCGCAGGCGTGGTGGGCGCGGACGTGTACGTGCGCGAGTTCGAGCGGGCGGTCCGGCCGCGGCTGCGGTCGCTGGGCCGCGAAGCGGCACTGCTGAACGCGCAGGGGCGGGTGATCGTGTCCAACAGCGTCCGGCAGCCGACGGGATCGCTGGTCCGGGAGGCCGACGTCCCGGCGTGGTGGTCGGCGGGCGCGGAGTCCGGGCCGGGACTGCGGCGCTGCGGGGACTCGCCGATCGTGCTGGCGACCGGGGCTTAGCGAAGTGCCCAATGAGGTTTCTCAACAGCGCGGCCAGGTCGCCGGTTTGGTGGTCTGCCGCGGCTTGTCGTGAGTGAGAAACAGTGTTCTAACCCGGTTTCTCACTCACGACCGCGGACCGGGCCGATCCGGGCACTTTGCCGGGTGGGGCGGGACGTGCGCTGAAGGGCACCTTGCTTGCGTCTGGTGCAGTGAAGGGCACCTTCCGTGCGTCAGATGCACCGAAAGTGCCCTTCAGTGCGGGGCGCTTGGGTCAGGTCTGCAGCGCCACCCAGAGTTCCGCGCGGACGCCCGGTGAGTCCAGGTCGCGGCCCAGCAGCTCCGCCACCTTGCGGATCCGGTTCCGCAGCGTGTGCCGGTGGACGCCCAGCCGGGCCGCTGCCGTGTCCCAGTGGCCGTGGTGTTCGAGCCAGCAGCGCAGGGACTCCACCAGGTTGCCGCGGCCCGTCTCGTCGTGGCGGCGCAGCGGGGCCAGCAGGCCGGTCGCAAACGCTTGCGCCACGCCCGGGTCGATGAGGGACAGCAGTCCGCGGCCGGTGTGCTCGGCCGCCGAGACCAGGATCTTGTCCTCGGCCTCCGCGGCGCGTGCCGCCAGTTCCGCCTGCTCCAGCCCGGCCGCGAAGTCCCCTGCCGAGACCGGGCCTGCGACGCCGCCGTGGAGGCCACCGATCCGCAGGGCAGCGGCGGCGACCGTGTCGATCACCGCGTCCGGGCCGAAGGCGACCACCGATGCGCCCGAACGTGCCGCGAAGACGTCGCCCTCCAGGGCGTCCAGCAGCTTGCGGCGGGACGCCGGCGGCCCGAGGAAGACCAGCACCGACCACGGCGGCTCCGGGACCTCGCCGCCCGCCGTGGTCAGGACCCGCAGGGCCAGCTCCGCCTGGCCGCCCGCCAGCAGGTCCACGATCCCGGACCGCAGTGCCTGCCGCGCCGCCGCCTGGGCGCGATCCTGTTCCAGCGCCAGGGAAAGCACCGAGACCGCCGTGTTGACGATGTGCCGTCCCGCGGTGTCGAGCGATGCCCCGACCGCGAGCACCCGGCGGGCGCTCGTGTCCAGGGTCTGCAGCACGACCTCCTGCCCGTCCAGCGACACAACCCGCGTGCCGGTGCGAAGCCGCTCCAGTTCTTCGCGCAGCGAAGCGCCGTACGCGCGGGCGCTCGCCGGAGCGGCTTCGGTGACCGTCGTGCGGTCGAAGAGCAGCACCCAGCCGCCGACCAGCTTCGCCAGCTTGCGCAGCACGCCCGCCGGGCCGCCCTGGCCGACCGCCGTGCGGGTCAGCTCCTGCTGGGCGCGGCCGATCCGGACCGTCGTCGCGTACTCGTCCGCCGCCACCGCACGCGAGACCGCCCGCGTGATCGCGATGAACGGCGTCTTCCGCGGCACCTCCAGCACCGGCAGCCCCACCTCGGCCGCCGTCGCCACGAGGGCCTGCGGGACCGCGTCGTGGCTCAGCCCGACGCCGAAGCCGAGCCCCGCCACTCCGGCCTCGACCAGCCGTCGCACGTAGGACGGCGACGTCTCCTCGTCCAGGGCCAGTCCGGTGGTGAGCAGCAGCTCGCCCCCTTCGAGGAACGCCTGCGGGTCGGTCAGCTCGGTCGGGTGCACCCAGCCGATCGGGCGGTCCAGGAGGCCGTCGCCGGTCAGCACCCGCAGCCCCAGCGGGCGGTCGGCGGCCAGCGCCGCCAGCGTCAGTGCCATAACGGCCAATTCTACGCCCCGAATTCGCCAAACCGGACAGCTGACGCCGGGCGGTGCGGGTCCCATTCTGAGGACGTCCCCGACTTCCCAGGAGCACGCCGTGACCGCAAGCACCACCACCGAGCCGCAGGCGCCGGCGCCCCGGCAGCGCAGGCTGCGCACCGAGATCCCCGGCCCCGTCTCGCGCGAGCTGCAGGAACGGCGCGGGAACGCCGTCGCCGCCGGGGTCAGCTCGGTGCTGCCCGTCTACGTCACCTCCGCCAGCGGCGGCCTGCTGACCGACGCCGACGGCAACGTCCTGATCGACTTCGGCTCCGGCATCGCGGTGACCAACGTCGGGCACTCCGCGCCTGCGGTGGTCGACCGCGTCCGCAAGCAGGCGTGCTGGTTCACCCACACGTGCTTCATGGTCACGCCGTACGAGGGCTACGTCGAGGTCTGCGAAGCACTGGCCGAGCTGACGCCGGGCGACCACGCCAAGAAGTCCGTGCTGTTCAACTCCGGCGCCGAAGCCGTCGAGAACGCCGTGAAGATCGCGCGCGTGGCGACCGGGCGCCAGGCCGTCGTCGTGTTCGACCACGCCTACCACGGCCGCACCAACCTCACCATGGGCATGACCGCGAAGTCGGTGCCCTACAAGCACGGCTTCGGCCCGTTCGCGCCGGAGGTCTACCGCGTGCCGGGCTCGTACCCGTTCCGCGACGGGCTGGACGGCCCCGAAGCCGCCGCGCTGGCCATCGACCGGATCGAGAAGCAGATCGGCGGCGACCAGGTCGCGGCCGTCGTGCTGGAGCCGATCCAGGGCGAGGGCGGGTTCATCGAGCCCGCGCGCGGCTTCCTGCCCGCGATCGCGGCGTGGTGCCGCGACAACGGTGTCGTGTTCGTCGCCGACGAGGTCCAGACGGGCTTCTGCCGCACCGGGTCCTGGTTCGCCTCGTCCGACGAGGACGTGGTCCCGGACCTGATCGCGACCGCGAAGGGCATCGCGGGCGGCCTGCCGCTGTCCGCGGTCACCGGCCGCGCGGAGCTGCTGGACGCGGTGCCGCCGGGCGGGCTCGGCGGCACCTACGGCGGCAACCCGATCGCCTGCGCGGCCGCGCTCGGTTCGATCGAGACGATGAAGGCCGAAAACCTGGCCGCGTCGGCGAAGCGCATCGAAGACGCCGTCCTGCCGCGGCTGCGCGCGCTGGCCGCGGAAACCGGCGTGATCGGCGACGTCCGCGGGCGCGGCGCGATGCTCGCGGCGGAGTTCGTCCGCCCCGGCACCACCGAACCCGACGCCGCACTGACCAAGCGCGTCGCCGCGGCCTGCCACCGGGCGGGCGTGGTGGTGCTGACCTGCGGCACCTACGGCAACGTCGTGCGGCTGCTGCCGCCGCTGTCGCTGGCCGACGACCTGCTCGACGAGGGCCTGTCGGTCCTGGAACACGCTGTCCGCACGGAGGCCCGCGCATGACTTTCCCCTTCTGGGTGGCCGGAAAGCCGGTGACCGGCGGGGCGACGGCCGAGATTCGTCACCCATTCGACGGTTCCGCCGCCGGGTCGCACTTCGTCCCGTCGCCGCCGGACGTCGAAGCCGCGGTGCAGGCCGCGCACGACGTCGCCGGCGAGTTCGCGACGCTGCCCGCGCACGTCCGCGCCGGGGCGCTGGACCACGTGTCCCGTTCGCTGGGTGAGCGGTCCGAGGAAATCGCGCAGCTGATCACGGCGGAGTCGGGCAAGCCGCTGAAGTGGGCGCGCGGCGAGGTCGGGCGCGCGGTCTCGACGTTCCGCTGGGCCGCCGAGGAGGCGCGGCGCTTCTCCGGCGAGCTGCAGCGGCTCGACACCGACCCGGGCGGCACCGGCCGTCTCGCCCTGGTCCGGCGGGTGCCGCGCGGCCCGGTGCTCGGCATCACGCCGTTCAACTTCCCGCTGAACCTGGTGGCGCACAAGGTGGCCCCGGCCATCGCCGTGGGCGCGCCCATCGTGCTCAAGCCCGCGCCCGCGACGCCGCTGACGGCGTTGCTGCTCGGCGAGATCCTGGCCTCGGCGGACCTGCCTGCGGGGTCGTGGTCGATCCTGCCGGTGGACAACGAGACGTCGGCGACGCTGGTCGAGGACCCGCGGCTGCCGGTGGTGTCGTTCACCGGCTCGGTCCCGGTGGGCTGGGGCATCCGCGACCGCGTGCCACGCAAGCACGTGGCACTGGAACTGGGCGGCAACGCCGCGGTCCTCGTCTGTCCGGATTGGACGGACCTCGACTTCGCCGCGCAGCGGATCGCGACGTTCGCGATGTACCAGGCGGGCCAGTCCTGCATCTCGGTGCAGCGGGTCTATGCGCACTCGTCCGTGTATGACGCCTTGGCCGAGAAGGTGCTCGCGCAGGTGCAGGCGCTGGGGACCGGCGACCCGCGCGCGGACGGCGTCGACGTCGGGCCGCTGATCAACGACGCCGCGGCGGACCGCGTCGCGTCGTGGATCTCGTCGGCGGTGTCGGCAGGCGGCCGGGTCCTGACCGGCGGCGGGCGCTCCGGGGCGACCGTGGAGCCGACGGTGCTGGCGGACGTCCCCGAGGACGCGGCGGTGATGGCCGAGGAGGTGTTCGGCCCGGTGGTGTCGCTGGTCCGGGTTTCTTCGGTGGCGGAAGGGGTTTCCCGCATCAACGCGTCCCGCTTCGGGTTGCAGGCGGGGGTGTTCACCCGCGACGTCCCGACGGCGTTCGAGGTGTCGGCGGCACTGAAGGTCGGCGGCGTGATCGTCGGCGACGTGCCGAGCTTCCGGGCCGACCAGATGCCTTACGGCGGGGTCAAGGACTCCGGCGTCGGCCGCGAGGGCCCGGCGGCGGCGATGGCGGACTTCACCGAGGAGCGGGTCACGGTCCTGACGGGACTGACGCTGTAAGCGCGGCGTGGGCCTCGACCAGCGAAGGCCCGTACCAGGTGAGGTGACGGCCCGAGACCAGGACGTACCGCGCGTCCGGGAAGTGGTCCGGGCCGTCCTCCTCGGTGAACAGGTACGGCTCGTCCGGCAGCACCAGCAGGTCCGCGTCCGCCTTGAACCGCGCCCGCAGCTCTTCGATGTCCGGCCGCGGGTAGCGCTCTTCCGCCGTCGCGTAGACGTTCGCCACGCCGACGCGGCGCAGGACGTCGCCGGCGAACGTGTCGCGGCCCAGGACGATCCACGGCTTGCGCCACACCGGGACCACCGCGTGGAACCGCACCGGCCGGACCTCGCGCCAGACCTCCTCCGCCTCGACCAGCCACTCCGGCTCGTCCAGTTCGTACGCCTGCGTGAGGATCCGCCGCAGCGAGCCCAGCGCGGCCGGGACGGACGCGGCCGCGGCCATCACCCACACCGGGATCCCGTTGGCGCGCAGGCGTTCCACGTCCTCCGGGCGGTTCTCCTCCGCGTTGGCCAGCACCAGGTCGGGTGCCAGGTCCAGCACGCGGTCCAGCTTCGGGTACTTCGAGCCGCCGACGCGCGGGACGTCCAAAGTGGACGGGTGCGTGCAGTAGTCCGTGGCGCCGGCGAGCCGACCCGGCGCGCTCACCGCCACCGCTTCCGTCAGCGACGGCACGAGCGACACCACGCGCGAGGCCGGCCCGGACAGCGGCACCGGCTCGCCGAGATCGTCGACGAGGTAGGTCATGCGCGTTCGAACGACACCTTCCGCTTCTCGACGTCGACCGCGGTCAGCCGGACCGCGATCCGCTCCCCCGCGGTCAGCTTCTCCCCCGCGCACTTCGCCATCACCGTCGGGTCCTCGACGAGGATCTCGGCCTTGTTCTCGTCGGCACGCAGCACCACCGCGCTGAACTCGCCGCCGATGTGCTCGGCCAGCACCCACGCCTCGACCTGGTCGATGCACGCCCGCTCGACCTTCGCCGCGAGCGTGTCCGACGCGCTCATCCGCTCCGGGACGTCCGCCAGCGCCGCCCGCACCCACTCCGGCACCTCGCGGCCTGCCGAGACGGCGAGGCAGATCTCCGTGGCGAAGCGGTCGACCAGCCGCCGGATCGGCGCCGTGACGTGCGCATACGCGCCGCCGATGCCCGCGTGCGTCGTCAGCGACGGCAGCTCGCCGTCGAACGCCGTGTAGCCCGCGCCGCGCAGCAGCCGCGTCGTGTCGGCGTAGAGCGCCATCGACGCCGGCTGTCCGGGGTCCAAAGAGGACAGGAACTCCGAGACGGTCGTCTCCGGCGCCCACGCGATGCCCAGCGCCTCGGCCGAGCGGCGCAGCCAGTCGACGGCCTCGGGCTCCGGGTCGGGCAGCGTGCGCAGGACGCCGATCCGCGCGTCGAGCATCATCCGCGCCGCGGCCATCCCGGTGAGCAGCGAGATCTCGGCGTTCCACGCGTCGACGGCGGTCCGCGGGCGGCGGGCGAGCACCCAGCCGCCGTCCGGGTCGCCGCTGATCTCCTGCTCCGGCAGCTGCAGCTCGACCGCGCCGCGGCGGACGGCCAGCTCGCGCCGCCGCCGTCCCAGCTCGGGCAGCGCGGCCACCGACGGGTGCGGGTTCCCGGCCTCGAGCGCGGCCTGCACGGTCTCGTAGTCGAACTGCTCGGTCGACCGGACCAGCGCGCGGCGCACCCGGGTGGCCGTCGGCTCGCCGGCGTCGTCCGTCTCGATGGTCCAGAGCACCGCGGGCCGGGTCTCGCCGGGCAGCAGGCTCGCCGCCCCCTCGGACAGCACCGGCGGGTGCAGCGGGACGTTGCCGTCGGGCAGATAGAGCGTCTGGCCGCGCAGGCGCGCCTCCCGGTCGAGCGCGCCACCGGGCGGGACGAACGCGGCGAGGTCGGCGATCGCGTAGTGCACGCGGAAGCCGTGTGCGGTCTTCTCGACGACCATCGCCTGGTCGAGGTCCTTGGCGCCGGGCGGGTCGATGGTGACCAGCGGCAGGTCGGTGGCGTCCTCGCGGGGGCCGGCGCTCGCCAGCGGATCCAGCACCGCGGCCTCGGCCTCGGCCAGTACCTCCGGCCCGAACGACTCCGGCAGCGAGAACTCGGCACGCAGGGGGCCGAAGTCCCCGCCCGCCGAGTGTGTCCTGATCACGAGGGGAGGCACCCCTCAACCCTAACCCCGGACGGGGCCGATGATCGCCCGATCGGGCGCGGGCCGGTCGGGTGTACGTTGACGCACAATAATGAAAACCGTCTTCGTTACCAGGAAGGGGTCCGCGGAGTGAAGATCGCGTTCGTCGGCAAGGGCGGCAGCGGCAAGACCACGCTGTCGTCGCTGTTCGTCGCGTACCTCGCCGACGCCGGCGCGCCGGTGCTGGCCATCGACGCCGACATCAACCAGCACCTGGCGGTGGCGCTCGGCGCGACCGAGGAGGAAGCCCTCGCCTGGCCGACGCTCGGCGACAACATGGCGCTGATCAAGGAGTATCTGCGCGGCGACAACCCGCGCATCCCGGACGCGGCGTCGATGGTGAAGACGACCCCGCCGGGCCGCGGGTCCCGGCTGGTCCGCCCGTTCGAGGACAACCCGGTGTTCGCGGCGTGCTTCCGGCAGCTGGGCGGGGTGCGGCTGGGCGTCACCGGGCAGTTCGACGAGGACGACCTCGGCGTCAAGTGCTACCACTCGAAGGTGGGAGCGGCGGAGCTGCTGCTCAACCACATGGTGGACGTCGAGGGCGAGTACGTGGTGATGGACATGACCGCGGGGGCGGACGCGTTCGCCTCGGGGCTGTTCACGCGGTTCGACGTGACGTTCCTGGTGTGCGAGCCGACGGTCCGCAGCGTGGGCGTGTACCGCCAGTACGCGGACTACGCCCGCGACTACGGCGTGCGGCTCGTGGTGGTGGGCAACAAGGTGACGGACTCCGACGACGTCGAGTTCCTGCGCGAGCAGGTGGGCCCGGCCCTGCTGGGCTGGCTGTCGGCGTCGAAGCACGTCAGGGCGGCCGAGCGCGGCGCGGCGAGGCCGATCGGCGAGCTGGAGCCCGCCAACCTGTCGACGCTGGGCGCGATGCGTGCGGCGGTGGATGCCGAACAGCGCGACTGGGCGCGTTACCAGCGCCAGGCGGTGGAGTTCCACCTGCGCAACGCGCGGGCCTGGGCAGGCGCCGACCTAGCCACGCAGGTGGACCCCGACTTCGTGCTCAGCCCGCGGCTGCCGGTCTAGTCGTCGTTCCAGGCGGCATCGGCGGCATCGGCCTGCCGCGTCCGTTCCCGGGCGATGTCGAGCGCACGCCGCGCGGTGGCTTCGTCCGGGTAGGGGCCGAGCAGGTCGACGCTGCGGCTGCGTTCGAGATGCTCGACCTGGTGCGTCCGGGTGTTGTAGTACCACCCCTGGTCCGGGTTCGGGTCATTGGCCATGAGTCCAGGTTCGCACCCGGCGGCCCACCTGTCAGCGCTTGTACCGGTACGGGATCTCGGTCGGCGCCCCGGTGGGGCCGAAATCCTGCGGTTCTTCCTCCGGGGGCTGTTCGGTGAACTCGTCGAACCAGCCCCGGGGGGAGGTGGTGGGGTCGGGCCGCGACGGTTGCGGCAGGGGGGTGTCCGGGCCGGGGAAGACGGGCCGCGCGCTGGGAGCGGGCGGGACGGGGGACATGGTGCCGGGGCCCGGGAAGACCGGCCGCGCCGGGGCGGCGTGGCGGGCCGGGAAGGGCTGGGGGGTGGACTCCGGGCCTGGGAAGACGGGCTTGGGGTTCGTGGTGGGGCTGACGCCTGGGGCCGGGTTGGCGCCGGTGACCGGGGCGTTGGGGTGCGCGGCCGGGTTGGGGCCTGCGGCCGGGGTGGCGCCTGGGACCGGCGCGTTGGGATTCGAGGCCGGGCTAGCACCTGCGGCCGGATTGGCGCCCGGGGACGGCGTGGTGCCCGGGACCGGTTCGGGGGCGGTCACCGGAACGTCGAGGTTCGAGGCCGGGCTGGTGCCTGGGGTCGGGATGGGGCGCGGGGCTGGGAGAGTTGTGGCCGGGGTGGCTTCCGGAATCGGGTTCGTGGCTTGGGCCGCGTTGAGGTTCGGTGCGGGAGCCGGGCCGGGAACGGCCTCCGAGCGAACAGCGGGGTTGAAGCCGGGAACGGGACCGGCCGCGGGAGCCGACCCCCACGGCGGCTGAGGCAGATGAGCACCGGTAACGGCAGGCGAAGAGTCCTGCTGCGACACCGTGGCGGGCTCCGGCGAAACAGACGACTCCACCGGCGGCGACGCCTGCTGGGCAACCGACGATTCCGCCTTGGCGGCCGGTTCCTGCTCGACGGAGTGCTCCGGCTCGGCAAAGGCCCTCGGTTCAGGCTCCTTCGCAGCGAACTGCTCCTGCTCAACGGAACGCTCAGGTTCAGGCACAACGGCCGATTGCGGCTCCGGCTCCACCACCCGCGCAGCGGACGGCTCCGGTTGGCCCACCACCGCCGACTCCGGCTCGGCAGACGCCTGCGACTCCGACGGTCCGGCAGCGACCGGTTGCGGCTCCGCCACCCCCGCAGCACTCGCCTCCGACCGCACCTCAGACTCTGGCTCTCCCGCAGCGACCGGCTGGGATTCCGCCGCCTCCGGAGCAGGCGCCTGTGGCCGCACCTCAGGCCCCGGCTCACCCGCAACAACTGGCCGCGACTCCGCCGCCCCCGCAGCCGGCAACTCCGACCCCACCTCGGGCCCCGGCTCACCCGCAGCAACCGGCCGCGACTCCACCGTCCCCGCAGCAGGCGACTCCGACCGCACCTCCGCTTCGGCAGCCACCTCCGGCTCCGCAAACGCCCGCGGTCCCGGCTCTCCCGCGGCAGCCGACTGCGGCTCAGCAGGCGCCTCCGGCTGCGCCCCAAGAGCAGCCTGCGGCACGACAGGCTGCGGCACAGTAGGCGGCCCAGGCTGGAAATCAGGCGCAACAGAATGAACCGGCGCCCCCTCCGGCCGATCCGCTGACGGCCCCGCATGCCGTGGAGACGGTGCCTTCACCGGCCCCGGCAACTCCGCCTCGGCCGTCACCGACCACTCCGGATCCACCGGCGAAGCGGGCGAAGCACCCGAAGCACCCGGAGCCCCCGAAGCAGCCGAAGCGCCCGAAGCCGCAGGCCCAGGAGCAACGGCCCGTCCCCAGCCCGGGGGTGCCTGCTGCTCCGGAGTGCCCGGTACCGACTGGGCCGGAGCCGGATGGGGCACCGTCCGCCACACCGGGGCCGGGCCGATGTTCATCGGCGCCGGCGCCGGGGCCTGGCCGGCTCCCGGGGCGGCCGCCGGTGGGGCTGGGCGGGCCGCCGGCTTGGGGATCGGGTCCAGGCAGGACACCAGCACCGATGTGTTCTCCGGGTCCTCCACCTTGCGGCCGCTGCGCTCGCGGTACACCATCTCGCCGTCCGCGTCCATCTCCACCAGGTAGCCCGCCTCCGCGAGCTGTTCCTCGTCGAGGTCCGCCAGCCTCTCGTAGCGGGACGGCACCACCCGGTAGATCGGCCACGCCAGTCCCGCGTGCTCCGCGTGGAACTGGGCCAGCAGCGCCGCCATCTGGTGCTGCCACGGCAGCGACATGCCCTCGGCCAGCGAACGCGGCAGCACCACGTACCCCGCGTCCACCCCCGGGTAGCCCTGGCCCAGCTGGTCGGCGAGCGGTGTGCTGGACGCGGGGCGAGCCGACTGCCTCGGCGGCTGGGGCGCGCCGAACAGCTCCGCCGGGTCGCGGGGCTCGCCCGCGGCGGACTTGCCTCGCCTGCCGAATTTCCGTCCCACGTGCTCATCCTCTGCCAGTGCGCGGCCGCCTGCTCGTGGAAGCGCCGCGACGTCGGTGAATCGGCCGATTCGTGTCAAGGCCCTCGCGACCCATGCTAAACGCCGGGGCGGACCGCCTGCGGCACCACTTCGTGCTCGTCGAACGAGAAGTCCCGGATGTGCACCGGCACGCCGTCCTGCTGCGCCTCGACGATCTTGCCGTCGCCCAGGTACATCATCACGTGGTGAATGCTCGTCGGGTCCGACGGGTCCGTGGCCAGGAACAGCAGGTCACCCGGTTGCGCCTCGCGGACCGGCAGCCACGCGCCCGCGTGGTACTGCTCGCGCGACGTGCGCGGCAGGATGATCCCGGCCGACTCGTACGCCCGCAGCATCAGCCCGGAGCAGTCGTAGGAGTTCGGGCCCGTGGCGCCCCACAGGTACGGCTTGCCCTGCTCGCCCAGCGCGAACTTGATCGCCTGCGCGGCCGCCTGGCTCGGCGGCAGCAGGTTGCCGAGGCCGGTGCCGCAGCCGACGACGTCGGTGACCTGGCCGACCTTCTCCACCAGCGTCGCCGCCATCGGCTCCCACTTGTGGTAGGCCAGCGGGAAGCCCGAACGCTCGACCGCCTGTGCCGCCTCGCCGGGACGCTTGTTCTCCCAGTCCGGCACCGCGACCAGCACGTCGTAGAACTTGTTGATCGCGTACGTCGGGTTGGTGACCTCGGCGACCGACCCCCAGCCCATCGAGGGCCGCATCTGGAAGATGCCCTGGGAGTCGCGGTCACCGTAGGTCAGGTTGCGCAGCCCGGACTCGGTCATGCCTGCCTGGATCGCGACCTGCCAGGCGCGCGGGGCCAGCGAGCGCTGCTTGCCGATCGAGATGATCAGCGCGACGATCCCGCGTTGCTCGTCGTTCAGCTTCGACGCGTCCGCCGCGCCGCGGTCGCCCTGGCCGGGCTGGGTCGGCCCGACCGAGGCGTCGCAGCTCATCAGCGACACGCCGCCGGCCTGCGCCTGCTGGTTGTCGAGGACGACCTTCGCGGCGACCGCGGTCACGACCAGTGCGCCGATCGCGACGAACACGATCAGCCCCAGCCACAGCCCCAGGCGCCGCACGGTCAGCTCGCCTGGTCGTAGTCGGCGACGCGCCAGCCGGCGTTGGTGCTGATCACCGTGATGGCCAGCTTGGGCCCGTCGGTCGGGATGGTCAGCTGCACCGACTTCGGATACGACGTCGTGACGACCGGCTCACCGGTGACCTGCTTCGCCGGGATGTTCGCCGGGTCCACGGTCGCCATCACCGGCAGGTACTCGTCGGTGGTCAGCGGCTTCAGCTGCGCGAGCCACTGCTCGGCGGTCATGCCCTGCGGGTGGTTCACCCAGGCCGCGGCCCATTCCTTGGCGATGCGGATGGCGTCGGCGTTGGGCGGCGCGGGGGTCGGGGTCTCCAGCGGCGTGGACAGCCGCGTCGGCAGGTTCGACGTCGGCACCGGAGCGGCGACACCCGGCGCCGTCGAGTGGGCGGAGGTGGTGGTGCCGGTGGGCGGCGCCGCCTTGGCCTGCGTCTTCCCGACCATCTTCGGCAGCACGATGCCGAGCGCGGTGATGAGGACGGCCAGCAGCACGAGCGCGCCGACGAGGTGCCGCGGCGAGCGCAGCGGCCACCCCCACAGGCGGCGATAGACCGCGGCGCGGCCGCGGTTGGTGCGGATCGGCATCGGTCACCGCCCCATCACTTGGTCGGTGTCACGCGGTTCTTCCCGGACCTCGATGCCCCGCGACGGCCGGTAGAGCACGAAGACCGGCTTCCCGGCGACGACTTCGGGATCGACCCGCCGGGGCTGCGCCCGCATGCCCGGCGTCCGCGGCGCGTCCTGCGCCGGGAAGTCACTGAAGCCGGACTCGGGCGCCCGCAGATCGGAGGGCACGACGACGGGCTCGGGCTCGTCACTCCAGCGCCGGTCGGCCACCGGCGAGGTGTCGACGCGCCGGCTCTCCTCCCGCATGACCGGACGGCCCCCGGCCCCGACGACGACGTAGTCACCGGAACCCCCGTTGACCGGGTTGTACTGCCCGAACACGGGAGCGCCACCACCGCCTGCGGGCAGCGCCCCGGCCGGGCCGCCGTGAATGGCCCCGGGCCAGGGAGCCCCGGACCAGGCAGCGGCAGGCCGGGCGGCCCCGGAGCCGTTGTCGAGCCGCTGGGCGTTGGCGAAGATCGTGGCCTCCGGCCGGAACCGCCCACCCCCGGCAGTGGCCCCGAGCGGCCCACGCTGCTCGCCGTCGACGACGTCGTCGGTCTCGCGGACGTGCTGCCAGAACTCGTCCTGCGGAGTGGGCCCGTTCCGGTGGCGCCGGAACCGCGAGAAGATCCCGCCCCCCGGCGACGGAACGGCGGCCCCGACCATGCTGACGGACATTTCGACCATCTGCCAGAGCCGCCGCACGGGCCGTCCGACCATGAACAGCAGCACGGTGATGAGCCCGGCGAGAACCATCTGCGTGAGCATGTTCAGCGAGTTGCCGGCATCGAAGATGGCCTGCAGCAGCAGGGCGTGCACCCCGGCGAGCACCGAGAGGACGACGAGGTTGAAGGCAACCCCGCCGGCCACCTTGAGCACCCGGCGCAGAATCTCCGGGTGCAGCAGGGCGATGAGCCCGATCAGCGGCGCAGTGAGCGCGAAGAGCCGGATGAGCACCTGCGCGAGGAGGACGCTCGCCTTCGCCAGGAGCTGGAAGAGCGAGTAGACGAGAGCCTGGCCGAGCGAGAGGAACCCGGCGCCGGTGCGGCCGCCGGCTTCGCCGGTGAAGTAGCCGGTCGCGGGGCCGAGCTTGGTGGAGATGTCCTTGTAGGCGTTCTTCTTGCCGTCGATGACGGCCTGGTTGCCGTCGTCGCCGTTGACCAGCTGGTTGCGGGTGAACGCCTGGGCGTCGAGCAGCGGCTTGCCGTACTGCTCGGCCTGCGGTGCCGTCGGCGTGCCGAACTCCCCGCGCAGCCAGTTGTTGTAGACGATCTGCGTGTGAAGCTGGGTCGGCAGGATGTCGCGGATGATCCGGTCGCCGCTCTCGTCGACGAACCCCGCCTGGATGTTGGTGGTGGTCTGGACGATCGCCTTGTCGATCGGGTCGAAGTACCGCAGCATCGCCAGCGACGACGCCGCCAGCCACACCCCGGCCAGCGCGTAGAGCGCCCGTTTGCTGACCGCGGCCAGGTCGCCCCGCCAGATGTTGCGGAACATCATGATCGACAGGATCAGCGCCACCAGGCCGAACAACTGGGCGTAGATGTTGTTGTAGACCTTTTCGGCACCGGACTTCACCGCGTTGTAGAGCGGGTTCAGCAGACCGCCCTCGAGCACGGTGTAGTGCAGCGAGTTCGTCGCGCCGACGATGTTCTTGCCCAGGTTGAACAACTGGTTCCCACCCCAGGTGTCCAAAGTGGACCCGGGCGGGGTCAGGTTGAGCCCGGAGCAGTTGGTCTCGAAGGTGTTCCAGACCATGCCGGCGTAGCCGTAGTCGATGTAGGCGCTGTTCGGTTCGCCGTGGCCTTCCGGCGGGTCGATCGCGCCGACCATGCCCGCGCCCGGGCGTTCCGGGTTCGGTGCCTCACCGCACGCCGCCGCGCTTGCTGCCGGCGCCGTGGCGATCGCCTGCAACCCCAGCACCAGCATGACCGCGAACATGGTGGCCTTGCGGCTCGGCACACGCCGGGCGCGCGGGCCCTCCTTGATCCGGCGCTTCAGCGCGTGCCAGGCCGCGGCCAACGTCAGCAGGGCCGCCAGCGTCAGCAGGGTGTTCATTCGCCACGCTCCGCGGGCACGGCGGGACGGCAGCCGGCGGCGGTTCGGCTACTGCCAGTCGGGGCGGCGCTCATGCGGCGTCCCGGCCGGTGCCGCCCTTTCCGCCCGTTCGGGCGGGTTGCTGCTGCTCGACGCCGCCCTCCACTTCGCCGGTTTCCGAGGCCAGGGGGTCCGGGGCGCCCAGGAGGTTCTCGTCGGCCAGGCCGACCTCCAGTTCCGCCGCCAGCTCGAAGTCCTGCTCCAGCTCGATGTCGTCCTCCGGCGGGACCGCGACGTACGGCTTCTTCTCCTCCGCCGGCAGCGCCAGCTCGTTGCCCGGGCGGCGGGATGGGGCCGCGTCCTTCGAGCCCGGGGTCGTGTCCATGACCGCGCGCAGGTGGTCCAGGTGCGGGCCGGAGAAGTCGACGCGGATGCGTTCCACCCCTCCGGCGCCGTCGCCGAAGATGAACTGGCGCGGCTCGACATCCCGCTCGAGACCCCGCTGGGCACCCGGACGGCGGCCCAGAGCCGCCACCACCTGCTCGTAGCCGACGCCCACCGGGACCTTCAGCAGCCGCAGGGCGTCGGCCTGGGCGTCGTCGTCGTCGAGGCGGCCGACGAACACCGAGTCCAGCAGGGCCACGAAACCCTGGATCTTCAGGAAGTCCGCCGGGATCTGGGACGACAGCAGCACGCGGACGTTCCACTTGCGCGAGTCACGCGCGAAGCGGTTCATCAGCACGCGCCCGGTCGGGACCTCCGACAGGAAGAACGCCTCGTCGATCCAGACGCCCTTGCGCAGCTCCTTCGGCTTCTCGTACACCGACCGCTGGGTCAGCCACGCCGCCAGGTTCAGCATCTCGACGCCGAGGGACTCCGCGTCCGTCCAGTACTCGCGCGGCACGCCGTCCTTCGGCAGGGTCAGGCCCGCCATCGTCAGGACCGTCAGGCGGTCGTCGCGCGACTCCGAGTACGGGTCCGCGTCCGTCTCCGGGATCAGCAGCGCCATGCGCTCGCGCATCTCGTCGAGGAAGTCCGCCACGACCACCGCGTGCTCGTGGTGCTCCGACGAATCCCGGCGCAGCGCGTCGATCACCTGGCCGGGGTCGGCGTCGAACCGGCCGCCGACCGCGCGGACCGCGCGCAGCAGCACGATCCGCGTCTGCGCCATCCGCGACACCTCGTACGGCAGGACACCCGTCAGGACGTCCAGCACGAGACGCCGCCGCGTCGCGCCCGCCAGTGCCTTCTCCCGGCGCCACGACCGCTCCGGGTCGTCCTCGTCCATGAAGTGCTCGATGAGCGGCTCGGCGACCACCCGGTACGGGTTCAGGATCCCGGGCTGCGCGTTGAGCAGGTTGATCGGCCGCGCGTACGGCCGCAGCTCCGGCAGGTCGCACAGCCGCGACAGCGGGCCCGAAGGGTCGAGGATCGTCCAGTTCGCCCCCGCGCGCAGCGTCTTGTAGACGATGCCGCCGCCGAGGAACGACTTGCCGCCACCCAGGCCCGCGACCATCGCGGTCAGGCCGGAGCCGTCGCGGATCTCCTGGGCCATCCACGGGTCCCAGGCCACCGGGCGCCGCGTGGCCGTGCACGTCTCGCCGAGCAGGATGCCGCGGCGGTCGCCGACCTCCGCCGTCGCCGTCGGGACCGCCGAGGCCGCCCAGACCACCGAGCCGCGGCGCATGTACGCCGCCGAGGCCAGCGGCTCGCCCGGGATGAACTCCCGTGCCATCGCGTACTGCGCTTCCGGGTGCTCGATGGCGATCTTCGGCTTGTACAGGTCGAGCAGCTGCTGGGCCAGGCGCAGCGCGTCGCGCTCGGTCGGGCCGGACACCGCCAGCCGCCACCAGGAGCGCACTCGGGTGGCCAGCGCGGTGAAGCCCGACGTCATCTCGTCGTCGATCTCCAGCACCCGCCCGGCCTGCCGCGACAGCGACTGCGGGGGCTCCAGCTCGTGCTCGTCGGTGTAGTGCTTGACCTGCGAGCGGACCTTGTTCATCTGCCGCTGCAGCTCACCGGCGACCTCTTCGGGCCGCCGGACGTAGATGCGCGCGGACACCTCGACCGCGGCGGGCAGGCGGTCGGCGTGCTGGATCCACGGGTCGTCGACCTCGGGGATCTGCAGGCCGTGCATCTGCCCGACGGTGAGGACCGCCAGGTGCCGCGAGACGCCGGCGTTGGAGCCGGTGCGGCCGCGGACGGTCACCGTCGGCGCGTACGGCTCGGCGTAGAAGTCGGCGGCGTCGGTGAAGCTGGCCAGGTCCTCCGGCTCCCACGCCGCGCCCGGCACCGCGGGCATGTTCCGCGGCGCGGGCAGGCCCAGCGAGCACGAGCGGTGCATCAGCCAGGACATCTCCTCGGCGTGCACCGGGCGGCCCTCCAGCCCGGCGCTGCCGATCACCTGGTCGAGGTGCTCGACCTCGGAGTCCAGCGCGGTCAGCTCGGCGTCGACGGCCTCGGGCAGGATCTTGCGCAGCACCGGCGCGGCCCGCTCGACCGCGCGGTCGACCATGCGCCGGGTCTGCACCTGGACCCCCAGGTAGACCTCTTTTTCGGCCATCGAGCGGCCCATCAGCTGCTGCTGCTCGCCGATCAGGTAGTCGTCGAACGACAGCGCGCCCGGCACGTCCTGCGGGCGGCCGTGCGCGTTGTAGACGTGCGCCTCGGCCCACATCCGGATCGGGTACGGCCGGTTCGTCACGCGCAGGTGCAGCCAGCGGCCCTGCAGCTCGGCGTACTGGCCCGCGATGGCCGCGATGAGGTCGCGGCGCTGCGAGTCCGAGCGGAACGACCAGCGCTGCGGCGCCAGCCGGTACCAGGCGTAGACCTCGAACCCGGTGCGGACCAGGTGCCCGTCGATGCTTCGCACCGCGATCGACGGGGTATATGCGGGTATCGCCTGCTCACCCGGCAGGCGCCGCCCCTTGCCACCCGAACCGTTCCGCGACGCGCGGACCTGCTCGGGCGGTTGCCATGCGCCCGAGTGCGTGTCCCGTCCCTGCTTACCTCGGCTACCGCCGCGACCGAACAACGACTACCTCCCGGCCCGAGCCGTGGTGCCACGGCTCCGGCGCGCTCGTGGTGCTCCCTGGACTGCCACACCCGGCGGCCCGCCGTGGTGCTGGTACTGCCGCCTGCGGCGGTGCTTCGGCAGCGGGCGCTCCGCCCGCACCCGGATCCGGCTGGCGCTCACCGCGCCACCCGTGCCCGTGGTCCGTTCTCTCGGGGTGTTCAGCTCGCGCCCTGCCATCGCGACCACGGCGCCGAGCGGGCGCTCGTGGCTGATCTTGGCCGTCAGCAGCCGGGTGATCACGATGGTGGCGACGAACGCCCACGCCGTCGAGAAGAACCCGAAGCCCCACCCCGCCCAGCGTTCGACGCCGAGGACGACGAAGAACGTCGGGATGCCGATGAGCCAGGCGACGTACCGGGCTCTCCAGGGAAAAGTCGCTTTCGGGGGGCCGAGCCACACGGCGTCGACCCGGTAGACCTCGTCATCCGTCCTGATGCGCACGCGGGCCCCGCCTCAGCCGGTGAACAGGCCGGCGATCCACTGGCCCACGTTGACGCCGGCGCCGCTGACCGCGAGCCCGATGACGGCGAGCGCGATGACCACGCCGGCGAGCCGGCGCATGACACCGGCGTTGTCGCCCTTGCCGCCGCCCAGCCACAGGAGCAGGAGGGCGACCGCCAGCAGCACCAGGGGGATGATGTTGTCGAGCAGCCACTGGCGCACGTTTCCGGTGCCCAGCTCGCCGCCTGCGGCCAGCGTGTCGAGGGTGGTCAAGGTCATCATCGTGATACTCCCGGTGCGCGGTGGGGGCCGCGCGGTTCTGGCTCGGGCGGTGCTTCGAACAACATCATGGAGGCTACGAGGGGTAGTGGTCAAAGCGCGCTGCGTAGAGACCGGCTGCTTCGTCAACCGGGCTGGTGCGCATGGCACACGAAAACTCCACGCCCACCATCATCGCGGCAAGGGTCCTCGGGTTAAACCCCGGCCACCCATACTTCTCAGTGTGCTGACGAACTCACCCCAATGCCCGGGATTTGCTCACTGTGGGTACTGGTACTCGCGCCGTTGTGCGGCCACGAACAGTGTGACATGACCCGAACGGCGGCGTCGCGCGAGCCGCTCAGTGACGGCCCCTCCGGCCGGTCGGCACCCATGTCGATCTTGGGCGCCCGCGCTGTCCGTCACGGGGTGTTCCAGGCTTCACACGGTTTTCACTACATAGCGTGATCTTGAGCCGGTCAGGGGCGGCCCTGGGCGAAGACGCCCGCGGGAAAGGCGCCGGCGTCGATGACGCGGGTGCTGAGCCCCCGGCACAGCTCTTCGAGCCGGGCGGTCTTCTCCGGGCCCAGGTGGTCCCACGGGCCACGCGCGGCGGCTTCGGTGGCGATCTCGAGGCGGTCGCGCAGGGCGGTGCCCGCGTCGGTGAGCGCGCCGTCGCCGTCCAGGAGGCCGCGGTCCTTCAGTGCGGACTCGGCCGCGGTCCACTCGTCGTCGCTCCAGCCCCGGGTCAGCTTGACGGCCTGGGTGAGGAAGCCCCGCCCGGTGGCGACGTGGGTGACCAGCGCTTCGATCCCGCTGAGTCCTTCGAGCACGAGCGCGGCGATGTGGCCGTCCCCGCGGTGCTCGCGCAGCAGGGTGACGGCGTGCCAGAGCACGAGGTGCGGCTCCCCCGGCCAGTCCAGCCCGGCGTGGGCGGCGTAGAGCGGACGCCCTTCGGCGCGGCAGCCTGCCGTGGCCTCGCGGGCCAGTTCGGCGGCTTCGGCGACCTCGTCGCTCTTGACGTGGTCGCCGAGCAGCCGGGTCAGCGCCTGGCCGGCCCCGGCGAGCCGGGCTTCGAGGACCTGCTCGGGCGTGGCGAGGGTCCAGGCCCGCGGAATGACCCGGGCGACGACCTCGGGGTTGAAGTTGTAGAAGGTGGCGGCGACGACCTCGGGCCCGACGGCCCCCATGGCCGCGCTCCGCCCGGCGAAGTAGGGCATCCGCCCCGGCCGCAGGCCCGCGCCGGTCAGCGCGGCCTCGACTTCGGGCACGAAGTAGACGAAGGCATGCAAGGAATCGAAGGCCCGCTTGAACCGCTTCTCGTCACCCGCCATGGCGGCACCCTACTACCGGGTAACCCCGGCGTGGAACCACGAAAGAGGCCATCCGGCCGGGCCTCGCCGTGCGTGGCGGGGCATCACCCGTGATCCAGCGGGCATCACCTGTGTTTGGAGGGGCATCACACGTGTTTGGAGGGGCATCGCGCGTGTTTGGCGGGGCATCGGCGTGATGCCCCGTGAATCACGCGTGATGCCTCTCCAGTCACGTGTGATGCCTCTGCAGTCACGCGTGATGCCCTTCGGCGCACGGCGGAGGCGGACGAGCCGGCATGTAAGCCGGATCCTGTTCCCCGGTCGCCTTGCGGCTTCCGGGGCGGCGGCCATCCATCTCGGCCTGCCGTCGCCGGCAGGCTCCAGCGGCCTACCCGCAGGCTCGGACGGGCCGTCCTCGAACGCCTGCGCAGGAGCCCGGAGGCTCCCTCTTGGCCTTGCTCCGGGTGGGGTTTACCTAGCCGTCCCGGTCACCCGGGACGCTGGTGGTCTCTTACACCACCGTTTCACCCTTACCCCGGTCCGCGAGGGACCGGGGCGGTCTGTTTTCTGTGGCACTTTCCCGCGGGTCGCCCCGGGTTGCCGTTAGCAACCACCCTGCCCTGTGGAGTCCGGACTTTCCTCGGGCCGGGTCACCCCGGCTCGCGGCCGCCCTGCCGGCTCGTCCGCAGGCTGGATGGTAGCCCAGCGGCCCGCGATCACCTCCGGCGCCGGGTGCCGACGGACCGGCGCCGCGGCCGAGCGCAGTGCGGGCGCGACGGCCACCGAGGCCCGCGACCACCTCTCCCGCACCCAGCCCCCGCCGCCGAGCGCACGCACGGGTGCGACCGCCGGAAACCCGCGACCGCAACCGGCGCGGGTCTCACGAGCCAGCTCCGCAGCCGAGGGCGGCCGCCGGAAGCCCGCGACCGCGACCGGCACGGGATGCTCCCGAACCGGTCCCGCAGCCGAGCGCAACCAGCACCCGCCCCGCGGCCGAACCCGGCACGGGCGCCATGGCCACCGAGGCCCGCGACCACATCCGGCGCCCAGCCACCGCGCCCACCACGACCACCCAGGCCTCAGAATCCCGCAATCGCGTCCGGCGTATGCCTCGACCGCCACCGTGGCACCGCGGCCGGTGCCGGGTGCTGGCGGGCCAGCTCCGCGGTCCAGTGCAGGACCGCGGCCGGGCTGTCGAGACCGATGAGCCCGATCAGCCGTCCGCCGCGGACGAAGCCGGTGATCGGGCGGGTGCCCGGGACCGGGCTTTCCAAAAGCACCGTGTCCGTGCCGAGGTCGGGGCGGCCTGCCACCTGGATCCGCACCCCGTGCTGCTCGGACCAGAACCGCGGCACCGGCGCGTACGGCACCGCGCCCTGCGGGCCGGTCAGCAAATTCTCCGCCGCCGCGCGGCTCATCTCGACCGCGTTGAGCCAGTGCTCGTCGCGCTGGGGTGCCGGGTCGAAGCGCAGGTTCGGCCAGCGGGCGACGTCGCCCGCGGCCACGATCGTGTCCGAGCCCACCACGTGGCACGTCGGCCCGCACAGGACGCCGTCGTCGAGGGGCAGCTTCGCGCCGCGCAGCCACGAGACCGCCGGGACGCTGCCCACCGCGACCACCACGCACGCGACCTCGACGGCCCGTCCGTCGGCGAACTCCAGCCCGACCGAGGACGGCGACGGCCGCCAGCGCCGGACCGTCGTGCCGAGTTCCAGCCGGACGCCGTGTGCGTGGTGCAGTGCGGTCAGCCAGTCGCCGATGTCCGGGCCGAGCACGTCGCTCAGCAACGGCATCGCCCGGCCCAGCAGGACGACGTCGCGGCCCATCTCGCGCAGGCTGGAGGCGACCTCGAGGCCGATGAACCCGTCGCCGACGACCGCGACCGGGCCGGCGCTCGTGTTCAGCGCGCGCTGCAGGGCCACCGTGTCGGCGAGGGTCCGGACGACCACGACCCGCTGGTGCCCGTGCGGCGCGCCCGGCATCCGCCGCGGTTCGACGCCGGTGGCGATGATCAGGCCGTCGTAGCGCAGTTCCTCGTCGCGCAGGTGGACGACCTGCCGGTTCGGCGACAGCGCGGTGACCGGCGTGCCGAACCGCCATTCGGCGTCGACCTCCAGCGGGTCGGCCAGCAGCGTGTCGGCGCGGCTGACCGCGCCGGTGAGCAGCTCCTTGGACAGCGCCGGGCGGTGGTAGGCGATGTCGGGCTCGGCGCCGAGGACGACGACCTCGCCGTCGAAGCCCAGCTCGCGCAGCCGTTCGGCGGCACGCAGGCCGGCCAGTCCGGCTCCGGCGATGACGATGCGTTCGCTCATCGGGTGGCTCCCAGCAGGTGGATGGCGCGCATGGGACACGCGCGGGCGGCGGCTTGGACGTGCGGGGCGTGCTGGGCGTCCGGGCGCTTCTCGTACTCGAGCCGCCCGTCCTGGCCGAGCTGGAAGACCTGCGGCGCTTCGGACTGGCAGACGCCGTAGGCGTGACAGCGGTGGCTGTCGACGTCGATGCGGAGGTCGGGCGCCACCGGCCCGGGTTCCGGTTCGGCGGCCGGGGCGGTGACCAGGCCGGCGCGGGCGAGCAGCGTGGCGGGCAGCACCCGCAGCGCGGCCAGCAGCACCGGCGGGACGGTCACCGTCAGGCCGGCGAGCCAGACGACGGCGAGGTGCCCGCTGGCGATCGCGCCGAGCCAGGCGTGCGCGACGAGCAGCCCGGCGGCCAGGTAGCCGGCCTGGTGGAACCGCAGCCAGCGGCCTTCGCGGGCACCGTGGCGCACGCCCGCGGTCACCGAGACCGCGACGAGCACTTCGAGGCCGACGATGCCCAGCGCGTGCCGCGGGGTGCCGTCGTAGAAGGGCAGGAGCAGCTCGGCGAGGCCGAACTCGTCGTCTTCGAGGAAGAGAAACGTCAGCCCGTGCAGGGTGCCGAGGGCGAGGGTGAACGCGGCGAGCACGACGTGCCCGGTGCGCAGCGCGTCCTGGCCGCTGAACCGGCGGACCCACCCGGTGGCGGCGAGGACGCCCCAGCACAGGGCCAGGCACAGGCAGACGTAGGTGAGGCGGCCGGAGAGCGCGGCGGCCTCGGCGATGCCGGTGTCGTGCGGTGACACCGGGACCAGCGCGGCTGAGGGGGACATGGCGGCTTACCTCCGGGTGCGCGGCGAGGTCCTGCCGGGGGTCCCGAGCAGGCGGAGCAGGCCGAACGTGACGAGGGCGGCGACGGCCACCGCGGCGGCGCCGAGTGCGACGGCGCCGCCGTCGAGGGTGTCGGTCTCGGTTGCGGAGACGAGCAGGGACGTGGTTTCGGCGAGCCCGGTGCTCTCCAGGAGCGTCAGGTGCCCGAGCGCGGTGTCGACGGCGGTCTGGGCGAACGCGCGGACGTCGTCGTCGCGGGTGCCGGCGCGGACGTCGGAGGCGAGCGCGAAGAGGGTGCCGTATTCGGCGCGGAGCCGATTGACGTAGGCGTGGTCGAACTGGTCGCCGGAGTCGCCGGCGATCTCGTCCGCCCAGGTGCGTTCGGTCTCCGTCGGCTCTCCCGGCAGGGTGATCGCGAGCCGGTCGGCGACCGCGCGCAGGGCGACGTCGAGGCGGGCCTGGTCGTCGGCGATGCGGACGGCGACGGCCCGCACGCGCCGGTTGGTGGCCCGGTCGGCGGCGAGCCTGCTCGACGGCACGGCCCACAGCGTGTGCTGTTTCAGGCGGGTCAGGAGCGTGCGGTCGGCCTGCTGCAGCTCCCCGGCCGAAGCCGGGACGGCACAGCCGAGCACGAGCGCGGTCGCGGCGGCAAGCAGCGCCACGAATCGGAGCGGCATCCCCGTTGTCCCTTCGCGAAGGAGTCCTCACCCCCAGCTACGGTGAGAAGGTGTGATCCGGTTCTCACCGTCACCTTTTAGTGACCTGTGACGTGCATCACAAGACAGATTGTGAACCGATCGGCGGCCCCCTTCGCCGATCGACTGCCTAATTGGGCACGGAAACTGATACATATGGTCTATTAAGTGTTTTTGCGCTACGCTCCGATGACCCCACGGTCCACCAGTCAGGTGAGGTTGCGAGCTTTATGGAAGCACCGGGCAGAGAAAGTCGCGGCCAGGTCGGCAGCGGGTCGTCCGCAACGGCGGTCGACCCCGGCCCCGACCGCCGGGAAGACCTCGTCCCACTGCTGTACAAGGACTTCCGCGCCACCCTGTTTTCCCAGGTACTGGCCCTGACCAACCATGACCGGCAGTGGACGGAGGACGTGGTGCAGGAGACCATGATCCGCGCGTGGCAGCACTCGGACACCCTCGAACGCGAGCCCGGAATGCTGCGTGGCTGGCTGCTGACGGTGGCTCGCCGGATCGTCATCGACGGCTGGAGAAATCGCCGGGTCCGCCCCCAGGAGGTCGCTCTGGACATCCCGGAAAACGCCGAGTCCGCCGACCGTGCCGACAGTTCGTTAGCCGCGCTAACGATTACGCGGGCATTGAGTGAATTGGACGCGAAATACCAGTCCGTCATCTACGAGACGTATCTCGCCGGAAACACCGTTCGCCAGGCGGCCGAAATTCTGGGAATTCCGGAGGGAACCGTGAAATCGCGGCTCTACACCGCGATGCGGCAATTGCGTAAGGCGCTCGGGGAAGTGACGGTGCGATGAGGGGGCGGCACGCCGACGCCGCGGCCTACGGGCTCGGCGTCCTGGACGATCCGGCGGAGTTCGAAACGCACCTGCGTGGCTGCGCCCGCTGCCGGGACCGGGTCGCCGGGTTCATCCCGGTGACCGGGGCGCTGGCGGAGGCCGTCCGGCTGAGCTACCTGCCCGCGGAGGGCGGCGCACCGCGGCGGGGGAAGCCGCCCGGCCCGCTCCTGCTGCTCGCGCTCGGGGTGACCGTGACGGCCCTGTGCGCGACCTGACCGGCCGCCGGGAGGATCCGGTTCGCATCGGCTGCGTACATCGTCTCCCCTGCTCGGTGTCTGTGGGTGAAGCCGTGTCGCCGGGGCGCTCCCTGACCGCGGCGCGGTGCCGTGGTGGGGCGTCCGGTCGGCCGGGGCGGGCTTCCGGGAGGTTTTCCCAGATCCCCGCCACTCACTCCCCGTGGTGGGCCGGTTTCCAGTAGTCTGCCCCAACCCAACATGAAAGTCCTTACGGTGGATACCGAAGTAAATCCCGAGCACCCCCTCGGCGGGGCTTCGGTACCGAAGCGTCCCGCCCCGCGGCTCCCCGGCCGCGAACCCGAGCTCAGCCGCCTGACCGGCCTGTTCCCGGTCGTGCTGGGCGGCCGGGCCGCGAGTGCGGTGGTGTCCGGCGAGTTCGGCATGGGCAAGAGCGCCACCCTGCACGCCGCCGCGGCGCTCGCCGAGGAGGCGGGCTTCGCCGCCGCGGTCGCCACCGGGTCGCGGTTGGAGAGTCACCTGCCCGCGGGCGTCGTCCGCCAGCTGCTCACCGCGCTGGAGGGCCCCGGCTCGCCGCGGCCGCGGGAACCGCACGTCACCGAGCAGTGCGGGCCTGCCGGGGAGAGCGAGGCGCTGGAGCGCTTCTCCCGCATCGTCCGCGACGCGGCCGGGCAGCGGCCGCTGTTCCTCGGCATCGACAACGTGCACCTGGCCGACGTCTGGTCGATGCGGTGCCTGGCCTACCTCCGCAACCGCGTCCTGGACCTGCCGGTGCTGCTCGTCCTGACGGCGCTGCCCGGGCATCCCCCGCACCGCGAGGTCGCGCTGCTGGACATCGTGGGGAGCACGCCGGCCACGATCGCGCTGAACGGCCTCGGCGACGCGGCCACGGCGGAGCTGCTCGGCCTCGCCCCCGGCGAGCTCGTCTCCGCCTGCCGGGAGGCGACCGGCGGCAACCCGGTGCTGCTGCAGGCGCTGCGGCCGCGGCTGCTGCCCGGCGCGGACCCGCACGAGCTCGGCTCGGCGCTGATCGGGCAGGTGCTCCACACCCGGATGCAGGAGTTCCCGCACGCGCCGGCCATCCTGGACGCCGCGGCCATCCTCGGCGAGGACGCGGACTTCGACCTGCTGGCCCGGCTCGCCGGGGTCGACGAGCTCGGCGCGCTGCAGGCCATCGACACCATGGTCCGGCTGCACGTGCTCAACAACAGCAGCAAGCCGACGCTGACCTACTCCTTCCTCCGCAACTCGCTGCTGAAGGACATGCCGCAGACCACCCGGGCGGTCAACCACGCCCGCGCGGCGAAGCTGCTGACCGAGACCGGGGCGCCGCCCGAGCGGGTCGCCGCCCACCTGCTGGAAGCGACGTCGATCCGGATCCCGTGGGCGGTGGACGTGCTGCGGCTGAGCGCGCGCGACGCCGTGTTCACCGGCCGGGCCGAGCTGGCCGCGCGGCACCTGCGGCGGGCGCTGGACGAGCGGCTGTCGTCCGGGCGCCGGATGGCCGTGCTGCTGCAGCTGGCCCACGCGGAGTTCCAGTTCGACCCGCCCGCCGCGGCGAAGCGGGTGCGGGAGGCCGTCGACACCGTCGGCAACCGCGAGACGGCCGCGCACATCGCCATGGCGATGCTGCTGTCGCTGTGCGGCGGCCAGGACGCGCGGCTGGCGATCAGCGCGGCGGGCCAGATCGCGGCACGCCTCGACGCGGGCGGGCCGGACGCGGTGTGGCCGCTGCTGTGCATGACCTACCTGGCCGAGGCGGGCAGCAGGCTGGGGCCGCCGCCGGAGTTCCGCGACTTCGAGGAGCAGTGGGCGCCGCTGACCGACCCGGCGGCGCAGCGGAGCCGGTCGGCGCTGCTGGCGCTCGACGCCGTCCGCAGCGGCGACTCCGCGCAGGAGGCGGTGTCGCACTTCGCGGACGCGCTGAGCGGCGACGACAGCGAGCTGTTCGAGCAGCACTACTTCTTCACGCTGGCCACCGCGGTGCTCGCGGACGAGCCGCTGCACGTCGACCGGCTGTGCCGGGTGCTGGACGTCGAGCGCGAGCCGTGGGACGTGCACGTGCCGCACGGCGCGCTGCCCACCCTGGCCCGCGGGATCGCCCTGCAGGCCAGCGGCGACCTGCAGCGCGCGAGTGTCCACTTCGAATCGCTGCTGCGCCGCTTCGACGAGCGCGGCGGCACGACGACGTGCCCGGTCGGGGTGCTGTGCGCGGCGAAGCTGGTCGAGTGCTGGGTGGACCTCGGCCGGTTCGAGGCGGCGACGTCGCTGCTGGACCGGATGGACTTCGTCGCGAGCCAGGGCCTGTTCACGCACACGTACCTGCTGTACGCGCGCGGCCGCCTGCGCGTGGCGACCGGGTACACGCGCTTCGGGTTCGAGGACCTGCTCAGCTGCGGACGCCGGCTGGCCCACCACGGCATGCGCTTCCCGGGGTTCGTGCCGTGGCGCGCGCACGCGGCCCGCGCGGCGCTGGCCCTCGGCCAGGCCGACGACGCGGCCCGCCTGGCCGA
This sequence comes from Amycolatopsis melonis, assembly GCF_040064235.1. Classification (NCBI taxonomy): domain Bacteria; kingdom Bacillati; phylum Actinomycetota; class Actinomycetes; order Pseudonocardiales; family Pseudonocardiaceae; genus Amycolatopsis; species Amycolatopsis melonis. The sequence continues at coordinate 59,799 of NZ_JBDZYD010000013.1, forward strand.
AGAGGACATGAACGCATCGGCCCGCTGGGGCGCGGCGCGCCCGCTGGGCACAGCGCTGACGACACTGGGTCTCGTACGCGAGGACGACGAAGCGGAGCGGGCGCTGAACAAGGCGATCACGACGCTGAAGTCGTCCCCGGCCCGCCTGCAGCTGGCGACGGCGCTGACCGAGCTGGGCTCGCTGCAGGCCCGGCACGGCCAGTCCGAAAAGGCCATCGAGACGCTGCGCCAGGCGGTCGAGCTGAGCGAGCACTGCGGCGCCCGCCCGCTGGCCCGCCGCGCGGCGGAGGAGCTGCGCTCGGCCCGCCGGGCACTGACCCCGGCAAAGGACAACGAGCACGGCCTGACCCGCCAGGAGAACCGCATCGCGGTGATGGCGGCCCAGGGCCTGACCAACCGCGAGATCGCGACGGCGCTGCACCTGACGCGGCGGACGGTGGAGCTGCACCTGTCGGGGGCGTACCGGAAGCTGGGCATCCCGGGCCGCGCGGAACTCGGGGGCGCACTGGCGAAGTCCCAGCGCGGCAGCTGATCTCTCCCCCGGCTGTGTCCGGTTGTGTCCATTGAGGACGCAGGGGGCGCGGGGGCGCCCCCCGGTTTCCACGTTACCGGAGAGCACCGACAAAACCGCCGGCCAAGCTGCCTGGCCAGGCTCGGCGGCGTCTTGAATGAGTCATTCAGGACCTCGCAAGCCCTGAATGAGTCATTCAGGACACTGGCACGTGGATCCCGCGGCCGGAGCCCCCGGCGGCGCCCTCCGCCATCGGCTCCGCCGCTGCTCCGCCGCGAGCCGAGGCCGGGCAGTCCGGCAAAACTGTCGGTGCCTGCCGGTAGTGTGGAAGACGGGGGGCGCCCCCGGCGGGTCCGGGGCGGCGAAAGGCCGTCGGTTAGCGTGAACAGGTGAATTTCTGGGCGGCTGCCGGAAGCCTGGCACTCCTGGCCGCGGTACTCGTCTTCGCCATCGTCCGGCCGCGCGGCTGGCCCGAGGCGGTCGCCGCCGTGCCCGCGGCCGGGCTCGCGCTGCTGCTGGGCCTGGTGCATCCGGCCGAAGCCGGGCAGCGGGCCGTGGAAATCCTGCCCACACTGGGCTTTCTGGCCGCGATCCTGCTTTTGTCCTTTTTGGCCAGTGTGGACGGCGTGTTCACCTGGCTCGGCAACCGGCTCGCCGAAGCCTGCCACGGCAGGCCGAAGCGGCTGCTGGTCCTCACCTTCGCCGCGGCGGCCGGGGTCACCGCGGTCCTCAGCCTGGACGCCACCGTCGTCCTGCTCACCCCGGTCGTCCTCGCAACCGCGGCCGGTCTCGGCCTGCCCGCGCGGCCGCACGTCTACGCCTGCGCGCACCTGGCGAACTCGGCGTCGACGCTGCTGCCGGTGTCCAACCTGACGAACCTGCTCGCCTTCGCCGCCTCGGGGCTGACGTTCGCCGGGTTCACCGCGCTGATGGCGCTGCCGTGGCTGGTGACGATCGGCATCGAACTGCTGGTGTTCCTCCGGTTCTTCGCCGCCGACCTGCGGCCGCGCGAGACCGCCGAGCCGCGGCAGCACCTGGAGACGCCGGTGTTCGCGCTGGTCGTCCTCGCGCTCACCCTCGCCGGCTTCGGGGTCGGCCAGCTCGGGCACGTCGAACCGGTGTGGATCGCGGCGCTGGCCGCGCTGATCCTCGGCGTCCGGGCGCTGGCGCAGGGCAGGATCCGGCCGTGGCAGCTGGTCACCGAGATGTCGCCGCAGCTGTGCCTGTTCGTGCTCGGGCTCGCGGTCGTGGTCGAGGCGGTGTCGGAACACGTCCTCGGCGGCCTGCTCGGTTCCGTGCTGCCGACCTCGACCGGCCTGCTGGACCTCCTGGTGGCCGCCGGGGTCGCGGCACTGCTGGCCAACCTGGTCAACAACCTCCCGGCGACGCTGATCCTGCTGTCGGTCCTCGGCCCGCACCCGGCGCCGGGCGTGCTGCTGGCGGTGCTGCTGGGCGTCAACATCGGCCCGAACGCGAGCTACCTCGGCTCGCTGGCGACGCTGCTGTGGCGACGGACGCTCCCGGAGCACCCGTCGCCGAAGACGTTCCACGCCTTGGGCGCGCTCACCACCCCGGTCTGCCTCGCCGCGGCGACGGTCGCCCTCTGGCTCGGCCTCAGCGTCGCGGGCTGACGGGCATAACGCGTGACTGGCGGGGCATCACACGTGATCAGGCGGGCATCACGCGTGATCCAAGGCGGGACTCGCGTGATCCAAGCCGGAACTCGCGTGATCCAAGACGGAACTCGCGAGTTCCGGGTCTGATCACGCGAGTTCCGGGTCTGATCACACGAGTTACGGGTCTGATCACGCGAGATACGGGTCTGATCACGCGAGTTACGGACTCAGCCGGGCATCCGGATCGTCTGGCCGGGCTTCATCGTCGGGCCGCAGTCGTCGAGCGGGCCGCCGAAGCGGTCTGCTGCCACCTCGGGGATAGTCTTCGCCGCGTAGTCCTGGGCCGCCTTGAGCTTGGCCGGGTCGGTGACCGCGTCCCTACGGACCCAGTCGCCGTTGCGGAGACCCTCGATCGGGGAGCTGTAGATCAGCACGTAGTCGCGGTCCAGGCGCGGGTCCAGCGCGATGCCGTTGCCCGCCGCCCACGGGCCCCACGAGTGGATGAACGTCGGCTTCACCGTGTCGAACACGTAGTCGCGCAGGCCCTGCAGGTCGTTGTCGTGGACCAGGTCGGCGATCGGCTTGTTGACCAGCCCGGCCATGTCGACCAGCTCCAGCCTGCTCGTCATCGACGAACCGCCGAGGTCCGGCAGCAGCAGCGACGCCTTCTGCAGGCCGAGGATGTCGGCGTAGGTGTTGAAGCCGCGGCCGAAGCGGTCGGCCACCAGGCACGCCGTGATGTTGGGGTTCTTCGCGAACTTGTCCGCCGCCGCCGCGAACCCGACCGCCGACGGCACGAACGCACCGACCAGCACCACGACGATGCCGACCCGCAGCAGCGCCCGGCGGTGGCGCAGCAGCTCACCGGCCGACAACGTGCCCGCGATCACCGCCAGCGGCCAGACCGGGCTGGCGAACCGGTGCTGGTACATCCAGTCGGCGACCATCACGCCGTAGGCGACGATGCCCAGCCCGAGCGGCACGAGCAGCGCGATCAGCGACCGCCGCCACGGCGCCTTGGCCAGCGCGAACGCGATCACCAGCGCCAGCACGATCACGCCGGCCCAGCCCGCGTAGCCGACCAGCTCGAACGGCCGCTTCACCGCGTCGAAGCCGGGCAGGCCCTGCTGCTTGGCGACCGACGGGTTGGCCAGCAGCCGCCCGAACTCCGCGTGCCGCCAGACGACGTACGCGCCGAACGGGACGGCGAACGCCGCCACCGACAACAGCGCCAGCCGGAAGCTCTTCCAGAACAGGCCGGAGCGCAGCAGGAACAGCGCCGCCAGGGGGTACGCGCCCGCGTAGATCAGGCCTTCCGGCCGGGTCAGCGCGGCGAACGCCACCATGACCCCGGACCAGAGCGCCACCTTCGGCGTCAGCAGGACGTCGCGCTTGACCGAGACGAACAGCGTCACGGCCAGCGTGACCACCGCGAACGCGAACAGCGAGTTCTCCAGGCCGGACACGACCCAGATGACGAACGACGGGATCGTCGCCAGCGTCAGGCCGACGACCAGGGTGGCCAGCCAGGCGAAGCGCGTGAAGACCTGCTTCGCCGCGATGTGGCAGGCGGTCAGGATGCCGCCGGTGAACAGCAGGCCGAGTGCCTTCGGGAACAGCACGTAGTCCGGGATGCCGAAGATCGCGCCGTGGTCGAAGAGGCCGGCGAGCTTGCCGAGGCCGAGCAGCACCATCCAGGTCGGGTCGGAGAAGCCCTCGACCGGCGGGGCGCCCGGCTGCAGCACCGGGCCGAGGCCGTCGGCGAAGCTGCGGGCGTAGGAGAAGGTGATGGCGGCGTCGTCGACGATCCAGTGGCCGTAGCGCGTGGCGTGCACGGCGACCGCCGCGACCCCGGCGAGCACGGCCAGCACCGGGGCCAGCCGTGCGCCCCAGCCCCGTGCCGCGGCCGCGGGTGCCGGGTCTTCGGGGACGTCGCTCGGGGAAGTCTCGGTGAGTGCGCTAGCCGTCATGTCCTCGTCACTGTTCCGCCCGCAGGCCTCTGCCGGTGGGATACGCGCGAGCTGGCGCCCCCTGAGTGGACCCGGACGTCGGGTCCGCCACCGCGGCGACGCGGTCGAGACACTGTAGCCAATACCCCATCCGGGGTCGGCGACGCGTCGGGGTCGAGCGTGATCCACCCCACATTCTCGCCGGTCAGGCCAGGTGCGAGGTGTCGTTGACGAGCCGCACCGACGCGTTCCCGTCCGGGTAGAACTCGGTGATCGACAGCGACGCCAGGTCCAGGTGCAGCCGGAACAGCAGCTGCGGCCCGGCGTCGAGGCCCATCCGCAGCAGCGCCTTGATCGGCGTCACGTGGCTGACCAGGATCAGCGTCCGGCCGCCGTGCTCGGCGATCAGCTCGTCACGCGCGCGGCGGACGCGCCGGTGCACGACGTCGAAGCTCTCCCCGCCGGGCGGCGGCACCGAGCTGTCGCCGAGCCAGGAGCGGTGCAGCTCGGGGTCGCGCTCGGCGGCTTCGGCGAACGTCAGGCCCTCCCACTCGCCGAAGTCGGTCTCGATGAGCCCGGGGTGGGTCTCGACGCGGCCGCCGAGCGCGTCGGCGACGGCCTGCGCGGTCTGCTTCGTGCGGGTCAGCGGCGAGGAGATGATCGGGACGGCCTCGCCGTCGACGACCAGGCCCTCGGTCGCGGCCAGCCGCTTCGCCGCCGCGGCGGCCTGCGCGCGGCCCAGCTCGGTCAGCGGGACGTCGCCGCGGCCGGAGTACCGGCGCCCGGCCGACATCTCGGTCTGGCCGTGCCGGAGCAGGAGCAGCCGGGTCGGGGTGCCCGTGGCGCCGGTCCAGGCCACGGCCGCGCGGTCCGGTTTGCGGGCCGGGGGCTTGGCCTCCGGAGCAGCGCCGGCGGTCCGCCGGGTGGCCCCGCCTGCCGCGTCCATGGCCTCGTTGGCCAGGCGGTCGGCGTGGGAGTTCTGCGCGCGCGGGATCCACTCGTAGCGGACGCGCGAGAAGCCCGCGGCCAGCTCCTTCGCCTGCTCGGCGAGCGGCTGCATGTCGGGGTGCTTGATCTTCCAGCGCCCGGACATCTGCTCGACCACGAGCTTCGAGTCCATCCGGACGTCCACAGTGGACGCACCAAGCTCGGCGGCGGCGGTCAGCCCGGCGATCAGGCCGCGGTACTCGGCGACGTTGTTGGTGACGACGCCGAGGCTTTCCTTGTGCTCGGCGAGGATCCTGCCGTCGGCGTCCTTGACCACCGCGCCGTAGCCCGCCGGTCCCGGGTTGCCCCGGGAGCCGCCGTCGGCTTCGACGATGACGTGCGAGGTCACAGACCCGACTCCAGGGTCCGGACCAGGATCGCGCCGCAGTTCTCGCACTGGATGACCGAGTCCTCGGGCGCGCCCTTGATCTCGTTGACCGTGTTGCGGTCCAGCTCCAGCTGGCAGGCGCCGCAGCGGCGGGCCCGCAGCAGCGCCGCGCCGATGCCCTTGTGCTCGCGGACCCGCTCGTACAGCTTGAGCAGCGGCTCCGGGAAGCGCGGCACCAGCTTCGCGCGGTCTTCCTCGCGGCGCGCGCGGGTGACGTCGAGGTCCTTGAACGCCTCGTCGCGGCGGGCGACGGCGGCGGCGACCTCGGCCTCGGCCTTGTCGACCTCGGCGCCGGTGCGCTGCGCGTCCATGCCGAGGGCCTCGCGCTGCTCCATCAGCTCCAGCAGGTCGTCCTCGAGCGCGCGCTGGCGGCGTTCCAGCGACTGCAGCTCGTGCTCGATGTCGGTCATCTGCTTGGAGTTGACCGAGCCGGACGCCAGGAGCTTGCGGTCGCGGTCCTCGCGGGCGCGCACCGACTCGATCTCCTTCTCCTGCCGGGCGATCTCGCGGTCGAGGTCGGAGGCGGCGGTCTGCACCGACACCAGCGCGTCGCGGCGCTCGCGGACGGTCTTCTCCCCCGCGTCGATCTCGGCCAGCTCGGGCAGGGTGCGGCGGCGGTGTGCGGTGCGCGAGAGCTCGGCGTCCACCTTGGCGAGCTCGAGCAACTGGCGCTGCACGGCGGGTTCGGCCTTCACGATGCTCCTCTTAGATCGATGTGCGCTCGGCGCGGACGTTCCACGGGTCGGTGCACCGCGTGGAGACGTGAACGTCGACGTTACCCGCAAACGCCTCGGCCACGACCGCCGAGGCTTGCGCGCACCAGGGCCATTCGCTGGCCCAGTGGGTCAGCCCGACCAGCGCGGGCGCCGCGGCCGAGCCCGCGAGGTGCTCACCGGCGGGGTGATGCCGCAGGTCGGCGGTGACGAAGGCGTCGACACCGGCCGCGGTGGCCTGCTTGAGATAGGAGTCGCCGGCACCGCCGGAGACGGCGACGGTGCGGATCGGGCGGTCGGCGTCCCCGGCCCCGAGCACGCCGGGCACGGTCGCGGGCAGGGCGTCGGCGACGCGCTGGACGAACACCGCGAAGGGCTCCGGCTCGGGCAGCTCGCCGATGCGGCCGATGCCGGTGACGCCGTCGTCGTTCGGCGCCAGCGGGCCGGTGACGCGCAGCCCGATGGCCTGTGCGAGGGCGTCGGAGACGCCGGGGTCGGCGGAGTCGGCGTTGGTGTGGGCGCAGTAGAGGGCGACGCCTTCGCGGATCATCCGGTGCACGAGCGCGCCCTTGGCGGTGTCGGCGGGCACGCCGTGGACGCCGCGCAGCAGCAGCGGGTGGTGCGCGACGATCAGCTGCGCGCCCAGCTCGACGGCTTCGTCGACGGTCTCGGCGACGGGGTCGACGCAGAACAGCACGCGGCTCACCGGTTCGGCGGGATCGCCGCAGACGAAGCCGACGGCGTCCCACGACTCGGCGAGCGCGGGCGGGTAGGCCCGTTCCAGCGCGGAAACGACTTCGGAGATGGCGGAAGGCGCGGACACGCGGGGATTTTCGCATGTACCGTCTCCGGCCATGCGCCTTCGGTCCTTGCTCGTCACGGTGACGGCAGTCGTCGCCGCGTCCCTGGTGTCTTCGGTGCCCGCGTCGGCGTCGAGCACGTCGCTGTGGCACCTCACCGACCTGGCCGCCCAGCGGGTCGCGATCGCCGACCAGGTGGCGGCGGCCAAGTACGGCACGCCGTCCCCGATCGACGACCCGGTCCGCGAGCAGGCGATCTACGACTCGGTGGCGGCGCGGGCGCCGCAGCTGGGCCTCGACCCGGCGGAGGCGGTCCGCTTCTTCCACGCCCAGATCGAGGCGAACAAGCTGGTGCAGCGCGGCCTCTACGCGCGCTGGACGGCCCACCCGGCGGAGGCGCCGACGACCCGCCCGGACCTCGGGCAGATCCGCCCGGTGATCGACCGCCTCAACACGGACCTGCTGACCGAGCTGGCGGCAACGACGTCACTGCGCGAGGCGCGCTCGTGCCCCGTCCGCCAGCTGGTGGCGGCGGGCTTCGCGGACGTGGTGCACCGGTTCGACGGACTCCACGCGCAAGCTCTCGCCGAAGCGACGTCGGCGACCTGCACGGACTGAGCTGGGGCGCCGCGGCGGCTCCGGGCCGCCGCGGACGCCGGGCCGGTCAGTTGCAGTTGCCGCAGCAGCCGCAACCCTGTCCGGTGCACTTCGAGCAGCACCCGTGCATGATCGCTCTCCTTCCGGCCGGCGTCCTCGCGAAACCGACGCTAAGTGGCGGCCGCGGGGGCAGGTACCGCCGAGCGGGCGGGTGACCGGGTGAACCGGCTGATTACGCTCGGGGTGTGACGCACATCGTCTTCGTCTGCTCCGGCAACATCTGCCGTTCCCCGATGGCCGAGCTGGTGTTCCGCGCCCGGCTCGAAGAGGCCGGTCTCGGCGACGCGGTCCGCGTGACGAGCGCCGGCACCGGGCCGTGGCATGTCGGGGAGCCCGCCGACAAGCGCGCCCGCGCGACGCTCAAGGCCCACGGGTACCCCACCGCGCACGTCGCGTCGGAGGTCTCCGAGGAGGACCTCGCCGCGGACCTGCTGCTGGCTGCCGACGAGGGGCACGCCGAGTTCCTGCGTGCGCGTGTCGAGGACCCGGCGAAGGTGCGGCTGCTGCGGTCGTTCGACCCGTCGGCCCCCGAGGGCGCCGAGGTCCCGGACCCGTACTACGGCGGCGACGACGGCTTCGAGGACGTCCTCGGGATGATCGAACGGGCGGTGCCGGGCGTGCTGGACTGGGTGCGGTCGCGCGGCTGACGAGCCGGGCGGAAATCACCGGCAACGGAGGTCGGCGGGCGCGCCCGGCGGGACACGGCCTACCGTGGTGGGGTGCGGTTGCGGTTCCTGCTCCGGCCCGGGTGGCTGGCTCTGACGGCGGTGGTGTTCACCTTCGCCATCTGCTGCTTCACGCTTCTCGCGCCGTGGCAGTTCAGCCGCAACACCGAACGCGAGCAGCAGAACGCCGCGCTGGAGACGTCCTTCACCGCGGCGCCGGTGCCGCTGGCGCGGCTGCTGCCGCCGGGGACCGTGCCCGGCCAGGGCACCGAATGGCACCTCGTCTCGATCACCGGCCGGTACCTGCCGGACAAGGAAGTCGTCGCGCGGCTGCGGACGGTCCAGGGCGAAGGCGCCTACGAGGTGCTGACGCCGATGCGGACCACGGACGGCACGGTCGTCCTGATCGACCGCGGGTACGTCCGGCTGGACAGCAAGTCCGGGGTGCTGCCGTACGCGCCGCCCCCGGAGGGGATCGTGCAGGTGACCGCGCGGGTGCGTGCCGACGAGACCGACCCGAAGAACCGCGACGCCTTCGCCGACGTGTCGACCGGCGGGAAGTTGCAGAGCTACGTCGTCGACTCGCGGGTCGTCGCGCGGGCGGGCAAGCTCGACATCCGGCCCGGGTACTTCCAGCTCGACGTCGGCCAGCCCGGAGTGCTCGGCGCGCTCCCGTTGCCGCAGACCGACTCGGGGCCGTTCCTGTCGTACGCGCTGCAGTGGATCGCCTTCGGGGCGATGGCGTTGCTGGGCTGGCTGTACTTCACGGTCCGTGAGCTGAAGCCGGGCGGAGCGCTGGCCACCCCGGCAGGCTCGGCTGGCTCGGCCGCTCCGGCGCGTCGGAAGTCGGTCGCGGAAATCCTGGCGGAAGACGAGTACGCCGAAAGTGGCCCTCGACAATAGGGCGGAAATGGCCCTTTGGTGAGGCCACTTGCGCCGGTGACACTGCGGGTATGTTGATCCACCCCTGGGACGCCGCCGAGGACGCGGAGTGGCGCGAGTGGCTGTCCCACCACGACTTCGGCCAGCTGATCGCGAGCGGCCACAACCGCGACCTGCCGACGGTGACCCCGGCCCACTTCGCCTTCGACGGTGACCGCACGATCGTCACGCACCTGGCCCGCCCGAACCCGATCTGGCCGCTGCTGGAGGAAAACCCCCGGGCCCTGCTGACGGTGGTCGACGACTACACGTACATCCGAGCGGACTGGAACGCGACGGCGGACCCGGCGTACGGCGTGCCGACGTCGTACTACGCGACGGTCCAGCTGGAGGGCGACGTCCGGCTGGTCGACGACCCGGCGGAGAAGGCGGAACTGCTGGACAAGCAGCTGCGCCACTTCGAGCCGGACGGGAGCCGCGCCCCGGTGAGCGCAGCGCCTGATGCCCCGGACCGGCGGCTGCTGCCGGGTATTCGCGGAATCGAGTTCACGGTCACGGGAGTCCGGGCGAAGTTCAAGTTCGGCGGAAACCGGACGGCGGAGGAGCGGGAGCGGATCGGAACCCGGTTGGCTGAGCGGGGCGGTCCGTTGGACGAGGCGGCGCTGGCGCAGCTGCGCCGCAGGGGTTGAGGGCCCAGCCCGGCCCCCGCCGCTCCCAGGCAGGGTTCCGGCAAAGTCGCTGTGCCGCGGGGTGACCGGACGTCATGAACGAGTCGTTCATGACGTCTGGCGACATGAAAGAGTCGTTCATGTCGTGGGGGTGCAGGTTTGCCGGGTCTGCGGAGCGGGGCGGTCCATTGGACGAGGCGGCGCTGGCGCAGCTGCGCCGCAGGGGCTGAGGCCCAACCCGGCCCTGAAGCGGCCCCCGCCGCTCCCAGGGGGGCGTCCCAGGCCCAGTCTACCGCCGCCCACCGGCAAAACAGCCGGAAAGCCGCACGCCAGCCCGAGTTGTCCACATCCCCCGCCCCCTGGGGACAAGTCAGCGGGAGCGGCGCCGGAATCCCGTCGCCACCGCCAGGACCACCGACGTCACCCCAGCCAGCCAGCCCACCACACGGGACAGCTCGACCGCCCGCGTCACATGCCCCGCATCGGGGTTACGCCCCACGCCCAGGACCGGCAGCTCGACCACCCCGTGCGGATACACCGTCCGCCCGCCGACGCGGATCTCCAGGGCTCCCGCGAAGGCCGCCTCCACGCGGCCCGCGTTGGGGCTCGGGTGGGCGATCGTGTCGCGGCGCCATGCGCGCCAAGCCCCTCCCGCCGAGCCGCCCACCACCGGGGCCGCCAGGACCGTCAGGGCCGCCGCCACCCGGGTGGGGATCAGGTGGACCAGCTCGTCGAGGCGGTCGATTGCCCAATGGCCGTGGCGGGCCCGGCGCAGCAGGCTCACCGCGCGCGCCCCCAGCAGGCCCGGGACGCCCGCCAGTGCGCCCCACACCAGCGGGGCCACCACCGTGTCCGACGTGTTCTCCGCCAGCGTCTCCACCGACGCGCGGGACAGCGCGATCGCGCCCAGTCCGTCGGCCACGCGGGGGTCCAGTTCGGACAGTGTCGTGCGGGCCGGCTCGAAGCGGCATTCCTCCAGGTCGCGGGCCAGTTCCGTGCCCTGCAGGGCCAGCCCCGCCGCGCCGAGGACCGCCCACGTCGACACCGCCGTTGCCGTTGCCTGGACCAGCGGGCGGGTGCGGCCTGCCCGCTCCAGCAACACCCCGCCCGCGACCACCGCGCCGGCCACGAGCGCGCCCGGGCCCGGGCGGTGTGCCAGCTTGCGGAATGCCGTCACCGGCGGACGGCGGCGGGCGTCGCCGAGGGCGCCGTCGGCCGCCACACCCAACACCAGTCCGATTGCGCGCGCCGCGCTCACCCGTGCCCCCCGGCGGAAGAAAACTCCAGTTCGCGACGAGGCTACTCGCCCTCGGCACCCCCGTCCGCCACCAGGGCGGCGATCTCCTCGCGGGCCTGGACGACGATGTCGCGCATCGCCCGCTCGGCCCGGTCCGGGTCACCATCTGCCACCGCGGCGGCCACCTCCAGGTGCAGCGCCACGGCCTCGGGCTGCGGCTCCGGCGGCATCAGGCCGTGCCCGGTCCGGCCGGTGAGCACCTCCGCGACGACCTCGGACAGCTGCGCGAACATCGGGTTGCGCGACGCGGACAGCAGCAGGTCGTGGAAGGCGATGTCGAACTCGAGGAACGTCGAGAGGTCGCGCGCCCGGGCCGTGCGCGCCAGCCGCTCTCCCAGCGCGCCCAGCCTGCCGCGTTCCTCCGGCGTCGCGCGCAGGGCCGCGAACCGGGCCGCGCACGGCTCGATTGCCGAGCGCAGCTCGTTCAGCGTCGCGAGCGCCGCCGGGCGGGCCGGGCCGTCGAGCTGCCAGCGGATCAGCCGCGGGTCGTAGTGGTTCCACGCCGACGGCTCCCGGACGATCACCCCGACGCGCCGCTTGCTGCTGGTCAGCTGCATCGTCTCGAGGACCCGGACGACTTCGCGCGCCACCGTCCGCGAAGCGCCGAAGCGCTCCTGAAGCTCCTCGGAGCGCAGCACGGTGCCCGGCGCCAGCGCTCCGTTCGCGATCTGCGCGCCGAGCGCGTCCAGGACCTGTTCGTGCCTCACCTGATCAACCTAGCCGTCTGATTCGATTAAGTAGTACTTCATCTTGAATAAGTAGTACTTTTGAGTTTGACTCACCTGGGCACAACGAAGTGGGAGGTGCGGATGACCGTCATCGTGGTGATGGGGGTGTCAGGCTCCGGGAAGACGACGATCGGCACGGCGCTCGCGCGCGCACTGGACGTCGAATACGCGGAAGCGGACACGTTCCATCCGAAGGCCAACATCGACAAGATGACCGCGGGCACGCCGCTGACCGACGCGGACCGCGCCCCCTGGCTCGAAGCCATCGCCGGCTGGATCCGCGAGCACCAGGCCTCCGGCGGCGTCGTGACGTCGTCCGCGCTCAAGCGCCGCTACCGCGACGTGCTGCGCGGCGGCGGCGACGTCTGGTTCGCCCACCTGCACGGCGACCGCGCGCTGCTGGCCGAGCGGATGAAGAGCCGCACGGGCCACTTCATGCCGGTGTCGCTGCTGGACTCGCAGCTCGCCGACCTGCAGCCCCTCGAGCCGGACGAGCCCGGCGCCGTCTTCGACATCGCCCGCACCCCGGAGGAGATCACCCGGGCCGCGCTGACCGCCTTCCGGGAGCACGCGTGAACACCGTCCTCGCCGCCGGCTGGACCGGCCACGACACCCGCCTGATCGGCGCGACCGTCGTCGCGATCGCCGTCATCGTCGTGCTGATCACGAAGGTGAAGCTGCACCCGTTCCTGTCGCTGGTGCTCGGCTCGCTCGCGCTCGGCCTGATCGCCGGGATGCCGGTCGACAAGCTGCTCTCGACCTTCACCAAGGGCGTCGGCAGCACGGTCGCGTCCGTCGGCATCCTCATCGCCCTCGGCGCGATGCTCGGCAAGCTGCTGGCCGACTCCGGCGGCGCCGACCAGATCGTCGACACCGTGCTGGGCCGGGCCCGCGACCGGAGCCTGCCGTGGGCGATGGCGCTCGTCGCGGCGCTGATCGGGCTGCCGATGTTCTTCGAGATCGGTCTCGTCATGCTCATCCCGGTGGTGCTGCTCGCGGTCAAGCGCACCGGGAAACCGTTGATGCTGCTGGGGATTCCGGCCGTGGCCGGGCTGTCGGTGCTGCACGGGCTGGTCCCGCCGCACCCGGGCCCGCTCGCCGCCGCGGGCGCGCTGAACGCGAACGTCGGCCTCACGCTGGCGTTCGGCCTGCTCGTCGGCCTGCCGACGGTGGTCGTCGCGGGCCCGCTGTTCGGCAGGCTGGCCGCGCGGCTGGTGCCGGACGCCGTGGCGCCCGAACGGCTGGTGCCGGAGCGCGCCGACACGGACAAGCCGCGGCCCAGCTTCGCCGCCACGCTCACGACGGTGCTGCTCCCGGTCGTCCTGATGCTCGCGAAGGCGTTGTCGGACATCCTGCTGGCCAAGGACAACCAGGCCCGCAAGATCTTCGACTTCGTCGGCGACCCGCTGATCGCGCTGCTCGCGGCGGTGCTGGCAGGCATGGTGCTGCTCGGCCGCCCGGCGGGCCTCGGCCGGGCCAAACTGTCCACTGTGGTCGGTGACGCGCTCGGCCCGATCGCCGGGATCATGCTCATCGTCGGCGCGGGCGGCGGGTTCAAGCAGACACTGGTCGACGCCGGCGTCGGCGACGTCATCACCGGGCTGGCCAAGGACGCGCACCTGTCCCCGCTGCTGCTCGGCTGGCTGGTCGCGGTGGCGATCCGCCTGGCAACGGGATCGGCCACGGTCGCGACGGTCTCGGCGGCGGGCATCGTCGCCCCGCTGGCGGCGGGCATGGACCCGGCCCAGAGCGCGCTGCTGGTACTCGCGATCGGCGCCGGTTCGCTGTTCTTCTCGCACGTCAACGACGCCGGGTTCTGGATGGTCAAGGAGTACTTCGGGCTCTCGGTCGGCCAGACGCTGAAGAGCTGGTCGGTGATGGAGACGCTGATCTCGGTGGTCGCCATCGCGCTGATCCTGCCCCTCTCCCTGCTGGTCTGAACCACGCCACTTTCACGGGAAAGTGGCGCCTCGGGAAGCGCGCGTTGACATGTGACCTTTTGGTCACCTATCCTCGGGCAGTGCCCGACGACGACCTGGTGTTCAAGGCGCTGGCGGATCCCACCCGCCGGTTCCTGCTCGACCTGCTCTTCGAGCGTGACGGCCGCACGCTCACCGAGCTGGAGACCCAGGTGGAGATGACCCGCTTCGGCGTCATGAAGCACCTGAAGCTCCTCGAAGAGGCCGGGCTCGTCGTCGCCCGCAAGGAAGGCCGCGAGAAGCGGCACTTCCTCAATCCCGTCCCGATCCGGCAGATCCACGACCGGTGGATCGACAAGTACACCGAACGCCGGGTCACCGCGCTGCTCGACCTCAAGAACGAACTGGAAGGCCACGAACCATGACGAACACCGTGCAGGTCTACCGCGTCTACATCAAGGCAACCCCGCAGGCCGTCTGGGACGCCATCACCAAGCCCGAATGGACGCAGAGATACGGCTACACCGGGCTCGTCGACTTCGATCTCAAGCCCGGCGGCAAGCACCGGACGCGCCCGACTCAGGCGTTCATCGACGCGGGCATGACCGGTGACCTCGTCGACGGCGAGGTCCTCGAGGTCGACCCGCCGCGCAAGCTGGTGCTCACCTGGAAGCTGCTGATGGCGCCCGAGGACATCGCCGCCGAGCCGTACACGACGCTCACCTACGAGATCGAGGAGTCCAAGACCGCCGGGACCCGGCTGACCGTGACCCACGACCTCACCGGCGCGCCCACCACGGCCGCGATGGTCAGCGGTGCGATGGAGCGGCTGGACGCACCGCCGAACGAGAACGCCGGAGGCGGCTGGGCCTGGATCCTCTCGGACCTCAAGTCCCTGCTGGAGACCGGCGAAACCATCGTCCCGGCGCCGTGAGGGGGTCTGGCGGGACCGGCCCCGCGCCGCTTCGGGGCCGGTCCCGCCAGGGTCTTCAGACGCGCTGGGTCGCCGCCTTCAGTGCCGCCTTCGCGGTTTCCGAGGCGCCCAGTGTGTCCAATCCGAACAGAGCCGCGCCGACCACCGGGTTCACGTCGACGACGCGGACCACCGCCCGCGGCGCGACCTTCAGGCACCGGCGCTCGATTTCCGCGATCACCGGCGCGCCGACGCCGGTCAGCACGCCGCCGCCGAGGACGATTTCCGGGGCGTCCTCGGTGAGGTCGAGCTTCCGCAGGATCACCGCCGCGAAGACGCTGACCTCCTCGACGAACCGCGTGACGATGTCCGAGGCGACCTCGTCGCCCGCCGCGGCGACGTCGAACAGCAGCGGGCACAGCCCGTGGATCGACGCCGGGTCGATCTCCTCGAAGTGCAGGCCCTGCACCACGTCCAGCAGCGTCGGCTTCCCGAAGTACGCCGCGACCGCCGTCATGAGTTCGGTGCCCGGGCCGCGGCCGTCCTCGGCGCGGACGGCCCACCACAGTGCCTCCTCGCCGAGCCGGTAGCCGCCGCCCCAGTCGCCGGAGATCTTGCCCAGCGCGGGAAAGCGGTGCACGCGGCCGTCCGGGCCGACGCCGGCGCCGTTGATCCCGGCACCGCACACGACCGCGACCCCGACCCCCGCGCTGCCCGCCCGAAGCAGCGCGAGGGTGTCGTTGCCGACGGTCAGCGTGTCGCTCCAGCCGCGGGCCGCGAGGGCCGCGTGCAGCGCTTCCTCTTCCCGCGGGAAGTCCAGTCCCGCCAGGTACGCGGAGGTGTGGACCGCGAACGGCCGCTCCCCGAAACCCGGGTAGGCCTGCAGGACCAAGTCCTCCAAGGCGGCGACGCAGCCGTCGACGCCGATGTTCTGCGGCGACGCGCCGGGGCCGCGGGAGGCTCCCAGCACGACGCCGTCTTCCGAGACCACGAGGACCTCGGTCTTGCTGTTGCCGCCGTCGATGGCGACGACCGCAGGCCTCATCCGCGGGCCCAGGGCAGGTACTCGCGGTTGATCCGCACCAGCGAGTCGGCGAGCGTGTCGGCCTTCGTGTACTGGCCGACCAGCGGGTGCGCGAGCAGGGCGTCGGCCACGCGGTCGCGGCCGCCCTTGAGGGCCGCCTCCAGCGCCAGGAACTCGTACGACGTCGTCGCCGCGATCAGCCCGGCGAAGCGTTGCTCCACCGGCGGTTGCGGAATCGGCTTGGCGCCGGATACGTCCACAGTGGAGCGTGCCTCGATGACGGCGTCGTCGGGAAGGAACGGGAAGGTGCCGTCGTTGCGGACGTTCACCACGTGCTCCTCGGCCGGGCCGCCCGCGGTCAGCGCGTGCACCAGCTGCACGGCGGCCTCCGAGTAGTACGCCCCGCCGCGCTTCTCCAGCGACTCCGGCTTGGTCACCTGCTCCGGGTCGAGGTAGAGCTTCAGCAGTTCCTCCTCGACGTCGGAGACGACGTCCGCGCGCGGCCGCTCGGTACGCTGCTTGGTCACCTGCTCGTCGTGCGCGTAGAAGTACTTCAGGTAGTACGACGGCACGACGTTCATCCGCCGCAGCCAGTCCTCCGGCACACTGACCTCAGTGGACAGATACTCCAGGTGCCGGTCCAGCAGCTCCGGCAGCCGGTCGACGCCGTCGACGAGCGCGCCGCGTTCCCAGCTCAGGTGGTTCAGTCCGGTGTGGACGAGCTTGACGTCGTCCGCGCCGACGCCGAGCAGCCACCCGAACTGCCGCTGGAGGTTGATCGCGACGTTGCACAGCCCGACCGCGCGGTGGCCTTCGTTGAGCAGCGCGCGGGTGACGATGCCGACCGGGTTCGTGAAGTTGACGATCCACGTGTCGTCGCCGGCGATCTTGCGGACGCGGTCGGCGATGTCCAGCACCACCGGCACCGTGCGCAGCGCCTTCGCGAGACCGCCCGCGCCGGTGGTTTCCTGGCCGACGCAGCCGCAGGCGTGCGGGAACGTCTCGTCCGAGCGCCGCGCCCGCTGCCCGCCGACGCGCAGCTGGATCAGCACCGCCGAAGCGCCGTCGACACCTTCCTCCAGCGACTGTGTCGTGCGGACCCGCGCGGGGTGCCCGGCGTGGTCGAGCAGCCGCTGGCTGAACCCGCCGACGGCCTCGACGCGGTAGGCGTCCGGGTCGACCAGCACGATCTCGTCGACGTCCAAAGTGGACCGGCGACCGGCGATCCCGTCGATCAGCTCCGGCGTGTAGGTGGACCCGCCACCGACGACTGCCAGCTTCATCCCTTGACTCCCGTGAATGTGATGCCCTTGACGAACGACTTCTGCGCGAACACGAACAGCACGATCACCGGCGCCATGATCAGCGCGGTCGCCGCCATCGTCATGTTCCACTCGACGTGGTGCATGCCGCGGAAGGACGCGATCGCCAGCGACAGCGGCCAGTGGTCGCGGTTCTCGCCGGTGTAGAGCAGCGGCCCGAAATAGTCGTTCCAGGTGAACAGGAAGCAGAACATCGCGGTGGCCGCGATTCCCGGCTTGGCCATCGGGATCAGCACCCGGTACATCGCCTGGAACTCGTTGCAGCCGTCGATCTTCGCCGCTTCGAGGTAGTCCTTCGGAATGGTGAGGAAGAACTGGCGGAGCAGGAAGATCGAGAACGCGTCGAAGAAGAAGTACGGCACGATCAGCGGCACCAGCGTGCCGGTGAAGCCCAGCCGCACCCACAGGTCGTACAGCGGCACGACGGTGACCTGCGGCGGCAGCAGCATCGCCGCCACCGTCAGCATGAAGAACAGGTTCTGCCCGCGCCAGCGCAGTTTCGCCAGCGCGTACGCCGCCGGGATCGCCGAAAGCAGCGCGCCCGCCGTCGCCACCGCCGAATACAGCAGGCTGTTGCCGAAGTACTCCAGCAGCGGCGCCTTCTCGAACACCTTGATGAAGTTTTCGAAGTGCCATTCGCTCGGCCACAGGCTCGCGGTCATCGCCTGGTCGCTCTTCATCACCGCGGTGAGGAAGACGAACAGGATCGGCAGCATGAAGATCACGCCGAGCGCGATCCCGACCGCGTGCGTCGCGATGTAGGACAGCCGCTTGTCCCAGGTGCGCTTGAACTGCACGCGGGGCGGCACGGACACCGGCGGCTTGCGCGCGGTGCCGGACAGCGTGATCATGCCCCCTCCTCCTGGTGCTGGGACTTCCGCAGCTGCCGCACGAGAATCCAGGTGAACCCGGCGCTCACGATGAACAGCAGCACGGCCATCGCCGCCGCGTAACCCATGTTGAAGTAGCGGAAACCCTGGACGTACAGCCAGATCGGATACGTCAGCGTCGAGTTCTGCGGTGCGCCGATGAGTTTCGAGTTGCCCGCGACGTCCGCCGTCCCCGCCGACGCGGAGGCGGCCACGATCGCCTGCGTGAAGAACTGCAGTGCGTAGATGATCGAGTTGACCACGCCGAACAGCAGCACCGGCGAGATCGACGGCAGCGTCACGTGCCAGAACCG
Organism: Amycolatopsis melonis; assembly: GCF_040064235.1. Taxonomy (NCBI): domain Bacteria; kingdom Bacillati; phylum Actinomycetota; class Actinomycetes; order Pseudonocardiales; family Pseudonocardiaceae; genus Amycolatopsis; species Amycolatopsis melonis. Next base: position 78,021 of record NZ_JBDZYD010000013.1, read on the forward strand.
GCGGATCGGGCCCGCGCCGTCCAGTTCCGCCGCCTCGTACTGCTCGGCCGGGACGTCCAGCAGAGCGGCCAGGATAATGATCATCAGCTCGCCGGATCCCCACAGCGCCAGCAGCGTCAGCGCGGGCTTCGACATCTCGGGACTGTTGAACCACAGCCCGCCGTCGATGCCGACGAGCCGCAGGAACCGGTTGACCGGCCCGAACTCCGGGTTGAACACGAAGACGAACGCCAGCGTCGCCGCCGCGGGCGGGGCGAGCGTCGGCAGGTAGCACAGCGTCCGGACCAGGCCGACGCCCGACTTCAGCCGCGAGATCACCGACGCGATGCCGAGGGCGAACACCACCCGGCAGACCGTCAGGACGACCACCAGCCACAGCGTGTTGTAGGCCGCCGTGCCGACCAGCGGTTCGGACGTGAACATCCGGACGTAGTTGCCGAACCCGATGAACTCGGGCGGGTTGATCAGGTCGTAGCGGGTGAAGGAGTAGTAGACCGTGGCGATCAGCGGGTAGCCGAAGAAGATGAGGAACCCGAGGAAGGCCGGGGCCATGAAGAACAGGACGGTCCGGCGGCGCTTGGCCCGGCGGGCCCCCGCCCGCACCTTCGCGGGTGCGGCCGGGGAACCCTCGGTCTTGACTGGCAGAGCCGTGGACGTCATCCGCCCGCGCCCTTCTGCTTCAGCTCGTCGTCGATCTGCGCGTCGACCTGCTTGAGGCCCGCGGTCAGGTCCGGCACCGAACCGGCCTGCCACTTCTCGGCGAAGTCGTTGACCGCCTTGAGGTGCGCGTCGCCGATCGGGGTGGTCTGGTTGGCGACCAGCTTGCCGCTGTCGTAGATGTCGAGGAACGTCTTGAACTGCGGCTGCAGGTCCAGCTTCGGCGAGGTCAGCGACGCCTTGGTGCTGGGCACGTTCTTGAGGCCGTTGGCCATCTCCACGAGCGTGTCGGTGTCGAGGGTGACCTGCTTGATCAGCTCCCACGCCGCACCGGGGTTCTTGGCGCCCTTGGGGATCGCGATGATCGTGCCGGTGGTGAAGCCACCGCCGTAGTGGTCGGCCATGCTGTCGAGCACCGGGAACGGCGCGGTCTGGTACTTGACGTCCGGCGCCTGGTCCTTGAGGAACGCGGTGCGGAACTCGCCGTCGATGATCATGGCGAGCTTGCCCTTCTGGAAGCCGTGGTCGGCGGAGTACTCGTCGCCGAGACCGGCCTTGAACTTCTCGACCTTCTCGTGGCCGCCGTAGAAGTCGATCAGCTTCTTCTGGAACTCGAACATCGCCTTCCAGCCGGGGTTGGTGGCGAGGTCGGACTTGCCGTCGGCACCGAGGAAGGGCGCGCCGAAGTACTGCGCCCAGTACTGGGCCTGGTTGGCGTAGAACGGCATCGAGGGCAGGAAGCCGGCGACCTTGATCGAGCCGTCCGGGTTGAACTCGGTGAGCTTCTTGGTGTCCTCGAACAGTTCCGACATCGTCTTCGGCGGCGAGGTGATGCCCTTCGCCGCGAACATGCCGGTGTTGTAGTACATCCCGTAGACGTCGGCGAGCATCGGCATCGCGCACCGCTTGCCCTGGTACTCGGTGTAGTTGCGGACGGCGTCCGGGATCTGGTTCAGGTCGATCTTGTCGCGCTCGATGTACGGCTTGAGGTCCTGGAAGCTGCCGGTGGAGCACCAGGCACCGAGGTTGTCGGTGTAGAAGGAGATCGCGACGTCGGGCGGGTTGCCGCCGCGGATCGACTGGGTGAGCTTGTCGTCGTCCTGGTTGCCCTCGTGCTTGATCTCGATGTTCGGGAACTTCGCCTTGAGCTTGTTCAGGCCCGCGGTGACCACGCCGTATTCGCGGTCGGTGAACTTCGAGTACACGGTGAGGGTGAGCTTGTCGTCCTTGCCGGGCGCGGCCGCCGCGTCCCCGCCGCTCGGCGCGGCGGCACCGGAACAGGCGCTGGTCAACAGGACGGACGCCGCGGCGGCGGCCGCCAACAGCGCGCCACGGCGGATCCGGGTGGTCGGGGGCATGGCCCTCCTCCTCATCGGTTGGGGCTACTCGGGTGCTTGTCCTCGGTCCGGCGTGACCCGAGGAGCGTGGGGGTGACGACGCCGAAGACGTCCTCACGGGTGGTGGCGAGCGCGGACTGCAGCGCGCCCGCGCGAACGGCGTTGCCCTGCACCGAAGCGCAGCCGACCGGCGTGCGCGGCAGGACGAGTTCGTGCAGTTTTTCCTGCACCAGCGCGGCGAATTCCTCGCCGCCGGCGCGGCTGGTGTCGCCGCAGAGGAGCACCAGCTGCGGGTCGGCGACCGCGACGAGGTTGGCGATTCCGCCGGCGACGCGCTTGGCGAGGTCGTCGAGGAAGGGGTGTCCCTCCGGCGCTTTCCCGACGGCCTCCCACGCCGTCGCGGCCCGGATGCCGTGCGCGGCGGCGAGCCGGCAGACGGCGGGCGAGTCGACGAGGTTGCCGAACCGGGCACCGGCCTCGGGCCAGACGTCGCCGGTGTCCACAGTGGCCGGATCGGGCACGCGCATCCAGTCGATCTCGCCGCCCCCGCCGGTGGCCCCGCGCAGCAGCCGCCGTCCGATGACGACGGCGCCCCCGACGCCTTCGGAAAGCCAGACCATGACGAAGTCGTCGACGTCCTGGGCCATCCCGACGGTCATCTCCTCGACGGCGACGAGGTTGACGTCGTTTTCGATGAGGACGTCGACGCCGAGTTCGTCGGACAGCTTCTGCGGGACGTCGAAGCCGAGCCAGCCGGGGATGTGCGGCGCCGAGGAGAGCAGGCCGGTCCGCGGGTCGAAGGCGCCCTGCGCGCCGATCACGACGTGGGCGAGGTCGGTCCGTTCGATCCCGGCTGTCCGGGCGACGTGGCTGAGTGCCTCGCCGAAGGCGCCCACGACGTCGGCGCCTTCGTGGACGGGCAGCGGGGTCTGGTACTCGGCGAGCACGGCCCCGGCGACGTCGGCGACGACGAAGTCGGCGACGTGCGGGGTGAGATCGACGGCGGCGACGAAGGCGAGCCCGCCGTTGGCGGCCCACAGCTGCGCCCGCGGGCCCCGGCTCCCACCCCGGACGCCTGCCTTCACGACGAGGCGGTCCTCCTCCAGCCGGGTGAGCAGCTGCGCGGTGGCGGGCTTGGACAGCCCGATGGCGAGTTCGAGTTCGGCACGGGTCAGCGGGCCTTCCCGGAGGAGGACCTCGATGGCGGCGCGATCGTTGATCTCGCGCAGCATCCGCGGGCTACCGGCTCGCACTCGTGTCCTCCGGACTTAATTAGGATACTTTACAGACGGTTTCGCAGGACTGTAGTGAGCCGCGGCACAGCCGTCAACGGTCCCGGTGAAACGGCCGGGTAACGCTTGGCGTCCCGCTGGTCCACCCGGACGCGGACCGGTGAACGAGTTGCGCCACCCGCTCGCGGCCCGGGAACGAAGGCCGTGAATGCCACATCGAGGGACTTTTCCGGTTGCCCGGGCGAGGATGCTGGAGGCATGGACGTCGTGGCGCAGCGGGTGCGGACCACCTGGAGCAAGCGGTCCCGCGGTGGCCCGGCGGCAGCGGTGCGCAACCGCGTGCCGGCGGCCTTCCCGCTGCCGGAGGGCGCGGTGGTCCACGAGGTGGATGTCGACGAATCGACCGGCTTCGTCCCGCGGTTCCGGCTGCCGGACGAGCTGGACGGCGTCACGCTCCGGGAAGCCGGCGGCGAGCTGACGGTGTGGCTCGGCCTGGCCCCGATGAGCTGGCCGAGGCGCGAATGGCGGCCGGAGCCGGTCTGCCTGCGGCCGGGTGAGTGGCTGCGCTGGCAGATCAACTACCGCTTCGGCTCGACGTGCGAGTGCGGCGGCGCGTGGCGCTACCGGCTGGAGACGCTGAACGTCGCCTACGGCACGGACTTCACCGGGACGCCGGCCCGCACCGTGGTCGAGCGGGGTGACCTGCGATGAACACGCTTCCTCCCGACGACGTGCTCGGCTGCCCGGTCCCGATCGCGAGGTTCGTCGCCCGCACCGAGCTGGCCGTGGTCGCGTTGCAGCACGTCATCGCCTACCCGGTGGGCTGCCTGCTCACGGTGCACGTGGCGGTCCGCCGCGGGGCGCTGGACGACGCGACCTGGGAACGCATCGACAGCAGCCACGCGGGCGGCTTCCCCGGCCCGGCTGACGCGGGCCTGCAGTTCCGGGCCGGTCAGGGCGCCCTGGTGCAGCTCGGGGCGAGCACGAGCGGCAGCGACCGGCACTACCGGGGCGACCTGCGACTCTGGCTGACCCCGCTGCCGCGGGGGCCGCTGGAGTTCACCGTCGAGTGGCGACGGGTCGGCCTCGACCGCACCACCGTCACCCTCGACGGCCAGGCCATCGCCGAGGCGGGGAAGCGGGCACAGCCGTACTGGCCGTGACTCACTCCTCCGCGTCCGCCCAGGCCTTCAGCATCACGCGGGCAATGGACGAGTTGCCCGGCAGGATGATCTCCGCCGCGCCGCCGGCGATCGGGGTCGGGCGGGCGCCCTCGCGGGACGAGCTGTTCGCGAACGCCTCGCGGACTTCCTCGCGCGATACCCACAGCGCCTCTTCGATCTCGCCGTCCGCCGGCACCAGGGGCAGGGAGCGGTCCGCGCGTGCCGTGAAGCCCAGCATGATCGAGCGCGGGAACGGCCACGGCTGGCTCCCGAGATACCGCACGTCCGAAACCGAGGCACCGACCTCTTCGCGGATCTCGCGGACCACGCAGCTCTCCAGGGCCTCCCCCGCCTCGACGAACCCGGCCAGCACCGAGTACCGCCCGGCGGGCCAGATCGGCTGCCGCGCCAGCAGTACGTGCGAGCCGTTCACGCCCTCCTGCGAATGCACCAGGCAGATCACCGCCGGGTCCGTGCGCGGGTACTCCTCGCGACCACAGCCGGTGCACTTGCTCGCCCAGCCGAACTGGACCAGCTCCGTCGGCTGGCCGCAGCGGGTGCAGAACTTCGCCTGGCGGCGCCAGAACCGCAGTGCCTGCGCCGTGGTGAACAGGCCCGCCGACGTGTCGTCCAGCAGGTCGCCGTAGCCGCGCAGGTCGACCCAGACCTCGCCGCCGGCGCGCGGGACCTCCTCCACGAAACCCCAGCTGCCCGCCATCTTCACCGTGTCGGCTTCGCCCGACGGGCCGCCCGGCAGCGACCAGAAGTCGACGTCCTGCCACTCGCCGAGGAACACCGCGTCCGGCGGCGGTTCCGGGCCGAAGTCGACCGCCTTGCGGAACGCCAGCGTCGCGGCCCCCTCGGCCACCGGGGTGCGCCCGGTGTCGTCCAGCAGGACGACCCGGGCGTCCGGCCACTTCGCGAGCAGCCGCGAAGGGTTGGTGCGCAAGCCCTCCTGACGGTCCACTGTGGACCTGGACAGGGTGGGCAGATCCCCCAGGGTGAACGGAACCGACATCAGGCAGGCTCGCCCACGACGACGTCGCCGAGCGCCAGCAGCTTGCGCTCCAGCACCTGGGCGTCCCCGACCACCACGCCGGTGAACCGCTTGGGCGCGAAGTACTTCAGCGCCGCCTCGGCCACGTCCTCGGCCGTCACCGCGGCCACCCGCGCCGGGTGCTCGTTGAGCCACTCCAGGCCCAGCCCGGTCGAGGCCAGCGCCAGCACCTGCCCGGCCAGCCCGGCCTGCGACGACGTCGAGGTCAGCAGCGAGCCGATCGCGTACTGCCGCACCGATTCCAGTTCCTCGCCCGAGGGCGGGACCTGGCCGAGGCGGCCCAGCTCGTAGCGGGTCTCCAGCAGCGCCGGTGCCGTCGCGTCGGTCGCGGTGTCCGCGTCGACGTTGACGACCGCGGTGCCGTCGGTGAACTCGAACCCGGAGTGCGCCGAGTACGTGTACCCCTTGTTCTCGCGGATGTTCTCCACCAGCCGCGACGAGAAGTACCCGCCGTAGGCCAGGTTCGCCAGCTGCAGTGCCGCGTAGCCCGGGTCGGTCCGCGGCACGGTCTGCGCCGAGAGCCGGATCTGCGACTGCACCGCACCCGCGCGCGGCACCAGCAGCACGTCCGGGCCGGTCAGCTCCGGCAGCGGCGGCAGCCGGACGGCCGAGCGGTCCGACGTCCAGCCGCCGAGCACCTTCTCCAGCTCGCCGAGCACGCCTTCGGGGTCGAGGTCGCCGACCAGCACCAGCACCGAGCCGCGCGGCAGCACCGACGCCTGGTGCAGCGCCCGCACCTGCTCGGGCGTCACGACGGCGACGTCCTCGGCACGCGGGACCTCGCGGGTGGCCGGGTGGTCGCCGTAGCGGTGCTTCTGCAGTGCCTCGCGCGCGATCGTGCGCGGCTGCGTCCGCGAGACGGCGATCCGCTCGACCAGCCGCTCCTTCTCCCGCGCGATCTCGCCGTCGGTGTAGGTCGCGCCGGTGAGGACGTCGCCGAGCACGTCGAGGAACGTCGGCAGCTTGTCCGCCAGCGCGGATCCGGTCAGCACCAGGCGTTCCGGGTCGACGCCCGCGCCGATGTCGCCGCCGATCAGCGCCAGCTCGGCGTCGATCTCGATGCGGTTGCGGCGCGCGGTGCCGGTCAGGATCGTCTCGGCGAGCACCTCGGCCGTGGCCGGGTGCAGGGCGTCGTCGCCCGCGAACGGGATCCACAGCCGCGCCTCGACCAGCGGGACGGTCGCCTTGCGCACGGCCAGCACGCGCAGGCCGTTCGACAGCTGGGTGTCCACATGGGACAGATCGGCGGCGGCGCGCTGCTCGCCGAGCAGGGGCAGCGGGCGGGGGCCCAGCGCGGTGCGGCCGATCTCCTCCGCGCTGCGGTGCGTTGCCGAAGTCACTGCTCGTTGTTCCCTTCCGAAGCGGGCTTGACCACCAGCACGGCGCGCGCGTCCGGGCGCAGCGCCTTCGCCGCCGCCGACACGGCCTCCGCGGTGACGGCGGACATGCGGTCCGCCAGCCGGTACACCAGCGACGCGTCGCCGTGGAGCAGCTCGAACGACCCCAGCGCCAGTGTCCGGGACACCAGCCGGTCGTGCTCGGAGTGCAGGCTCGCCGTCCAGCGGGCGGTGACCTTGCGCAGCTCCTGCTCGTCCGGCGGCGTCTCGGCGAGCTTCTCCAGCTCGTCGTCCAGCGCCGCGAGGACGCGCTCGCGGGGCACCTCGTGCGGGTGGATCAGGGTGATGGTGAACGTGTCGGGGTCGCGGGCCTCGAACGGGCCGAACAGCCCGGCGCCCGCGCCGATGTCGACGACCAGCGGCTCGCGGTGCACCAGCCGCTGCTGCAGGCGGGAGCCGTCGCCGTCGGTGAGGACGCCGGCCAGCACCAGGTAGGCCAGGTAGGCGTCGAGGTCGTTGACCGGGTCCGGCATCCGGTAGCCGATGCCGAGCGCGGGCAGCGGCGCGTGCGGGTCCTCGACCTCGCCACGCAGCTCGGTGGTCGGCACCGGCTCGGCGAACGACGGCCGCTGCGGCGCGGGCCGGTGCGGGACGTCGCCGAAGTGCTTCTCGATCAGCTCCTTGGCCGTGCCGACCTCGAAGTCGCCCGCCACCGTGAGCACGGCGTTGGCCGGCGAGTAGTAGGTGTCGAAGAACGCCGCACAGTCGTCGACCGTGGCGCTCTCGAGGTCCTCGAAGCCGCCGTACCCGTTGTGCGCGTTGGGGAACGTCGAGTACAGCACCGGCGGCAGGGTGATCCACGGGAACCCGCCGTACGGCCGGTTCAGCACGTTGAGCCGGATCTCCTCCTTGACGACGTCGATCTGGTTCGCCAGGTTCTCCGCGGTCAGCTTGGGCGCGCGCATCCGGTCGGCTTCGAGGAACAGGGCGCGCTCGAGCGCGGCGCTCGGCAGCACCTCGAAGTAGTCGGTGTAGTCGGGGTGGGTGGACCCGTTGAAGGTCCCGCCGCTGGACTGCACGTGCCGGAAATGGGCGAGTTTCTCCAGGCTCTCGGAGCCCTGGAACATCAGGTGCTCGAAGAGGTGCGCGAAACCGGTGCGCCCCTCCGGTTCGGAGCGGAAACCCACGTCGTAGTGCACGCTGACGCCGACCACCGGCGCGGTCGCGTCGGGGGCGAGAACCACGCGCAGACCGTTGTCGAGGGTGTATCGGACGAGCTGGGGATCGGCCATGGCCCCACCCTACGACGGCGCGGCCGTTCCCCGCGTCCCGGCTCGTGAGTGAGAAACAGTGTTCTAACGCTGTTTCTCACTCACGAGGTCGAGCAGGTGGCCGCGGTGGGCGCCCGCGAAGGTGCCCGCGAGCGCCGTCGCGAAGGATCCGGCCTGGTCAGGGGTCACTTCGCCGTCGTGCCAGTACACCGGCGGCGGGTGCGGGAGCGCGTCGAACGCGGCCACCCACGGCGCCAGTTCGCCCAGAGCGAGCGCGTACGGCAGGCCGCGGGAGAACACCAGCTCCCGCTGCGGCTTGGTCAGCTCCTTCGGCTTGACCGACGCCAGCTGCCCGGCGACGCCACGCAGGCGCCGCGCGACGTCGGTCCCGGCCCGCCGCCGCGCGGGCAGCGCGGCCGACGCCACGGCGGCGACGGCCCCGGCCAGCACCACGATGACGCCAAGCTGGGCGTAGCCGACGGTCAGCGCGAGCAGGACGGTCAGGAATACGCCGTAGAGGACGACCCGGACGCCCGCGCGGCCGAGCCTGCGGGGCCGTCCCGCGAGCCAGCCGCGGCGGACGGCGTCCGCCCGCAGCGCCGCCGGGTCGACGTCGACGTGCCGCCGCCGCAGCTCGGCGAGCGTCACCGGCTCGTCCGGCACGACGGCCTCGAAAACCGCACGTTCGAAGGCGGTCAGGTGCTCGTCGGGCGGGTTGCGGCGGGCGAGCCGCCAGCCGCCGTCCGCGGCGCTGACCCACAGGTAGTTGCGGACGGCGAGGTCGAGCACGGTCGCGGCCAGGTCGGCGGGCCCGGCCCGGCCGTGCAGCAGCGGACCCACGTGGCCGGGCAGGACACCTTCGGGCGACGCGAACTCGCCACCGCCGGTGACCAGCTCGGCCTTCGGCGGCTCCCCCGGGTCGGCGTCACGGCGGCGCGCCAGCCCCACCAGGACCGCGGTGACCAGCAGGAACAGCGCGAAGGCCGCCCAGGCCCAGCCGACCGGGGCGGTGAGCACGAACGCGCCCGCGAGGGTCTTCGCGGGGACCAGGACGGCGTTGGCGGGGACGGTGCCCGGAGGCAGCTCGACGGTCGCGGTCATCCGCTGGCCGGCGAGCAGGTTCTGCTGGCTGAACCGGGTCAGCCCGGCGTGGTCGATCTGCGCGGCCGCGCACGGGAAGTCGGAGCCGGGCGGCCCGGCGAGGCAGTCGACGGCGGCCGGGATCTTCGGCGCGGCGAAGGACGCGCGGAGGAACTTCAGGTCGGCACTCCAGCCGCCGGCCAGCTCCCAGGTGACGCGGTCGCCGTCGACCGCACCGTCCACTGTGTACCGGACGATCGAGGTGCCGGAGGTGAGGTGGACGGTGAAGGCGTCCTGGTCCACGGTCGCCGTCCCGCTGCCCTCCAGGACGACGTCGCGGACGTTGTAGACGCGGTCGCGGTGGTGCGGCGCCGGGACGCGCAGCGCGACCCGGCGGTCCATCGTGAGGCCGGTGGGGACGGAGATCGCCTCGGCGACCGACAGCGCGCCGTCGCGCTCGACCTTGAGCTGGATTTCGGCGCTCTGCGGCAGGGCGGGTAGTGGCGGCTGGTCGACCGGCGCCGTGGCCAGCAGGAGCGCCAGTGCCGCGCCCGCGAGCACGGTCAGCGGGCCGCGGCGGCGCGGCCGGACGCGGTGAGCACCCCGTCGAGCGCGGTCAGGAACGACGGGAAGTGCGCGCCGAAGCGGCGCAGGTCGCGGTCGGCTTCCAGGCCGCCGTACCAGTACAGCCCGGCCGACCCGTCGGCCGACGGGTCGATCCCGGCGAAGGTGCCGAGCCAGCGTTCGGTGTCGCCGAGCACCACCGCGTACGGCAGCGACCGGGAGAAGACGAGTTCGCGGTCGCCGGGCGGGATGTCCTCGGCCCGTGCGGTGTGCAGGTAGTCGAGCAGGCCGCGGACCTGTCCGGCCAGCGCCCGGCCGCGGGCGGTCCGCGACGGCAGCAGCGCGGCGACCGCGATCACGGCGAGCCCGGCCAGCGCGACCGCGACGCCGAGCAGCGCGTACCCGACGGTGAAGGTGAGGACGGCGGTGGCGGCAAGGCCGAGGGCGAAGATGCCGGCGCCGAGCCCGGTCAGCCGGCCGCGCGCGGTGTCCGGGCGGCGGGAGAACCAGCGCTTGGTGACGACGTCGGCGTACATGGCGTCGCTGATCTTCCGCAGGTCCAGCCCGCCGCGGGCGCGCAGCTGCGACACGAGGACGGCATCGGTGCCGTCGGGCAGGAGGGTTTCGTAGACGGCGCGTTCGAAGTCGTGCAGGTGCTCGTCCGGCGGGTTGCGGCGGGCGATCTGCCAGTCGGGCCCGTGAACTTCGGCGAGCCACAGGTAGTTGCGCACGGCGAGGTCGACGACGGTGGCGCTGATGTCGACGACGTCGACGGTCTCGTCGACGACGGTGCCGACCTGGCCGGGCAGCACGCCGTCGGGACTGGCGAAGAAGACGCGGTCGCCGTCCCGCAGCAGGACCTCGACGGGCCCGGTGGCGGTGGCGAGCGCACCGGCGTCCTGCCTGCGGCGCCGCCACACGAAAACGGCCGCGGCGGCGAGCAGGGCGAGCAGGACGGCGAAGACGATCCCGGTCAGCGGGGTCAGCGCGAAGGCGTTGGCGAACAGGCCGATGTCGGCGAACTTCGCGGTGGCCGGGACGGTGCCGGGCGGCAGTCCGACGAGGAGGTCGACGCGGTCGCCGGGCCGGACGTCGTTCTGTTCCAGGCGCACGACCCCGGTGTGGTCGAGTTCGGCGAGGGTGCAGCGCTGGCTGGAGCCGACGGGCCCGGCAAAGCAGTCCACAGGGGACAGTTCGGGCGACGGGGCGAGGAAGGAGGCGGTGAGCTTGGCCAGCGGGGTGTCGAAGCCGCTGGCAACCTGCCACCGCGCCTGCTGACGGCCGTTCTGGTCGGCGACGGCACCGTCGACGGTGTAGGTGACACTGCCGGTGCCGGCGGCGAAGGTGAGGACAAGCTGGTCACCGGTCAGCTGGCTCTGGGCGGCGCCTTCGGTTTTGACGTCCCGGACGGAGAAGACGCGGTCCTGGTCGTCACTCGCGGGAACCCGCAGCGGCACGCGCGAGACGAGCTGCCGTCCACCCGGGACGGTGACGTGTTCGGTGACGGAGAGGGTGCCGTCCCGCAGGACCTTGAGGGCAACGTCGGCGGTGGGTCCCTCGGGCGGCTGGACGCCTTGACCGGTGAGCAGCTGCGGCTTCTTGACCTGGTCGGCGGGCGGGTTGAGCAGGCTGGGCCCGGCCGAGGGACCGTCATCGGCCACGGCAATCCCGGCGGTCGTCACCCCGGCCGCAACGACGATCGCGGCCACGGTCCCCCATTTCCTCAACACAGCACCACACCCTAGAGCACCCGATCTATGCTGACGCCCGGAACGGCGAGATCACCGCAGGTACGCAGGTTCCGACGGGGAAAGCACACGGGGGGTTCCACCAGATGACGCAAGGCCCGCAGGGTCCGGGTCCCAACGACCCACGACGGCCACCGCCGGGGGCCCGGCCGCTGCCGCCACCGGGGGTGCGGCCGTTGCCGCCGTACGGGCCGGGGCCGGCTGGTGCGCCGGGGCGAGGACCGGCGGGACTGCCGCCGCGAGGGCCTGGTGGTGCGCCCGTGCAACGACCGGCAGGCACGCCGGGCCAGCCGCCGCAAAGCCCGACCGGCACGCCCGCGCCACCACCGCCGAGCGCGCCGCCACATAACCCCGCCCCAGGCAACGGACCATCAAGCCCGCAAGGCCCCAGCGGCGCGCCCGCACAACGACCAGCAGGCACGCCGCCGCACGGCCCCACCGGCACGCCCACGCAACCACCACCGGGCGCACCAGGCCATCCGCAAGGCCCCGGCCGTCCGCCCCAGGCTCCCTTCGGCGCACCGGGCCGTCCGCCGTTTCCGCAGGCGCCCGCCGTAGGCACCCCGCCCTTCGGCTACCCCGCCCCGCCTCCGGCCGGGGCCCCGCTGCCGCCGCCCGCCGCCGCTCCGCCCGTCTTCGTGCCGAACTACGCCGGGCCGCCGCCCGGCGCCCCTTTCGGTCCTCGCTTCTCCCCCTATGTCGCCAAGAAGTCCAACACCGGCGTGATCGTCGCCGTGGCCATCTTCGCGATCGTCGCCCTCACCGGTGGGCTCGTCGCCGCCGTTGCGCTCATCGGGGGCAGCTCGCGGCACGTCGCCGACGCCGGTTACTCCAGCACCTATCCCACCAGCACCTACGCCACCGAAACCACCACGAGCACCACCGAAACCACGTCCTCGACGGAAGAACCCACCACCACCCGCCCGGCTCGCACCACCGAGCGCGAAACCCCGGCGTCGCAGACCCCGTCCGGGCCGCGCTCGGTCGCCGCCACCGGGAACAACCCGCTCTTCGCCCGGCCGAACTACGGCTTGGAGAACATTCCCTGCTCGCTGAGCCGGTGGGCGAGCGACCAGGCGAGCGTCGAACGGTTCTTCCGGTCCGGCATCGGCTGCCTCGACGCCATGTGGTCACGCATGCTCGGCGCCGTCGACCTGCCGTTCGAGACGCCGAAGCTGGCGGTGCCGCGGTCGCTGTCGGAATCGTCGACCCCGTGCGGCAGCGGTGGCACGACCACCGGCGTCACGCCGTTCTACTGCCCGACCAACAACACGATCTACATGCCGATGGACCGCATCGAACTGGACGTGTGGGGCAACCATCCCGGCCCGTACCTGTCGATCCTGGCCCACGAGTACGGCCACCACGTGCAGAACCTGTCCGGCATCTCCGAGGCCTACGGCAACCAGCGCTACGACGCGGGCGCCGACTCGGCGGCAGGCCTGGAACTGTCGCGGCGGATGGAACTGGAAGCGCAGTGCTTCTCCGGCATGTTCCTCGGCTCGGCGTCGGTCTCCGGCGGCTCGGTCGACAAGAACATCTACAACGAAGCCTGGAACGCCCAGGACCGCGGCGACGACTACGCCCGCAACGGCAAACGCGACCACGGCACCGCCCAGCACAACATCGCCTGGTGGCAGCACGGCGCGACGACGAACCGCAACCAGCAGTGCAACACCTGGCTCTCCGCCTCGGCGGACGTCTCCTAGCGCCAGCCCCCCAGCGCCCCAATGGGCATTTTTCATCTTGGTTTGTGCTGGTGGGGTGGGGTTGACGGGGTGTGGTAGTGGTCAGGCCGGGCTTGGTTGGGCGGTGTCGCGGGCGTGTTGTTCGTGTTGGGTGAGCACGAGCAGGGCGCGGATCAGGGTGGTGGCGTGGCGGGGGTGGAGGCGGAGTGTGTTGAGGATGCGCCAGGTTTTGAGGGCGGCGAAGCCGCCCTCAACCGCGCAGCGCAGGGCGCTGAACACTGTGTTCGCGGTCTGCTGGGCGTCGGTGAGGGGCCGGTTGGCCTCGGCTTTGTAGGGGGTGAGCACGACCTGTTCACACGCTCCGCCGCAGATGGTGCAGTCGCGGGTGGTGCGGACGTCTTTGTGCCAGCCGTGGAACCCTTTGTCTGCGGCCGGGGTCAGGCCGTGGGTGTGCAGGTGCTGGCGAATCCGTAGCCGGCGGGCGGCGGTGATGTCGGCGGTGCGGCCCGGCAGGGCCGGGGAGATCCAGAGCAGCCGGCCGTGTTCGTCGGTCAGGGCGAGCACGACCAGGCCGTGGTGTTTGTGTTTGCCGTTGTAGTGGGCCCCGGTTGTGCTTGCCGGTGCGGCGGCGGGTGCGGATCAGGGTGCCGTCCACCAGCACAACGACCTGCCCGCGGGCGGCGTGGCGGCGCAGCACGCGGTTGAGCCTGTGGGCCCGGCCGGCGAGCAGCCCGATCACTTCCAGCAGGTAGCGGCGCAGGGTGGAGGCGGAGATCCCGTTCGGGCCGGCCAGGTCCAGCAGGCGTTCGTCCTTGCGCAGCATCGCCAGTACCAGGATCGCCTGCTGTCCGGGGGTGACCTTGCGCCAGCGGGACCCGATCCGGGTCCGGTGCGCGGTGATCAGGCTGGTCAGCCAGGTGATGGTGGCGACCGACACCGGCACCGCACTGCGGTAGGTGATCATGGCGGCGGGCTGTGAGACAGTGGGAGCGGAGCCCCCGGACGTTTTATCTTGAGTCACGACTTGATCAACATCCGGGGGCTCCGCCGTGCTCCCTGCCACCGGCAGACAAACCAGCGACCCTGTTACCGCACAACCACAACCGCCACCGTCAAGCCCCCCTGACCAGCACAGTCAGGATGAAAAATGCCCATTGGGGCGTTCGGGACCCGCTCAGCTCGGCGGGGTGAACGGGTTCGGCGGCGCCGGGGTGCCGGGCGGCACAGCCGGAGTCCCGGACGGCGGCGTCGGCGGCTCCGGTTCAAGGGACGGGGACGGGACCGGCGAGGACGGCCGGGCCTCGGTCCGCTCCGCCTTCATCCGGGCCGCGTACGCCTCGAACTTCCGCGCGCGTTCCTGGTTCTCCACCTGCACCGCCGTCATCCCCGGGAACGCCCGCGCGTGATCGCGGTTGCGGCGCTCCGCCAGCACCGCCGCCAGGAACGCCCATGGCGGCACGCCCGGCGGGACCGGCGTGCCCAGCGCGTTGCCCACCTGCTGCGCGAGCCCCCAGCCGAGTGCGTGGGACGCCTCCGGGCTCAGCTGGCTGAACCGCGCCAGGAACTGGCGGCTGGCCAGCGCGAGGTCGTCCGGCAGGCGCGTCAGGTCCAGCTGGGCAGCCCAGCCCTCCAGGCCCGGCGGCATGCCCAGCGCCGGGTAACCGCCGCCCTCCGGGGTGCGCTCGCGGATCACCAGCGTTCCGGCCAGGAAGTCGCCGACGCGGCGGCCGTCGGACGAGCACAGCGACACGATCACCGCCACCGCGCCGAACAGCCCGAGCAGCCAGAAGTCGACGACGACCCCGGCGAGCCCGCGGACCAGCGCGTGCCGGAAGCGGATCGGGCCGCCGTCGACGCGCACCACGCGCAGGCCCAGCGCCATCTTGCCCAGCGACCGGCCGCGCGAGAGCGTCTCGAACAGCACCGGGTAGCCGACCAGGATCAGCACGAGGAACACCAGCCCGACGGCGACCAGGAGCCCCTCGTCGAGGACCGACGACGCGATCCCGACCAGCATCAGCGCCACCGCCAGCAGCGCGAACTGCACGAGCACGTCCAGCACCATCGCCAGCGCGCGGCTGGCGAGCTTGGCCACGCGCAGGTCCAGTACGACGGCTTCGCCGGTGACCAGCTCGGATTCCTCGTGCACGAAGCCCAGCCTAGCGACGGCGGCGGCCGGATAGGCTGGGTTGGTGGATGTGGACGTCTTCGTCGCGGCGCACGCGGCGGAGTGGCACCGGCTCGGCGAGCTGACCGGTCGCGGCGGCAAGCTGACCGGCGCCGAGGCCGACGAGCTGGTGACGCTCTACCAGCGCACCGCGACGCACCTGTCGATCGTGCGGTCGGTCGCGCCCGACCCGGCGCTGGTCGCCCGGCTGTCGGGACTGGTCGCGCGGGCGCGGTCGGCGATCTCCGGGTCGCACAACCCCGCGTGGCGCGAGGTCGCGCTGTTCTTCACGCGCCGGTTCCCCGCCGCGGTGTACCTGTCGCGGCGCTGGTGGATCCCGGCCGCGCTGGCGTCGATCGCGGTGATCACGCTGATCGCCGTCTGGGTGGCGGGCGACCCGCAGGTCCGCGCGGCGATCGACACGCCGGAGGGGCTCAACGAGCTGACCCGGCCCGGCGGCGAGGCCGAGAGCTACTACTCGACCGGCCCGGCGTCGTCGTTCGCGGCGCACGTGTGGACGAACAACGCGTGGGTGGCGGCGACCTGCCTGTTCCTCGGTGTCGCGCTGGGCCTGCCGGTGATCGGCATGCTGTGGATGAACGCCCTCAACGCGGGGGTGATCATCGGCGCGATGAGCGCGGCGGGCCGCGGCGACGTGATGATCGGCCTGCTCCTGCCGCACGGCCTGCTGGAGCTGACGGCGGTGTTCGTCGCGGCGGGCACCGGCCTGCGGCTCGGCTGGACGGTGATCGACCCCGGCCGCCGCTCCCGGACCGTGGCGCTGGCCGAGCAGGGCCGGTCGGTGGTGATCATGGCGCTCGGGCTGGCGTGCGTGCTGTTCGTCACCGGGATCATCGAGGCGTTCGTGACGCCGTCGGGCTGGCCGACGTGGCTGCGCGTGGGCATCGGCATGCTGGCCGAAGTGGCGTTCCTGGTCTACGTCTTCACGCTCGGCCGTCGCGCGGCCCGCGAGGGCGAGGTCGGCGACATCGAGGCGCGCGACGCCGGCGACGTGCTCCCCGAGTCAGCATAGGCACGAGCCTTCGAAGGCGATCGACGAACCGTCGTCGAGCCCCGCCGTCCCGACGAACCGGGCCTCGAACTCGCCCGGTTCGGTGAGCGTCAGCTTCGGGCTCGACGCGGAACCGTCCGCGCCGGTCTTGGCCGTCGCCGTCTCGCTGCCGCCCTCGAAGACCAGGGCGTTCTTGGGCCGCGCCGCGCGGACGAAGAAGGTCACCGGGACGTCGGGCGCGGGCTGGCCGTTCTCGCCGATCACGCGGACGACGAACGGCGCGCCGGGGTCCTTCGACGCGAGCCGCTGGCCGTTGCCCGACAGGATCGCGAGGGTGCGCCCGCCCGCCGCCCACGTGTTCGCGATCCCGGTCAGCGAGCAGACTTCCTGGTAGAGCCGCGCGCCCGCGACGGCGGCTTCCGCGGTGAGGCAGCGCGCGGTGGCGACGTTGGCGATCTCGACCAGCCCGGGCAGCCCGGCCACCCGCCGCCAGGCCTGGTGCTTGTCCTTGTCGTCGCAGGCGGCGAGCTTCACGGCGACGCCGTCGACCGGGCTGACGGCGGTGAGGCACTGTCCACCCGGGACACTCACGTAGTGCTGGGACGCCTTGTCGTAGGTCCACTTCGCGTTCGGGTCACCGGCGTCGGCCAGCACGGGCTTCCCGTCCACGGCGGCGAGGGACAGCTTGCCACCGCCGTCGGCCAGGTAGACGGGTGTGCCGTCCGCCGCCGGGCTCACCGAACCCACCGCCAGGACCACCGCCAGAAGCATCCGCATGCTTCGGGATTAACAGGCCGAACGGACGCTCACCACCGCAGCCACTCGTGAGTGGTAATTCGGGTTCTAACCCTAAATACCACTCACGACAAGCCGCGGCAGACCACCTACAGGCGGCCTGCGGCCTTCAGGGCCAGGTAGCGGTCCGCGAGGGCCGGCGGGAGTTCCTCCGGGGTCGCGTCCACCACGCCCACGCCGTGCCGGGCCAGGCGTTCGGTCACGCGGAGGCGCTCCGCCACCGTGCGGGACGCCGCGGCCGCGTCGTAGACCGCTTCCGCGTCGCCGCGGCCGGACAGCATCTCCGCCACCCGCGGGTCCGCCACCGAGGCGATCACCAGCTCGTGCCGGGCCGTCAGCGTGCCCAGCACCGGGAACAGGCCCTCCTCCAGCGGCGCCGCGTCCAGGCCGGTCAGCAGCACCACCAGTGCCCGGCGCCGCGTCCGCTGGAGCACTTCGGCGACCATCCCGCGCGCGTCGGTCTCCACCAGCGACGGCTCCAGCGGCGCCATCGCGTTGACCAGCGACGTCAGCAACGCCGGGCCCGTGGAGCCCTGCACCGCCGCGCGCAGCCGCCGGTCGTAGGCCAGCAGGTCGACGCGATCGCCCGCGCGGGACGCCAGTGCCGCCAGCAGCAGCGCCGCATCCATCGCCGCGTCGAGACGCGGGGCGTCGCCCACCCGGCCCGCCGAGACGCGGCCGGTGTCCAGCACCAGCACCACGTGCCGGTCGCGTTCCGGGCGCCAGGTCCGGACCATCACGTCCGCCGCCCTTGCCGTCGCGCGCCAGTCGATCGAGCGGACGTCGTCGCCGATCACGTACTCGCGCAGCGAGTCGAACTCCGTGCCCTGCCCGCGGATCAGCACCGCGTTGCGGCCGTCGAGCTGCTGCAGCCGCGCCAGCCGCGACGGCAGGTGCTTGCGGCTGTGGAACGGCGGCAGCACGCGCACCGTCCACGGCACCACGTGCGAGCCCTGCCGCGCGGCCAGGCCCAGCGGTCCGACCGAGCGGACGGTCACCCGCGCCGCGGCCCGGTCACCGCGCCGCGTGGGACGCAGTGCGGTCACCAGCGCCCGCCGCTCCCCCGCCGGGAGGCGCAGCGCGTGCCGGTCGGCGGCGCCGGCGCTCGGCGGCCACGCGTCGCGCAGCTGCCCGCGCACCGGACGGCGGCCCGGGTTCGCCACGACCAGCGTCACCTCGCACGGCTCGCCCAGCCGCACCGACGTGTCGCCGGAGCGCGAAAACCGCAGTGCCCGGACGCTGCCCGCGAGCAGGAGGTCGGCGGCGACCAGCACCAGCAGCACCCCGCCGACCGCGAGCAGGCCGGTGTCCGACGGCAGCAGCAGCCCGACCACCAGCGCGCCGAACAGCGCGAGCAGCCCGAGCCTTCCGGTGACGGCCATGTCAGCGCGGCACGGGCACGGACGCGAGCACCCGGTCCAGCACGCCGTCCGCGGTGACACCCTCCAGCTCGGCCTCGGGCCGCACGTCCAGGCGGTGCCGCAGCGCGGGCCGCGCCAGCGCCTTGACGTCGTCGGGCGTCGCGTAGTCGCGTCCGGCGAGCCAGGCCCAGGCCCGCGCCACCGCGAGCAGGGCCGTCGCGCCACGCGGCGAGACACCGATGCGCACCGAAGGCAGCTGCCGCGTCGCCCGGCACAGGTCGACGACGTACCCGATCACCTCGGGCCCGACGGTCACCTTCGCGACCGCGTCCCGCGCGGCCGCGAGTTCGGCCGCGCCGGCGACCGCGCGCAGGCCCGCCGCCGCGAGGTTGCGCGGGTCGAAGCCCTGTGCGTGGCGCCAGAGGATGCCGATCTCGTCCTCGCGCGAGGGGGCCGGCATGGTCAGCTTGAGCAGGAACCGGTCCAGCTGCGCCTCCGGCAGCGGGTAGGTGCCCTCGTACTCCACCGGGTTCTGCGTGGCGATCACGATGAACGGGTCCGGCAGCGGCCGCGACTTGCCGTCGAGCGAGACCTGCCGTTCCTCCATCGCCTCCAGCAGCGACGACTGCGTCTTCGGCGGCGTCCGGTTGATCTCGTCGGCGAGCAGCAGGTTCGTGAACACCGGCCCCTCGCGGAAGGAGAACTCGCCGCTGTGCGCGTCGTAGACGATCGAGCCGGTGACGTCGCCGGGCATCAGGTCCGGCGTGAACTGCACGCGCGTGGTCTCCAGGTCCAGCGCCGCGGCCAGCGCCCGCACCAGCAGCGTCTTCGCCACGCCGGGGACGCCTTCGAGCAGCACGTGCCCCCGGCAGAGCAACGCCAGGATCAGCCCGGTGACCGCGGCGTCGTTGCCGACGACGGCCTTGGCGACCTCGCCGCGCAACGCGATCAGCGCGTCCCGGGCCCCCGTCGCGTTCTCGCTGGTCAAGTTCGCCCCACCTCTCGTTCCACCCTGTCCAGTTCGCCGGCCAGCCGGACCAGCGCGGGGTCGTCCGGCACCGGCGGTCCGAAAAGGACCGCACCGACGTCGTTGCCCTGCCGTCCGGTCCGCGCGCTCACCGCGGCCACCAGCGCCTGCGCGTCGGCGTCGCGCGGCAGGCCCAGCGTGGTCCGCAGCCGCGTCCGCGCCGCTTCCCGCAGTGTCTCGCCCGCGTGCCCGGCCGCCTTCGCCCGCCGGTACAGCCGCGCGCGACCCTCGGCGGTTTCCGCCGCGCGGACCACGATCGGCAGCGGCTCGGTCACCACCGGGCCCAGCCGCCGCGCCCGCCACAACGCCAGCAGCGCGACGGCGATCAGCGCCTGCGCGGCCCCGTAGTACCAGCCGTCCGGGATCAGCGTGAAGATCGACTTGCGGCCGCCGTCCAGCGCCGGGTCCGTGGTGGACGGCAGGTACCAGACGAGCTTCGGGTGCGCCCCGAGCAGGTGCAGGCCGAGTGCCGCGTTGCCCTCGTCGGCGAGCCGCCCGTTGGTCAGCGGCGCGGCCGCGCCGAGCAGCGTCGTCGTGCCGCCGGGGCCGGCGAGCTGCAGCAGCGTGCCGCCGCCGTCCTCGCCGGGGTAACAGGAGCGCGCGCCCGGCGACGAATAGCCGATCCCGCCCAGCGTGACGTCGCCTGCCGCGACCGCCGCGGCCACCGTGCACCGCGGCCCCAGCGTCCCGACTTCGCTCTCGCCGACGGCGCTCACCAGCGGCAGCGATTCCTCCAGCGTCGCCGGGCCGGGCGTCACCAGTACGACGTCGGCGGCGCGTTCGCGCAGTGCGTCGAGCCGCTCGCGCGGGACCAGGTCCGGCTCGGTGACCAGCAGGGTCGCGTCCTTGCCGAGCGCGTCGCCCGCTTCGGCCGCCGTGTGCGCCGTCCGGACGTCGACGCCCTGGTCCTGCAGGAGCTTGACCAGCGCGTGCGCGCCGCCGGGTTCGTAGGAGCCGGGTTCGAGCACGCCGTAGGTCTGGTCGCCGCGGTCGAGCAGCAGCAGCGCCCCGGCGGCGAAGATGAGGACGACGATGGCGAGCGGGGCGCGGACGCCACGCCAGATCCGGCGCAGGTCCGGCGAAACGGAGGTGCTCACGCGTCCGCCAAGGCGACCGGCCGTTCCCGGCGGCAGCGCTCGTCCAGCTCGGTCAGCGCGTGGTACGCCGTTTCGGTGCCTTCGCGGCCGCCGTAGTGGACGTCGTCGAAGAGCCGCGCGCCGTGGCGCAGCTCGGCCGCGACGTTCGGCAGCAGCACGCCCGCTTCGGCGGCGGCCTCGTCCGCGGTCCGGCCGGACCGCGCGTCGAGCAGGGCGCGTTCCTCCAGCGCCCGCACGACGGCGCGGAAGCGGTCGCGGACGGCGTCGTCGTACCGGCCCGCGGCGGCGGCTTCGGCGGCCGAGCGGCGGTAGTCGTCGGCGCTGCGCCGCTTCTCGCTGAAGACCTCGCCGCCGGCGCGGGCGGTCCGGGCGACCTTGCCCGTGCGCAGCCGGATGACGACGACGAGCACGATCAGCAGCACCAGGGCCAGCAGCAAGCCGAACGGGCCGCCGGGGACGACGGTCGACAGGCCCTTGATCAGCCGGGCGACCTGCTCGCCGAGCCACTGCTTGAGTTCCTGCAGCGGGCCCGGCTGCGCGTCCCGGTACTTCGGGTCCGCCAGCTCCTGTGCGGCCGCGCGCCGCGCGTCGTCCCGGTCGATGCCGACCGGGACGTCCGAGAGCACCAGCGTCACCATGCCTGCGGCGGCTGCACGCCTGCCGCGCGCGCCAGCTCGATGTCCATGCCCTCGCGGCGCATCCGCTGGTCGAGGTAGACGATCACGGTGACCAGCGCGACGAACGGCATCGCGATGGTGCCGGCGATGATCTGCCCGGCCGACTGCAGCAGCAGGTCGCCGGTGGTCGGCAGGGCCACCTGCGCCGGGTTGAACAGCTGCCGGAACATGCCGGTGCCGACGTTGAACGGCAGGTTGATGATCATGCTGAAGAGGTAGCCGATCAGCCAGGCCAGCAGCAGGATGCCGAGCACCCGCCAGAACGAGCCGCTGACCAGCTTGACCGAGCGCGAGAACGCCTGCTTGAAGGTGCCGCGCTCCAGCACGAGCGCCGGGCTGGCCAGCGCCCAGAAGACGTAGACGACGACGCCGGGGATCAGGCACAGCATCGCGCCGATGGTGGTGAGGACCGAGTACGCGAGCCCGACGCCCAGCAGCGGCAGCATCCGCGGCCAGACCTCGGCCCAGGCGATCGAGAACGTCACTTCACGGCCGAGCACGGCCCGTCCCATGACGGCGGCCAGCAGGCCGTTCGCCACCGCGGCCAGCAAGGTCGTGAGCAGGGCCGTCGGCAGCGTCGCGAGGAGGGCCGTCCCGAGCAGGCCGAACAGGGCGTTGCTGATCTCCTCGTCGGTCGCGCCGGGGCCGAGGTTGGTGGCGGTGGCCAGCTCCTGCAGGTCGCTGAAGAGGAGCTTCTGGACGAGGAAGTCGAGACCGGCGGTGATCACCGCCAGCACCGCGCCGATGCCGAGGATGAGCAGCGGGTGACGCCGGATGGCGGTGATCGCGCCGTCCAGGATGTCGCCGATGTTGAGCGGCCGCAGCGCGATCACGCCGGGCTTGCCGAAGCCCTGCGGGTTCCAGCGCGGGTCGGGCTGGCCGTACTGAGGGGCGCCGTAGGTGCCCGGCGGCTGCCACGACGGCGCGGTCGGGCCGGGCGCCTGCCAGCTGGGCGGCGGGGCGACCTGGGAGCCGTACGACGGCGGGGGCTGCGAGCCGTAGGACGGCGGAGCGGGCTGGGAGCCCGAGTCGCTGTGCGAGCCTGGAGCGGCCGCGGCATCCTGCGTGCCCGGCGTGCCTGAAGGGGCCTGCGCACCCGGAGCAGCCGGGGCATCCTGCGAGCCCGGCGTGCCCGGAGCGGCCTGCGCACCCTGCGACCCCGCAGAATCCCCCGCCCCCGGGGAGTCCGGCGCCTGCCACCCGGGAGGCGGCGTCGCCGGTGACGCCGCGTGATCCTGCGGCGGCTTCGGTTCACCTGATCCAGGGATGGAAGCCGAGGGAATCCCCTGGCTCGGTGTCGGCGTGCCGTCGCCCTCTCCGCCGGGCGTGCCACCGGTGTCTGTCATCGAAGCCCCTCGCCTGCAGTACCTGCTTGACGACACTCTCTCAGAGCCCGCCGCACCCGGCCAGACCTGGGGTGACGTCCGCGCGTCGTGACGCCGCGCGCACGGACGGGTGCGGGACGGCCCGTTCCCCCGATATGCTGAACGGCGGGATCGGGTACCCCCGGTCCGTACCGAGACCTTTCGGGACTGCCCAGTGACGCAACCGCCCCCCGGCCAGGTACCGCCGCCCCGCGGAACCGTCCAGCCGCCGCCGGTGCCGGATGCGCAGCCGGATCTCCCGTGGCTCGGCCGCCCGCACACCGTGTCCGCCCCGAAGCGCCGGTCGCCGGCGGCGGTGATCGGCGTGTGCCTCGGCGCGGTGGCCGTGCTGGTGCTGGGCCTGGTCGCGATCGTCGCGCTCAACCGCGGCGAAACCCCGCTGGCCAACGCGAACTTCCGCGACGTGCCGACGTCCGCAGACGTCCCTTCGCAGCTGCCCGGCGGTGCCGGTGCGCCGGCTTCCGTGCTGCCCAGCCCGTCGGCGGACTTCCCGACCCCCACCGAGACCGGCCCGCAGAAGATCCTCAAGCTGGCCGACCACCCGATCCTGCAGGACCCGAACGCCGGTCTGCAGAACCGCGTCTGCACGCTGCCCGCGTGGCAGAGCACGCAGGAGGGCGCGGAGGCGTTCTTCACCGCGGCGAGCAAGTGCCTCGACGCGGCGTGGGGCCCGTTCCTGGAGGCCTACCACCTGCCGTTCACGCCGCCTGCCCTGCACTTCCCGACCGGCGCGAGCTTCGAGACCGAGTGCGGCACCATCCAGGTCGGCATCGCGACCGCCGCGTACTACTGCGAAAACAACCTGTACGTCCCGTTCCGCGGCCTGCAGACCGACCAGTACGGCAACAACCCCGGCGTCTACCTCGCCCTGTTCGCCCACGAGTACGGCCACCACGTGCAGGAGGTCGCCGGGCTGATGGACGCGGCCTGGCAGAAGATCTACGAGGCGGGCCAGAACAGCCCGGCGGGGCTGGAGATGTCGCGGCGCAAGGAACTGCAGGCCCAGTGCTTCTCGGGGATGTTCCTCGGCGCGCACGTCGACCAGGGCGGCACGATCACCCGCGACATGTACAACAAGGCCTGGAACGACCAGGAAACCCGCGGCGACAACACCTCCCGCAGCCACGACCACGGCACGAACGCGCACTACGCGGCCTGGTGGCGGGCGGGCGCGACGAGCAACCGGATCGCCGACTGCAACACGTTCGCGGCGCCGGCGGCCGAGGTCAGCTAGCGGGTTTCGGCCGCGGCTGCGTCCGCAGCACGAGGTAGACGTACATCCCGCCGGAGAAGCAGGCGAACACGAGCAGCGCGAGCCCGAGCGGCCGCCGGGCGTCCGACGCGCCGGGCGAGGTGTCGGCGGCGTGCACGGCGACCGGGCCCTGGTCCGGCAGCACGTCCGGCACGTCGACGTCGATGCGTTCGTCCTGGCCGTGCCCGCAGCCGTTGAGCGTGCCCTCGCGGACCTTCCCGGCGACGGTGAACCGCACGGTTTCGACGGCGTCCGGCTTCTCGCACGACGCCGGCCTGGTGACCTGGGCCTGCACCGGGGCCCCGCGGTCGCCGCTGGTGATGCCCAGCAGCCCCGGCCCGGCCAGCCAGGCGAGCAGCACGACGAGCACGCCCGCCGCGGCGGGGATCGCCACCGTGGGCCACTTCAGGGCGAGGGATCGCGGGGGCACCTCGCCATGGTTCCAGATCCCGCGGGCAAAACCCAGGCAGCCTGGCTGCAGGCCTAGCGCTGCTCGATCTTCTCCGCCGGGGTCACCTTCTTGACGTACAGCAGCTTGTCGCCGGGCTCGATGGCGTCGGCCTGCGGGGCGTCCACGCGGTACAGGACACCGTCGCGGACCACGCCGAGCACGATGTCCGGCAGGTGCCGCGGCGACCCGCCCTCCTCCGACGGTTCAACCGGCCGCTCGGCGATCGCCAGCCCGGATTCGGGGGTCAGCAGGTCCTCCATGATGTCCACGACCAGCGGCGTCGACGTCGCCATGCCGAGCAGCCGCCCGGCCGTCTCGCTGGACACCACGACCTGGTTGGCGCCCGACTGCTTGAGCAGGTGGACGTTCTCCGCCTCCCGCACCGAGGCGACGATGTGCGCCTTGGGTGCCAGCTCGCGGGCGGTGAGCGTGACGAGCACCGCCGTGTCGTCGCGGTTGGGGGCGACCACGACCGCCCGCGCGTGCTGCACCGCGGCGACGCGCAGGACGTCGGCGCGGGTGGCCGAACCGTGCACGGCGACCAGGCCGAGCGCGCTCGCCTGGTCGAGGGCCTGCTGGTCGGTGTCGACGACGACGATCTGGCCCGGTTCGGCGTTTTCGTCACCGAGCAGCGCGTTGACCGCGGACCGGCCCTTGGTGCCGAACCCGACGACGACCGTGTGGTCGCGCACCTTCGTCCTCCACTTCTGGATCTTGAACGCCTGGCGGGAGCGCTCGGTGAGCACTTCCAGGGTGGTGCCGACCAGGACGATGAGGAAGAGCACCCGCAGCGGGGTGATCACCAGCACGTTCACCAGCCGCGCCGACGACGTGGCGGGCGCGATGTCGCCGTAGCCGGTCGTCGACAGCGAAACCGTGGCGTAGTACAGGCTGTCGAGCAGGGACAGGCCGTCGCCGTTCGCGTCGCGGTAGCCGTCGCGGTCGACGTAGACGATGACCACCGTGGCCAGCAGCGCGAGCATCGCGCCGATGATCCGCTTGACGATCGAGCGCAGCGGGCTGACCGTGAGCTCGGGCATCCGCAGGACGCCGACGAGCTCGTGGTCCGGCCGATCGGTGAGACTGCCCAGCGGCAACCGCTTCAGGGCCTTCATGCACCTGCTCCCAGCGGCAGGTGTCGAGCGTCACTCACGCCCGGAGGATAGCCGAACCGGACACCGGCCCGCCGCGTGAAACGATGAGTTCATGGCAACCTCGCAACGGCCCGCGCACGTCCTGGCCGGCGTGCTGGGCACGATGGGCGTCCTGCACTTCGCGGTCCCCAAGCCGTTCGACGGCCTGATCCCCGCGTCGCTGCCGGGTTCCCGCCGGGCGTGGACGTACGGCTCGGGCGTCGCGGAACTGGCGGTCGCGGCCGCGGTGGCGGCCCCGCGCACCCGCCGGCTGGGCGGCCTGGCCGCAGCCCTGCTGTTCCTGGGCGTCTTCCCGGGCAACGTCAAGATGGCGCTGGACGCCCGCCACGCCCCGGCACCCCGCCGTGCCATCGCCTTCGCCCGCCTGCCCCTGCAGTGGCCCCTGATCACGTGGGCCCTGAAGGTCCGCGACAACGCCTAACCCGCGTGATCAGAGGGTCAACTCGCGTGATCAAAGCGGCATCACTCGTGTGCTAAGGGGCATCACGCGTGATTGAGCAGGCATCACGCGTGATTGAGCGGGCATCACGCCGATGCCCCGCCAATCACGGCTGATGCCCCGCCAATCACGAGTGATGCCCCGGAGGTCACGCCTCGGGGATGTTGCGGAGGAGGCCGAGGAGGTCTTCCGGGGCCAAGAGGTCGGCCGGGCGGATCGTGCGGTTCGCGCGGACGTAGTGGAAGGCCGCGCGGACCTGGTCCACCGGGACGTTCTTCAGTGCCGCCCACGCCATCCGGTACGCCGCCAGCTGGACCGACAGTGCCGGGATGCGGGACTCCGGCGGGACCGCCCCCGTCTTCCAGTCCACCACTTCCCAGGTGCCGTCCGGGTTGCGGAACACCGCGTCCATGCGGCCGCGCAGGGTGATGCCCTCGACGTCGGCGGTGAACGAGACCTCCACCGCCTCCGGGACGCGCGTGGCCCACTCGCTCTTCTCGAACTCCGCCCGCAGTTCCTCGAAGTCCGCGTCAGGAGCTTCGCCGAAGTCGGCCGCGCCCGGGAGGTCGTCGATCTCGATCAGCTGGTCGCCCGCGAACCGGCGTTCCAGCCAGCCGTGGAACTCCGTGCCGCGGCGGGCGAAGCTGTTGGGCTCCACCGGAAGCGGACGGCGCAGGTCGCTCGCCAGCCGGGCGCTGTCGTCGGCCAGCGCGACCAGCTGGCTCACCGTCAGCCGCGACGGCAGCGGGACGCGCTTGACGTGGTCGTCCTTGCGTGCCCACTCCTCCAGCAGGACGTCGGTGTCGGTGATCCAGCCGTCGGGATCGTCTTCGTCCTCTTCGGACGGTTCGGACGCGGCCAAGGCTTCGGACACCAGCTCGACCCCGGTCTGCACGCCGGTGCGGCGGTCGGCCAGCGGGTCCACCGGCCACCGGGACGTCCGCGAGTCCGACACCAGCGGGTTCTCGTCGTCGACGGCAGGCTCCGGCGCCCAGCCGTCGATCTGCCCGACGCCGGTTTCCCGCATGACGTCGGCGATCTCCGTCAGGAACTCCGACGGCCCCTTGGCCCGGCTGCTGCTTTCGTTCCACCAGTGCCCGGACACGATCAGCGCGTGCTCGGACCGTGTCAGGGCGACGTAGCACAGCCGCCGCTCCTCCGCCTGTTCCCGCTCGACGAACCCGGCTTCGTGCAGTTCCAGTCCTTCTTGGACTTCCTTGCGGTCGTACCCCTCGGCGATCTCCAGCGTCGGCAGGTCTTCCGCGTCGCCGCGCAGCGCGGCGGGCAGCGACGTCGCGGTCCGCAGCCACGACGACGACCGCCGCCGTCCGGGGAACACCTCGTGCACCAGGTGCGGGACGGCGACGACCTCCCATTCCAGCCCCTTCGCCGAGTGCACGGTGAGCACCTGGACCCGGTCCGGGACGACCTCGACCTCGCCCGGCGTCAGCCCGTCTTCGGCGTGCGCGGCGGTGTTCAGGTAGTCCACAAAGGACAACAGGGTCGCGGTCGGCGCCGTCTCGGCGTAGTCGGTGACGACTTCGGCGAACGCGTCCAGGTGCGCCCGTCCCGCGGATCCTGGACGCGCCAGGGATTCCACGTCCAGGAGCATCGTCCGCTCGACGTCGGCGACCAGTTCCGGCAGCGACTGGTCGAGACGGCGGCGCAGCGCGGCCAGCTCCCAGCCGATCCGCCGGATGCGCTTGTACCCCTCTTCGGAATAGCGCTCCGGCGAACCGGGTTCGTCGATCGCGTCGATCAGCCCGGCCTGCTCGACCCGTTCGGCGACCAGTTCCGGACTGTCCGAAGCGGACTTGTCCGGAGTGGACAGCTCACCGGCACGCCGCCACAGCGCGGCGACGTCGGCGGCGGCCAGCCGCCAGCGCGCGCCGGTCAGCAGCCGGGCCGCGGCGCTGCCGGACAGCGGATCGGCGAGCACCTTCAGCGTCGCGACGAGGTCGGCGACCTCCGGCTCGTCGAGCAGCCCGCCGAGCCCGACGACCTCGACCGGCAGGCCGCGTGCCCGCAGCTCGGCGGCGATCGGGGCCATGTCGGCGCGGCGGCGCACGAGCACCGCCGCGGTCGGCGGCTTGCCGGTCTCCTCCCTGGCCGCGTGCCAGCGGCGGGCGAGCGCGTCGGCCACCCACTCGCGTTCGGCGCGGATGTCCGGCAGCAGCGCGCACGCGACGTCCGCGGGCCCGGCACCTTCGCGGGCCCGCAGCCGTTCGACGCCGAGACCGCGGGCGCGCAGCAGCTCGGCGATGGCGTTCGCCAGGTCGAGGATCTCCGGCGGGTTGCGGAAACTGGTCAGCAGCCCGAATTCGTGCGCGGGCACCCGGCGTTCGCCGTCGAAGCGCGGGAAGTCCGTGGTGAACCGCGGCAGGTTGGCCGCGCTGGCGCCACGCCAGCCGTAGATGGCCTGCGCCGGGTCGCCGACGGCGGTGACCGGCATCGGCGGGTTTTCGACGCCGCCGAACAGCGCCCGCAGCAGCACGCGCTGGGCGTGCCCGGTGTCCTGGTACTCGTCGAGCAGCACCGCGCCGAAGCGTTCCCGCTCACCGCGCACGACCGACGGATACCCGCTGGCGAGCTGGGCGGCCAGCGACATCTGGTCGGCGAAGTCGAGCGCGCCCTCGTTGCGCTTGCGCCGGTGGTACTCCTCGACGAGCGGCAGCAGCGCGAGCCGGAAGTGCTGCGCGGCCATGATTTCGGTGAGTTTCTGCGGCAGCGCGGCACGTTGTCCCTTGGCGCGCGGGGCGTTTTCGATGACGCGGCACAGCCACGTCGTGTACTCGGCTAGCTGTTCGGTCGAGACGAGGTGCTCGCCCAGTTCTCCGGCTAGGGCAAGGAGATCCGCGGTCACCGTCGGCGGGACGCGGTCGGTGTCGAGTTCGTTGTCCCAAGTGGACACTACGCGGTGGGCGATCTGCCACGACGACGTCTCCGACAGCAGCCGGACGCCGGGCTGCACGGGCAGCCGCAGGCCGTGTTCGGACAGCAGGCGGCCGGCGTAGGCGTGGTAGGTGAGGACCGTCGGTTCGCCGGCGACCACAGTGGACCGTAGACCGCCGGTCGGGTCGAGCCGGTCGAGCAGCCCGGATCCGGCCAGCCGCCGCAGCCGCGCGCGGACGCGCTCGCCGAGCTGGCGCGCGGCCTTGCGGGTGAAGGTGAGGCCGAGGACGCGGTCGGGGCTGACGATCCCGTTGGCGACCAGCCAGACCACGCGCGCGGCCATGGTCTCGGTCTTGCCCGCCCCGGCCCCGGCGACGACGAGCGAAGGCTCGACGGGCGCGGCGATGACGGTGGCCTGCTCCGGCGTCGGACGGTGCAGCCCGAGGGCATCGGCGAGTTCCGCGGGCTCAACGGGATTGGCGATAACGAGCGGGCTCATGCGCCCCCCTCGCACGCACTTTCACGTGAAAGTGCCGGGGTCAGTGCGGTCACGGGCCCGGCACCTGCCTGCCCTCAGGCCGCAGCGGGCAGCAGCCGCGGGCCGGGCAGCGGTCGCAGTCCGGGTTCTCCTGGGCCTGGTAGTCCGGCCCGGCCGCCGACGCCGCCGCGTCCTTCACCAGGTCCAGCCACTGCTTGCCGCCGACCTCGTCCAGCGGCGGCTGGGACCGTTCGGTCGCGCCGGTCTTGTTGTTCGCCTTCGCGACGTACACCAGCCGCGCGCCGCCGGGCTCGTTGGTGCCCTTGATCGCGCCCAGCAGCACCGCCAGCTGGTAGGCCGCCAGCTGCGGGTGCGCCTCGGCGTCCGCCGAGGACACCGGGACCTTGCCCGTCTTGATGTCCACGACCACCGGGCGCCCGTCGGCGTCCAGCTCGACGCGGTCGACCCGCCCGCGCAGCAGCACGCGGACCTCGTCCGCGCCGCCCGCGGGCAGCTCGACCTCGATGTCCTGCTCGACGCCCGCTTCCTTCAGTTCCGCACGGCTGCGTTCCAGCCACGTGACGAAGTTCTGCAGCATCTGCTCGACCCGCCGCCGCTCGCGCCGCGAGAACCACGGCGCGCCCGCGTCGACGCGGACCCAGGCCTCGTCCAGCGCGGCCTGCAGCTCGGCGGGCGTCCGGCCGGACGCGACCGCCTGCGCCAGCCCGTGCACCAGCGTCCCGGTCACCGCCGCGAGCTGCGCCGGGTCGCTGCCGCCGTGGCGCTCGATCATCCAGCGCAGCGGGCACTTCGTCAGGATTTCCACTGTGGACGGTGAGATCCGGATGAGGTCGCCCGGCGGGTGCACCGGCTCGTCGGTGGACGCCGGCAGCAGGCCGTACCACGTCGAGGGGTGCGCGCCGGGCACCTTCGCCTCGGCCAGGCGCGCGAGCTGCTTCGCCGCCCGGCGGCGGCGGACGGGGTCGGCCTTGTCGTCGCAGACGACCTCGCGCAGCTCCCCCACCAGCTCGGCGAGCACCAGCGACCGGCCAGGCGGCTTCATCCGCGAGTCGAGGCCGCCGTCGTCGGCGCCGTTCTCCTCCAGGTCGTCGAGGAACCGCGACGGCTGCTCGTCCTCGCCCGACACCGCCGTGACCAGCAGCGTCCGCTTCGCCCGGCTCATCGCGAGGTAGAACAGCCGCCGCTCCTCGGCGAGGATCGGCGCGGTCTGGGAGACGGCGTCGTCGTCGACCCCGGCCATCAGGTCCTTGAGCCGCTCGACACCCAGCACGGACCCGCGCAGCCGCAGGTCCGGCCACGCGCCCTCCTGGACCCCGGCGACGGCGACGACTGTCCATTCGCGACCCGCGGCAGCGTGCGCCGTGAGCAGTGAGACGCCCTCGGACGGGACGGCCGCCGGCGCCAGCGTGTCACCCGCGATCCGTTGCGCACCAAGGTAATCCGCGAACGAAGCAACGCTGGCCCGCGGCAGCCGGTCGACGTACCGGCCCGCCGCGTCGAACAGCGCGACGACGGCGTCGAGGTCCCGGTCGGCCTGCGCGCCCAGCGATCCACCGCGCTCGACCTGCTTGAGCAGCTTCTCTTCCAGGCCGCTTTCCCGCCACAGCTGCCACAGCACCTGCTCGACGCCGTCGCCGCGGGCCACGGCCTG
The DNA here is from genome assembly GCF_040064235.1 of Amycolatopsis melonis. NCBI lineage: Bacteria > Bacillati > Actinomycetota > Actinomycetes > Pseudonocardiales > Pseudonocardiaceae > Amycolatopsis > Amycolatopsis melonis. Next base: position 109,014 of record NZ_JBDZYD010000013.1, read on the forward strand.
GTGCGTGACGCGCAAGAGCGCGCCGACGCGCCGCACCGGCTCGGCCTCGGCGTCGGCGAGCCCGGCGAGAACGTCCCCGCCGCGCAACGCTTCCACGAGCAGTTCGTCGCTCGACCGCTGCCCGCCGCCGGCCAGTTCGAGCCGCCGCAGCCCGCGGCGCAGCCGGCGCAGCGCCAGCGGGTCCGCGCCGCCGAGCGCGGACGACAGCAGCATTTCGGCGAGGTCGACGTCGAGCAGTTCCGGCGACGGCGCGAGCTTGAGCACGGCCAGCAGCGGCCGCACCGCGGGCTGCTTGGCCAGCGGCAGTTCCTCGGTGGCCGAGCCGATCGGGACCCCGGCGGCCCGCAAAGCACGTTGCAGCACCAGGAAAGTCCGGGCGGGCGACCGGACGAGGACCGCGATCTCCGACCACGGCACGCCGTCGACGAGGTGGGCGCGGCGCAGCTGGTCGGCGATCCAGCTCGCCTCGGCCGCGGGCGTCGGCATCACGCGGACGCGGACGGTGCCGCCGGTGGCGCCCTTCGGCGGGACGATCCTGCGGTGCGGCGACGCGCCCGGCAGCGTCGCGCCGATCTTCGCCACGGCCAGGCGCACGGCCGGGGACAGCCGGTGCGACGTCGTGAGCGTGACGGTCCGGCTGCCGTCCGGGTCGGCGTCGGCGAACAGGCTCGCGTCGGCGCCACGGAAGGAGTACACGTTCTGGTCGGGATCGCCTGCGACGACGAACTCGGCCGCGGTGTGCCCGATCGTCCGGACCAGGCTGGTCTGCAGCGGGTCGAGGTGGTGGGCGTCGTCGACGAACAGGTGCCGGACGCGGGTGCGTTCGCGTTCGCGCAGCTCGTCGTCGTCCTCGAGGGCGAGCAGCGCGGAGGTGACCAGCTCGGCGGCGTCCAGCGCGGGCGCGCTCGCGACGCCGAGCGCGTTGCCGCCCGCGCCCTGCAGCTGCGTGACCTCTTCGTACTGCGCCCAGAACCGGCCGGCGGCCACCCACTCCTCCCGGCCGCGGCGGCGGCCCAGCTCGGCGAGGTCCTCCGGCCCGAGCCCGCGCTCGGCCGCCCGCATCAGCAGGTCGCGCAGCTCTTCGGCGAACCCGGGGACCATCAGGGCGGGCCGCAGCTGCTCCGGCCAGTACTCGGCGCCTTCGTCGAGGTCACCGGCCAGCAGCTCGCGGACGACGACGTCCTGCTCGGCACCGGCCAGCAGCCGCGGCGGCGGCAGTTCTTCGGCCATCGCCTCCAGCCGCAGCAGCGAATAGGCGTAGGAGTGCACGGTGCGCACGAGCGGTTCGCGGACCGTCCGCGGCAGCGCCCGTGCCTGTCCGGGGTCGCCGGTGAGGCGGCGGGTGATGTCGGCCCGCAGCGCGTCGGCGGACCTGCGGGAGGTGGTGAGCACGAGCACGCTCTCGGGATCCGCGCCCTCGGCGATGCGGCGGGTGGCGGCCGAGGCGAGCAGGGCGGTCTTGCCGGTGCCGGGCCCGCCGAGCACCCGGAGGAATCCGCCGGGCGCGGAGAGCACCCGCCGCGCGCCTTCGTCCCAGGTGAACGTGGGTGTGCCGGTGACCGGCGGGCGCACCAGCCGCGCGTCCGCCTGGGCCGTTCGCCTCGCGTTCACCCCGCGATGGAACCACGCCGGGTCCCCCGGGTGTCGCACCGGCACGGCTTAGCGCGGGTGCGTTCGGTGAAGGTGCCGCTGCGTGCGCCGGGCGGGCACGAAAAGTGTCGGTGGTGTGCGGCACAGTGTCGGTATGGACGACGTTCTGCACGAGCGGGTGCGGGAGATCATCGAGTCCGTGCCGGCAGGCACGGTCGCGACGTACGGCGACATCGCGGCGCTCGCCGGGGCGCCCTCGCCACGGATGGTCGGCGCCATCCTGGCCGAGGACGGGCACGACCTCCCGTGGCACCGGATCCTGCGCGCGAACGGAACCCCGGCACCCCACCTGGTGCACGACCAGCTCGAGCGACTGCGCGCGGAGGGCGTCCTGGCCGACGGCCAGCGCGTCGACCTGCGGAAGTACCGGTGGAAGCCGGACGGAGAGGAGGACACGGGTCCGCCAGGGCTGTTTTGAGGGAGGGTCCCGCGGGTTCCGGCCGGGTGATCGTGGTTTCGCGGCAGGCTTCCGAGCTGCCCGAGCGCCCCAAAGCGGCCCTCGCCGCACCCCAAGCGCCCCAAAGGCGGCCCTCGGCGCACCCCAAGCGCCCCAAGGTGGCCCTCGGTGCGTCCAGCGCACCCAAGGCCGCCTTGGGGCGCTACTGCCGCGCCGACAGGGTGGTGACCAGCAGCTTGACCAGCGCCCCCAGCCGCTGGCGCTCCGGCTGCAGCGTCTTCACCCCGGCCTCCTCGAGCGGCGCCGCCGTCACCGGGCCCACGCACGCCACCACCAGCGGCCCCTGCATTGCGGCCAGCAGCTCGTCGTATCGGCTGTACGACCTCGCCAGCGTCAGGAAGTTGGCCGCCGCCGGGGCGCTGGTGAAGGCCAGCGCGTCCAGCTCGCCCGCGACCGCCGCGTCGATCAGGTCGTGGACCGGCCGGACGTCCGGCGGTGTGTACCAGCGGTACGGCTGCACCTCCACCAGGGAAGCCCCGGCCTCGACGAGCAGGGCCGTGTGCTCCGGCAGCGGCGTCCCGTGCAGCTGGACGGCCACCCGCTCCCCGGCGACCCCGGCCGCCGCCACCGCGCCGAACAGCTCCGCGTTCGATTCGGACTCCGCCGAAAACGCCTCCCGGAGCCCGGCTCCGCGGACCGCGCCGACCGCCTTCGGGCCGCGGGCGAAGATCCGCGACTCCCCCAGGTGGTCCAGCAGGCGCTCGCGGAGTCCCCAGCCTTCGGCCGCGTCGAGCCAGCCGCGGAAGCCCGCGCCCGTCGTGACCACCGTGCAGCCCACCGGCGCCGCCAATACCGCCTCCGTGCCCGTGCGCAGCTGCGGGTCGGCGTCCAGCGGGACGATCGTGATCGTCGGCGCGTGCCGGACCTGGGCGCCGGAGCGCTCGAGGGCCGCGATGAACTCGCCCGCCCGGCGTTCGGCCGTGACGCCGATGGCGATCCCGCTCAGCTCACCCATAGAACGCGCCCATCTCCTCGATCGCTTCCGCCAGTTCCGCACGCAGGTCCGCCGGGGCGAGAACCTCCAGGTGCGGCCCGAAACGCAGCAGCTCGCCGATGGCCGGTTCGCCCGGTTCCACCGGCAGCTCGACGGTGAGCCAGCCGTCCGCGTCGGGCTCGTGGGGACACTCTCGCAGTGCGCGGGCCCCCACGGAACCTGCGTAGAACGGTACGAGAGCCTGCGCCCGGGGCGACAGCCGCACCACGGCCACGCGCGGGAACATCCGGCGTTCGAACTGCTCGGACCACTCCTGCCAGTACTTCGCGAGGTCGAACCCCGCCGGCCGCTCGAACACCTCACCCAGGTCGGTCAGCTCCAGCACCCGCGAAATCCGGTAGGTGCGGTCGGTGCCGTCGCAGCGGCCGGCGAGGTACCAGTTACCCGCCTTGAGGATCAGCCCGAGCGGCTCGATCTCCCGCTCGACGACGCGCTGCCCCCACCGTTCGTAGCGGATCCGGATGCGGCGCGACGACCACACGGCGTCGGCGACCGCCGACAGCGTCGGCAGGCTCTCGATGCCGCGGTGCCAGCCCGGGACGTCCAGGTAGAAGCGCTCGGCGACGCGGCCGGCGCGGTCGCGCAGCTCGGCGGGCAGCGCGGCGTAGAGCTTGAGCTGCGCCGCCGCGAGGACCGTGCCGAGCCCCAGCTCGGCCGCGGCGACGGGCAGCCCGGCCAGCGACAGCGACTGGGCCTCTTCCTCGGTCATCCCGGTCAGCCGGGTGCGGTAGCCGTCGACCAGCCGGTAGCCGCCGGTCCGGCCCCGGTCGGCGTAGACCGGCACACCGGACGCCGACAGCGCGTCGATGTCCCGGTAGACCGTCCGCACCGAGACCTCCAGCTCTCCGGCCAGCTCCTCGGCCGTCATCCGGCCGCGGTTCTGCAGCAGCAGGAGGACGGACAGCAGACGGCTCGCGCGCATCCCCGGATTCTGGCAGAAAATCCTGACACAAGCTGACAGGTATGCCCGGCAGAGTACGTCCCATGAACGCATTCACCACGAAGAGCTGGGAAGAAAAGCTGGTCAGCGGCACCGAAGGCGGCCCGCGGGTGGCGCACGCACGCGCCACGATGGTCTACAGCGGCGTCCTCGAGGGCGAGTCGAGCTGCGACCTTCTGCTGTACTACGCGGGCGAAGGCTACGACAGCGGCCAGACCACTTCGCCGAGCTTCGAGCGTTTCGAGGGCAAGGTGGACGGTCGCGAAGGGACGTTCATCGTGCGCCACGAGTACACGTTCGACGCGAAGGGCATCGCCTCGACGTTCACCGTCGTCCCCGGCTCGGGGACCGGCGAGCTGGCCGGGCTGACCGGCAGCGGCACGTCCGGCGGCGCGCTGGGCGAGGACAAGCTGGGCTACACGTTCGAGTACGCGCTCTAGGAGCCACCGATGGACCGTCGCCAGGTACTCGCCTACCGCATCGCCGAGCACGGGCTGCACCGCACCGCGCGGGACGTGGCCGGCCTGGGTGTCGTCCGGGCCGGGCTGCAGGACAGCATGCGCGATACCGCGCTGCTGGCACTGGTGGCCCGGCTCGGCGGCGAGGTGTCCCTGACCGACGAGCGGCTGGTCCTGGCGTGGACGTTGCGCGGCGCGCCGCACTACCACCTCCGTGAGGACCTGCCGGAAGTGATCCGCGCGCTGGTCCCGCTGGACGACGCGGACGCGCTGGCCCGCATGACGTGGCAGCGCAAGGAACTGGCGGCGACCGGCCTGGCGGCGGCCGAGGTGGTGTTCACCGCGGCGGCCGCCATCCGCAAGGTCGTCACCGCGCCGATGACGAAGGGCGCGGTCTCGGCCGCGGTGACCAAGCGCCTGCCGCCGGGGTTCTCGCGCTGGTGCCGCGGCTGCAACGCGACGCACATCCACGAGCAGCTGATGCGCATCGCGACGCCGCACGCGGGCGTCCGCCTGGTCGCGGGGGCCTCCCCGGCGACGCTGGCCCCGCTGGAGGGCCGCGGCCGCATGCGCCGCACCCCGGACCCCACGGCGGCGGCGAAGGTGATCGCGGACTACCTGCGCCTCAACGGCCCGGCCGCCCCGGGCGACGCGGCGGAGTACGTCGGCACGGCCCGCGCGGTGGTCGACCGCACGTGGCCGCCGGACCTGGCGGAGGTGACGGTGGAGGGCCGCCGAAGGTACCTGCCGGCATCCAGCCTGGCGGCGCTGGAGAGCCCACCGGAGCCGGACGTGGTGCGGCTGCTGCCCCCGTGGGACCCGTTCGTCCAGGCGCGAGACAAGGAGCTGCTGGTCCCGGATCCCGCGCGCCGCAAGGAGGTCTGGAAGATGCTGGGCAACCCGGGAGTCCTGCTGGCGGACGGCGACATCGCGGGCGTCTGGCGAGCGAAGGCGAGCGGAGCGAAGCTGACGATCACAGTGACGGCCTTCGACCCACTGCGCCCGGCGGCCCGCGAGGAGGCCGAAGCCGAGGCGGCCCGCGTGGCGGCGGCGCGCGGATTCGAGAAGCACGCGGTCACCTGGGTGGGCTGATTTCCCTGCTCGACTTTCCGGGGCGGGCCCGCGGGGGCGCCCCCCGTTTTCCACTCTACCGGCTGGCACCGACAGTTTCGGGTTTCCTCAAGCGCCCCAAGGCGGCCTTGGCGCAGCACCGTGGCCGACCTGCGTCTCCCGGTGCGGTGTCTTGAATGACTCATTCAGGTCCTCGGAGGTCCTGAATGAGTCATTCAAGACGCTGAAGTGAGCCACTCCCAGCCGCACCCGCGCGCTCTGGCCCGGCCGGGAGGTCACCGCCCAAGGCCGTCACAGGCTGCGAGCCTCGATGTCCCCGTAAGCCGTCGTCGCCTGGATCACCACCTTCGGCGTACCCGAGGCGTTCTGCAGGGCGTTGCGGATCCGGCCGTGGCTGGTCCCCGCGTCGAGGGACGCCGACACCCCCGCCGCCACGCCCACCGACACCGAACCGGCCTGGGTGCTCAGCACCAGCATGCCGGTCGCCGCCTCCGTAATCCGGATGTCGCCCTTGCTCGTGGTGATCCCGGCCGAGCCCGTGAGACGGCCGACCGAAATGTCGCCGGCCTGTGTGGTCAGCCGGAGGCCCGACGCCTCCTCCAGCGTGATGTCCCCCTGCGCACTCTCCACGGTCACCTCGCCGAGCCGTCCGGTGCTGTGCAGCTCCGTGCTCGCCGCCTTGGCCGAGACGCTGGAACCCGCGGGCAGCTCGACGACGACCTCGATTGCGCCGGACGGCCCGAAGTACTGCTTCGAAGCCGAAGCCGTGATCCGCAGGACGCCGTCGCGGAAGTCGATCTCGGCCTGCTCCGCCAGCTTGACGTCCCGGCGGAGAGCCGGGTCGGCGGGGCGGACGGACACAGTGGTCTCGGCGCGCTCGGAGCCCGTGAACCGGATGCGGCCCGCCGGGATGTCGAGGACGGTGGTGATCGGGGCGGGGGTGGTGAACTTCTGCATGATGTTTCTCCTGAAGGTTGTTTCCTGGTGTGAAACCACCTTCGCCGGGCAGGCTGACACCCCGCAGCCATGGCGCTGACACTGAGCGACGCCGGCGGCATGAACGAGTCGTCAGGCGTCCACCGCCAGCCGGTAGCCGCGCTTCACCACCGTCTGGACCACCTTGCCGCCGCCCAGTGACGTCCGGAGCCGTCCGATTGCCGTCTCCACCGCGTGCTCCTCGCCGCCGCCCGGGAGGGCCGCGATCAGCTCGCGGCGGGACACCACCCTTCCCGGGGACGCCGCCAGTGCGCGCAGCAGCGCCATCGGGGCCGGGGCCACCTCGCGCCACTCGCCGTCGACGATGGCCGCCTGGCCGCGTAGCTCGATCGAGTGGCCGCCCGCGCGCAGGCGCGGGGAGCGCGTCACCAGTGTCTCCGCCACCGTGCGGGCCAGCGCGCCGATGCGTGCTCGCTGCGGCTGGACCGTCGGGATTCCCATGGCCGCCAGCGGGCCCGCCGTGATCGGGCCGACGCACGCCGCCACCACCGGGCCCGACAGGGCCGAGACCAGCCCCGGCAGCCGTCCGGTGCGGCGGGCCAGCGCGATCAGGGACGCCGCCGCCGGGGCGCTGGTGAACGGCAGCGCGTGGATCGCGCCGTCCAGGACGCCGTCCAGGAGCCGGTCCACCGGGCCCGGGTCCGCCGGGGCCACCCAGCGGTACACCGAGATCTCGATGACCTCCGCACCCGCCGCGCGCAACGTGTCCACAAAGTACGGCAGTGGCTCGCCGTGCAGCTGCACCGCGATCCGCATGCCCTCGACCCCCGAGGAGAGCAGGTGCTGCAGCAGTTCCGCGTTGCTCTCCGACGCGGGCGAGTACGCCTCCGAGAGCCCGGCCGCCCGCAGGGCGCCGGTCACCTTCGGCCCGCGGGCCAGCAGCGAAGCCGACGACAGCCGCGCGAGCAGCGAATCCCCCAGCCCCCAGCCTTCGGCCGCTTCCAGCCAGCCACGGAAGCCGATGCCGGTCGTGGCCACCACCGCGTCGACCGGCGAGTCCAGCAGCCGCGTGGTGGCTTCGTGCAGTTCGGTGTCGTCCGTCAGCGGGACGATCCGGATCGCCGGCCCGTAGCGGACGCTCGCCCCCTTGCGCACCAGCAGCGCGCCGAGCTCGTCGGCCCGGCGCGCCGCGGTGATGCCGATGACGAAACCGGCAAGCGGGAGGACATCGGTCACGCAGACTCCACTTCGACCACGCCTTCCCGCACACGCACCCCGAACACCGGGACCGAAACGCCTTCGGCGTCCAGGCACTCGCCGCTGTCGAGGGCGAACCGTTCCTTGTAGACCGGCGACGCGACCACCGGGACACCGCCCGCGTCCCCGACGATGCCGCGCGAAAGGACCGCCGCGCCACTGCACGGGTCCCAGTTGGACAGTGCGTAGAACCGGTCGCCCGGCAGGCGGAAGATCGCCACCTGCACGCCGCCGTCGAGCAGCGCCGCCACCCCGGCGTACTCGGGGACCGCGACGGCGGGGCAGACCGCCGTCCAGGTTCGTTCGATGGACGTCGTCATCGGCGCACCTCCGGAACTCCCAGCATGACGGGCACTTTCTGGTTGCGCTCCTCGCGGAACGAGATGGCCGGGTCCGGCGTGCCCGGCGCGTTGACGAACGAGGTGAAGCGGGCCAGCTTCTCCGGGTCCTCCAGCACGCCCTTCCACTCGTCGGCGTAGTTGTCGACGTGCTTGGCCATCGCCGCGTCGAGGTCCTCGCAGATGCCGAGCGAGTCGTCGACGATCACCGCGCGCAGGTGGTCGAGACCACCCTCCATCTCCTCGATCCACGGCGCGGTCCGCTGCAGCCGGTCGGCCGTGCGCACGTAGAACATGAGGAACCGGTCGATGGTGCGGATCAGCGTCTCGGTGTCCACATCGGACACCAGCAGGTCCGCGTGCCGCGGGGTGGTGCCGCCGTTGCCGCCGACGTAGAGGTTCCAGCCCTTCTCCGTGGCGATGACGCCGAAGTCCTTGCCCCGCGCCTCCGCGCACTCCCGCGCGCAGCCGGAGACCGCGGACTTGAGCTTGTGCGGCGAGCGCAGGCCGCGGTAGCGCAGCTCCAGCTCGATCGCGAGCCCGACGCTGTCCTGGACGCCGTAGCGGCACCACGTCGACCCGACGCACGACTTCACCGTGCGCAGTGCCTTGCCGTAGGCGTGGCCGGACTCGAACCCGGCGTCGACGAGCTTGCGCCAGATCAGCGGCAGCTGGTCCACAGTGGCCCCGAACAGGTCGATCCGCTGGCCGCCGGTGATCTTGGTGTAGAGCCCGAACTCCTTGGCCACCTCACCGATCACGATCAGCTTCTCGGGCGTGATCTCGCCGCCGGGGATCCGCGGCACGACCGAGTAGGTGCCGTTGCGCTGCAGGTTGGCCAGGTAGCGGTCGTTGGTGTCCTGCAACGTCATCTGCTCGCCGCCGAGCACGTGCCCGTTGCCGAGCGTGGCCAGGATGGACGCCACGGCCGGCTTGCAGATCGCGCAGCCGCTGCCCGAGCCGTAGCGGGCGATCAGCTCGCTGAACGTCGTGATCTGCGTAGCCTGGACGATCTCGAACAGCTCGGCGCGCGACTGTGGGAAGTGCTCGCAGAGCGCCTTCGACTGCTCGACCCCGGCCGCGCTGAGCAGCTTGCCCAGCAGCGGGACGCACGAGCCGCAGGCCGTGCCCGCCCGGGTGCAGGCCTTGAGCTTCGGGACGGTGTCGCAGCCGTCCTCGTGGATGGCCTGGTTGATCGCGCCCTTGGACACCGCGTTGCACGAGCAGATCTGCGCCGCGTCCGGCAGCGCGTCGACGCCGACCGCGGCGCCGCCGCCCGCCGGGGCGAGGATCGCGCCCGGCTCGGCAGGCAGCGGACGGCCGACCAGCGCCCGCAGCGTGTTGTACTCGGTCGCGTCGCCGACGAGCACGCCGCCGAGCAGCGTCTTGCCGTCGTCGGTGACGACGAGCTTCTTGTACGTCCCGGCGACCGCGTCGTTGACGGCGACTTCCAGCGCGCCCTCGGTCGTCGCGTGGGCGTCGCCGAAGGAGGCGACGTCGACGCCCATCAGCTTGAGCTTCGTGGAGGTGTCCGGCTCCGGGAACGTCCCCGAACCACCCGTGAGCTGCGCGGCGACGATCTCCGCCATCGCGTAGCCGGGGGCGACGATGCCGTACACCTTGCCCTCGACCGCGGCGCATTCGCCGATCGCGTAGATCGCCGGGTCGCTGGTGCGGCAGGACGCGTCGGTGAGGACACCGCCGCGGGGGCCCAGCTCCAGGCCGGACTGCCGGGCGAGGTCGTCACGCGGCCGGACGCCTGCGGAGAACACGACCAGGTCGACGTCCAGCTCGGTGCCGTTGCCCAGCTTGGCCAGCAGCCGCGTGCCGTCGGCCTCGATCGCGTCGGTCGACGTTCCCGTGTGGACGGTGACGTCGAGGTTGGTGATCAGCCGCCGCAGCAGCGAACCGCCGCCCTCGTCGACCTGCAGCGGCATCAGCCGCGGCGCCATCTCGACGACGTGCGGGGACAAACCCATGTCCCGCAACGCCTTCGCGGCCTCCAGGCCGAGCAGGCCACCGCCGATGACGACGGCCGAGCGGCGGCCGCGGCCCGGCTTCTCGACCGCGGCCTCGCGGATGGCGTCGAGGTCCTCGATGGTCCGGTAGACGAAGCAGCCGGGCAGGTCGTGCCCCGGGACCGGCGGCACGAACGGCCGCGAGCCGGTCGCCAGCACCAGGGCGTCGTACGGCTGCACCGCACCGGAGGCCGTGGTGACCGTCTTCGCGGCGCGGTCCACCTCGGTGACCAGCTCGCCGAGCCGCAGCTCGACGTGCGGGTCGCCGGCGTAGTCCGCGCCGGGCAGTGCCAGCGAAGCCGGGTCCCACGTGTCCACATAGGACGTGAGGGCCACCCGGTCGTACGCCGGGCGCAGCTCCTCGGCCAGGACGACGATGTGCCAGGTTCCCTGTGGGTCTTCCGCGCGCACCGCCTCCACCAGCCGATGCGCGACCATGCCGTGTCCGGCGACGACCAAGGTGGGCATGTCAGACCTCCGCTCCCGCGAGCGCGAGACCGCGCTCGCTCGTCGGTTGTACGGCGGGCTTGCGCAGGTACACCGCCCAGGTGACGGCGAAGCACAGCCCGTAGAAGACCAGGAAGCCGATGAAGGCGGGGACACCGCTCTTCGTGTCGGCGAACGACTGCCGGAAGGCGAGGTTGATGAACAGGCCACCCTCGGCACCGATCGCGCCTGCCAGGCCGATCAGCGCGCCGGACAGGCGCCGCGCCTTGAGCAGCTCGGCCGTTTCCCCGGCACCGTTGGCGATCGCGACCTTCGCCTTGGCGCGGAAGATCGCCGGGATCATCTTGTACGTCGAGCCGTTGCCGATGCCGGTGAGCACGAACAGCACGATGAACGCGATCGTGAACAGCACCAGCGACTTCGACGTCGAAGCCAGGATCAGCACGACCGTCGCCAGCGCCATCCCGATGAAGGTGGCGAAGGTGACCTTGCCGCCGCCGATGCGGTCGGCCAGCCAGCCACCGGTGGGCCGCGAGAGCGAGCCGAGCAGCGGGCCGAGGAACGTCACCGCGGCCGCCTGCAGCGGGGTGCGGCCGAACTGGTTCTGCAGCACCAGGCCGAAGGCGAAGCTGTAGCCGATGAACGAGCCGAAGGTGCCGATGTACAGGAACGACATCACCCAGGTGTGCGGGTCCTTGACGACCTCGCGCATCGCCTTGGTGTCACCCTTCACGGTGGCGAGGTTGTCCATGTAGAAGTACGCGCACACCGCGGCGATGACGATCAGCGGGAGGTAGATGTAGAGCACCAGCCGCGGCGCGGTCGCGCCCGCCGTGCCGATCACCAGCAGCCCGACCAGCTGGATCGCCGCCACGCCGAGGTTGCCGCCACCGGCGTTGAGGCCCAGGGCCCAGCCCTTGTGCTTTTCGGGGTAGAAGGTGTTGATGTTCGTCATCGACGACGCGAAGTTGCCGCCGCCCACCCCGCCGAGGGCGGCGACGATCAGGAAGGTGCCGAGCGACGTGCCGGGGTGCAGCACGATCGCGGCCAGCGTGGTCGGGATCAGCAGCAGGACCGCGGACACGACCGTCCAGTTGCGACCGCCGAACTTCGCCACGGCGAAGGTGTAGGGCAGCCGCATCAGGCCGCCGATCAGCGTCGGCGTCGAGACGAGCAGGAACTTGTCGGCGGGCGAGAAGCCGTAGTCCTTGCCCATGAACAGGACGATGACCGACCACAGTGTCCAGATCGAGAAGCCGATGTGCTCGGCGAAGACCGAGAACCAGAGGTTGCGGCGGGCGATCTTCTTACCGGTGGACTCCCAGAACTCCTCGTTCTCCGGTTCCCAGTGCTCGATCCAGTGCTTTCCTTGGTGCGCCACGGAGTTCTCCTCAGTGCGGGTCGGGTCGGTCATTGCGCCGCGAGCCAGTTGGCGATGCCGCCGACGGTGTCGGAGCACCCGCCGCATCCCGTCGTCGCTCGCGTGGCCCGCGCCAGTGCGGGAGTGTCGGTGGCCCCGGCCTTCCAGGCCTCGATGAGCCGGCCCTTGGTGACGTTGTTGCAGCGGCAGATGACCGCCGCCGCGGGCAGGTCGGCCGGACTGGCCGCCGGGGTGCTGCCGCTGGGCAGCGCCCGGCCGAGCAGGACGGCGAGCCGGTCTTCCGGCAGCGGCGTCCCGCGGTCGTGGAACTGGGTGATGGTCGCGGCCGCGTCGGGCAGGCCGAGCAGGATCGCGCCGGTCACCCGGTTTTCCCGGACGACGAGCTTGCCGTACCGGCCACCGGTGGGGTCGTTGAAGGTGAGCACCTCGGCGCCGTTGTCGGATGCTTCCAGCTGGGTCTCGCCGAGCGCGGCGAGGTCGATGCCGCGGGCCTTGAGCCGGGTGACGGCCGTGGTGCCGCGGTAGCGGGCCGCCGCGTTCGTCCCGGTCAGGACGTCGGCGAGGACTTCGGCCTGTTCCCACGCGGGCTGGATCAGCCCGGCGGGGGCGCCGGGGTGGCGGGCGCAGTCGCCGAGGGCGTGGATGCGGCCGTCACTGGTGCGCAGCGTGTCGTCGACCAGGATGCCCCGGTCGACGTCGAGCCCGGCCTCGGCGGCCAGGCGGGTCTCGGGGCGGACGCCTGCGGCGACGACCACCAGGTCGGCGGGGACGAGGCTGCCGTCGTCGAGCTTGAGGCCGTCGCCGGGCAGGTAGCGGGCGGCGGTGGCACCGAACTTGAACGTCACGCCCATGTCGGTGAGCTGGCGGGCCAGCACGTGCCCGGCGGCCGGGTCGAGCTGGCGTTCCATGACGTGCCCCAGCGGGTGCACGACGGTGACCTGGTTGCCGCGCCCGGCCAGGCCGCGGGCGGCTTCGAGGCCGAGCAGGCCGCCGCCGAGCACCGCGACCGGCGCGCCGAAGCGGGCGGCGTCGAGGATCTTGGCGCAGTCGTCGAGGCTGCGGAAGGCGACCACGCCCGGCCCGGATTCGAGGCCTTCGACCGGCGGGATCCACGGGTTCGCGCCGGTGGCCAGCACGAGGGCGTCGTAGTCCACAGTGGATCCGTCGAGCAGCTCGACGCAGCGCTTCTCGCGGTCGATGCGTTCGACGTCGACGCCGAGCCGCAGGTCGATGTTGTGCCGCTGCGCCCATTCGTCGTCGTGGAGGCGGACGCTCTCAGCGCTCATCCCGCCCGCGACGACGGCCGACAGCAGCACCCGGTTGTAGGCCGCGTGCTTCTCGGCACCGAGGACGGTCAGCCGGACGCGCTCGGCGATCGGGTCCCGGCGGCGGATCTCGTCGGCGAGCCGGGCTCCGGCCATGCCGTAGCCGACGATGACGACTTCACGAGGCTTCACGCGGCACCATCCACAGTAGACAGGGAAACGGCACACACCTTGAACTCCGGCATCCGGGAAACCGGATCGAGCGCCGGGTTGGTGAGCAGATTGGCGCGCTGCTCGCCGGGGAAGTGGAACGGCAGGAAGACCAGATCAGGCCTGAGCGACTGGGCGAACCGCACCTTGGCGATGGTCTCGCCACGCCGCGACCGGACCAGCGCCCGGTCGCCCTCTTCGAGCCCGGCGCGCTTGGCGGTGTCCGGGTGCACCTCGACGAACGCCTCCGGCACGACCTCGTTCAGCTCCCCGATCAGCCGCGTCTGCGCGCCCGACTGGTAGTGCTGGAGCACGCGGCCGGTGGTGGCCTGCAAGGGGAACTCCTCGTCCGGCACTTCGGCCGGGCCGGTGTGGTCGACCGGGACGAACCGTGCGCGGCCGTCCGGGTGGGCGAAGCGGTCGAGGAACATCCGCGGCGTGCCGGGGTGGTCGTCGGCCGGGACGGGCCAGTGCAGGGCCTCGCCAGCGCGCAGCCGGTCGTAGCTGACACCGGAGTAGTCGGCGATCCCGCCCTTGGACGCGATCCGCAGCTCCTCGAACACCGTCTCGGCGTCGGTGGGGAACCGGTTTTCCGGCTGTCCCAGCCGCCGCGCGAGTCCATTGAGGACGTCCAGATCGGATCGGACGCCCTGCGGGGCGTCCAAGGCCTTGCGGCGCAGCAGGATGCGGCCTTCGAGGTTGGTGAGCGTGCCGTCCTCCTCGGCCCACTGGGTGACCGGCAGGACGACGTCGGCGAGCGCCGCGGTCTCCGAGAGCACGAAGTCCGCGACGACGAGGAAGTCCAGTGCGGCCAGCCGGTCCTGGACGCGCTGCGAGCGCGGCGCCGAGACGACGACGTTGCTGCCGAAGACCATCAGGGCCTTCGGGCCGTCTTCCTGGCCGAGTGCTTCGAGCAGTTCGGTGGCCGAGCGGCCGGGCCCGGGCAAGCTGCCGGCGTCGACGCCCCACACGCCGGCGACGTACTCGCGGGCGGCCGGGTCGTCGAGCTTGCGGTAGCCGGGGAGCTGGTCGGCCTTCTGACCGTGCTCGCGCCCGCCCTGGCCGTTGCCCTGGCCGGTGAGGCAGCCGTAGCCGGACCCCTGGCGGCCCGGCAGGCCGAGCGCGAGGGCGAGGTTGATCCAGGCGCCGACCGTGGCGGTGCCGGTGGCGTGCTGCTCGGTGCCGCGCGCGGTGAGGATGTAGGCGTTGCGGGCGTTGGCGAGCTTTTCGGCGGCGAAGCGCATGTCGGCGGCCGAGACCCCGGTGACGCGCTCGGCGCGCTCGGGCCACCACCCCGCGACGATCCGCCACATCTCGCCGAACCCGCTGGTCCGGTCGTCCACATAGGACTTGTCGAGGTGGCCGTCGGCGACGACGGCGTGCAGGATGCCCAGCGCCAGCGCGAGGTCCGTGCCCGGTGCGGGGGCGAGGTGCAGGCTGGCCAGCTCGGCGGTCGGGGTGCGCCGCGGGTCGACGACGATCAGGTCGACGCCCCGCAGGTGCTGGGTGAACGGCGGCATGGTCTCGGCGGGGTTCGCCCCGGCGAGCAGCACGACGTCGGCCTGCTTGAGGTCGGTGACGGGGAACGGCATCCCGCGGTCGGCCCCGAAGGCCTTGATCCCCGCGGCGGCGGCCGAGGACATGCAGAACCGGCCGTTGTAGTCGATCTGCGAGGTGCCGAGCGCGACGCGGGCGAACTTGCCGAGCAGGTAGGCCTTCTCGTTGGTCAGTCCCCCGCCGCCGAAGATCGCGGTCGCGTCCGGACCGTGGGCTTCGCGGATCTCGGCGAGCTTGCGGGCGACGTGGTCGAGGGCGAAGTCCCAGCTGACCGGCTCGAGCACGCCGTTGACGCGCAGCAGCGGCGTGGTCAGCCGCTTCGGGCTGGTCAGGAGGCTGCCGGAGGTCCAGCCCTTCTGGCACAGGCCCCCGGCGTTGACCGGGAAGTCCCGCGGCGTGACGCGGGCGCCGTCGAGGCTCATCCCGCACTGCAGGGCGCAGTACGGGCAGTGGGTGTCGACCTGCGGCACGGGGCACCTCCTCGGCGTCTTGGACTGGCCATGACGCTAAGGAGGCCGTGTTACTCGGAATCGACCGAATGTTTCAGGCAGTTGACATTACGGCGGTATGTTCGACGCCCGTTCGGTGAGATCCGCGTCCACTCACCGGGAGTCGGGAGGTCAGTGGCCCGAAACGCGCCGTTCACATGAACGTGCGAAGTCGGTCACAAGGGACGGGCTACAGGACGCCGGAGACCTCCCGCGCCGCGACGCGCAGGCCGTCCAGCGACGCCTGCGTCGACTTCGGGTTCAGCGCGTTGGCCGCCAGCCGGAACAGCACGGCACGCAGCAGCAGCTGCGGCCACTCCGGCAGGTGCGCCCAGCGTTCGAGCAGCTCGCGGGTCGCGCCGCCCCACGCGAGGGCGTCCACCGCCACGATCGCCGCGCCGTACTCGCCCGGGCGGTAGTACGGCACGAAGTCGACCACGCCGGGCGCGGCGTCGCCGTCGAACAGCAGGCCGGCCAGCAGCTCGCCGTGGGCCACTTGGTGCGGGAGGCGGATCGGGCGGCGGGCACCGGCCAGTACCTCGAACCAGCGGCCGCCCTTGGTTTCCTCCAGGGGAACCTCGAGTTCCTCCCACGCGACACGGTCGGCGATCGCGTCGATGTCACGGCGGGTGGCCAGGAAGTCCGGCCGGGGCAGGCCGAAGGTGGCGCGGTGCAGCTTCACCGCCGCCAGCACCGACTCGTCGCCGCGGTGCTCGGGGGTGCCGCTGAGGAACCTGGACGCCGTCCAGCCCCCGACGATCCAGCGGCCGTCGGTCGAGCGGACCGGCTTGGCGACCCGCAGCCCCGGCTCGTCGGCGTAGTCCAGCGCGCGGGCGGTCCACAACGTCCTGGCCTTGTCGGTGACCGGCTTGAAGACGAGGTCACCGCAGCGCCACACGGCCGAGTCCGGCAACGGCTCGGCGGCAGGCTCGCCACTGGCGCCGAAGGCCGCGCAGACGTGCGCCGGAGGGCGTTCGAGGGTTGACCGCACGAGCCGTGACGTTACCCGGCCGGGTGTTCCACGATCGAGAAGACGCGCTGGTCACGCAGTGTTTTACAACTCAGGCAAACGCCCCAAGGTGGCCTTGGGTGTGTTCAACGCACCGAAGGCCACCTTGGGGCGATCGGGCCACTCTCAGTAGGTCGGCAGGCTCGGGTCGATCTGCCGGGCCCAGGCCAGGACGCCGCCACCGAGGTGCGTCGCGTCCTTGAACCCGGCCGCGTGCAGGGCGGCGAGGGCTTCGGCGGACCGGGCGCCCGACTTGCAGTGCAGGACGATCGGCTTGTCCTGCGGCAGCTCCGCCAGCGCCTCGCCCGAGAGGATGCGGTCCTTCGGGATCAGCGTCGCGCCCTTGATGTTGACGATCTCGTACTCGTGCGGCTCGCGGACGTCGATCAGCGCGAAGTTCTCGCCGCTGTCGAACTTGGCCTTCAGCTCCGCCGGGGTGATGGTGCTGCCCGACGCCGCCTGGGCCGCCTCGTCCGACACGACACCGCAGAACGCCTCGTAGTCGATCAGCTCGGTGATCTTCGGCGTGTCCGGGTCCTTGCGGATCTTGACCTCGCGGTACTTCATCTCCAGCGCGTCGTAGCTGATCAGGCGGCCGAGCAGCGGCTCGCCGATGCCGGTGATGAGCTTGATCGCCTCGGTCACCATGATCGAGCCGATGGACGCGCACAGCACGCCCAGCACGCCACCCTCGGCGCAGGAGGGCACCATGCCCGGGGGCGGCGGCTCCGGGTAGAGGTCGCGGTAGTTGAGGCCCTTGCCGTTCGGCGCGTCCTCCCAGAACACGCTGACCTGGCCCTCGAACCGGAAGATCGAGCCCCACACGTACGGCTTGCCGAGGATCACCGCGGCGTCGTTGACCAGGTAACGCGTCGCGAAGTTGTCGGTGCCGTCGACGATCAGGTCGTACTGCTCGAAGATCTCCAGCGCGTTCGACGAGTCCAGCCGGTCGGTGTGCAGGTGGACCTTGACGAACGGGTTGACCTCGGCGATCGACTCCTGCGCCGACGCGGCCTTGAGCTTGCCGACGTCGGACTGGCCGTGGATGACCTGGCGCTGCAGGTTCGACTCGTCGACGACGTCGAAGTCGACGATGCCGAGCGTGCCGACGCCTGCCGCGGCCAGGTAGAGCAGCGCGGGGCTGCCGAGGCCGCCGGCGCCGATGACCAGGACCTTCGCGTTCTTCAGCCGCTTCTGCCCGGTCACCCCGACGTCCGGGATGATCAGGTGACGGCTGTACCGGGCCACCTCTTCCTTGGTGAGCTCGGCAGCCGGCTCGACGAGCGGCGGCAGTGCTGACATGGGTCCTCCATCTCGCGCGCGGATCGCGTCCATCCCACTATGCACAACGCCCGCAGGCAAATAAGCCTTCCCGCGTCCGGATGGTGGGACGCGGTCAGGGCGTGGGGTTCGGCCAGGCGTTGGTCTTGCAGACGCGGCCGTCCTTGGCCACCTTGCCCTTGTCGCCGCCGGGGATGTCGTTGAGCATCGCGACGTAGTCGTCGGCCACCCCGAAGGACTGCTGCATCATCACCGGCGCCGGCTGGTCGTTGCCGCCGCAGCCGACGTGCTTGTTGCCCAGCGCGTGCCCGACCTCGTGGTTGATGGCGTACTGCCGGTACCCGGTCATGTCCGCGCCGTACGCCTTCGCGCCGCGCACCCAGCGGGCCAGGTTGATCAGCACGCGGCCCATGCTCTTGCGGTAGCAGGACGCCTCGAACTTGATCTGGAAGCCGCAGGCGTCCGCGCGGTGCGTGGTCTCCGGCGTGGTGAGGCTCACCCGGAACGACGGGTTCGGGAAGTTCGCGTCGACGCGCTGGAAGGCGACCTTGCCGTCCCACGTCCAGCTCTTGGGATCGGACAGGGTGCCCTGCACGGCCGTCGCGAAGGCGTCGTCGCCGGCGTAGCTCGACGGGTCGATCCCGTCCTCGACCTCGACGGTGTAGGTGTACAGCGTCCCGGTGCCGATCTTCGGGCCGCTGCCCGGCACGACGTGCCAGGTGCCCTTGCCCGCCTGGGTGTACGGGCTGCCGTTGGGCAGGTCGGCCGTCGGCACCTTGAGGTCGACCGGCGTGGCCGGGTTCTCGGGGATGCCCTGGTCGCCGTTGCCGTCGATGGCGCCGCCGGAGGTGTCGCCGCCCGCCGACTCGACGCTGCCGGACGCGGAGGTGCCCGGCTCGGCGATCGGCTGGGCCGGGCTGGTGGCGGTGTTGACCACGACGAGCACGGTCAGCACGACCAGGATCGGCAGGGCGTAGACGCGCCAGCCGTAGGTCTTGGTGAGCTTCGCCAGGCCGGACTTCGGCGGCGGGTCCTTCTTCTCGCGGGTGGCCGGCACCTCCGGCTTCCAGGAGGCGCTCAGCGGCTCGGCGCTGGTGCGCCGCCCGCCCGGGCGGTAGCGGTCTTCGCCGAGGCGCTGGGCCGGGGTCTTCGACGGGCGGTACTGCCCGGATTCCGGGGCGCCGGGCGTGCGGCGGGGTGCCCGCCGATCTTCGCCTCGCGCGTCCTGCTTCACCCGGTCCACCGCACCAGGGTGCCACAGCGCCGGGCCGCCGCCCGCGGCGACTGGCGGATCATCGAGTGAACTCGCCGTCACCCGATCGGCCTACCAGTCACCGGCCTCGACGTGCTCCCACATGCCCAGCACGGCCCTGGCGACGACGACCGGGCGCTCCATCTGCGCGACGTGCCCGGTGCGCGGCAGCACCAGCAGCCGGGCCCGCGGGATGGCCCGCGCGGTCCGCACGGCGCGTTTCACGGAGATGACGCGGTCGTCGCGGCCCCAGACGACCAGCGTCGGTGCCTTGACCCGCGGCGCGACCGACCAGAGCGACGCCTTCCCCAGCGTCGACCAGGCCCGGAAGATCGCGAAGGTACTGCGGGCCAGCGCGGGCGCAGCCCACTCGAAGCCCGCCCGGGCGCCGTGTTCCTCGGTCAGCTCGTCGAGCCGGCTCTCGGGGAACCGCGACGGGTCCGCGAAGCACAGCTTGATGACCTGCGCGGCGCGTTCCCGCGGCCCGAGCGCGGCCAGCTGGGCCCGCACGCGCGCGCCGACCAGCGGGAGGTAGGCCAGCGCCATCCGCGGGTCGGACAGCCGCCGCGGGTCGGGCCGCAGGTCGGGGACTGCCGGCGAGATGAGCGTCAGCGTCTCGACCAGCTCCGGCCGCTGCGCGGCGACCAGCAGCGAGATCGCCCCGCCCATGGAGTTGCCGAACAGGTGCACCGGCGCGCCGGCGTTCTCGATGTGCCGCGCGACGACGTCGGCGTGGGCCTGGAGAGTGAAGTCGAAGCCCTCCTCGGGCTCGGAGTAGCCGAAGCCGGGCAGGTCGGGCGCGGTGCCGGCAGCGACCGGCGCGAGCAGCGCGGCCAGGTCGGTCCAGTTCGTCGACGAACCGCCGAGGCCGTGGACGTACACCGCGGGCACGCCGTCCGGGCCCGGCGTGCGGCGGACGTGCAGCCGGGCGGTGCCTGCCTCCTCGAAGGCGGCGGGCCACGGCGGCGGGACGGGGTCGAGCGAGGGCAGGGCCCTGGTCGACAGGGGCACGTGGGTCAGCGGCGCCCGCGACGGCACGGGGGTGTTCACGGGTCCAGAATGCCCGACCCTTGGCACGGCACGCGTACCGGCGAGTAATCTTCAGGGCGACTTCACGCGGTGGCGACCCCGCCCGTCGAAGGGGTTGAGACGGGAGGAAGAGCATGACGGAGATGACGCGGCTGCAGCAACGCGGGGTGCGGCTGCCCCGGACCGAGCGCCGGGCCCAGCTCCTCGCCGCGGCGCAGCGGGTCTTCGCCGAGAACGGCTACCACGCCGCCGCGATGGACGAGATCGCCGAGGTCGCGGGCGTCTCCAAGCCGGTGCTGTACCAGCACTTCCCCGGCAAGCTCGACCTCTACATCGCGCTGCTGGAAAGCCACGTCGACGAGCTGGTCAAGCGCGTGCAGACGGCACTGGACTCCACGACGGAGAACCGCCAGCGCGTGCCGGCGACGGTCGGCGCGTTCTTCGACTTCGTCAGCAACGACGCGGGCGCGTTCCGCATGGTGTTCGAGTCCGACCTGCGCGGCGAGCCGGCGGTCCAGGAAGCGGTCGACCGCGCGACGTCGGCGAGCGTGGACGCGATCACCGAGACGATCACCGCGGACGCGGGCCTCGACGAGGACAAGGCACGCCTGCTGGCGGTCGGCCTGGTCGGGATGAGCCAGGTCAGCGCCCGGTTCTGGCTGCAGCACCACCAGTCGATGAGCCGCGAGGAGGCGGTGGCCCTGACGGCCAACCTGGCCTGGCGCGGCATCGGCGGCGGCTTCCCCCTCAAGGACGCCTGACGCTTCGCGGCGCAAAGCGGCACTTTCACGTGAAAGTGCCGCGGTTCAGCGAGCCGCCACCCGGACCAGCGCGGAGATCTGGCGGGCGACCTCGAAGGGCCGTTCCTGCGGCAGCATGTGCCCGGCGCCCGGAAACCGGACGAACTCCGCGTGCGGCAGCTCGTCGGCGATCACCTTCGCGTGGGCCAGCGGGCAGAGCCGGTCCTTCTCCCCCGCCAGCACCACCGACGGGACGTCGCACAGCGCGCCCAGCCCGCCGACGCCGCGGTGGGCCGCGATCGCGTCCAGGAACAGGCCCGCGCTCGCCGGGTGCGCGCACAGCAGCTGCTCGACGACGCTGTCCACCTGCGCCCGCCCCGGCCGGTCGCCGAAGACGAGCCCGCGGGCCACCGAGCGGACCATGCCCGGCCGCAGCCGCAGCGTGTCGCTCCGCAGGCGGGCCAGCAGCCGCGCGACCCGCGGCTCGAACCGCGTCACGCTCCGGCCCACGACGCCCGGGAACCCGAGCGTCAGCCGGTCCATGTCCCCCGACGACGTCGCGACGAACGCCGCGCCCGCCAAACGGGAAGCCACCAGCGCCGGGTGCCGTTCGGCGAGCACCATCAGCGTCATCCCGCCCATGGAGTGCCCGGCGAGGACCAGCGGCCCGGCCGGGGCGCGGCCGGCGATCAGCTCGGCGAGGTCGTCGGCCAGCCGGGCGATCGTCGCCGAGCCGGGGCGGGCGGGTGCCGAGCCGCCGTGGCCGCGCAGGTCGTAGCGCAGCACGCGCAGTCCCGGGTCGAGGTGCGGGAGCACGAAGTCCCACGTCCGGTGGTCCTGCGTCCACCCGTGCACCAGCACCAGCGTGACGGCGGAATCGGCCGGGCCCGACTGCGTGACGTGGAGCGTGGCGCCGTCGCTGGTGACGAACCGGCCGGGCGCGAGAACGGTGGTCATCGGCCCGCCGGGAGCAGGAACGACTTGCGCCAGAAGTACTTCCCCGGCAGCCCGACCAGCCCGGACTCCTGCAGGAACGGCATGATCTTCTCCCCGGCCCAGGCGATCGTGCCCTGCCAGTGCGGGTTGTTCAGCGCCGCTTGGACGCCGTCGCGCGGCCGGATGCCGACCGCCTTGTAGACGTCCGGGTTGATGAACGCCCGCGTCACGAAGTACGAGATCAGCGCGATGACGAACTGCTGGTAGGCGATCTCGGCCTTCGACAGCTTCGCCATGCCGCGCGTGACCTCTTCACGGGCGAAGGTGACGTGCCGCGCCTCCTCCAGGACGTGGATCCGGTTGACCATCCGGACCAGCGGCTGGACGCCTTCGTCGTTCATCTGCTCACGCTGCAGCCGGTCGAGGACCTCCTCGGCGACCAGGATCGCGCCGTAGCGCGCCGGGCCGTAGGAGATCGTGGGCATCAGCTTCGCGAGCTTCCGCAGCCACGGCACCGGGCCGTAGGCGGGGCAGCCGATCCGCGCGGCCATCCGCGCGAACATCGTCGAGTGGCGGCACTCGTCGGCGATCTCGGTGAGCGCGAACTGGGCGTGCGCGGACGTCGGGTCCTCTTCGTAGACCTCCTTGAGCAGCATCTGCATCAGCAGGATCTCGAACCACAGCCCGGTGGTCGCGACGCTGGCGACCTCGTGTTTGCCCAGCTCGATGCGCTGTTCCGGAGTCAGCTTCTCCCAGAGTTCGGTGCCGTACAGCGAGGAGCGCTCTTCGAGGATGTAGCGCTTGCCCTCGACCAGCGGCGCGGTCCAGTCGATGTCGACGTCGGGGTCGTAGAACTTGTTCGCCGACGACTTCAGCAGGCGGTCCGCGGTCTTCTCGCGGTCCGGTTCCTTCAGCGTCCGCGTCATTGCCGACACCCCTTCCGCATGTGTAACTTGAGGTAACAGTTACCTGTGCGTAGCATGACTCTCGTGATCGAACGTGTCAAGCGCACCAAGCAGGCCGGCAAGTCCTCCCGCGACGGGGAGGCGACCGGCGACGCCCGCCGCGACCGCTGGCGCAAGCACCGGATCGCGCGCCGCAAGGAGTTCGTCGAGGCGGCGCTGCGCGCGCTCGACAAGCACGGCCCCGACCTCGGCATGGAGGACGTCGCCGCGGAGGCAGGCGTCACGAAGCCGGTGCTGTACCGGCACTTCGACGACAAGGCCGACCTCTACGTGGCGCTGGGCCAGCGCGGCACGGAGATCCTGTTCGAGCGGCTGATCCCGGCGATCAACGCCGAGCTGGCGCCGGTCCCGCGGATCCGGATGGCGCTCGACGCGTTCTTCACGGTGATCGAGGAGCACCCGAACCTGTACCGCCTGCTCGCGCACGGCCGTCCGGAGAAGCCGGTGTCCTCGGACGTCGTGGCCGAGGACAAGGAGCTGATCGCGACGGCGCTGACCGCGCTGCTCGGCGACTACATGCGGATGTTCAACATGGACTCGGGCGCGGCCGAGCCGTGGGCGCACGGCATCGTCGGCATGGTCCAGAACACCGGCGAGTGGTGGCTGGACCGCCGCTCGATGAGCCGCGACGCGGTCGTGGAGTACCTGACGCAGATCATCTGGGCGGCGATCGACGGGCTGACCCGCCAGAACGGCGTGGTCATCGACCCGAACCTGCCCCTGGAAGCCAACAAGGTGGTCCAGCTGGGCCGCGCTTCGGACCCGGTGGAGGAAACGTCATGAGCGAGCACGACGAAGACGGCTACAGCGGCGAGGCGACCCTGGTCGTCGACGGCGTTTCCCTGACGGCGACGGTCGAGCTGCGCGGCTACTTCCAGCCGATCGACGGCTACTACCGCTGGTACGGCCGGGTGGCGGTGAACGACGAGCTGACGAAGCTGGCGGGCGGCAAGAAGAAGCCGGTCACCATCCACGCGGGCGCGCACACGGCGACGGGCGAGCTGTCGGACCCGGACCCGTGGGGCCGCTACCGGATCACCGGCACGAGCACCCCGCCGTTCCACGTGCCGACGACGCTCGAGGAACTCAACGCCTGAGACGTTCGCCGGTGCGGTACAGCTCCACCAGGAGCGGCCGCAGCGCACGGCCGGCGTCCGTGAGTTCGTAGGTGACCCTCGTCGGGAAGCCCGGTTCCGCCGAGCGGTGCACCAGCCCGCGGGCACGCAGCACCGCCAGGCGCTCGGTCAGCACCTTGTCGCTGATCTGCGGCAACGCCGCCCGCAGCGCGCTGTAGGACTGCGGGCCCGCCATCAGGTCGCGCAGCACCAGCGTCGTCCAGCGGCCGGCGATCGCGGCCAGCGCCGTCTCCACCGGGCAGTCCGGCGACGGCCGGTCCGTGCGGCCCGCCGCCGACGGCACCAGGGACTCGTCCCACGTCCTTACCGTTTGGTGAGCCACGCACGCCTCCGGTTCGCTGGCCGCCATGGACATCGCACTGACCACCGAGGCCGGGCGGCACCCGGCCGTGTTCGCCCGTGCCTTCAACAGCGGCGACCCCGATCTCGTCGAGGCCGTCTACGAAACCCGCGGGGTACTGGTGCCCGAGCCGGGCCGTCCGGTGACCGGCGCGGACCGGCGAGCGGCGAACCGCGCCTTCCAGGGCCTCGGCCGCCCGATCGACGTCCGGCCGCGGCACGTCTACGTCGCCGGGGACCTCGCCCTGCTCATCGTCGACTGGACCATCGGCGAGGACGTCCGCGGCACCGCCACCGACGTCGCCCGCCGCGGCGCGGACGGGAAGTGGCGGTACGTGATCGACAACCCCTTCGGGGTCGCCTGAAACCGGTGAAGGCCACCTCGCGAGGTGGCCTTCACGGGTTCACCGAATCAGCTGCCGACGCCGAAGCCGACCTTCCGGACGTCGGACGGGGCGATCTCGACGTACGCGATGCGATCGGAAGGGACGATGTACTTGCGCCCCTTCTCGTCGTTGATGCGGAAGAGCCCGTCACCGGCCGTCAGGGCCTCGGCGACCAGCTTCTCCACCTCTTCGGGAGACTGGCCACTGGACACCACCAGCTCGCGCGGCGTGTCCTTGATGCCGATCTTGACCTCCACGTGGGACCTCCGCTGGAAATTCGTAAGGGATGTGCCGGCCAAGGCTAACCGAACCGGCTCGTTCCGGTGGCGCATGACCGCGCCCAACCGCGTCGTCACTTCCGGGTACTCCATCGGGTTCAGCCCAGGCCGAGCGCCTGCATGCGCTTCGTGTGCCCCTGTTGCAACCGCCGGAACAGCGCCGCAATTCCGGAGAGGTCGCCCGAGCCGCTGATGATCAACTCAGCCAGCCCGTCGCGCTCGGCGACGACGTACTGGGCCTGCGTCAGCGCCTCGCCGAGCAGGCGGCGCCCCCACAGGGCGAGCTTGTCGCGGGTCTTGGGGTCGGCTTCGATGCCGGCCGCCACCTCGCGCTCGGCGAACGCCGAGTGGCCGGTGTCGGCCAGCACGGTCAGCACGAGGTCCTTGGTCTCCGGGTCGAGCCAGCTGGCGATCTCGCGGTAGAGGTCGGCGGCCAGCCCGTCCCCGACGTAGGCCTTGACCAGCGACTCCAGCCACGACTTCGGCGGCGTCGAGGCGTGCCAGGCGTCGACCTGGTTCACGAACGGCGCCATGGCGTCGGCGATCTTGACGCCGTGCCCGGCCAGGTGCTGCTCGAGCAGGCCGTAGTGACCGATCTCCGCGGCGGCCATCTGCGCCAGCGCGGCGCGCCCGGCCAGGGTCGGGGCGCTGCGCGCGTCCTCGGCCAGGCGGTCGAACGCGGACAGTTCGAGATAGGCGATCACACCCAGCAGGTCGACGACGCCTTCGCTGATCTCTTTCGGCTCGGTCACGGCGGCCAGGGTATCGCCGAAGCACCCGGACGTGGCGGGACGAGACCCATCCCACTGGCTCCGGCGCGGCGGGTACTGTCGAAAAACTGCTGACCAGGTACACTGGCGATCGACATCAAGCTTCCGTACGCCATACCGGCGTCGGGAAACAGGCAGGTCACGTGGCCTGCCGGACGTACTGCAATGTGCGTGCACGCCTCTTCCGGCAATCCCGGGACGGACCGGTTCCGCGCTTCGAGAACAGCGCCAGGGACCAGGGTTTACTCCCGGTCGAGTGTCGAGCGGACCCACGGCTGTGCGCGCTGGTCACGAGAGAGGCGATCACCCTGACCGCAGAAAACCCCACAACCGAAGAGACCAGTCCCGCCGTCGCGCTGGAACACAGCGAGACCGGCCCGGCCGCGCTCGACACCTCGCACCCGCTGCAGGCGGGCGCCCCGGTCGAGCCGGAGGCCCCGACGTTCGCGTCCTTCGGCGTCAAGCCCGAGATCGTCAAGGCGCTGGCCGAGGCAGGCATCGAGCGCACCTTCGCGATCCAGGCGCTGACGCTGCCGCTGGCCATGGCAGGCGACGACCTCATCGGCCAGGCCCGCACCGGCATGGGCAAGACGCTGGGCTTCGGCGTCCCGCTGCTGCACCGCGTGCAGGTCCCCGGCGACGGCACCCCGCAGGTGCTGGTCGTGGTCCCGACCCGCGAGCTGTGCATCCAGGTCGCCAACGACCTCAAGGGCGCGGGCAAGCACCTGGGCATCCGCACCCTGGCCATCTACGGCGGCCGCCCGTACGAGCCGCAGATCGAGGCGCTGCGCAAGGGCGTCGACGTCGTGATCGGCACCCCGGGCCGCCTGCTCGACCTGGCCGAGCAGCAGCACCTGGTGCTGGGCAAGGTCCGCGGCCTGGTGCTCGACGAGGCCGACGAGATGCTCGACCTCGGCTTCCTGCCCGACATCGAGCGCATCCTGCGGATGGTGCCGGACGAGCGGCAGACCATGCTGTTCTCGGCCACCATGCCCGGCCCGATCATCACGCTGGCCCGCACGTTCCTCAAGCAGCCGACGCACATCCGCGCCGAGGAGAACGACGCCGGCGCGGTACACGAGCGCACCACCCAGTTCGTCTACCGGGCGCACTCGATGGACAAGCCGGAGGTCGTCGCCCGGATCCTGCAGGCGGCCGACCGCGGCCTGACGATGATCTTCAGCCGCACCAAGCGCACCGCCCAGAAGGTGGCCGACGACCTGGTCGAGCGCGGCTTCGCGGCCGCCGCCGTGCACGGCGACCTCGGCCAGGGCGCCCGCGAGCAGGCACTGCGCGCGTTCCGCTCGGGCAAGGTCGACGTCCTGGTCGCGACCGACGTCGCCGCCCGCGGCATCGACATCGACGACGTCACGCACGTCATCAACTACCAGTGCCCGGAGGACGAGAAGACCTACGTCCACCGGATCGGGCGCACCGGCCGCGCCGGGCGCACCGGCGTCGCGGTCACCCTCGTCGACTGGGACGAAGAGCCGCGCTGGAAGCTGATCTCCGACACCCTCGGCCTGGACATCCCGGAGCCGGTGGAGACGTACTCGTCGTCGAAGCACCTGTACGAGGACCTCGGCATCCCGGAGGGCACGACCGGGCGGCTGCCGCTGGCGAAGCGGACCCGCGCGGGCCTGGCCGCCGAGGAGGAAGAGGACCTGGGCGGCAAGAAGCGCGGCCGCCGTCGTGGCGAGGCCGCCTCGGAAGACGCGCCGCGCAAGCGCACCCGGGCCCCGCGCAAGCGGACCCGCGGCGGGGCGCGCGCGGCCGAGGCGATCGAGGCGGCGGACAACGCCGCTGCCGCTTCTTCGGACGACGCTCCGGCCCCCGCGTCGGAGGGTCGCACCCGGTCGCGTCGCCGCACCCGTGGTGGCAACGCCCCGGAGGCGGCCGGCCCGGCCACCGAGAAGGAGGACGGCGAGAACGCCGAGCGTCCGGCCCGGCGGCGCCGCCGTCGCCGTCCGGCGGCCACGTCTGATACACCTGCGTCGGCAGACTGAGGCCTACAGCGGGGGTCGGTGGGGTGAGCGACGAGGAGAAGGCGTCCGAAGAGGCGTCCGCGTACGGCGCCGAAGAGGTCCTTGAGCTTCCTCCGCCTCCGCCGCCCGCCCCGCGGGTCAAGGCGCGCCGGTCACCCTGGAACCGCGGGCGGGACCGGGTGATCGCCGCGCTGATCGCGGTGGCCGTGGTGGCCGTCGCGCTGGTGATCGGCGTGACGAGCGACAGCGCGGCCACCGACCGGACCACCGCGGCACCGCCCCCGCCGTTGCCCGCGGCCCCGGACAAGGTGCCGGGGTCGCTGGCCGAGCTGTGGAGCGCACCCAGCGCGGCGACGCCGGTCCCGGTGACGGCGGGCGACACGGTCGTGACCGCGGACGGCGGCGAGGTCGCCGCCCGCGACCCGCTGACCGGGCAGATCCGCTGGCACTACACGCGTGACCTGCCGTTGTGCACGGTGAACGAGACGTGGGGGCGGGTCAACGCCGTCTACCACAAGACGTCGAACTGCAGCGAGGTGACGCAGCTCGACCCGGGCACGGGCCGGATCACGGCCCAGCGCAACGGCAACGCGGAGCTGGGCACGCAGCTGGTGAGCGACGGCTCCCACGTGACGGCGACGGGCAAGAAGCTCCTCGACACCTGGCGCGACGACCTGGTGAAGAGCGCGGAGTACGGCCAGGTCCCGGCACTGGTGAACGCGGGCAAGCAACCGCGCACGGGCTGCACGTACGGCACGGTGTCGGCGGCGGCGGGCAAGGTGGGCGTGATCGAGCGCTGCCCGGGCGACCCGGCCGACCGCCTGACGGTGTACAAGGCAACACCGGAGAAGGACGACGAGCCCCAGGTGTCGTTCAGCAGCGTCCTGGCGGGCAAGAGGGCGCGCCTGATCGCGATGTCGGGCGACCTCGCGGCGGTGGTCCTCCCGGACCAGAAGCTCCTGGTGACGTACAACGGCGACGGCACCCAGCGCGCGGCGTACCCGCTGGACGTCCCCCCGTCCGACCTGGCCCAGGACCCGCCATCGGGCGTGGAGGCCACGACCCAGACAACGGCGAACGTGTACTGGTTCAGCGGATCGAAGGTCCTGGCCCTGTCCCGCGACGACCTGTCACCCCGCTGGACGCTGAGCAGCGCGGTGGGCCCGGGCATCACGTTCGCGAGCCAGCTGGTGGTCCCGATCAAGGGCGGCTTGGCGGTCCTGAACGAAAACGACGGTTCGACAATCCGAACGGTAGGCGTCGACCGCCGCGGCTACCCCGGCACGGTCCGGCTGGGTGTGGCGGGGCCGGTCCTGCTGGAGGAACGCGGAACGACGCTGACGGCGTTGAAGTGACCCGACGTCCCGAGTGATGCCCGCCTGGTCACGCGAGATGCCCCGCCAGACACGCGAGATGCCCGCCTGATCACGCGAGTTCCGGCTTTAATCACGCGAGTTCCGGCCTTGATCACGCGGGTTCCGGGCATCTCCCGTGATGGGCAGGGAATCTCGCGTGATTGAGCGGGCATCACGTGTGATTGGGCGCGGGACTCGCGTGATTGGCGACGGAACCCGGGATCAGGTGAGCCAGAAGAGGGTCAGGGCCGAGATCGCGAACAGCATCACGGCAACACCGGCACCGGCAGCGGGAAGCCCGTTGCGCCGATCGGCAACTCGCTGAGCCACCACCCCGAGGACGGCGGCGATCGGGTGACCGATCAGCAAGGTCGCACCGGGGCCGGGCGCACCGGTGTACAGGCAGATCCCGCCCACGGCGAGGACCCCGACAGCCAGGATCACGAGCCCGGCAGCCACCGAGCTGGTGAAGCCACGCCACCAGCGCCCGCCATCCTTGGCCGGTGGGGGTGGCTCCTCGGCGGCCTCAGGCGAGATGCGCTCGGGTTCGACGCGCTCCTGCGGCACGGTCTCCGGACCGGACTCGGCTTGCTCGATGGCAGGCTCGGCCCGTTCCAGGGGCTCGGTCTCCGGACCTAAGTCGGCTCGCTTAGCCCGTCCCCGGCCCGCGGCTTCCAGCCCTGGCTCGGCCCCCTCAGCCCGCCCCGCGGCCTCCCGGCCTGAGTCGGCCCGCCCCCAGCCCGCGGCCTCCCCGCCTGATCCGGCGCCCGGCTCGACGCCGCGACCCGGTGGGTTTTCGGGGCCGGCGGGCAGAGGGACCGTTGCCAGTTCGTCGGTGTCCGGTGAAGCCACGTTCCTCCCTCTCAGGGCGCGAGCAGGTCCCATGGCTGCGCCTGCGGGGCTGCTTCCTGGCCCGCCGCGCAGCTGGGCCTGAAGTCGCACCAGGCGCAGCGGCGGTCCGGGCGGGCCGGGAACAGCACGTCGCCGTCGCCGCCCGCCTCCAGGGTATCCGTGGCCAGGCGGAGGTCTTCGGCGGTCTCTTCCGCTCGCTGCAGATGGCGCTGCAGGCTCTCCGGGGTGTGCTCCGCCGCCGCGATCGTGCCGCTCGGCAAATGGTGCAGCTCGACCGTCGTGCACGGCATCCGCAACGTCCGTGCCGCCGCCACCGCGTACAACGCCAGTGCCTGCGACGCCCTCGCCTCGTACTCGTCCGGCGGCCGCCTTCCCGTCTTGTAGTCCACGATCACCAGCTCGCCGTCGCGGGCGTCGATGCGGTCCGCGCGGCCCTCGATGATCATCGAGGGCCGCTCCCCCGGTGTCGGGCTCACCGGCGCCGACACCCAGCGCTCCAGCCCGACCGGGTCGTGGGTGACGTCGTTGTCCTCGACGTACTCCGCCACCCAGCCCTTCGCCCGCGCCCGGTACCGCGCCGCCTGCTCGTCGCTCTCGAAGCCCGCGTCCTTCCAGTGCTCGGCCACGAGCGCCACGGCACGCTGCGGCACCCGCTTGAGCACCGGCAGGTCGAACAACGCCCGCAGCGCGTTGTGCACCACCGCGCCCAGCGTGCTGTGCGCCCACGGCCCGGTGCGCTGCGGTGTCGGCCGCTGCAGGTACGCGAGCCGGTACCGGCGCGGGCAGTCGTCGAAGGTCGCCAGCCGCGCCGGGGACACCTTCGTCAGCCGCACCGGTTGCGCCACGCCGAAATCGAAGCCCATCTGCTCCTTCACGATCCCCACGCTACGCACCACCACCGACACTTTCCGCCGCGGGACGCGCCTACCCGACCACCAGGACCGTGTGAGTACCGCCGGACACGGTCAGCGGACCGGCGGCGCGCACTGCCCTCCCGTCCAGCAGCACCAGGCGGCCGGACGGGACGACCAGGGAGCCGGACGTCCCCTGCGGAGCCGTGACAGTCAACGAGAACACCGAGCCACGCTGCGACCACGAAGCCGACAACGCGCCCTTCGGCGTCGGCACCGCTCCGCGCGCCCACGCCACGCCACCCGGGTTGGGCGCGACCTTCCACGTCGCGAACCCGGGCGACGTCGGCGAAACGCCCAGCAGCTCGTTCGTCAGCGCTGGCACGACGCCGGTCGACCAGCCGTGTGCCGCCGACGTGTAGCCCTGCTCGTAGTGCGAGCCGCCTTCGCCGATGCCCTCCCATGCCGTGATGCCCGGGTCGTGCGTGGCCATCCAGCCGTACATCCGCTTGATCTGGTCGATCGCCGACGCCGCCTGCCCGGTCCGGAACCGCGCCTGCAGCTCCGGGAACGACGTGAACGCGTACACGCGCTTCGTCCCGTCGGAGACGAGAGTGTCGTTGTCCATGAAGGGGTTCCCGTACGGCAACGCGCCCGCCGCGAGCCGCGCCAGCGCCGAAGACGCCTGCGCCGGCGAAGCGATGCCTGCCAGCACGGCGTGGCTGTTGCCGTCCTGGCCGTGCCGCACCGCGCCCGTCGCGGAGTCGAGGTACGCGCCCGCCGCCGGGTCCCACAGGTACGCGTTCACTGCCGCCGCGACGCCCGAAGCACGCGAAAGCCACCGGTCCGCGTCGGGCGCGTGTCCCGTCGCCCGCGCCAGGCCCGCTGCGGCCTGAAGCGCCCGGACGTACAACGCGTTGTAGTAGGTCACTTCGCCCGTACGCGGAAGGAACGCGTAGTCGCCGTAGCCGCCTGTGCCGTTGAGCCCCTTCGCGAGCAACCCGCGCGAATCGGTGACCGACGGGTACCACGTGTCGAGCGTCTTCACGAGGTGCGAGTAGTACGAAGCCGCGTACGCGGTGTCGCCCGTGTAGAGCACGTAGTCCCAGCTCGACGTCACCCACCAGAGCGGATAGTCGAACAGCGGCAGCGTGTAGCCGTTGATCGACGCGGGCGGGATCCAGCCGTCCGCGCGCTGGTGGTCGGCCAGGTCGGCCAGCACGTTCCGCGCCGCCGTGCCGTCCTGGTGGGTCAGGTACTGGGTCAGGCCGGAGACCGCGACGTCGCCGACGTACGGGTCCCGGTCGCGCTTCGCGCCGTCGTGCAGCACGAGCTTTCCGTCCAGGGACGGCGAAAACGCGCCGCGGGGGTCCACATCGGACTCGCGGAAGGTGTCCATGCCCAGCTCGTTGGTGTAGGACGCCGCGTACCAGTACTGGTTGAGCTGCTCGTCGGAGGACTCGAACCAGCCGCGGTAGGTCGACGGGGTGCCGAGGAACGGCGTGAAGTCGAGCGAGACGCCGCTGATGCGCACCTCGCCGGACGGCTGGGCCAGGGGCGCGTCCGAGGCCAGCGCGTCGAGGCTGATCCGCAGGTAGCGGAAGCCGTGGAGGCCGTCGGCGCACACCTGGTTGCCGCTCAGGCAGCCCTTGGTGTCCCGCCAGACCGTCGGCGCCGTCGGCACGACGTACTGGTCGGTGCCCGGCCCGCCGGCGAAGTCCGAGCGCGTGAAGTCGGAGCGTTCGCCCAGGTACTGGCGGGTTTCCGAGAACGCGAGCCGGACGCCCGGCCGGTTCGGCGACGCGCCCGCGAAGGCGATCTTCGGGTAGCCGGCGACGACCTTGCCGAAGTCGACGACCACCGACGGCACCGGCGGGTCGGCCACCAGGCCCGGCCACACCTCGGCAACCCGGCTGAACTCGCCCGACGGCGTGTTCTGGTCCTTCGTGACGGTGATCCGGACCTGCGTGGTGGTCACCGGCCGGTCGAAGGCGACCGCGCGCTGCACGGCGGTGTTGCCGCTCACCGAAGCGGCGACGCGCCACGCGCCCGCGTCCAGCACCTCGACCGTGAAGTCCTGCGGCACACCGTCCACGTTGGACAGGACGGTGACGCCGGGCAGCGCGACCGGCGTGGCGGAGGTGACGGTCAGCACGTCCGGATAGGCGCCGATCGTGTCGTCGTTCCAGAAGGTCTCGGGGTTGCCGTCAACGGCGTTGCCCGGGTCGTAGGTCCGTGGCTGGCCGTTGCCGCCGTTGTTCGGCGCGTGGAACGACGACGCGGCCGCCGTCGTCCCCGCGGGCCACGCGGGCTTCGGCGGCGGCGCCTGCCGCCTGAGCACCGCGACGCCGCGGCCGAGCAGGCCGTCCGGGTTGGTGACGTCGCCGTCGGCGGACAGCACGCGCACCGGCCGGACGTCCCGGCTCGACGGCGCCACCACGTACTGCTGCCAGCCCGGTGCCGCGGTGGCGGGCGCGGCGGCCACCCCGCTCGCCACCAGGACCGTCACCGGCAGGAAAGCTCTGAGCCACTTCATCGGGGCCTCCGCAGGCATTGAATCGTTTCAAGCGCTGAGCTGAAGTTCAGGCTGCGCGAGAGCTGCCAACGATGTCAACGCGCCGGGCGGATCCTGTCCGGCAGGACAACCCGGGTGGCGGCGTCAGCCCGCGCCGGAGATGAACCCGCGCACGGAGTTCGCGACGAGCTCGACGGCGATCGCCGCGAGCAGCAGCCCGGCCACCTTGGCCAGCAGCGTGATGCCGCTTTCCTTGATCAGCCGGATGACGACGCCGGAGTAGCGCATGCAGAGGTAGATCACGAAGTGGACGGTGACGATGGCCAGCGCGAGCGCGATGTACGCGCCGACGTGACCGTCGGCCTGCCGGACGAACACGATCGTCGCGGCGATCGCGCCGGGCCCGGCCAGCAGCGGTGTGCCGAGCGGGACGAGCGCGACGTTGACGTCCTCCGCGGCCGCCTCGGTCTCGTGGCCGTTGCTGGTGAGCAGCTGCAGCGCGATCAGCAGGAGCAGCAGCCCGCCCGCGCCCTGCAGCGCGGGGATGCCGATGCCGAGGTAGGCCAGGATCGCCTGGCCCGCCACCGCGAACAGGCTGATGACCAGCAGCGACACCAGGACGGCCTGCCGGGCGGCGCGTGCCCGCGTCGCCATCGGCTTGCGGCCGACGAGGCTGAGGAACACCGGCACGGTGCCGGGCGGGTCCATGATGACGATCAGGGTGATCGTCGCGCTCATGAAGAGCTTCGCGTCGAAGACGTCGGCGAACGCCATGTCAGCCCTTCACGACCTGGTACCCCGTCGCGCGCGAGGCGAGTTCCTCGAACTGCCCGGGATCGGTGGTGCATTCGCCGAGTTTGATCGTCTTGTTCGTGCCGTGGTAGTCGCTGGATCCGGTGACGAGCAGGCCGAGCTCGCCGGCCAGCTCGCGGGTGCGGGCCCGCGTCGGCGCGTCGTGGTTGGGGTGGTCGGCCTCGACGCCGGTGAGCCCGCGCGCGGCCAGCCCGGCGAGGGTGTCCTCGCTGATGGTGGCGCCGCGGCTGAAGGCGAAGGGGTGCGCGATGACCGTGACGCCGCCTGCCGCGGCGATCATGTCGATGGCCTCCTCGACCGGCGTGTCGCGCCGGGCGACGTAGTAGCCGCGGCGGGGGCTGAGGTAGTCGGCGAAGGCCTCGTCGACGGACGCGACCAGCCCGGCCCGGACCAGCGCCTGAGCCAGGTGGGGACGTCCCGGCGGCGAGTCCTCGGGCAGCAGGCCGAAGATCTCGTCGATGTCGATGGGGAGGCCGTCGGCGGCCATCCGCTCGGCCATCCGGCGCAGCCGCGTGCGGCGCTCGAGCCGCAGCCGCGTCTGCTCGGTGACGACGGCCTCGGAGGTCGGGTCGAAGAGGTAGGCGAGCAGGTGGACGCTGATCTGCCTGCCCGTCTCGGGGTCGGTCGACACCGTGGACAGCTCGGCGCCGGGCACCAGCGTCAGGCCAGGGGGCACCGCCTCGGCGGCGGGTGCCCAGCCGGCGGTGGTGTCGTGGTCGGTGATCGCCACGACGTCGAGCCCGGCTTTCGCGGCCGCGGCGACGAGCCCGGCCGGCGTGTCGGTGCCGTCGGAGGCGGTGGAGTGGGCGTGCAGGTCGATGCGCATCGTGTCCATTGTCGACGATGCGCTGGGTCACACGTGCCGCGGGCTCAGCCCACCGGCTTCTTGCCGCGTGCGGCCCGCTGTGCCTTGATCATGGAGAAGCGTTCGGCCTGCTTCTGCTTGTCGCCGAAGACCAGCTCCGAGATCGTGTCGTAGAACTCTTCGGGCCGCGGGATGTAGTCGATCCGGTTCAGCGCCTGGATCTGACCGGCGGACTCGACCACCATCGTGCCGTAGCCCATCATGCGGCCGTTGGCCGTGCGGACGTAGCTGAGGTCGGTGACCTTGCTGATGGGCATCATCAGCACCTTGGTGGTGAACACCCCGGTGGTCATCACGAACCGCTTGTCCGTGACGACCAGCCGTTCGACCCACCACTCGACCACGATGTAGGCGAACCGCAGCACGACGAGCAGCGCGACGTACCAGAGGATGTTCTGGCCGATGTACAGCGCCGGTGGCAGCAGGTAGGACACCAGGACGCAGACGGCCAGGAGCGCGGCCGCCTCGAAGGTGTCCCACAGCAGCACCGCCCAGTGGCGGCGGATCCGGATGACCCGCCGCTCGGTGTCGAGGAGGTACTCGTCGGGGTCGCGTGGCGCGAACATGGGTTCGAGGGTAGCCCCGCGGTCAGCCCTTGAACACGTTGCTGACGAAGGTGATCACCGATTCGGCCGAGTCACGGAGGAAGTCGATGATGTTGCCGACGAGGCCCGCGGCCTGCCCCGGCTGCGCAATGACGAAGAACAGCACCAACGCGATACCGGCGAGGCCCGCAATCTTCTTCACGTTCACCGCGATCAATCCCGTCTCTTACGGTGACACCGGACAACAGACTTTTAACTTGTACCGCACTCGACAAGCGCACGGGAGGTAAGTCCCGCGCCCGGGTCAGCACGCCGGTCCGAAGTGTACCGCACGGCTACTCTCCGTGTACAGGACATCCGTTTTCAGTTCGGTCACGTCTACCCTTCGGGACATGAAGGGCTTGCGGGACGCCACGGTCCGCTGCGTCGGCGGCATCGTGCACGACGACCAGGGCCGTTTGCTGCTCATCCGGCGCGCAAATGACCCCGGTTCGGGTCAATGGTCGCTGCCGGGTGGCCGAGTCGAACCGGGCGAATCCGACGAAACGGCCGTGATCAGGGAGCTTCGGGAGGAAACGGGGCTCGACGTGATTCCGGGCACACTCGTGGGAACGGTGACTCGAGGGCCGTACGAGATCCACGACTACGCCTGCACGGTGTCCGGAGGGGTTCTCACGCCGGGTGACGACGCCTCGGCGGCGCGTTGGTCCGATGCGGCAGACCTCGCCGCCCTGGAGGCCGCCGGGGAGGTTGTGGACCTGCTTTATGTCACCTTGCGTGACTGGGGCGTGTTGCCGTGGGGGTGAGGGTGGGCGGTCAGCAGCCCCCACCCTTCCCGGGGGTGTCCCTATCTGGTTGTCAAGCCGCGGCGGGGGCAGGTTGGCGGTAGTGAGTGCCGTTGCGGAGCATCGCGTAGAGGACGTCGCAGCGGCGGCGGGCCAGGCAGATGAGGGCGGCGTTGTGCTTCTTGCCCTCGGCGCGTTTGCGGTCGTAGTAGGCGCGGCTGGTCGGGTCGGACAGCGAGGCGAAGGCGGCGAGGAAGAAGGCGCGTTTGAGCTGGCGGTTGCCGGTCCGTGCGGGGTGCTCGCCTTGATGCGGGTGCCGGAGCTGCGGGTGACCGGGGCGATGCCCGCGTAGGCGGCCAGGTGCCCGGAGCTGGCGAAGTGGCAGGCGTCGCCGACTTCGAGCAGGATGCGGGCTGCGGTCCTGACTCCGATGCCGGGCATCGAGGTCAGGACCCCGGCAAGAGGGTGCGCATCAAGTATCCCCTCCACCTGCTCAGCAACTTGTTTCCGCTGCTGCAGCACAGTTTTCAAGGTGTCGGCCAGCCTGGGCAGGACGGTGTCCGCGGCGGCGGTGCCTGGGACGGTGACGGTCTGCTCGGCCAGCGCGGTCATGATCGCTTCGACCAGCCGCTCGCCCATGCGAGGCGCGTGGACCTTGGCGATCGCAGTGAGTTTGCGGCGGCCGGCCTTGGCGATACCGGCCGGGCCTCCGCAACGCGAGAGGATTTCCAGCACTGCCGGGTCACTGATCCGCGGGCGATCGCGTGTTCCAGCGCGCGGTGGATGCCGGTGAGCAGGCGGATGCGGTTGCTGATCCGGGTGGCTTCGCCGGCCAGGTCGTCGTCGAACCCGACCAGCACCTCCGACAAACCTGGACAGTCCGGTGGGTTGTCCACAGCCCGCCCTCGGTTGTGGACAAGGCTCGCTGGTGTCTTGAATGACTCATTCAGGTCTTCGGATGTCCTGAATGACTCATTCAAGACGCCACTCCGGCCGCCGCGCCCAGGGTGAAAGACGAAGGCTAAAGCGGCAACCAGGTCATCCGCTGCCCGTGCGGAGCGGTCCGGGCCAGGGCGTGGGCCTCCGGCTTCCCGTCCTCCCACCGGACCACGCCCAGCACCGCCAGCCCGTCGGCGGCGCCGGACAGGTCGGCCCGCCCGGGCAGCACGGCCTCCAGTCCGGCCCCGTAGAACTCCTCCGAGACCCACCACACCGGCCGGGACTCCGCCAGCGAAGCCAGCGCGTCCACGAACTCCGCACGCCGCGAGGCACCGAAGTACGCCAGTGCGTGGCTCGTCACCACCACCAGCGGTCCCTCCAGCGACGCCGCCGCCGCGGGGAGGTCGTCCACTCCGTCGCCAGTGATCAGGCGGGGGCGGTGGCGGGACTGCTCGGCCGCCGCCGTGCGCAGGAGCCTGATGCGGTCCGGCTGGTCGGCCCAGACGCACGCCTCCAGCCAGGCCAGCTCGTCCTCGTCCGACAGGTCCACCGGTGCGCGGTCCAGGCCCGCCCGGTCCAGCAGCGCCAGCTTCTTCGGCAGCTTCGGGGCCACCGCTCCCGGGGCCAGGTCGAGCGCGCAGTGCAGGCCGACCGCCGCCTTCGCCGGGCCTGCCGTCAGCTGGTCGCCGCCGTCGCACTGGTAGCGGTAGCCGAACCGGTCGAGGCCGAGCAGCAGCCCCGCGCTGCAGCCGACCTCCAGCAGCGAGACCTTCCCGCCCGCCTCGCGCGCCGCCCGCGCGACACCCGGGTACAGCAGCGCCGCCCGGCGGACCTCGTTCGTCTGCGTGTACCGCGACGAAATCAGCTCACGCGCCTTCGAAGCCCGCTCCAGCAGGAACGACCGGAACAGCGGCCACGTGTCGGAGTCGACGCCGTCGAAACCGCCCAGCGACGGGTAGTAGCGCGACAGCGGGTGGATCGGGTCCGCCTGGACCAGCCGGTGCGCGGCCGCCATCAGCAGCGTCGCCCGCACCTCGCCGTCGCGGGCCACCGACAGCAGGCCAGCGACGTCGTCGTCCTCCGCGGCCTGCAGCGCCAGGTGCTCGTACAGCGGCGAGACGCCGCGGGCCTCGACCTCCGCGAACGTGCGGAGAATCCCCTTGATCCGGTCCAGATCCATCAGAGCCTCATTCGTGCGGCACCGGCCGGCCCGGCTGCTCCCCGCCCCGAGTCTCCCCGTACGAGCGCTTCGGCACCATCACCTTGCGCCGGAAGGTGCACACGATCGTGCCGTCCTGCTTGTAGCCGCGGGTTTCGACGTACACCACGCCGCGGTCGTCCTTCGACTTCGACGGCGTCTTGTCGAGCACCTCGGTCTCGCCGTAGATGGTGTCGCCGTGGAAGGTCGGCTTGACGTGCTTGAGCGACTCGACCTCGAGGTTCGCGATGGCCTTGCCCGAGACGTCCGGCACCGACATGCCCAGCAGGAGCGAGTAGACGTAGTTGCCGACGACGACGTTCTTGCCGAAGTCGGTCGTCTCGCCGGCGTAGTGCGCGTCCAGGTGCAGCGGGTGGTGGTTCATCGTGATCAGGCAGAACAGGTGGTCGTCGTATTCGGTGACCGTTTTGCCCGGCCAGTGCTTGTAGACCGCACCGACCTCGAACTCCTCGTAGTACCGACCGAACTGCACTCGTCATCTCCTGTCGCGTAACACCGCGTGAGGCTGGTACGACACGCATCCGTAGTGAGGAGTACCCTCAACCATCGGTGTTCGCGCGTCAACGCGAGCCCCACCACTCTGCACCCGGCCCGAAGGAGGTGAGGAACTCGATGAGTAGTGGCGATAGTCCGCTCCCTAGTAGTCCCAGCGTTCCCACCTCACCGGCCGTCCGGACCGAATTCCGGTAGGCCCGCTCTTCCCGGGAACGCTGGTGTGTCGCCGGGCGGACGCTTTTCCCCGCCCCTGGTCAGTCGTCTCGCACGACCCACGCACGACGCCCAGGAGATCCCATGCCTGCCCTTCCCTCGCTCGGCGGCCTTCGCGGCCGCGGCAACAAGGGCACCGTCCCGGTCCGTCCGGTTCCGGTGCCGCTGTCGGCCTACGTCGTCGACTGCGCGGTCTACGTCGGCGGTGAGCGCCTGCCCGGCCGCTGGACCCACGCCGAGGCCATCAAGGAGGTCCGGAAGCGGCACGAGGGGTTCGTCTGGATCGGCCTGCACGAGCCGGACGCCCAGCAGATCCAGGGTGTCGCGGACACGTTCGGGCTGCACGAGCTGGCGGTCGAGGACGCGCTCGAAGCGCACCAGCGGCCCAAGCTGGAGCGCTACGACGACACGCTGTTCCTGGTCGTCAAGACCGTCCGGTACGTCGAGCACGAGTCGCCGACCACGGCGAACGAGATCGTCGAGACCGGCGAGCTGATGGTGTTCCTCGGCCGCGACTTCGTCATCACCGTGCGGCACGGGAACCACTCCGGGCTGGCGCGGCTGCGCCGCGAGCTGGACGAGGACCCCGAGCGCCTGCAGCTGGGCCCGTCCGCGGTGGTGCACGCGATCACCGACCACGTCGTCGACCACTATCTCGACGTCACCGGCCGGATCGAGACCGACATCGACGAGATGGAGGCGCAGGTCTTCGCGCCCCGCTCGCAGGTCAGCGCCGAGCAGATCTACCTGATGAAGCGGGAGGTGCTGGAGCTGCGCCGCGCGGTGATGCCGCTGGCGAC
Organism: Amycolatopsis melonis; assembly: GCF_040064235.1. Lineage (NCBI taxonomy): Bacteria > Bacillati > Actinomycetota > Actinomycetes > Pseudonocardiales > Pseudonocardiaceae > Amycolatopsis > Amycolatopsis melonis. The sequence goes on from NZ_JBDZYD010000013.1 coordinate 148,834, forward strand.
GCCGATCCAGCGCCTGGCCGAGGGCTACACGCGGCTGGTGCCGGACGAGGTCCGCTCCTACTTCCGCGACGTCGCCGACCACCTCACGACCGTGTCGGAGCGGGTGGCGGCGTTCGACGAACTGCTGTCCACCCTGGTCGACGCGACCGTGGCGAAGATTTCGCTGCAGCAGAACACCGATATGCGCAAGATCACGTCCTGGGCGGCGATCATCACGGTGCCGACGATGATCGCCGGTATCTACGGGATGAACTTCGACTACATGCCCGAGCTGCACTGGCAGTTCGGGTATCCGCTGGTGATCACCCTGATTCTCGGCATCTGCCTGTTGCTGTACCGAATATTCCGGAAGAACGGCTGGCTCTAGGTCCCTTTCCCCACCGGATTCCTTCGGAGAACCGTCATGTCCAAGATGCTGTCCAACCTGAAGTTCTGGGCGCTCGCGCTCAGCGTGCTGTGGATCGTCGTCATCACTTCCGTCATCGTCGCCGACCCCGGGTTCGCGCACGGCATGAAATGACGCCCCCGGGTCGTACCCTGGGCGCATGCCGAAAGCACTGGTCGTCTCCGACGAGGTCGACGAGCGGTTGTGGACCGACGCGGTCCGCTCCTGCTCCGTCGACCTCGTCATCGGCGCCGGTGACCTGCCCTACGACTACCTCGCGTTCCTGGCCAGCGCGCTCGACGCGCCGTGCGTGTTCGTGCCCGGGAACCACGACCCTGATCTGAGCGGGTACACCCGCTATGGCGGGCTGTCCATGAAGGACGGTTTCCCGACCGTCTGGCCGGGGCCGGCGGGCGGCATCAACGCCGACGGCCGGATCGTCGACGTCGCCGGCCTGCGGTTCGCCGGGCTCGGCGGCTCGATCCGCTACAACGACGGGCCGAACCAGTGGACGCAGCGCCAGCAGGCGCGGCGGGCCCGCGGGCTGGTCCGGCGCGCGCGGCTGCGGCACTGGCGCGACGGCCGTGACGTCGACATCCTGCTGACGCACTCGCCGCCGCTGGACCTCGGCGACCGGGCGGACCCGCCGCACCGCGGGTTCGCGTGCCTGCACCGCACGATCGCGGCGCTGCGCCCGAAGTGGCTGCTGCACGGCCACATCCACCCCCACGGCGAGCCGGTGCCCGACCGCGTCGTCGGGAACACCCGCGTCCGCAACGTGGTCGGCCACCGGATCATGGAGTTCTGATGAAGGAGACGGGCTTCCCCCGCGCCGACGCGGAGAACGACTTCCTCCGCGCGCGCCGGGGCCAGGTGCTCTCGCGGCTGTCGGCCTGGCTGCGCCGCGAACCCGACGACGTCAACATCATGCTGCCGTTCCACGAGGTGGTGGAGGCACTCGGCTACCTCGGCGAGCACCGGATCGGGCTGCGGGTGATCAAGCTGGACTCGATTGCCGGCACGGTCGACCGCAGCCGCGACTTCGACCGCCGCTTCCGCCCGACGTCCGGCCGCGTCCGCGAACGCTGGGAGCGGCTGGCGCTGGCGGCGCGCCGGGGCGAGGAAATCCCGCCGATCGAGGTGTACCGGGTCGGCGAGCTGCACTTCATCATCGACGGCCACCACCGGGTGTCGGTGGCGATCGCGCAGGGACTGTCCACAATAGAGGCTTCGGTGACGGTCGTGCGGACCAAACTGGACCCGGGCGGGATCCGCCACCGCGGCGACCTGATCGTCAAGGACTACCGGCGGCTGTTCCTGGAACGCGTCCCGCTGACCGGCCACGCGCGGGCGTCGGTGATCGTGACGGACCCGTGGGACTACGCGAAGCTGGGCGAGCACGTGGAAGCGTGGGGCTTCCGGCTCATGCAGGACGAGGGCAAGTTCTGCGACCGCGCGAGCGTGGCGCAGCGCTGGTTCGACGAGGAGTTCGTGCCGGTGGTGGCCATGCTGCGGCAGGCGGACCTGATCGGGGACCGGACCGAAGCCGAGGCGTACATGTGGGTCGCGGCCGAACGCTACCGGCTGATCCGGACCCACCGCTGGGACGACGACGTCATCGAGAAACTGCGGTCGCGGCGGCACTAGGCGCCGGGCAGGTGGTAGACGACCAGCGTCTGCTCGGGCCGCTCGGCGACGTGGAACGCGGTGTGCGGCACGGTGAGCACGCCCAGCCGGGGATGCCGGATGCGCTTGTGCCCGGCCTGGCTGAACTGGATGTCGTACTGCGGCCACCATTCCCGGACCTCGGGGCTGGCCTCGGTCAGTTCGGCGACGAGCCGCGTCACGCGCGGGTGGCCGGGGTGCCGTCCGGCGATCGCGCGCAGCCGGGCCAGGATGGTGCGGGCCTCCCGCTCCCAGTCGAGGAGCACTTCGCGGGCGGCGGGCTCGGTGAACGTCCAGCGCACGACGTTGTGGCCCGGCCCGATGCCGCCGAACAGTTCCGCGGCGGCGGCGTTGTGGGCGAGGACGTCGTAGCAGATGCCGGTGACGTACGCGGGATTGGCGCCCAGCAGCGCGGGAACCTCCGCGACCTCGGGCGCGACCTCCTCGGGAACGTCCTCTTCGGACGGTGACGCCCCGCCGGCGAGGCGGTGCAGATGCTCCTTCTCGGCGCCGGTCAGGCGCAGGGCCCCGGCGAGCGCGTCGAGCACCTGGCCGGAGGGACGCACGTCGCGGCCCTGTTCGAGGTAGGTGAGCCAGGTGGCGCTGATGCCGGCCAGCAGGGCCAGCTCCTCGCGGCGCAGCCCCGGCGTGCGGCGGCGGCCGGTGACCGGCAGGCCCGCGTCGGCCGGAGACAGCCGCTCGCGGCGGCTGCGCAGGAACGTGCCCAGCTCGCCGTGCACCCTGGAACCTCCAGTACCAGAATAAGCCGATTCTGGATACCAGCTTAACTCCGCGCGACGCTGGAGTCATGCGAGCTTGGACTGTTGCTTCCCCCGCCGACGAAGTACGCCTCTCGGAGGTGCCGCCACCCACCCTCCAGGGCGGTGGCGTGCTCGTGGACGTGCTGGCCGCGCACGTTCCCGCGTACACGAAGGCGGTGGTGCGGGGAAACCGCGGCGGCCTGCCGGTTCCCCTGGTGCTGGGGCCGTCCTGCGTCGGGCGCGTGGCCGCCGTCGCGCCCGACGTGTTCCACGTCGTCCCGGGCGACATCGTGCTGGACACGGCGTTGCTCGACGCGGGCGGCGGCGACGAGGTCCTGGTCGGCTGGGTCGGCCTGGGCGGTTCCGGCGCCGGCAGCGAGCGCACGGAGCGCATGCGGGCGGTGTGGCGCAACGGCGTCTTCGCGGAGAAAGCGCTCTGTGCCAAGGAAACCCTGGTCAAGCTGCCCGGCGCGGAGACCTACCCGGACCCGGTCCGCCTGGCGTTCCTGCCGTGGCTCGGCATCGCCGCCGCGGGCCTGCGCGCGGCGGGACCGCTGACCGGCCGCGACGTCGCGGTGATCGGGGCGACGGGCCAGCTGGGCGGCGCGGCGGTGCTGACGGCGCTGGCGGCAGGCGCGGCGACGGTGACGGCGGCGGGCCGCAACCCCGAGGCACTCGACCGGCTGGCCGGGCTCGATCCGCGCGTGCGCGTCCACCGGCTGACCGGCGACCGCGCCACCGACGCGGCGGGCATCGGCCCGGTGGACGTGGCCCTCGACACGCTCGGCGCCACCCCGACGGCGGACGCGACCCTGGCGGCCTACGACAGCCTGCGGGTGCGCGGCACGCTGGTGCTCGTCGGCGGGGTCCGCCAGGACCTCCCGATCCCGTACGGCGACCTGATGCACCGCAGGCTCACCCTGCGCGGCTCCTGGATGAGCGACCCGGAGACGGTCACCACGGTGTGGCACCTGGTCCGTTCGGGAGTGCTGGACCTGACGGCGGCCGAGCCACTGAAGGTCGGCCTCGACGACCCGGCGGCCGCCCTCGACCTGGCGGAACGGACGACCGGCCTCGACTTCGTCGCCTTGGTCCCCTGACCGGTCCCGGGCGGGACGCGAGGGCTAGAAGCCCAGACCCGGCGTCAGGGCCAGCTGGCGCACCTGGTCCAGGGTCAACGGCGGCTCCGGGCGCTGCTTCGGCAACCGGGCACCGGCGCGCTCCAGGACGCCGCTGTTGTTCGACCAGAACTGGACCATCACGTCCGGTGCCGCCAGCGACACGCGGTGGGTCACCACGTCGCCGGACTGCAGCGTCGACAGCCACAGCACGCCGCGGGGCGTCCGCTCCATGCGGCAGACGATCTCGCCCTCCTCTTCGCACGGCGGGCCGCCCGCGTTGCCGCTCGGTACGAGCAGGACGTACACCGATCCCGACCCCCGCGCGTCGGTCACCCGGACTCCCATGTGGAACAACGCGTCCCGCGGCGCGTCCCCGGCGGGGTCGGCGACCAGGCGGAACGGGTCCGTCTCGCCCGGGGGTGTCAGCCGGGTGATCCGCGCGTCCGGGGCGAGCAGCGCACGCACCGCGTTGCCGATGACGCAGCTCAGCCGGTCGGTCAGTGCCGCGCGCGTGTCCGACGCCGTGGGGCACGGCCGGCTCGCCACCGGGTCGCGGTGCGGCAGCACCACCACCGCCAGTCCCAGCGCGAGCACCACCACGGCCGCGGCCACCGCCCCGGTGAGCAGGTGCCGCCGCCGGGACCGGCGGGCCGCCGCGAGGACCGCGTCGCCGGTGAGGCCGAGCGGCGGCTCGGCTTCGGTCACGTACGCCGTCAGCGCGGACCGGACGTCTTCCATCACGACTCCTCCGTGGCCGGCAGGGCGGCCCGCAGCGCCTCGACGCCGCGGGCCGTCTGGGACTTGACCGTTCCTTCCGCGACGCCGAGCAGCGCCGCCACCTCGGTCACCGGGAGGTCTTCGAGGAACCGCAGTATGACCATCGCGCGCTGCCGCGGCGTCAGCCCGGCGAGCGCGCGCTCGACGTCGAGCCGCAACGGCGTGTCCCGGCCGGCAGGCGACGCCGGTTCCGGCACCGAAGACGTCACGTACTCCCGGCCGGACCGCCGCTGCCCGGCGAGGAAGAGGTTGAGCAGGATGCGGCGCGCGTACGCGTCGACGGTGTCCGGCCGGACGCGCCGCCAGCGCCGGTACAGCTGGACGAACATGGTCTGGACCAGATCCTCGGCCGCGTGCCAGTCACCGCACAACGCGAACGCGACCCGGCGGAACCGCTGGACCCGCGCGGCGAAGTACTCGCTGAAATCGAGGTCTCTCGACGCCACCGGCCCTCCTTCCCCCGCTCTCAGTGTCACTAGTGCGCGGAGGGCCGGAAAGGTTCAAGCGAGTTGTCCCCCGCGCGAGCTACACGCAGGTGTCCACCGCGAGGTGACGATTGCCGTCCGCCGGATCCCTAGCGTTCGTCGCAGCCGCGGCACACCGGCTCGCGGGATCGGAAGCGAAGGAGTTCTTCATGAGGCTCGTCTGGCAGCTGCTGGCCGTCGCGGCGGTCGCGTTCCTCGGCGGCCAGGCCGTCGGCGCGGTGGGAAATCCCTGGCTGACCTTGGTGCTGGGCACGGTGACCGCCGTGCTCGCGGTGCTCGTCTACCGGTGGGTGGTGCGGCGGACCGAGCACCGGCCGGTCACGGAACTGGGCGGGCCGGGCGCCGGGCTCGCGCTCGGCCGGGGCGCGCTGCTCGGGGTCGCACTGTTCGGGCTGGTCATCCTGAACATCGCCTTCGTCGGCGGCTACGAGGTCCGCGGCTGGGGTTCGATTCCCGGTGCGGCGGGTCTGCTCGGCTTCATGGCCGCCGCCGCGGTGACCGAGGAACTGCTGTTCCGCGGCGTCCTGTTCCGGATCGTCGAGGAACGCACGGGCACGGGCATCGCCCTGGTGCTGACCGGGGTGCTGTTCGGGCTGGCGCATCTGTTCAACCCGCACGCGAGCCTGTGGGGCGCTCTCGCCGTCGGGATCGAGGCCGGTGGCCTGCTGACCGCCGCGTACGTCGCCACGCGACGGCTGTGGCTGCCGATCGGCCTGCACTTCGGCTGGAACTTCGCCGCGGGCGGCGTGTTCGGCACGGAGGTGTCGGGCAACGGCACGCCGCAGGGCCTGCTGGACGCCGTGACGTCGGGCCCGGCCGCGCTCACCGGCGGCGACTTCGGTCCCGAGGGAAGCCTGTACTCCGTGGTGTTCTGTGTCCTGGGGACGGCCGCGTTCCTGTGGCTGGCGCGCCGGCGCGGCACCCTGGTGCCCCGCCGCAAGCGGGCCGCGCGGGTCGACAGCGTCACTACACTTTCCCGGTGATCGAACGGGCACTGGCGCGGTGGCGCCGGTTCGACGTCGCGGTCCGGGACCTCCCGCTCGCGCTGCTGTTCCTGGCCACCGCGTTCCTGCCGGTCCTGCAGAGCCACGGGACGCAGCTCGGCGGGCTGCCCACGCGTCCCTTCGACGCACTGGCGTTCGTGGCCGTCGGTCTCGAATGCCTTCCGCTGGCGGTGCGGCGGCGGTGGCCCGCGGTCTGCCTCACGCTGGTGTCGCTCGGCTTCGCCGTCGACCAGCTCCGCGGCTACCACTCGGTTTCCGGCGCCGCGCTGGCCGTCGCGCTGATGAGCGCCGGAGCCCACCTGGCGCACCACCGGCGGGTCGTCGCGCTGCTGTTCTCCGTGGCGTATGGGGTGCTGGCGGCCGTCCTCTTCCGGCTCGGGACGGAACCGGTGCCGGAGTTCGTGACGTTCTTCCTGCTGCTGGTGTTCGCGTGGGGCATCGGGGCGTGGCTGCGCGCGACGCGCAGCGCGGAGGCCGAACGCCGCCGCCGCGTCGCCGAAGAAACCGTTGCGGCGGAACGCACCCGCATCGCCCGCGAACTCCACGACGTCGTCACCCACCACGTGACGGCCATGGTCGTGCAGGCCGAAGCGGCCCGGTACCTCACCGCCGCGCCGACCCGCCTCGACGAGACGCTGACCGCGATCACCGGCACCGGCCGCCGGGCCATCGCCGACCTGCGGCACCTGCTCGACCTGCTCAACCCGGACCACGGCCCCGAGGTGACGCCGCCGCCGGGCGGGCTGCGCACGCTGGTGGAGCAGGCACGCGAGGCCGGGCAGCCGGTGGAGTTCGCCGAGGAGGGCACCCCGGCGGAGTCGGCGGGCAGCGCCGACCTGGTGGCCTACCGGGTGGTGCAGGAGGCGCTGACGAACGCCCTCAAGCACGCCCACGGCAGCCGCACGACGGTCCGGATCCGCCACGGGGCACGGGAAATCGAGGTGCTGGTCGGCACGGACGGCACCGGCTCGCCGAGCGCGGTCCCCGAAGGCAGCGGCCGCGGCCTCGACGGCCTCCGCGACCGCGTCCGAGTCCTGGGCGGCGAGTTCACCGCCGGACGGCAGGGCGGAACGGGATTCGTCGTCCGCGCAAGGATTCCGGCATGACCGCGCCCATCCGCGTCCTCGTCTGCGACGACCAGATGCTCGTCCGCACCGGCCTGGTCACCATCATCGACGCGCAACCGGACTTCGAGGTGGCCGGTGAGTGCGGGGACGGGCGGACCGCCGTGGATCTCGCGCGGCGGCTGCGTCCCGATGTCGCCGTCATGGACGTGCGCATGCCGGTGCTCGACGGCATCGAGGCCACCCGGCTGCTGGCCGGGCCCGGTGTGCCCGACCCGGTCAAGGTGCTCGTGCTGACCACGTTCAACCTCGACGAGTACGTCTACGAGGCGCTGCGCGCGGGAGCGAGCGGGTTCCTGCTCAAGGACGCGCCGCCGGACCGGCTGCTGCACGGCATCCGGACCGTCGCCGCGGGCGCCGCGCTGCTGGATCCCGAGGTGACGCTCCGGCTGGTCGGCCGCCACGCCGCCCGGATCCGGCCCGCCGCTCCCCCGGCCGAGCAGCGGCTGACCGCCCGCGAGCTGGAGGTCCTCCGCCTGCTCGCCGAGGGCCTGTCCAACAGCGAGATCGCCGCGACCCTGGTGCTCAGCCCGGAAACCGTCAAGACGTTCGTCTCGCGCATCCTCACCAAGCTGGACCTGCGCGACCGCGTCCAGGCCGTCGTCTACGCCTACCGGCACGGCCTGGTGACGTGAGCGGGCCCCCGGCAGGAGGCCCGCTCACGCACTACATGTGCACCGCGCCCGGCGCCGCTTCGCCCTTCGGGACGCCCGGGCGCAGCAGCAGGCCGCTGAGCACCGCGCCCGCCACGAAGATCACGCCCGCCCAGGTGAACGCCGTCGTGTAGCTCTCGATCGAGGCCTCGGCCGCCAGCTGCGGGGTCGGGACCTTGCCCGCCAGGTACGCCGTGGCCGCGTTGCCCGCCAGCGTCGACAGCAGCGCCGTGCCGATCGAACCGCCGACCTGCTGCATCGTGTTGACCGCCGCCGAGGCCACGCCCGCGTCGTGCGCCTCGACGCCGAACGTCGCGACGCTCATCGCCGGGGCCATCGCCAGGCCGATCCCGAAGCCCATCACCAGGAGCGGGCCCAGCACACCCGAGGTGTAGGTGCTGTCGAGGCCGATTCCGCTCAGCCAGAACAGCCCGGCCGCCGCGATCGCCATGCCCGTCGGCACCAGCGGCCGCGGTCCGAAGCGCGGCAGCAGGACGCTGGTCGCCGTCGTCGCCGACAACATCAGCGTCGCCACCATCGGCAGGAAGCCGACGCCGCTTTCGATCGGCGTGAAGTGCAGGTTCTGCTGCACGTAGAACGTCAGGAACAGGAAGATCGCGAACATCCCGATGGCGAGCAGGAACATCGCCAGGTACGAGCCGCCGCGGTTGCGGTCGAGCAGCACGCGCAGCGGCAGCAGCGGGTGCTCGACGCGCTGCTGCAGCCACGTGAACACGCCCAGCAGCACGACGCCGGCGGCCAGGAAGCCCCAGACCGACACCGCCGACCACGAGTCCGACTCGGCGTTCGCGAAGCCGTAGACCAGCGCGAACAGCCCGGCCGACGCCGTCACCGTGCCCGGCAGGTCGAGCTTCGGCCGCGGGCCTTCGGCCTCCTGGCGGCGCAGCAGGATCGCCCCGCCCACGAACGCGACCACGGCGAAGACGATGTTGACGAACATGCACCAGCGCCAGTCGAGGTACTCGGTCAGCACCCCGCCGAGCAGCAGGCCGATCGCGGCGCCGCCACCGCCGATGGCACCGAAGACGCCGAACGCGCGGCCGCGTTCCTTCGGGTCGGTGAACGTCGTGGTCAGCAGCGAAAGCGCGGCGGGCGCAAGCAGCGCGCCGAACACGCCCTGTGCCGCACGGGCGACCAGCAGCATCTCGATGTTGGCGGCCGCGCCGCCGAGCGCGGACACCGCGGCGAAGCCGGCGAGCCCGACGAGGAAGGCGTTCTTGCGGCCGAAGAGGTCGGCCAACCGCCCGCCGAGCAGCAGCAGGCTGCCGAACGCGAGCGCGTACGCGGTGACGACCCACTGCCGGGCGTCGTTGGAAAAGCCCAGGTCGACCTGGGCCGAGGGCAGCGCGATGTTCACGACGGTCGCGTCCAGCACGACCATCAGCTGCGCGATGCCGATCATCACGAGGATCAGCCAGCGTCTGGCGTGGTGGGGATTCTCGACGGCGCGCATGTCCCCCGGCGGCGCGACGGCGAGTGTGGACTCGGTCATGGAGCGTCCTCACAGAAAGTGATCGAAGCACTATGTGGAGTAGGTATCTCCCCTTACTTCGCCCAAGGTACACAAGAAGCGGAGATAGTGCCTCTACTTGAGGAGCTAGACTGGGCGTCATGGCACGGGACGCTGGTCCCGCCGCACCGGCGCGGCCGCTGCGGCGTGACGCTGAACTCAACCGCCGTCGCATCCTCGCGTCGGCCCGCGAGGTGTTCGGCCGGCGCGGGCTCGAGGCCACGCTGGACGACATCGCCCACCACGCCGGCCTCGGCGTCGGCACGGTCTACCGCCGGTTCCCCAGCAAGGAACACCTGGTCGAGGCGATGTTCGCCGAGCGGATGGAGGAAATCGGCAAACTCGCCGAGGAGGCACTGAAGGCCGATGACGCCTGGCAGGCGTTCGTCGACTTCACCTGGCAGGCGGCCGAGCTGCACTCCGCCGACCGCGGCCTGCGCGAGATCATGCTGTCCAACCGCTTCGGCCACGAGCACGTCGCCGAGGAGAAGGCCCGCATGGTGCCGTTGATCACACGCCTGGTCGAGCGCGCCAAGGCCGCGGGCGGCCTGCGCGGCGACTTCGCCCCCACGGACATCCCGCTACTGCACATGATGGTCGGCTCGGTGGTCGAGTTCACGGAGGCGGTGGACCCCCAGCTGTGGCGCCGCTGCCTGGCCATGCTCCTCGACGGCCTGCGCGCCGAGCCGGGCAAGGCGACCGAGCTGCCCCATCCGCCACTCGAAGCGGAGGAAGTCGACGAAGCGATGTCCTGCTGGCGGCCCTGACTTCTCAGGCGACGCAGTTCTCCAGGGCCAGGGCGGCGTTCCGGCGTAGCTCCCGGTCTTCGAGGATGCCCTTCCAGCCGATCACCGACGACAGCCGTTCGTCCCTGGCCAGCAGCTCACGCAGCACCGGTGCCGCGCCGGCGGGCAACGGCCCGAGTTCCGCCAGCGCCCGCGCGGCTTCGGCGGCCGCCGGACCGGGCTGGTCCGGCCCGGCTCCGGCGAGCACGCGCAGCAGCACCGGGACGGCCTCCGCGGTGTCCCCGGTAAGCCGCGCCAGTGCCCGGGCGACCGCCACCTCCGCCGAAGGCCCGGGGCATTCGAACGCCCGCAAAGCCGGAGCGTGGTGCGCCGCGGCCGGGCCGAGGACCGCGAGCAGGCCGGCCACCGTCCCGTCGCCGCGGACGAGGCCTTCGGCCAGGAGAGCATCGGCGGACGACGGATCGCCGCCGAGGACGGCGAAGGCGGTCGCGGCGGCACAGCGGGCTGCCCACGGCAGCCGGGTGCGGTGAACGGCCTCGGCGAGCGCGGACAGCACCGGCTCGCCGGCCACGCCGATCGCCGCCAGGCAGCCGGCGCAGCTCTGCACGACGAACGGCTCCTCCGAGCCGAGGTGCCCGGCGAGGAGCGGGACCGCCGGGGCAGCCACCGGCCCCCAGGCGGCCAGCAGCCGGGCCAGCTGGGACACGGTCCGGGGACGCACCGGGTGCCGCAGAAGGTCGCAGGCCCACGGCACGACCTCGTCGGCGAACTCCGGGGCGTGGCCGAACAGGTCACGCAGGCTCAGGTCCCCGGGTCCGGCTCCGGTCAGCCGGGCCAGCTGCGGGCCGACGGCACGGCGATCCCGCAGCCGCAGCAGAGCCCACATCGCCAGGTCGCGGTCCTGACCGGCAGCGTCGTCCAGCAGGGCCGCCAGGCGATCGGCGTACCCGGCCGACTCCGGGGCCAGGCACCCGAGCACCGCGGCGGCCGGGCCGCACTCGGGTGTCTCCAGCAAGCGGCCGAACACCGGAAGCAAGGCTTCGGTCGTCGACGGCCGCTCGGCGACGAGCGTGACGGCGACCTCGCGCGCCGCGGCCTGCCGCAGTGGCCGGGCCGCCACCTCCAGCAGGATTTCGGCCTGCACCGGCGGCGCCAGGCCTTCCACCGCCCATTCCAGGACGTGGTGGGGCAGGTGCCACCCGCGCATCCCGTCGTAAGCGGACAGGTCTTCACAGAACGCGTCGGCGAACCGCGTCACCGGGATCTCGCCGGTGATCCGGGCGAGTGAAGCCAGGACCGCGACGGCGAGCGCGGTGTCCGCGGCACGCTCGGCCAGCCACGGCACGACGCTTTCGCCGCCCAGTTCGGCGACGGCCACCACAAGCCCGGCGCGGACGGCCTCGGACCGTTCCGTGGCGAAGTGACCGAGCAGCGTGCGGAGCACGGCGCCCCCGGGATCCGGACCGGCACCCAGCGCCAGGGCGGCGGCCTGCCGGACCGCGTCGTCCGGATCGCCGAGCAGGGCGGTCAGGCGCGGGACCGCGGCCGCCCACGCCGGCGGCCAGGACCGATCGGCCGCCTCGCGGGCGGCGTGGGCCACGCGGTCGACGACGTCCAGCACGCTGGATCGTCCGGTGGCCGTCCGGTCCTCGGCGTGCCGCAGCAGTTCGGGCGCGGCGTCGGAGGCCGCGGGGTTCCACTCGCCCGGCGGCGGCACGAGTGCGCCGGCCAGGATCTCGTAGCCTTCGTCCGGATCCCCGCCGGCCAGCTCACGCAACGCGAAGCGCCAGTCCCCCCACCGCATCCGCGCAGCGTAGCGGTCTACTCGGACGGGATGACCGCCCACATGATCAGGTATGCCACGAACTGCGGCCCCGGCAGCAGGCAGGACAGCACGGCCAGCAGCCGGACCGTGCCGGGCTTGAGGCCGTAGCGCTGGGCAAGGCCCGCGCACACTCCGCCGATCATGCGGCCGTGGCGGGGGCGGAACAGGGACCTGCGGGTGACCGGTGCGCTCATCGTCGGTTGCCTTTCCTCGAAGTTCCGATATCTCCACTTCACCACCGGAGTACCCGCTTCCGCATCGCTCGCGGGATGGATCGCTCCCTTAGGGGACGGCAAAACCGAAAATGCTTCGGGAACCGCGGGACCTGCGCCGTTCCGTGCGGCAGCACGGAAAAACTGAGAGATGTCCCCGTCAGGGCTGGTTTTCCGGCGCGATGTGGTGATACTTGCACCCCGTGTACCCGCGTCCGAAACGCTTGGCCGTCGCGATGCTCTGTGCCCTGCTCTCCGCCGGGTGTGCCGCAGCACCGCCCGCGGCCGGGCCGCCGGGGGACGGGCCCACGCCGCTGACCTCCTCCGCCGCGCTCGGCGACTTCGGGACCGTCGACTACTGCAGCCTGCTGAACGTGCCCGAGGTGGCGCCCGGCGCCGTCGCCGTGGCGACGTTCGAAGACTGCCGGGCCGCCGCCGGGCCGCGGACGATCCTCGTCGGGCCGCTGGCCTTCGACTCCGACCCGAACATCAAGCCCTACGCCTATCCCGGGCCGGTGCCCGACGGCGTGGCCGTCCAGCAGTCGATGTTCAACGACCACAGCGCCTGCACCCGCGCGATCACCTTCGCCGACGGCAACCGGCTGGACCTCTCGGTCACCGACACCGGGGACGACCAGGCCGCCCGCTGCGGCGTCGCGGACGCCGCCGTCGGCTCGGCGCTCACCGCGATCACCACCGGCAAGGTCCGCAGGCTCACCTTCCCGGATCGCTCCTGGGGCCTGGTCGCGCCCTGCGTGCTGCTCGAGGACCACGGCCTCGACGCCGCCGCCGGCCCCGGCAGCCGCCCGGCGACCGGGCTGTCCGGGCACAGCTGCATCCGCGGCAAGATCAGTCTCAAGCTGACCGTCGAAACCGCCGAACCGACCGGCCCGGCCGAACCGCTCGGCGGCCGCGAGGCACGGGTCCGCACGGCGGGCGCCTTCTGCCTGGTCGACACCACCCAGCAGACGCCGGGCCGCCGCGAACTGGCCGAAATCAGCGTCGTCGAGACGGCGGGCACGGCGAACGACGCCACGTGCGCCGTCGCCCGCGGCGCCGCGAGCGTGCTCTTCCCCCGGCTCCCGGCCCCCGGAAAGCCGTGAAGGCCACCCTGGGAACTTCCCAAGGTGGCCTTCACGAACCGCGAGTCAGTCCTCGTAGGTGAGGTTCCGGCCGTTCGACGGGTCGAACAGCTTGATCTTGTCCGCGTCGTACCAGACCTCGAGGCCGGCGTTCTCCTTCGCCGACGACTCCGCCGACAGGCGCGCGACGATCTGGGACTCCGCGCCCGGCACGTCCGCGGACCCGCTGTCCGCGGCCAGCTCGGCCAGCTCCTCGGTGGTGGCGGTCTCGCCCTCCACCGTGAAGTGGGCGAACTTCTCCGAGCCCATCGACTCCAGCACGTCGATGTGCGCGGTGAACGTGCCGCCGCCGCTCTTGTCGGCGACCAATGCCGCGTCCTCGAAGTGCTCCGGGCGGATGCCGACGATCACGTCGCGGGGCGCGTTCGCCTTCTCCACCAGCTGCCGGACGCGGCCGGTCAGCGGGGTCGTGCCCAGTGCACTGCGCAGCTCGTTGTTCTCCAGCGTCGCCGGGACGAAGTTCATCGACGGCGAGCCGATGAACCCGGCCACGAACAGGTTCGCCGGGTTGTCGTAGAGGAACTGCGGCGAGCCGATCTGCTGGACGTACCCGGCCCGCAGCACCACGACCCGGTCGCCCAGCGTCATGGCCTCGGTCTGGTCGTGCGTCACGTACAGCGTCGTCGTGCCGAGCTGCTTCTGGATCTTCGACACCGACGTCCGCATCTGGCCGCGCAGCTTGGCGTCCAGGTTGGACAGTGGCTCGTCCATGAGGAACGCCTTGGGGCTGCGGACGATCGCCCGGCCCATCGCGACGCGCTGCCGCTGGCCACCGGAGAGGTTGGCGGGCTTGCGGTCCAGGTGCGCGGTCAGGTCGAGGATCTTCGCGGCCTCCTCGACCTTCGCCCGCACGGTCTTGTCGTCCACTTTGGCCAGCCGCAGCGGGAAGGCCATGTTCTCCCGGACGCTCATGTGCGGGTACAGCGCGTAGGACTGGAACACCATCGCGATGTCGCGGTCCTTCGGCGCCTTCTCGTTGACCCGCACGCCGTCGATGCGCAGCTCGCCGGAGGAGATGTCCTCCAGGCCCGCCACCATGTTCAGCGTCGTCGACTTCCCGCAGCCGGACGGGCCGACCAGGATGATGAACTCGCCGTCGGCGACGGTGAGGTCCACTTCGGACACGGCGAGGGCGCCGTCGGGGTACTTCTTCGACACCTTGTCGAGCACGATTTCTGCCATTGCGCTACCCCTTCACCGCACCGGAGGTCAGCCCCGCCACGATGCGACGCTGGAAGAACAACACGAACACAATGATCGGGATGGTGATCACGACCGCGGCCGCGCTCACCTGCCCGGTCGGGTCCTCGAACTGCGAGGACCCGGTGAAGAACGACAGCGCCGCAGGCACCGTGCGCGACGCCGTGGTCGACGTCAGCGAGATGGCGAACAGGAAGTCGTTCCAGCAGAAGATGAACACCAGGATCGCGGTGGTGAACACCCCCGGCGCGGCCAGCGGCGCGATCACCTTCCGGAACGCCTGTGCCGGCGTCGCGCCGTCCATCTTCGCCGCCTTTTCCAGCTCCCACGGGATTTCCCGGAAGAACGCCGACAGCGTGTAGATCGACAGCGGCAGCGCGAACGTGATGTAGGGCAGGATCAACCCCGGCCACGTGTCGAACAGCGCCAGGTTGCGCTCGATGTTGAACAGCGGCGTCACCAGCGACACCTGCGGGAACATCGCGATCAGCAGCGAGAGCCCGACCAGCAGCTGCTTGCCGGGGAAGTCCAGCCGCGCGATCGCGTACGCCGCCATCGTGCCCAGCACCACCGCGATCACGGTCGAGATGATCGCGATGCCGATCGAGTTGACCAGCGCCCGCAGGAACTCCGAGGTCTGGAAGATGTCCGCGTAGTTCTGCCAGGTCCACGACCGCGGGATGAAGTTCCCGTCGGTCAGCGTGTCCTTGGTCTTGAACGACAGCGACACCACCCACAGCACCGGCACCAGCGCGAACACCAGCACGAGGATGTCGACCAGGCCCCAGCGCACCTTGCGGCCCGTCGTGACGGTTCCCATCGCCATCAGCGCTTACCCCCGTTGTCCGAGCCCGGTGCGGCCGTGCCGAACACCTTGATGAAGATGAACGCGATGATCGCCACGGTGAGGAAGATCAGCACCGCCATCGTCGACCCGATCCCGAGGTTCAGCCCCTTGACCAGGTTGTTGTAGGTCTGCATGGACACCGAGCCGGTGTCCTGCGCGCCGCCGGTGAGGACGTAGATGTTGTCGAAGATCCGGAACGCGTCCAGCGTGCGGAACAGCAGCGCCACCAGGATCGCCGGCTTCATCACCGGCAGCATCACCTTCGTGAACCGCTGCCACGCGCTCGCGCCGTCCATCGCCGCGGCCTTGAGCAGGTCGTCCGGCACCAGCGCCAGGCCCGCCATCAGCAGCAGCGCCATGAACGGCGTGGTCTTCCACACCTCGGCGCCGATGATGATGAACAGCGACGGCCACTGCTGGGTCAGCGGTGCCGAGCCCTCGGCGAGGAAGTTCGCCAGGTAGCCGGTCTTCGGCGTCCACGCGTAGTACCAGGAGAACGCCGCGACGACGGTGACGATGCCGTACGGGATCAGCGCCACCGTGCGGACCAGGCCGCGCCCGACCAGCGTCCGGTGCATCACCAGCGCCAGCGCCATGCCGAGGACGAACTCGATCGCCACCGACACCACGGTGAGGAACATCGTGGTGCCGAAGGCGGTCCACCAGTACGAATTGGACAGTACGGCCGCGTAGTTGTCGAAGCCGACGAACTCCTGCTGTGCCGGGAACCGCAGGTCGTACCGCTGCAGGGACAGCCAGATCGAGTAGAGGATCGGGTAGCCGGTGACCGCCAGCATCACGAGGAACGCGGGCGCGCACAGCCAGAGCCCGAGCCGTCTCTCGGCCTTCTTCCCTTCGGAGAGCGCGGGTTTGCCCTTCCGTGCCGGTGCCGTCTCGGCGACGGTGGCCCCGGCCGGTGTCGAGTCCTGGACGGTCACGGGATCACTCCCTTCGACTGGAGCGCGTTGCCGAGCTGCTCGCGCAGCTGGGCCGCGGTGGCCTGCGGATCGATGGCGGACGGCGGCGACAGGACCTTCGACATCACCGTCGACATGTTCTGGTAGGCCGGGGTCAGCGGCCGCACGGCGGCGTCCTTGATGGCGTCGATGATCGAGTCGCGCATCGGGTACTTGATCGCCATGTTCGGGTTGTCCGCGCTCGCCGGCTTCGCCGGGTCGAGCGGGGTGTCGTTGTGGTACACCGATTCGATGGTCGGCGGCACGCCGTCGTTGATCGCGGAGAACTTCTGGTTCTCCGCGTTGCGCAGGCACAGCGCCGCTTCGAACGCCTCGGCCTTGTGCTTCGACAGCGAGCTGACGCCGAGGTCGTACCCGCCGATCGTGGTCTTCGCCGGCGTGCCGGGCTTCGCCTCGGGATAGACGGCCCACTTGAAGTGCGACACGTCCTGCGGCTTTTCCTTGGCGTAGGAGGCGTAGACGAACGGCCAGTTCAGCTCGAACGCGGCGTCACCGCGCTGGAACGTCTGCCGGACGTCGTCCTCCTTCGAGTTGGTCAGCGACGGGTCGGTGATTCCCGAGGAGGTGATCTCCTTCAGCAGCGCGAGCGCCTGCACCGCGCCGTCGTCCATCACCACGGACTTGCCGTCCTCGGACAGGATGTGCCCGCCCATCGACTCCACCAGCGTGTTGTAGAAGACGACGAGGCCTTCGTACTGCGCGCCGGTGAACACGATGCTGGAGGGCTTGCCCTGCGCCTTCAGCTCCTTGGACTTGGCGATCATCTCCTGCCACGTCTTCGGCGGCGTCGGCGTGATCCGGTCGTCGTACCAGAGCAGCTGGACGTTCGTGTTCTTCGGGGCCGCGTAGAGCTTCCCGTTGTAGGTCGCCGTTTCCAGCGGCCCCTGCAGGACGCCCTCCGACGCCGTGGCCTTGTTCTCCCCGGTCCATTCGTCGATCCACCCGGCTTCGGCGAACTCCGGCACCCAGGTCACGTCGAGCCCGAGGACGTCCATCGCGGTGTCGCCCGCGGCGAGCCGCCTGGCCATCTGCAGCCGCTGGTCGTCGGAGCCGCGCTGCAGCTTGTTGTAGACGATTTCGTAGCGGCCGCCCGCGGCCTTGGTGCAGTTGTCGACGACTTTCTGGAACGTGTCCTCCGGCGCGTAGTAGACGTTGATCTTCAGGCCGCCACCGGACCCGCAGCCGGCCAGCAGGCCGGTCACCAATGCCCCTGCCCCCAGCAGGACGGCGGTACGGCCGGGCGAACGTCCCCGTTTGCCCGCACCGATCCTCTTCCCCATCAGGCCTCCTCACCCGCGTGCACGCCGGTTACCGCGGTACCCGGTGGGCACCACGACGCGATGAGGCGAACCGCGCCAGCACCCCGACGTGCTAGTGCTCGGGCCGCCGCGCTGGTTGGGCGAGGCCGCCCGACTGGTGTCGGACAACCTATGCCGGGCGATCACACCCCGCAAGCAGTATCGGTAACGATTCAGCCCCGTGCATCCCGTACGGTGAATTCTCCCCGATAATGCCGGTCTTTTTCAGGGGTTCGCGGGCGGCTTCAGCGCCAGCTTCGCGAGCAGCTCGCGGCCGCGCTCGGCCGAGCGCGGCTGGCACAGGACGTCGTAGCGGCCGGCGACCAGCTGGCTCGCCGAGGAGAAGTCCCGCCGCCCGCGCGACATGCTGTACCCGATCGCGGCGAACATCAGCCCGGACAGCACGCCGAGCACGAGCCCGGTCAGCAGCTGCAGCGCGAAGCCCTGGTTGACGAACAACCCGAGCAGCAGCCCGGCGAAGAGGCCGAACCAGGCGCCGGACACGGCGCCGGTGCCGAGCACCCGGCCCCAGGACAGCTTCCCGATGACGCGTTCGACGAGCATCAGGTCGACCCCGACGATCGTGACGTCGGAGACGGAGAACTCGCTGTCCGCGAGGAAGTCGACCGCCTGCTGCGCCTCGCCGTAGGTCGCGTACGACCCGATCGGCCAGCCGGTCGGCGGGGTCGGCAGCCGCGGCAGCCCACCGGGCGCCCGGCCCCCGCCAAAGGGACTACTCACCATCATCACCTGCGCACTCGTGGGTCTGGGCGTCCATCTTGTCAAGAACGCCCGTACCGTGCGAGCCGCTTACCCCGAAAGGCCGGGCGCGATTTGTCGCCGTATCGACAATCGCGGGCGCGGGTCAGGATCGCGACTTGTATTCCCGCAGCAGGCCGCGGCTGATGATCGTCTTCTGGATCTCGCTGGTGCCCTCGCCGATGAGCAGGAACGGCGCCTCGCGCATCAGGCGCTCGATCTCGTACTCCTTCGAGTAGCCGTAGCCGCCGTGGATGCGGAACGCGTCCTGCGTGACCTCCGCGCAGTACTCCGACGCGATCAGCTTCGCCATGCCCGCCTCGACGTCGTTGCGCGCGCCCGAGTCCTTGAGGCGGGCCGCGTTCACCATCATCAGGTGCGCGGCCTCGACCTTGGTCGCCATCTCCGCCAGCTTGAACGCGATCGCCTGGTGCTCGGCGATCGGCTTGCCGAACGTCTTCCGCTGCTGGGCGTACTCCACGGCCAGCTCGAACGCGCGGATCGCGATGCCGCACGCCCGCGCCGCGACGTTCACGCGGCCGACCTCGACACCGTCCATCATGTACGCGAAGCCCTTGCCCGGCGCCTCGCCGAGCACCATGTCCGCGCCGATCCTGAAGCCGTCGAAGACCGCCTCGGTCGTGTCGACGCCCTTGTAGCCCATCTTGTCGATCTTGCCGGGGATGGTCAGCCCGGGCGCCACCTCGCCGAAGCCCTCCGGCTTCTCGACGAGGAACGTCGTCAGGTTCTGGTGGGCCTTCTCGGCGCCTTCGTCGGTGCGCACGAGCAGCGCGATCAGGTTGGACGAGCCGCCGTTGGTCAGCCACATCTTCGAGCCGTCGATGACGTAGCCGTCGCCCTCGCGCCTGGCCTTCGTCTTGATCGCCGCGACGTCCGAGCCGAGGTCCGGTTCCGACATCGAGAACGAGCCGCGGACCTCGCCGGTGGCCATCCGCGGCAGGAAGTGCCGCTTCTGCGCTTCGGTGCCGTGGCGGGAGATCATGTGCGCCACGATGAAGTGGGTGTTGATGACGCCGGAGACGCTCATCCAGCCGCGCGCGATCTCCTCGACGACCAGCGCGTAGGTCAGCAGCGACTCGCCGAGCCCGCCGTACTCCTCCGGGATGGTGATCCCGAACAGGCCCATCTCCTTCATGCCCTCGACGATGTCGGCGGGGTAGGTGTCGGCGTGCTCGAGCTCCTGCGCGTGCGGGATGACCTCCTTGTCCACGAACTGGCGGACGGTCGCGAGGATCTCCGACTGCACGTCGGTCAGGCCGGCGGTCTGGGCGAGACGGGCCATCACGGCTCCCTTTCCGGAGTACGACGCCGCTCCCGGCGCTGGGTTACCGGTGAGTATGACCGGAATCCCGCCACCCTGCTATGAGGGCGCTCACGCCGGCCGGGATCGGCGCCGTAAAGTGCTGGGCGAAGGGGAGGAACCATGACTTATCCGCAGGACCCGAACAATCCCTACGGCCAGCAGCCCGGCTACGGCCAGCAGTATCCCTCCGGCGGCTACCCGCAGTTCCCGCCGCAGCCGCCGTACCCCGGCATGGCGGGCCCCGGCCTCGCGATCGGCGGGCTGGTCTGCTCGATCCTCGGCACGTTCCTGTGCCTGTTCGTGGGCATCGCCGGGATCATCATGGGCCACATCGCCCTGGGCAAGGCCAAGCGCGGCGAGGCCGAGGGCCAGGGCATCGCACTGGCGGCGGTCATCATCGGCTACGTCGGGATCGCGCTCAACATCGCTTTCGTCGCCCTCGGAATCGCGCTCGGTGTGATCGGGTCCTGGCGCTGATGTCGGCTTCCTGCACGCACCGAGGGGACCTGCCATGACCGACCCGTCCGGGGAGAAGGACCGTCCGGCCGCCGGGTACGAGCCCCCGCCGACCGCGGACCCGGCACCGTACGCACCGGAGAACTACGACCCGCCGGCGGCGGACCCCACCCTCCCGGACACGGCCGCTCAGGCCGACACGGCGTTCTCCGGCACCGGCTCGGCGGACACGGTCTCGGCCGAACAGCCCGGTAGCGCGGCCGCCGATGCCGCCGCCGAGCAGCCCGGCTCCTCCGGCAGCCCGTTCCCCGGCACCGGCTCGGCCGACCAGCCCGGCAGCCCGTTCTCCGACACCGCGTACTCCGGCACCACCACCGACCAGCCCGGCTTCCTCCCACCCGGCTCGTTCGAAACCCCCGCGGCCCACATCCCCGGCACCCCGTACGTCGCCCCGGGTCAGCCGCAGGCGGTGCCTCCCTACCCGCCGCAGTACCCACCCGCGTACGGCCAGTCCTACGTCACCCCGCCGTCCTATCCCGCCGCCGCATCCCGGCAGGACAACGCGCTGGCCATCGGGGCGCTCGTCTGCTCGATCCTCGGCTTCTGCTCCGGCGTCACCGCGATCGCCGGGCTGGTCATGGGTCACATCGCGCTGAGCCGGACCAACCGTGGCGAAGGCGGCGGCCGCGGGCTCGCCACGGCCGCCGTGATCGTCGGCTATGTCGTCATCGCGCTGTGGGTCGGCTTCTTCACCACCCTGATCATCCTCGGCGCGACCGGTCACCTGGCCTAGTCCGGCAGCACCGCGTCGCCCGGGGTGCGCGGGGAAGGGGCCGCGTGGCCGTTGCCCTCCGGTTTCGGCGTCTGCGCGTCGAGGAACCGCAGCAGCTCCACCGGGAACGGCAGCACCAGCGTCGAGTTCTTCTCCGACGACACCTGCACGACCGTCTCCAGCAGCCGCAGCTGCAGGGCCGACGGCGTGTCGGCCATCGTCGCCGCGGCCTGTGCGAGCTTGTGCGACGCCTGCAGCTCGCCGTCGGCGGAGATGACGCGCGCGCGGCGTTCCCGCTCCGCCTCGGCCTGGCGCGACATCGAGCGCTTCATCGCCTCCGGCAGCGCGACGTCCTTGATCTCGACGCGGTCGATGTGGATGCCCCAGTCCAGTGCCGGGCTGTCGATCATCAGCTCCAGGCCCTCGTTGAGGCGTTCGCGGTTGGAGAGCAGGTCGTCGAGGTCGCTCTTGCCGATGATCGAGCGCAGCGACGTCTGCGCGACCTGCCCGACCGCCGACCGGTAGTCCTGCACGTTGACCGCCGCGACGACCGGGTCGATGACCTTGAAGTAGACGACCGCGTCGACGCGGACGGTGACGTTGTCGCGCGTGATGCCGTCCTGTGCGGGGATCGGCATGGTCACGATCTGCATGTTGACCTTCTGGAGCCGGTCCACGAACGGCACGAGCATCGCCAGGCCGGGCTCCCGCACCTTCGCCCGCACCCGGCCGAACCGGTAGATCAGCCCGCGTTCGTACTGCTTCACGACGCGCACGCTCGACGCGAGCCAGGCTCCGCCCGCGACGACGACGGCGCTGAGGATCTCCACCACCATGGCTGCTCCCCGTGGTTACGGTTTCCCCGGAAATCCCAGCGTACGCCCGTGCCGACCACGACGAAATGCACTGGACGAGCCCGGCAGACTGGGGTGGTGGACGATCTTCGCGTGCCCCCGCTGTTCGCCGCCAGGGCGCCCCAGGTGCTCGGGCCCGAGGCCGTGCCGTGGCTGGCCGCCCTCCCGGACCTCGCCGCCGCCTACGCCCGGAAGTGGGGCCTGACGTTCGAGGGCGAGGCGATGCACGGCTACGTCGGCGTCGTGCAGCCCGCGCGCCTGGCCGACGGCACGCCCGTGGTGCTGAAACTGGGCTGGCGGGACGAGGAATCCGCGGACGAGCCGCTCGCACTGTCCACATGGGCCGGCCGGGGTGCGGTGCTGCTGCTGGAGTCCGCGCCCGAGGACGGCGTCCTGCTGCTGGAACGGCTCGACGCGAGCCGGACGCTCGACGACCTCCCGCTGCGCGAGGCGATCCCGGTCATCGGCGGACTGGCGCGGCGCCTCGCCGTCCCCGCGCCGCCGTCGCTGACCCGGCGCCTGCGCACCGAAGCCGGGTCCCTCGCCGAAGAACTCCCCCGCCGCTGGGCCGAGCTGGGCGAGCCGTTCGACCGGCGGCTGGTCGGCGACGCCGTCGCGATCTGCCGCGAGCTGGGTCCCTCGGCGGACGAGGTGCTGGTGAACGAGGACCTGCACTTCGAGAACGTCCTGGCGGGCACGCGCGAGCCGTGGCTGGTCATCGACCCGAAGCCGATCGCGGGCGACCTCGAATGGGGCGTCATCCCGCTGTTCTGGAACCGCTTCACCGAGTCCACACTGGACGATCGGATGGCGCTGATCGTCGCGTCGCAGGAGCTGGACGCCGAGAAGGCCCGAGCCTGGACGCTCGTGCGCGCGGTGCAGAACTGGATCTGGATGATCGAGGAGTTCCAGGAGAACGGCGAGCAGAGCGACGACCCGGCCTTCGTCACAGTGGCGGAAATCGCTCCCTGGGCGGCCAGCCGATAGTGTCAGCGGCATGGCCGCGGTCAACAGGGTTTTCGCAGCTCAGCTGTCCGGGTTGCCGGTTTTCGGCCCGGACGGCGAGTCCATCGGCCGCGTCCGCGACCTGGTCGCCGGGCTGCGCCTGGACGCGCAGCCGCCGCGAATCCTCGGGCTGGTCGTCGAGCTGTCGACCCGGCGGCGCGTCTTCGTGCCGATGCTGCGCGTGACGTCGATCGAGCCGACCGCCGTCACCCTTGCCACCGGCTCGGTCAACATGCGGCAGTTCAACCAGCGCCCCAACGAGGTACTGGTGCTCGGCCAGCTGCTCGACGCGCACGCGACGCTGGCCTCCTCCGGGGCCCGGATCACCGTCGTCGACGCCGGGATGGAGCCGACCCGCACCCGTGACTGGGTGCTGGCCAAGCTCGCCATCCGCGAACGGCGGCTGGGGCTGGGGCGCCGCCGTTCGGCGATGCAGGTGCTGCCGTGGTCGGAGGTGGCCGGGCTCGGCCTCACCGACCTCACCGGCCAGCCGCAGGGCGCGGGCCAGCTGCTCATGCTGTTCGACACCATGCGGCCCGCCGACATCGCCGCGACCGTCCGCGACCTGCCGCTCAAGCGGCGGCACGAGGTCGCCGACGCGATGGACGACGAGCGCCTCGCCGACGTCATCGAGGAGCTGCCGGACGACGACCAGAAGGAGCTGCTGGCCTACCTGGCCGAGGAGCGCGCCGCCGACGTCCTCGAGGCGATGAACCCCGACGACGCGGCCGACCTGCTGGCCGAGCTGGCCCCGGCCGACCAGAGCAGGCTGCTGGAGCTGATGGAGCCGGAGGAGTCGGCGCCGGTCCGGCGGCTGCTGGAGTACTCCTCGGACACCGCGGGCGGCCTGATGACGCCGGAGCCGGTGGTGCTGACCCCGGACACGACGATCGCCGAGGCGCTGGCGCACATCCGCAACGCGGAGCTGCCGCCGGCGCTGGCGAGCATGGTGTTCGTCTGCCGCCCGCCGACGGCGACGCCGACCGGGCGCTACGTCGGCGTGGTGCACTTCCAGCGGCTGCTGCGGGAGCCGCCCGCCGAGCTGGTGGCGGGCGCGGTGGACACCGGGCTGCCGCCGCTCAAGCCGGGCGCGTCGCTGGCCGAGGTCACGCGGTACTTCGCGGCCTACAACCTGACCTGCGGGCCGGTCGTCGACACCGAGGACCACCTGATCGGCGCGGTGACCGTCGACGACGTCCTCGACCACCTGCTGCCGGAGGACTGGCGCGAGACCGGCCTGCACGACACCTTGGAGGAAGACCGTGCCTGAGCTGACTTCGGGACGGCGGCTCGACCAGCCCCGCGGCCAGAACCGGTTCAGGCTGAACATCGACCCGGACTCGTTCGGCCGGTTCACCGAGCGCGTCGCCCGGTTCCTCGGCACCGGGAAGTACCTGTTCTGGCAGACGCTGATCGTGGTCGTCTGGATCGTGCTGAACCTCACGGCGCTGTCGCTGCAGTGGGACCCGTACCCGTTCATCCTGCTCAACCTGGCGTTTTCGACGCAGGCGGCGTATGCGGCGCCGCTGATCCTGCTGGCCCAGAACCGCCAGGACGACCGCGACCGCGTCTCGCTGGAGGAGGACCGCAACCGGGCGGCCCAGACGAAGGCGGACACCGAGTACCTGGCCCGTGAGCTGGCGGCGCTGCGGCTGGCGATCGGCGAGGTGGCCACGCGCGACTACCTGCGCAGCGAGCTGGACCGGCTGCGGGAGGACCTGGACGTTCAGCCCAGGAAGTCCCGCACCCCTACCGGTACGTAACATGGGTGGGGTGACCAGCACCCAGCAGCTCCCCAGCGTCGAGGACGTCCGCAGCGCGCTGAAGAGCGTGCACGATCCCGAGATCCGGAAACCCATCACGGACCTGGGGATGGTCAAGGACGTTTCGGTTGCGCCCGACGGTGTGGTGACCGTCGGGATCTACCTGACGGTGGCGGGCTGCCCGCTGAAGGCGACGTTGACGTCGGACACCCAGGCGGCGGTCTCGAAGCTGCCGGGCGTGACGGACGTGCGGGTCGAGCTGGACGTGATGAGCGACGAGCAGCGCACCGAGCTGCGCAAGTCCCTGCGCGGCGACGCGGCGGAGCCGGTGATCCCGTTCGCGCAGCCGGGCTCGATGACGCGGGTGTACTGCGTGGCATCGGGCAAGGGCGGCGTGGGCAAGTCGTCGGTGACGGTGAACCTGGCGGCGGCGATGGCCGCGCGCGGGCTGTCGGTGGGCGTGGTGGACGCGGACATCTACGGCCACTCGATCCCGCGGATGCTGGGCGCCCGCGAGAAGCCGACCAAGGTCGACACGATGATCATGCCGCCCCAGTCCCACGGCGTGAAGGTGATCTCGATCGGCATGTTCACCCCGGGCAACACCCCGGTGGTGTGGCGAGGCCCGATGCTGCACCGGGCCCTGCAGCAGTTCCTGGCCGACGTGTTCTGGGGCGACCTGGACATCCTGCTGCTGGACCTCCCCCCGGGCACGGGCGACATCGCGATTTCGGTGGCCCAGCTGATCCCCAACGCAGAGATCCTGGTGGTGACCACCCCCCAGCAGGCGGCAGCCGAGGTGGCCGAGCGCGCGGGCGCGATCGCCCTGCAGACGCGCCAGCGGGTGGCCGGGGTGATCGAGAACATGTCGTGGCTGGAGCAGCCGGACGGCTCCCGCCTGGAGCTGTTCGGTTCCGGTGGCGGCCAGGCGGTGGCGGCATCGCTGTCGAAGTCGATCGGGTCGGAGGTGCCGCTGCTGGGCCAGGTGCCGATGGACCCGCGGATGGTCTCCCAGGGCGACGCGGGAGAGCCGTTGGTCCTGGCGGCCCCGGAGGCACCGGCTTCGGTGGTGCTGCAGGAGGCGGCGAAGAAACTGACCGTGCGGGCGCGCGGGCTGGCCGGGATGATGCTGAACGTAACCCCTGCGGGACGCTGAACCCCGGCCGCTCCCCTGGCAAAGTCGCTGTGCCGCGGGGTGACCGGACGTCATGAAAGAGTCGTTCATGACGTCTGACGACAGGAAAGAGTCGTTCATGTCGTGAGGGGTGGACGCTCGCCGGATCAGTTCGGGCGGCTGGCTCACGCCGAGCTGAAGGGCACCTTGCTGACGTCAGATGCAAGGAAGGGGCCCTTCAGTGCATCGGCACTTTGCCGGGATCCAGTCACCCGAGGGCCGTTGCGCTCCGCGTCCCGCGCCACCCACTCGATCAGCGCCGTCGCCACTCCGCGGCGGCGGACCTGGGGGTCCACGAACAGGTCCGCCAGGTACCGGACGCTCGCCTGGAACAGGTCCCCACCATGCGGGCCGCGATTCCGTGGAGGCGGTCGTCGTCGAGCAGGCGCCGCCAGGTGCGTTCGCAGGCGTCCTTGCCGCGGGCCAGTTCTTCCCAACGTTCCCGGTCGGATTCGGTCAGGAAGCCGATCGACAGCACCTTATGTGGCGTCCGGGTCGATCGGCGGGCGCTCGCCCGGCTTGAGCGGCTCCGGTGCCGGCTGGCTCACCGTGTACCCGTTGGAGCCGTTCGCCGGGGTGCTGCTGCCGTTCGTGATGCCCTTCAGGCCGAGCGGGTCCGCGTCGCCGTCGAACAGGTGCTGGGTCACCACGCGCTTCGGGTCGAAATTGCGCAGCCCGCGGAGGTCCTCCAGCGGCTTGCGCAGCTGGTCGAACTCCGGGCCCATCTCCTCGCGGAGCTGCTCGCGCGCGCCCGTCGCGAACTCGCGGACCTTGCGGACGCTCTTCGCGAGCCAGGACGCCGCCTCCGGCAGCCGTTCCGGGCCGAGGATGAAGAGACCGGCGATGATGAGGACGAGGATTTCGCCCCATCCGACGCTGTCGAACACCAGTCAACCTCCGAAGCTGAACCTACCCGCCCAGGGTACTCGCCACCCGCCGCGCTCCGGCAGGCCGAACGCGGGAACTCAGTCGGAAGCCAGGGTTACGTCCACGACGAAACTCGCGCCGTCGCGGGCCAGCTGGACCGGGACCACTTCGCCGACGTCGTGCGCGCGGACCGCGACCGTCAGTTCCGCCGAGTCGCGGACGAGCCGGTTGCCGACCTTGGTGATCACGTCGCCCTCCTTGATGCCCGCGTTCGCGGCCGGGCCGCCGGGTGCGACGTTCTTCACCTGGGCGCCCATCGTGGACGAGCCCGCGACCGTCGAGGACGCGTTGATGCCGATGTCGGCGTGCTGGACCTTGCCGTCCTTGATCAGCGCCTTCGCGATCTTGACCGCGTAGTCGCTCGGGATGGCGAAGCCGATGCCGATGCTGCCGCCGTCCGCGCCGGACGAGCGGATCGACGAGTTGATCCCGACCAGCGCGCCGGTCGAGTCGACGAGCGCGCCGCCCGAGTTGCCGTGGTTGATCGCCGCGTCGGTCTGGATGGCCTCGTAGGTGACCGGCGGCGCACCGTTGTCGCCGCCCGCGGTGATCGGCCGGTTCAGCGCGCTGACGATGCCGGCGGTCACCGAGTTCTGCAGCGCCAGCGGCGAGCCGATCGCCATCACGGTGTCGCCGACCTGCAGGTCCGCCGACTTGCCGATCTGCAGCACGGTCGGGTTGGTGACGTTCACCTTCACGACGGCGAGGTCGGTCTTCTGGTCGGCGCCGACCAGCTTGGCTTCGGTGCGGGTGCCGTCGATGAAGACGGCGGTGACCTT
This sequence comes from Amycolatopsis melonis, assembly GCF_040064235.1. Classification (NCBI taxonomy): domain Bacteria; kingdom Bacillati; phylum Actinomycetota; class Actinomycetes; order Pseudonocardiales; family Pseudonocardiaceae; genus Amycolatopsis; species Amycolatopsis melonis. The sequence goes on from NZ_JBDZYD010000013.1 coordinate 176,400, forward strand.
GACGCCCGGGTCCGCGGCGGCCGACGCGATGACGTGCTCGTTGGTGAGGATGTAGCCCTGCGGGTCGATCATCACGCCGGAGCCCTGCTCGCCGGACTCGGCGCCGGGCTTGAAGACCTCGAGCGAGACGACGGCCGGGGCGACGCGCTTGGCGATGGCGGCGACCGAGCCCGCGGGACGTTCCTTGCCGACCTCGGCTTCGGAGATGGTGGCGGACCCGGTGAGCGCGGAGCCGGTGTCGCCGACCCACCACCCGACGAAGCCGCCGGCGGCGCCGATGAGCAGCGCGACGACGCCGAGCAGGACGAGCGCCTTGGGCTGCACGCGACGGCCGAAGAGCACCTCGGGCAGGCTGAGCAGGGCCCCGGGCGGACGGCGGGCGGGTTTTTCCTCGTCGTCGGCGGGCACGGCGGGTCCGGCGAGGACGGCCCCGGCGCCGGGGTCGCGCCAGGGGTCGCTGGTGCTGTGCCACAGCGGCGGATCGGCCTGTGCCGGCTCACCGGTGGCTTCGCGCGGCCGTTCGAGCAGCACACCTTCGGCGCCTGGCGGCCGCCGGAAGGCTTCGGCCAGCGACTCGGGCGCGGGCGGCGCGAGGTTGACGCCGTTGGTCTTCTGCGGGGTGTAGAGCTTGTCGAACGCCCCGTCGACGCCCTGCGGCCTGCCGAACACGGCGGCCTGCGCCGGATCGACGGCGGGCCGCGCGAGCGGCCGCGGACCCAGCCGGTCGGCATCACGGGCGCCGGACTGCTCGGGATTCACGTTCGGCTCGGTCATCATTCCCCGGTGCGGAAGGTCAGGTGGCTGGGCGTGACGATACCCAAGCCCGGTGCTCCGAGTCTGCCGGTCGGCCGGTGAAGTGGCTGTTGCTCCGGCGGGTCGGCGAGGGCGCGCGGCTCCGGACTTCCAGAGGGGCCGTGAATGGCACATTCACGGCCCTTGCCGCCGGCCGCCTGGGCAACCAAATGCCGGAGGCCGCCGCGAGGGATCCTCGCGGCGGCCTCCGGGAAGACGGTTCAGCGAATGCCGGCCGGCACCGCGACCGGCGTCGGGCTCGGGGACGCCGAAGTCGGCGTCGGCTGCGGCGGTACCGCCAGCTGGGCCGGGAGCAGGTTCGCCGGCTGCGGGGTGCCGCCCTCAGGACCGTCGCCGTCGGCGGAGGTGCCCACCAGGGCCAGGGCGCTCAGCACCAGCCCCGACACCACCACGCCCGCCCCTTGCGCCGCGCGGCGCTTGAACCGGCCGCCGCCCAGGACGTTCGGCGACTGGCCCAGCGGGGCCGATCTTCCCAACGGCGCCACCCCGCCCAGGACGCCCGCGTCGCGCAGGCCCGCCACCCGGTCGGGGCGCTGGACCGCGACCAGCTGGCCGTCCGCGGTGATCGCCAGATTGTCGGGGCTGCTCGGCAGCTCCGTGTGCTGGGGGATGGACTGCAGGCTCGCCAGGAAGCCCGCCGACATCGACGGCGCCGACGCGCGGCGGACCGCTTCCATCGCCTGGCGCTGGGCGCGGACCTCGGCCGCGCAGGCCGGGCAGCGCGTGATGTGCGACGCCGCGCGGTCGCGGGCGCCGTGCGAAAGCTCACCGTCGACGAACGCCACCACGACGTCCGGCAACAGGTGCGACTCGGGGAGTCCCCACCCTCGCGGAGAGGTCATACCGACACCTTCGCAGATTCCGGTGCGTAAGCGCGCCGACGCTCCAGCGAAGCGCGCAACGCCTGGCGCCCACGGTGGATCCGGCTGCGGACAGTGCCCAGCTTGACACCCAGCGTGGCGCCGATTTCCTCGTACGACAGCCCTTCGACGTCGCACAGCACCACGGCGGCGCGGAACTCCGGCGGCAGCTCGTCGAGGGCCGCCTGCAGGTCCGGGTCCAGGTGCGTGTCCGAGTAGACCTGCTCGGGGCTCGGGTCGTCGCCCACGATGCGGTCGGTGTCGTCGGGCAGGCCCTCCATCCGCACGCGGGAGCGGCGGCGGGCCATGTCCAGGAACAGGTTAGTGGTGATCCGGTGCAGCCAGCCCTCGAACGTGCCGGGCTTGTACGACGCCAGCGAGCGGAAGACCCGGATGAAGGTCTCCTGCGTCAGGTCCTCGGCGTCGTGGGTGTTGCCGGTCAGGCGGTAGGCGAGCCGGTAGACCCGGTCGCCGTGCTCGCGCACGACCTCGTCCCAGGACGGCGGCGTCCAGGCCGCTTCGTCCAGGGTCACCGGCTGAGCCCCGGCGTCGGCAACGGCGTTCTGCATCGCGGGAGCAGGCACCTCCATCTGTGTTTCTCCTGTCTGCTCCACCCAACGCGGGTCGTCGGCACGGTGTTCCCGTGTGTTCGGAATTCAGTCTGTCCGGGTTCCTTATGGTTCTAGTGAGACTGGACTGAGAGCAGGCTGAGAACTTCTCGCCGGGTGCTTACCAGGGAGCCTGCGCGGATTTATCGACAACCAGCGCTAACCTCCGTGCGTGAACACGCCCACCCCTGCGGCCGCACCGGTCGATTCCGGGTTCGTCGACGGGTACCTGCCCGACGACGAGGTGCTGTCTTCGGCGCGCGCACGGGCCGAGGACCTGGGGTGCCCGCCGCTCAGCGCGGGCGCGGGCGCGACGCTGCGCTTCCTGGCGGCGACGCTGCGCGCGAAGGCCGTGGTCGAGGTCGGCACGGGCGCGGGGGTGAGCGGGCTCAGCCTGCTGCGCGGCATGGCCCCCGACGGCGTCCTGACCTCGATCGACGTCGAGCCGGAGTACCAGCGGGCGGCCCGCGCGACGTTCCGCGAGGCCGGCTACCCACCGGGCCGGACGCGGCTGATCATCGGCCGGGCTCTGGACGTCCTGCAGCGGCTCACGCCGGGTGGGTACGACCTGGTGTTCGTCGACTCGGCGCATATCGAGTACCCCGGCTGCTACGAGCTGGGGGTGTCGCTGCTGCGCAGCGGCGGGATCATCGCGTTCCACAACGTGCTGGCGGGTGGGCGGGTGATCGACCCTGCTCATCGTGACCCGGAGACCCTTGCGCTGCGCGAGGTGGCGCGTGCGTTCCGGGAGGATCCTCGGCTGGTTCCGGCGCTGCTTCCGGTGGGGGGCGGGTTGCTGGTTGCTGCCGCGGTCTGACGCGGGTCCGGGGTGGGCTTTCTGGCGGCTGGTCGGCGTGGGTCCTGTTGGCTGTCGGGGCCCGGCTTATGCACCCAATGTGGCGTTCGGTGCATCCCACGGACCGAACGCCACATTCGTTGCGCATCGTCCCCAGCCTCTCGCGAGTCGGCCGAGCAGCAACCTCAACCCTCATCCCGGCACCGTCGGCTCGGAACTCTGCGGCAAATCCAACCCGGCGCTGCGGCCGCCCACCTGCTGATCGTCACCCAGGAACCCACCCGAATCCACAGTTATCCACAAGTCCCCCAGACTGTGGACAACTCCCGGTCGCCAGCCGGTTTCGTCGGTGGCCACCGGTAGACTGGACCGGGGTCAGCCCCCAGGGACGGGTGGGGCCTGGAGTCGCGGCGGGACGCTCTTTCCGGCCCACCGCAAAACCCGGCTCAACCAGCACTCACCAGCTCCTGACGGCCCACCCTCGCCCGCGTTCCGGCTCCCACCGCCGCGATCGCCAGCAGGAGCCACAGTGCCACCGCCGCCACCAGCCAGGGCCATCCCGCGTGGCCGTACACCCACGCCCCGGCCGCGCCGCCGATGCTGCTTCCCAGGTAGTACGACGCCGTGTACGTGCCACCCACCTGACCCCGGGCTTCCTCGGGTGCCTCCGCTGCCGCCCAGCCGTTGGCCACCGCGTGGGCTGCGAAAAATGCGCAGGTCAGCAGCAGGAAGCCCGCTATCACCAGCGGTAGTGCGTCCGGGAGGGTCAGTGCCGCGCCTGCCGCTGTCAGGACCAGGGCTCCGGTCAGCGCGCGGCGGCGGCCCAGGCGGGCGACCAGGCGGCCCGCCGCCGCCGAAGATACCGAGCCTGTTGCGTACGCCAGGAACACCAACGATGCGATTGCCGGGGACAGGTTCAGCGGGCTTCCCGTCAGGCGGAAGCCCGCCGCGTTGTACAGCGCCACGAACGAACCCATTGCCAGCAGCGCCACCGCGTACTGGGCCAGGAGGACCGGGCGGCTCAACGCCGTCAGCAGGCCTCTGGTGACCGAGCTCCCACGAGGCCGCGGGCTCGGCGGCAGGGTTGCCACCGTGACCGCCGAACACGCCGCTCCCACGCCCGCCACCACGAACAGCGCTCCGCGCCAGCCGAAGGGGCCTTCGGTGAAGCCGCTGGCCAGCCTGCCCAGCATGCCTCCGATCGTGTTGCCCGCGATCATCGCTCCGACCGCCGCCGCGACGCCCGCTCGGCCGAGCCGCTCGGCCAGGTAGGCCGCCGCCACCCCTGGGAAGCCGGCGATTGCGACGCCCTGCAGTGCGCGTACCACCAGCAGCGCCGGGTACGTCGGCATCAGCGGCACCAGCAGCCCGAACACCACCGACGCGGTCACCGACGTCAGGATCACCGGGCGGCGGCCGACCACTTCGGACAGTGCCGCGATCGGCAGGACGGCCACGGCCAGCGCGCCGGTCGCGACGCTGATCGCCAGCGCCGCGCCGCCGGGGTCCAGGTGGTACTGGGCGGCGAGCTGCGGCAACACCGGCTGCGGCGCGTAGAGCAGCGCGAAGGAGGAGATGCCGGCCGCGGCGACGGCGGTCTTGACTCGGCGCGTGGAAGTCACCCACCGAAACTAAGAAGTGCTAACCAATACGTCCAATGCGTTCGTCTGTCATGATTCATGCGATGACGTATGACTCGCTGACCGCGCAGGTCGCGCCGCACCTGCCGCTGCTGGCCGCCCTGCGGAAGACGGGGAACGTCACACGCGCGGCCGAGCTGCTCGGTGTCCCGCAGCCCACCGTGAGCCGGCGGATCGCCGCGCTCGCCGACGTGCTGGGTGCGCCCCTGACCGTGCCGGACGGCCGCGGCATCCGGCTGACGCGTGCGGCGGACCTCCTCGCCGAGGCGGCCGAACGCGGCCTGGCGACCCTCGACGCGGGCGTCCGGCTGGCGCGGGAGGAGGTCTCGCCCGAGTCGGGACACGTGGTGCTGGGCTTCCTGCACCTGCTCGGGCGGTCGCTGGTGCCGTCGCTGCTGCGCGACTACCGGGCGCGGTATCCGGGCGTGCGGTTCACGCTGGTGCAGGGCTCGCGGCAGGACATGGTCGACCGGCTGGCGGGCGGCGAGCTGGACCTCGCGCTGGTGGCGCCGCTGCCGTCCGTGCCGTCACTGGCGTCGGCGGGGCTGGTGGACGAGGAGATCCTGCTGTGCGTCCCGGCGGGCCACCCGCTGGCGGGACGGCGCTCGGTGCGGATGAGCGAGCTGGCCGGGGAGGAGTTCGTCCTGCTCGAACAGGGTTACGGCGTCCGCACGCTGACCGACGAGCTATGCGCGGCGGCGGGCTTCACGCCGCGGATCGCGTTCGAGGGACAGGAGTCGGACACCGTCCGCGGCCTGGTGGCGGCCGGGCTGGGCGTGGCGTTGCTGCCACGCTTCGGGCCGGGCCCGCCGGCGGGGGTCGCGGAGGTGCCGCTGTCGCCCCGGCCGTACCGGACGATCGGGCTGGTGTGGCGGGCCGGCGAGCCGATGACGCCCGCGGTGACGGCGTTCCGCGAGCACGTCCTGGCCACGCCCCAGCACTAGCCGCGGCTGTCGTAGGCCGCGCGTGCCGCCTCGATGTGCGGCAGGTTCTCAAGACTCCACTCGAGCAGCGGCGCGGCGGCTTCGCGCAGCGTCCGGCCCGTCGGCGTCAGCTCGTAGCTCACGTGCGGCGGCATGACGTTGCGGACCGTGCGGGTCAGGATCCCGTCCCGTTCGAGGTCGCGCAGGGTCACCGTGAGCATGCGCTGGCTGATGCCGTCGATCGCCCGCTTCAGCTCGGTGAAGCGCAGCGGCCCGTCCTTGAGCATGCGGACCACCAGCAGCGCCCACTTGTCGCCGACGATGTCGAGGACCGCCCGGGTCCGGCACACGTCCTGCACGGTTACCTCCAGAGAACCGGGGCACCGGAAAGTGCCGTATTGCCCGGTCCGGGCCTTGTGGATCACAGTGGTTACCGAATGATACCGAGGCACGGAACGGAACCGAGATGACGACATTTCTGCTGGTCCACGGCGCCTGGCACAGCGGGCAGTGCTGGGAGCGGGTGGTCCCGCTGCTGGAAGCGGACGGCCACCGGGTGCTCGCGCCGTCCCTCACCGGCTTCGGGGACAAGGCACACCTGCTCGGCCCCGAAGTCGGCCTGGACACCCACGTCGACGACGTCGCCGGGCTGATCGAAGCCGGGCAGCTCACCGACGTCGTGCTCGTCGGGCACAGCTACGGCGGGCTGGTGATCTCGGCGGTGGCCAACCGGCTGCCGGACCGGATCGCGCGGCTGGTGTTCCTCGACGCGATGGTCCCCGAAGACGGCGAAACCGCGGTCGACATCCATCCGATGACGAAGAACCTGATCGACCTCGCCGTGGACGGCTGGCGGGTGCCGCCGCTGCCGGAGCAGCCGGCGCCGGTGGGCCTGTTCGGGGTCACCGATCCCGCCGACGCCGCCTGGCTGCGCACGCTGCTGTCGGACCAGCCGGTGAACTGCTTCGTGCAACCAGTGCGGCTGGACAACCCGGCGCTGCCCGCTGTCCCGCGCCTGCACATCCACTGCGTCGGCGAACAGCCGAAGGACATCACCCGGCGTCCCGTTCCGGCCGGCGAACCGGTGCGGGAGCTGCCGACCGGGCACGACTGCATGATCACCATGCCCGCCGAGCTGGCCGGGCTGCTGACCGAGGCGGCTCAGCTCAGCGACGCCGCCAGTTCCACCAGCGTCCGGGCCGCGAAGCCGGTCGCGCCCGGGACCACCTCGTCGTAGTTCTTCTCCGAGCGGGCCGGGCCGGCGATGTCCAGGTGGGCCCACGGCAGGCCCTCGGTGAACTCGCGCAGGAACAGCGCCGCCGTGATGGCTCCCGGCCCGCCGGGGGCCTGGCGGACGTCGCCGATCTCGCCGCGGACGTTCTCCGCGTAGTCCTCCACCAGCGGCATGCGCCACCAGGCCTCGCCGACCCGCTCGCCCGCCGCCGTCACCAGCTCCGCCAGCGTGTCGTCGGTGGCGAACAGGCCACCCGTGCGCACGCCGAGCGACACCTTCATCGCGCCGGTCAGGGTGGCCGCGTCGACCACGTAGTCCGGGGTGAACCGCTTGATCCCGTACGTCAGCGCGTCCGCCAGGACCATCCGGCCCTCCGCGTCGGTGTTGCCGACCTCGGTCGTCCGGCCGCCGTAGTGGCGGACGATGTCGCCGGGCCGGTAGGACGAGCCCGAGACGTGGTTCTCCGCCGACGGCACCAGTGCCGTCACCCGCACCGGCAGCGCCAGCTCCGCGATCGCGCGGACCGCCGCGATCACCGCCGCGCCGCCTGCCATGTCCGTGCGCATCAGGTGCATGCCGTCGGCCGGCTTGATCGACAGGCCGCCGGTGTCGAACGTGATGCCCTTGCCCACCAGGAGCAGGTGGCGGGACGCGCCCGACGGCTTGTAAGCCATCTCGATCAGCCGCGGCGGGCTCGCCGAGCCGCCGCCGACCGCCAGCACGCCGCCGAAGCCCTGCGTGGCCAGCCACTTCTCGTCCCGGATCGTCACCTCGACGCGCGGGCCCGCCACCTTCGCGGCGGTGCCGGCCAGCCAGGCCGGGTTCTTGACGTTGGACGGCGTGTTCGCAAGGTCGCGGGTCAGCGCCGTCGCCGCGGCCAGCGCCGAAGCGCGGGCGACCAGCGCGGGCAGCGCCGGGTCCGCCGACACCAGCCGCAGCGTGCGCACCGACGGCTTGGGGTCCTCGCCGGTCACCTTGAACCGGTAGCCGCCGAGCAGCAGGCCCAGCGCCAGCTCGGTCACGTGCTCGCCGGACGCCTCTTCCGGCAGCTCCAGCTGCACCGCGCGGAACGCCTTGCCGCCGCGCTCGACGTCGTCGGCCAGGGTCGCGTTCACCGCACGGACCAGCGCCGCGCCGGTCCTGCGGTACTCCTTCGGCTCGCCGCCGCCGAGGCCCGCGATCCAGCGGGGACCGTCGCCGGGCACCGTCTGGACGTCGCCCGCCTTGCCGCTGATCCGGACACCCTCGATCTCCAGCGGCTCGACGTCATCGTTGTCGGGCGCGGCCACGAGCCGGACGGCCGGGACGCCGCGGCGGAGCTCGGCCGCGACCTCGATGTCGGGGAGACTAGTCGGAACGGGGGGTAGCGGATTACGCACAGTGAGCAACCTTCAGGCGCAGAGGAACCGCGACCCCGGCCTCCGCAGGGGAGACCGGGGTGCGACGGAAGGACGGTTCGGGGGGCCGGGTCAGCCGGTGACCTCCGCCAGTGCGGCGCCGAGGTCCTTCGCTTCTTCCGCGGAGAGCTCGACGACGAGTCGCCCACCACCCTCGAGCGGTACGCGCATCACGAGGCCCCGCCCCTCCTTAGTCACTTCGAGGGGACCATCTCCGGTCCGGGGCTTCATGGCCGCCATAGCGTGCTCCCTCCGTCTCAACCGGCGCGCCCGGGTCGCGCTCGCGTGAAAGCCAGCCGGGTCTGCCGTCCATTGTCCCTCATCAGCGGCCGGGCGCATCAGCGGACCGATCTTTTGCTGCCGTATCGGTGCTGGTATGCGGCCCGCGCGAAGTGGAAGACTCTCGGCCGACCGAAGTTTTCCGCGCAAGGAGAAGACGTGACCACATCCGACGTCCTGCTGACCGCCGACGCCGACGGGGTGCGCACCCTCACCCTCAACCGGCCGCAGGCGTACAACTCGCTGACCGTCGAGCTGAAGGAAGCACTGCTCGCGGCGCTGCGCGGGGCGGCGGACGACCCGGGAGTCCGCGCGGTCGTGCTGACCGGTTCGGGCAAGGCGTTCTGCGCCGGGCAGGACCTCAAGGAGCACGTCGGACTGCTCCAGGCGGGTGACCCCGCCCCGCTACACACGGTGAAGGAGCATTACAACCCGATCGTCAAGGCGATCGTGGAGATGCCGAAGCCGGTCGTCGCGGCGGTCAACGGCACCGCGGCCGGGGCAGGTGCGGCCTTCGCCTACGCCAGCGACCTGCGGATCGCCGCCGAGTCGTCGTCGTTCCTGATGGCCTTCGCCAACGTCGGGCTCGGCCCGGACAGCGGCGCGTCCTGGACGCTGCAGCGGCTGGTCGGCTACGGCCGGGCCGCCGAGCTGATGCTGCTGGCCCGCACCGTCGACGCGGCCGAGGCGCTGCGCCTCGGCCTGGTCGGCGAGGTCGTGCCGGACGAGGAGCTGCCGGCGCGCGCCCAGGCCGTCGCGGCGAAGCTCGCGGCCGGGCCGACCGTCGCCTACGCGAAGATCAAGAGCGTGCTCAACCTGGCCGCGCAGTCGACGTTCGACGAGGCCCTCGCGGCCGAGGACGCCGCCCAGACCGCGCTCGGCGCCACGGCCGACCACACCGAGGCCGTCGAGGCCTTCGTCGGCAAGCGCAAGCCGGACTTCCAGGGCAAGTAGCCGGTCTGCCGCAGCTCGTCGTGAGTGAGTAACAGTGTTAGAACACTGTTACTCACTCACGAGGCGCGGAAGCAGCCTTCGACGTGGTCGTCGACCATGCCGGTGGCCTGCATCAGCGCGTAGCAGGTCGTCGGGCCGAGGAAGACGAAGCCGCGCTTCTTCAGTTCCTTCGCCATCGCCTTGGACTCGGCGGTGATCGCCGGGACGTCGGCCATCGTCGCGGGCCGCTTGCGGGACGTCGGCGCGAACGACCACAGCAGGTCGTCCAGCGGCGTGTCCAGCGAAGCGATCGCCTGCGCGTTCTTGATCGCCGCGAGGATCTTGGCCCGGTTCCGCACGATCGACGCGTCCTGCATCAGCCGTTCGACGTCGGCGTCGCCGAACTTCGCCACCTTCGCGGGCTTGAACTGCTTGAACGCCTTCCGGAACGCTTCCCGCTTGCGCAGGATCGTGATCCACGACAGCCCCGACTGGAACGACTCGAGGCACAGCCGTTCGTAGAGCGCGTCCTGCCCGTGGACCGGCACGCCCCATTCCTCGTCGTGGTAGCGCACGTAGTCCGGGGCCGAATTGCCCCAGCTGCACCGCGGGACGCCGTCGGCGCCGAGAAGCTCACTCATCCCCACCCACCGAATAGTTCTCCGCGAACCGCGCGAACCGCCGCAGCGACTGGCGCACCCCCAGCGCGAACACCGGCCGCACGACCGGCCAGCCGAGCCTGCCCACCGGACCGAACGGCAGCCGCAGGTGCTCCGCCCAGACGAACGTCGAGCGCGTCGCGCCCTTCGGCACCACCTGGAACACGCCGGTGCCCTGCACGAAACTGCCGAGGTGCCGGACCGCGCACCGCACCGGCGGCTCCCAGCCGGTGATCTCCATGGTGTCGGTGAAGCCGATGCCTGCCACCCCGGTGAACGCCGACAGCCGCGACCCGACGCTGCGGCCGTTGCCCGCGACGACCTCGACCTCGGTGCCGAGCATCCACTCCCCCTGGCGTTCCCAGTCGGTCAGCGCGAGCCAGGTCGTCCCGGCCGGGGCGCCGACGTCGACCGACAGCACCAGGTCCGTCACTGAGTGCCCTCGGCCGTGCTCTCCCGGGCCCGCTCGCGCTCCTCCAGCTCGGCGACGCGGGCGCGCAGCTCGTCGATCTCGACGCCGAGGCGGCGCAGCACCCAGTCCACTTCGGACATCTTGTAGCCGCGCAGCACCAGCTGGAAGCGCACGTCCTGCAGGTCGGCGCCGGTGATGTCCTCCGCGGGCAGCCGCGTGGGCGAGCTGCCCGGCGGGAGCGGGGCGAGCTCCTCACCCCGGCCGAAGACCACGGCGGCGAGCAGGAACACCACGGCCGCCACCAGCAGCATGACTACGAGGTAGATCAGCGCGGTCGTCACGCGACGATCGTGGCATACCTGCCCCAGGATCGTCGCGCGAGCACGACGAGCCGGACCGAAAGCAGCACCCAGGCGATCATCAGCAGCGCGCACGGCACGCTGAGGAACAACCGCGAGATGTCGACGACGCCGGTGGCGCCGACCAGCAGGCCGACCGAGGCCAGGTTGACGCCGACGGCGAAGGCGATCAGCGCGCCGCAGAAGCGGGACAGCCGGGGCCCGTCGAGGCGGCGGCTGAGCCAGCGGGTGCCGAGCAGCGCGAGCAGGCCGACCACCGGCACGAGGAAGACCGCGCCGTGGGAGGCGTGCGCGATGACCTTGTACCACTCCGGGGTCGGCGTCGACAGCCGCGACCATTCGCCGAAGGTGAGGATCCGCGCGTAGTCCCAGGCGATCTGCATGGCGGGCACGCCGAGCACGAGCTTCCACAGCGTGCGGACGCCGCTGAGCATGCCCAGCTCGGCCTGGTAGTCGCGGGCGACGACGGCGGCCGGGCCGAAGTCGGCGACGGCGCGGCGCTCGGCTTCCTCGGTGCTCCAGCCGCCGGCGCGGTAGGCGTCGGCGGCGTCGTGCAGGCCGTCACGGGCCTCGGCCAGCAGGTCGGCCTTGAACCGGCCGCAGCCGTGCAGCCGCCGGTCGAGCTCGGCCAGGTACCCGTCGATCATGCTTCCAGCACTCCCCCGATGACCGTGGTGAACTCCCGCCACTCCGCGCGCTCGGCGGCCAGTGCCTGCTGGCCGGAGCGGGTGAGCCGGTAGGTGCGCCGCTTGCGGCCGGACACGACGTCCCACTCGCTGGCCAGCCAGCCTGCCCGCTCGAGCCGCCGCAGCGCCGGGTAGACCGTGCCGGTCGGCAGGTCGAGCGCGCCGTCGCTGCGCAGCTGGAGCGCCTCGATGATCGCGTAGCCGTGCAGTTTCCGGCCGTCGAGCACGGCCAGCAGCAACGCGTCGAGGTGTCCGCGCAAGGTGTCCGCCTTCATAGGTAAGCAGTCTACGCATCCCACCCCGGAGACGGTATTGGTCGGGCACCCCTGGCGGCACCCGGGGATTTCCCGGAGATGACCCGGATCTCATGGATTTGACGGCTACATGTAGCCAGCCTACGTATATAGTCGGGCGCCATGGACGCACTCCCGGTCGCGAGACTCCAGTTCGCGACGACGACCTCGTTCCACTTCCTGTTCGTGCTGCTCACACTGGGGCTGGTCACGCTGGTGGCCGTGATGCAGACGCGCGCGGCGGTCGGCGGCAAGCCCGAGCTGCTGCGGATGACCCGCTTCTGGGGCCGGTTGTACGTGATCAACTACGCACTGGGGATCGTCACCGGAATCGTGATGGAATTCCAGTTCGGGCTGACGTGGACCGGGCTTTCCGCATTCGCCGGTGACGTCTTCGGCGCACCGCTGGCCATCGAGACGCTGGTGGCGTTCTTCCTGGAGTCGACGTTCCTCGGCCTGTGGATCTTCGGCTTCGGGCGGATGAACAGGTGGCTGCACCTGACGCTGATCTGGCTGGTGACGCTGACCGCGTACGCGTCGGCGCTGTTCATCATGCTGGCCAACTCGTTCCTGCAGAACCCGGTCGGCAGCCACGTCGAGAACGGCACGCTGCACCTGGACGACTTCGGCGCGCTGTTCGGCAACCCGGCGCTGGCCGCGTCGCTGCCGCACGTCATCGGCGCCGCGATCGTGACCGGCGGGTTCTTCGTCGTCGGCGTCAGCGCCTGGCACTTCCTCAAGCGCACCACCGAGGTCGAGTTCTTCCGCCGGTCGATGCGCCTCGGCGTGGTCGCCGCGCTGATCGGCGCGTTCCTGGTGATCGAGCAGGGCTTCGCGCAGTTCGGCGAGCTGGCGAAGTACCAGCCGGACAAGCTGAAGACCGGCGGCGTCGGCCTGCCGCTCGGGATCATGATCATGCTCGGCTTCGTCATGTTCTTCTGCGCGGTGCTCGGCGCGGTCCTGCTCGTCCGCAACTGGATCACCCGGGCGCGGTTCCTGCACTACCTGATGGTCGCGGCGATCCCGCTGCCGTTCGCGGCGGCGATCATGGGCTGGCTGGTGCGCGAGATCGGCCGTCAGCCGTGGCTGGTCTGGGGGAAGCTGCGCACGGCCGACGCGGTCGCGGCCGTCCCCGCCGGCCAGATCCTGTTCTCCTTCATCGCCTTCACGCTGCTGTTCGCCGCGCTCGCGATCGCCGACTGGGTGCTCATGGCGCGCGTCGCCAAGCGCGGCCCGGACCCGGCCGAAGAGCCCGCCGAACTGCCTGTCCTGAGCGGAGTCTGACCGATGGTGACCTTCTGGTGGTGCGTGCTGGGCCTGCTGACCTGCGGGTACTTCGCGCTGGCCGGCTACGACTACGGCGTGGGCATGCTGCTGCCCGGCCTGGAGTCCGACGAGCGGCGGCGACGTCAGACGCTCGGCGCGCTCGGCCCGTTCTTCCTGGCCAACGAGGTGTGGCTGGTGGCCGCGGTCGGCGTGCTGTTCGGCGCGTTCCCGCACCTGGAGGGCAGGGTGTTCGCCGGCGCGTACGTCCTGGTCGTGACGCTGCTGCTCGGGCTGGTCACGTTCACGGCGTCGATGCAGCTGCGCAGCCGCCGCCCGGACGCCCGGCGCGGCGCCTGGACCGCGGGCATCGTCGGCGGCGCGCTGGTGACGGCGCTGTCGTGGGGCCTGTTCCTCGGCAACCTGGTCGTCGGGCTGCCGCTGAACGCCGACGGAACGCCGTCCGGGGACGTGCTCGCGCTGTTCAACCCGTACGCGGCGCTGTGGGGACTCGGGTTCGTCGCGTTGTTCTGCCTGCAGGGCGCGGCGTTCCTGGCCGTGCGGGCCCCGGCCGAGCTGACCGGCCGCGCGGTGCGGCTGGCGCGGGCGTTCGCGACGCCGGTCCTCGCGTTCCTCGTGATCGCGGCGGTGTGGGGCTTCTTCGCCCTCGACGACGTTTCCGTGCTGGGGCTCGGCGCGGCGGCGCTGGCATTCCTCGCCTTCGGCGTGGCCCGCTGGGCGCTGGCGGCCCGGCGGTACCGGGTCGCGCTCGTCGGCTCGATGGTGCTGTCGGCGTGCCCGGCCCTGTTCGCGGGCACGTTGCGATTCCCGGCCGTGCTGGTTTCGCCGGGCTACACGCTGACCGTCGGCCAGGCGGCGACGGCGCCGGGCACGTTCGCGGTGCTGGCCTGGTTCGCGCCGCCGGCGCTGGTGGTGCTGCTGGTGGTCCAGTGGCTGACCTGGCGCACCCACCGCCGTCCCGTCGACCAGCGCTCGCTGTTGCACTTCTGAGGGAGAAGGCCGTGCCCGCTCTGCCCGGACTCCGGCGGTACCTGGCGGTCCTGACGCTGCTGGCCGTGGCGTCCGCGCTCGCCGTGCTGCTCCAAGCCGAGGGTCTCGCGACGCTGCTCACCGGCGGTGGCGTATCGCTGTTCCTGATCTTGGCGATCGCTTCCCGCGTGGCACTTTCCCTCGGCCATTCCGTCCTGAGTGGACGGTACGCGGCCGAGGTCAAGGCGTCGCTGCGCCGCCGCCTGCTCGGCTCGCGGGCAGACCGCGCGGGCGTCGTCGCGACGCAGGTGACGCGCGGCGTCGACGCGGCCGACAGCTACCTGACCGGGTACCTGCCGTCGCTGGTGGTGTCGGCGGTGGTGCCGGTCGCGGTGATCGTGCGGCTGTTCACCACGGACCTGACGTCGGCGCTGGTCGTCACTTTCACCTTGCCGCTGATCCCGGTGTTCGCGATCCTCGTCGGCAAGCACACGGCGGCGCGGACGGCCCGGCAGTGGGGCCTGCTCACGAAGCTGGGCGGGCACTTCCTCGACGTCGTGCGCGGTCTGGGCACCCTGAAGGTGTTCGGCCGGGCGGAGGCGCAGGCACGGACGGTCCGGGCGATGGCGGACGCGCACGCCGACGCGACGCTCAGGACGTTGCGGGTGGCGTTCCTGTCGGCGCTGGTGCTGGAGCTGGTGGCGACGCTGTCGGTGGCGCTGGTGGCGGTGCCGATCGGGTTCCGCCTGCTGGCGGGTGGCCTGGACGCGCGGACGGCACTGCTGATCCTGGTCCTGGCCCCGGAGGCATACCTGCCGCTGCGGGCGGCGGGCGCGAAGTTCCACGCGGCGGCGGAAGGCCTGACGGCGTTGAACGAGGCTTTGTCGGTGCCGGTGGTTTCCCCGCGTGCGGCCACGCTCACCCGGCGCCGGGGTGCGCCTTCGCTGGTGCTGGACCGGGTTTCGGTCTGCTACGACGGCGTGCCCGCATTGTCCGAAGTGGACTTGACGGTGCCTGCTGGGTCGCGGATCGCGTTGGTGGGGCCGAGCGGATCGGGGAAGAGCACGCTGCTGGCGGTGCTGCTGGGGTTCGTGCCGCCGACGTCGGGGCGGGTACTGGTGGACGGGGTGGACCTGCGGTCGCTGGACCCGGAGTCGTGGCTGGCCGACATCGCCTGGGTCCCCCAGCGGCCGACGTTGTTCCGGGGTTCACTGGCTTCGAACATCGCGCTGGGCTTGCCGTCGGCGGACGTCGCGTCCGCGGCCCGCGCGGCAGCGTTGGATTCGGTGGCGGCGGGGCTGCCGCAGGGTTTCGACACGCCGGTGGGCGAGCTGGGCGAGGGGTTGTCGGCAGGGCAGCGGCAGCGGGTCGGCCTGGCCCGGGCACTGGCCCGGACCTCGGCGGGGTTGGTGCTGCTCGACGAGCCGACGGCCCGTCTGGATTCCCGCACGGAGGCGGCGGTGCTGTCCGCCACCCGGCGGCTGCTGCCGGACCGGACGGCGGTGCTGGTGGCGCATCGGCCCGCGATGGTGTCGCTGGCGGACCGGGTGGTGGAGCTGCGGGACGGCCGGGTTCGGACGGGGGTGGCGGCGTGAACGTGCGCTTTCCGTCCGGTACCGGCGTCTTGAATGAGTCATTCAGGACCTCCGAAGCCCTGAATGACTCATTCAAGACAGCACCATCGCCCGGCCCACGACCGCAGCTCACCCCCAGGCGGAGAGACCGGGACGTGGCCGGGACCCTGCAGCCGTTCACCGCCCCCGATCCGGCTCCTTACGTGCGGTTTCCGTCCCCGGGACGGGGGTCGCGGGATGTTGTGAATGACTCATTCACGTCGTCGGAGATCAGATTCCCGGCGGCGCGCGGCTCGGCGCGATGCCCCCAACGTGGCATTGGGTGCGTTCGCCGCGTCCTTTCGGAGGTGGCGGCGTGATGTCAAGTTCCCTGTCCACAGGCGAGCAGTTGTCCACAGATCGCCGAGCGGCCCTTTTTCCCCGGGGCCGGCGGGTAGACTGGGCCTGGGGACGCCCCCCCTGGGAGCGGCGGGGGCTGGTCTGGTGGGCTTCTGGGCGGCGCCGGCCGATCTGCACCCGGTCATCTGACGGCGACCTTCGAGCGGTATCCGGACGACATGAACGACTCTTTCCTGTCCTCAGGCGAGGTGAACGACTCGTTCATGACGTCCGGTCACCCCACGGCACAGCGACTTTGCCGGACCCCGACATGAATGAGTCATTCACGACACCGCAGCGGCGCGACCACCCGGCCCTGCAGCCCCGCTCAACCACTCACACTCTTCGGAATCACCCATGACCAGCACAAACGACTTTGCCGGAACCCTGCAGGGAAGGGTGGGGGCCGCTTCGGGGCTCTGGGCCATCTCCCCCAGGGACATTCTCCGGCTCCTGAGGGCCGCTTTCCTCGGCGCCGCAGCGGAACTTGCCGCCCTCGGTCTCATGGCCACCGCTGCCTGGCTTCTCCTGCGGGCCGCCGAACGGCCTCCGCTGGCCGCTCTCACCCTTGCCATTGTTGCCGTCCGGACGCTCGCCCTCCTCCGGGGCGGGCTCCGGTATGCCGAACGGCTTGCCGGGCACGAAGTCGTCCTTCGCTGGCTCGGTGCCCTTCGTACCCGCGTCTACCAGGCCCTCGCTCCCGGCTCCCGGTTCTCCGGCGGGGATCTCGTCACCCGGGTTGTGTCCGGTGTGGACGCTCTGCAGGATGCCGTCCTGCGGTGCCTGCTGCCTGCCGGGGTCGCCTTCCTTGTCGGGCTCGTCTCCGTCGGGGTCACCGCCACCGCGTCTCTCGCCGCCGCCGGGGTGCTCGCCGCCGGGTTGGTGACCGCCGGGGTTTTGCTGCCGTGGCTGGTCGTGCGGGTCACCGGGGAAGCGGCCCGGGCCGAAGCCCCGCAGCGGGCCGAACTTGCCGAACGGGCCGTCGAACTCGTCACCGGGCACCGGGAACTCGTTGCCGCCGGTGCGCTTGAGGAACACCGTGGCCGCGCCACCGCCGTTGTCGGCAGGCTCGCCCGCAGCGAACGGCTCGCCTCCGCGAAGACGTCGCTGGCCGGTGCCGCCGGGGTGCTCGTCCAGCTCGGCACCACCGTCGGCGTCGCCCTGCTTGCCGGGGCCTCCGTGCCGTGGACCGCCGCGCTGACCCTGGCCGCGCTGACCTGCTTCGAGGTCGTTCTTCCGCTGATCGGCGCCGCCCGGCGGGTGCCCGAAATCCGGGCCTCCGCGGCGCGGGTGCGGGCCGTGCTGAACCGGCCGGTGCCGGAGAAGGGCAGCCGCATCGCGCGTGACGGGCACTTCCGGCTCGAACGGGCGAGCCGGAAGTACCCGGGCCGCGCGCCCGCGCTGCAGGACGTCGATCTCGACCTGCCGCCCGGCAAGCGCGTCGGCATCCTCGGCCCGAGCGGCGCGGGCAAGACGACGCTGCTGCGCCTGCTCCTCGGCCTCGAAACCCCCACGTCTGGCCGCGTGACCCTCGACGGCCACCCGGTCACCGAGTACGCGGACCTGCCGTCGGTCATCTCCGGCGCCGAGGCCGACGCCCACGTCTTCCACACGACCGTCCGCGAGAACCTCCTGCTCGCGAAGCCGGACGCGACCGACGGCGAGCTGCGGGAAGCGTGCGAAACCGCCGGGTTCGACCTCGACCTCGACCGCGACACCGGCCCGGACGGCGCGGCGCTGTCCGGCGGTCAACGGCAACGGCTGGTCCTCGCCCGCGCGGTGCTGGCCGCGCCGCCGGTCCTGGTGCTCGACGAACCCGTCGAAGGCCTCGACCCCGCCCACGGCGACGCCGTCCTCGAGCGCGTGCTCGCGAAGGCGAAAGGCACCGTGCTCCTGGTCACCCACCGGCCCGAGCACGTCGCGGGCTTCGACGAGGTCCTCACCCTCGAAGACGGGCGAGCACTTCCCGCATCGGCGGCCGGTCGGCGACCCGGACGTCCGTGACGTCCGGCAGCCACTCCTCGTCGACCTGCACGAACTGCGTGAACGGCGCGTCCGCCGCGGGGACGCCGCAGCGGGCCAGCGCGGTGCCGAGGATCTGCCGGGACATCACGCCCAGCTGCCGCAGCGAGCGGTTCCGGTGCTTGCGGACCCCGAGGTTGACCTGGGCGAGCCCGTCGAGGCCGTACCGCGCCTCGGCGTCGAGCAGCAACCCGATCTCGACGCCGTACCCGGCGGCGAAGGGCACCGACTCGAGGAACTCGCGCGTGCCCGCGTACTCGCCGCCGAGGGGCTGGACCAGGCCGCCGAGGGCCGGGCGCAGCGCCGAGAGCACCGGGCGGGCGAGCAGCTCGGTGACGCGGCCGCCGCCGGTGCTCTCCAGCCGCAGCGGACGGCGGTAGAAGCCCTTGACCAGGTGCACGCCCGGTTCGGTGAGCAGCGGGCCGAGCAGTGACGGCACGAACGCCGGGTCCGGGTCGACCAGGTCCGAGTCGAGGAAGACGATCAGGTCGCCGCTGGTCGCGGCCAGCGAGCGCCACAGCACCTCGCCCTTGCCGGGCACCGGCGGCAGGTCCGGCAGGACGTCTTCGCGGCGCACGACGCGCGCGCCGGCGGCTTCGGCGGTTTCGGCGGTGGCGTCCGTGGAACCCGAGTCCACGACGACGAGCTCGTCGACAACCGAACCGACCAGCGGCCGGACCGACGCGACGACCTCGCCCACGGTCCGCTCTTCGTCCAGGGCCGGTAGCACGACCGAAACCGTCCGGTCACCCTTCGCGGCCAGGATGTCCCCGGGCGTCCATCCGGGCTCCTGCCACGTCCGCCGCTCGAACCAACTCACGAGTAACGATCGTGCCATGCTGGTGTCACCGTCACCGAGGAGGAGGACCCCTTGATCGCGCAGCTTGTCCGGTTCGTGCTGGGACCGCTGGCCAGGGCGCTGTACCGGCCCGAGGTGCACGGCGTGGAGAACGTGCCGCTCAGCGGCCCGGTCCTGCTGGCGGCCAACCACCGGGCGGCGCTCGACACCGGCGTGATCACGTTCGCGACGCCGCGGCAGGTCAAGTTCCTCGGCAAGGCCGAGTACTTCACCGGCAAGGGCCTCAAGGGCAAGCTGCTGGCCGGGTTCCTCGGCGGCCTCGGCTACGTCCCGGTCGAGCGCGGCAACGCCCAGGCGGGGCTCGCGGCCCTGGAAGCGGCCCGCAAGGTGCTCGACGCGGGCGGCGTCTTCGCGATCTACCCGGAGGGCACCCGGTCCCTGGACGGCAGGCTGCACCGCGGCCACACCGGCGTCGCGGCGCTGGCACTGGCCACCGGCGCGAAGGTGGTGCCGGTCGCGCTGACCGGCACCGAGAACCTCCAGCCGAACGGCGCGAAGATCCCGCGACTGGCGAAGATCGGCATCACGTTCGGCAAGCCGCTGGACTTCTCGCGCTACGAGGGCCAGGACTACTCGCCCGCGATCCGGCGGTCGGTCACCGACGAGGTCATGTACGCGATCCTGGAGCTCTCCGGCCAGGAGTACGTGGACACCTACCACAAGCGGCCGAACGAAGGCGCCGCCTAGTTCACGATGTTCGGCGCGTGGCCGTACCCGATCGTGCGCGATGGTGGCCTCGGCGGCCGGTAGTAGTAGCCGATCCCGTTCGCGGCGACGATCACGGACGGGCTGAGGCCCTCGGCGGTGAGCTTGCGGCGCACCAACGCCACGAGAACCGCCAAAGTCCGCTTCGCCGTAGCGGTGACATCGCCCCACACGTACGCGATGATCGCCTCGGCCGGCCGGGCCGTGCCCGCGTTCCGGACCAGGAACTCGAGCAACCGATACTCGCGCGGTGACAGCGTCAGGTCGCTCCCGGCGGCCCGGACCTGCTGCAGCGCGAAGTCCACGCGGAGCACGCCGTCGTCGTAGCTAGCGTCCGGCCGGGGCGCGCGGTGCCGCAGCACGCTGCGCATGCGGGCCAGGAGTTCCTGGATGTCGAACGGCTTGACGAGGTAGTCGTCGGCGCCGCTGTCCAGACCGCGGATCTTGTCGCTCTTCGTGCCGCGTGCCGTCGTGATGATGACCGGGACGTCGCTGATGTCCCGGAGCTTGCGCAGCAGCGCGAGGCCGTCGCAGTCGGGCAGGCCGAGGTCGAGCAGCACCAGGTTGGGACGCTTCGTCATCGCCTCGCGCAAGCCGGTCGCGCCGTCCGGGGCCACCCTGACGTCGTAGCCGCGGGACCGCAGGGCGGCGGCCAGCGCGGAGGCCACCATGTCGTGGTCCTCGACGAGCAGCACGTCGCCGCGTTCGGTCGGCCGCGGCGGGGGTGCGCTGTCCGGTGCGGCGATGCGCCGGGTTTCGATCGCGGTCGCGGCGGCGCCCTGCCCGACCAGGAACTTCAGCGCGACCTCGCGGCACTCCGCGCAGACCTTCAGCTCGCGGCCGTCCACGGCCACGGCGAAGACCGCGCCGCGCGCACAGCGCAGGCCGCCGACCTCGATCTCGCACCGGCGGGCCAGCCGCTCCCGGTCGCGCCCGGCTTCGCGTTCGCGCTCGCGGTGGGCCTTCGACCGGCACCGGTCGGAGCAGAACTTGCGGGGACGGCCCGTCTCGGTCGCCTCGGGCAGCGGGTCGCCGCACACCGTGCAGGAAGTCATCGGCCGCCCCGATCCGCCGCAACGAAACCACTTTCGTGTCGCTCCCAGGATATCGGCGCTTGGTTCGCGTCCACCGGTGCTGTTGCATGGGAAAGGACGGCCCGGCCGCCTCGCGGCAGCCGGACCCGGGGTCACGACCGCCCGTGCTTGCCGGCGTCGACGATCGTGTCTCCGACCACGATGAGTGCCCTCGCCGTGACGGCGAGGGCCTCGTCCTTTCTCAGTGGCGCCACGACGGCCTCCAGCAGCACGAGGACACGCGCACCACCCGCCAAGCCGGGCGGCTGCGTCCGCGGCACCACTTCGCGGCCCGGCGCAGCTTCGACCGGGTCGTCCGGTCCGAGGGAACGACCACTTCGCGACCTCCTCTCGACAGCGCGACCATCGCGGGCTGTCGCGACGAGCCCCGCGGCCCGAAAGCTGCGGGAGGAGGTCTTCTTTCCCAGGGACCGGAGTGTGGTGAAGCAACCGTGCCGCGCCCGGGCGGGCGCGCACAAGATCAGGCAAACAAGATAACGAGCGCCTACGGGCCCGGGGGCGCCCACTTCGGCGGCGCGGGCGGCTCGTACGTCTCGAACCGGTCCAGCAGCACCGCCGGGTCGGGGTCGGTCAGCAGCAGGTTCCGGTAGCCGTCCTTGAGGAAGCCCTCGGTCACCATGTGGTCGGCGAACGTCATCAGCGGCGCGTAGTAGCCGTCGACGTCGACCAGGCCGATCGGCTTGCCGTGCAGGCCGAGCTGGGCCCACGTCCAGACCTCGAACAGCTCCTCCAGCGTGCCCGCGCCACCGGGCAGGGCCAGGAAACCGTCGGACAGCTCGGCCATCTTCGCCTTGCGCTGGTGCATGTCGGCCACCACGTGCAGCTCGGACAGGCCCGCGTGGGCGATCTCGACCGACGACAGCGCCTCCGGGATCACGCCGATCACCTCGCCGCCCGCGGCCAGTGCCGCGTCGGCGACCACGCCCATCGTGCCGACGCTCGCGCCGCCGTACACCAGGCCGATGCCGCGCTGGGCCAGCAGCTTGCCCAGCGCCGCCGCCTGCTCGGCGTACCGCGGCGAGAACCCCATTGACGAGCCGCAGAACACGCAGATCCGGCGCATCAGTGCGTGTCCTCCCACGCCTGGTAGGACTCCTGGACCACGCGGACGGCGTCGTCGATGTCGTCGGTGACGTGCAGCAGGTCCAGGTCGTGCGGGCTGATCTTGCCCTCGGCCATGACCGAGTTCTTGATCCAGTCGTAGAGCCCGCCCCAGTAGTCGCTGCCGAACAGCACCACCGGGAACTTCGTGACCTTCTTCGTCTGCACCAGCGTCAGCGCCTCGAACAGCTCGTCGAGCGTGCCGAAGCCGCCGGGCAGGCAGATGAAGGCCTGCGAATACTTGATGAACATCGTCTTGCGGGCGAAGAAGTAGCGGAAGTTGACGCCGAGGTCGACCCACGGGTTCAGGCCCTGCTCGAACGGCAGCTCGATGCCCAGCCCGATGGAGAAGCCGCCCGCCTCGGCCGCGCCGCGGTTGACCGCCTCCATCGCGCCCGGCCCGCCGCCGGTCATCACCGCGAACCCGGCGTTGGCCAGCGCGCCGCCGATCTTGCGGCCCAGCTCGTACTCGGGGTTCTCGCGCTTGGTGCGCGCCGAGCCGAACACGGTGACCGCGCGCGGGACCTCGGCGAGCGCGCCGAAGCCCTCGACGAACTCGGCCTGGATCCGCAGCACCCGCCACGGATCGGTGTGCACCCAGTCGCTCGGGCCGCGCGAGTCCAGGAGCCGCTGGTCGGTGGTGCTGCCCTGGTCACGGCGGTCGCGGCGCAGCACGACCGGGCCCTTGTGGCGCTCTACCGGGCGTTCGGGGTACTGGCCGTCCGGCCATTCAGACTGTTCACTCACTACGCCATGCTACGGCCTCGACGCCAGCGAGAAGGCGAGCAGCGCGGTGGAGGTGAAGTCGATGGCGGGCTCGTTACTGGGCCATGAACTCAGGTCGTCGGCGTAGCGGCTTCCCTGGCCGTCGAACGATTCATACGGACGGGTGCATTCCTTCGCGCCCGCCGGGAACGGCAGATCCGCGAAGTTGCCCGCGCCGTTGGGGCCGTTGACGACCGCGCCGTAGAGCACTTTCGAAGGTCCGGCGAGGTTCGCGGCCTGGTGGTGCGGGCACTGCGGGAACGTCGTGCCGGCGCCGACCACCAGGGACACGCCCCACGCGTTGGCCCCGAGGGTGAAGTTCCGTTGCTGGACCCCGAACGCGGCATAGCGGGTGTCGCCGGTGACGCGCAGGTAGAGCCGGGCAGTCGCGGCGAAGCCGAAGCTCTTGCTGGCGGCGTCGAAGTCCGTGAGGTCGACGGCCGTCCGGAATGGACTCTTCCGCGCGTTCGCGACGCCGGTGTCCAGCTGGCGGCGCAGGTCCGCGGCGAGGTCGCGGACGCCGAGCGCGGCGCCGGGGACGCCGGTGCGCAGCAGCCCGGCGAGATCGGCGTGGGCGAGCGCGCTCGTGTCGTAGAGGTTCAGCGTGCTGGTGTCGCCGCTGCCGATGTACGCCTTCGCCCACTTCGCCGCTTCGCGGGCCCAGCCGGTGGCGCGCGGGTCGTGGAGGGCGCGGGCCGCCAGTGCGAGCTGGGTGGCGCCCAGCTCCAGGTCGTCCTGCCAGCTGGACTCGGGGTAGTAGGCGTGCGGGAACGCGGTGACCAGCTCGCCGACGCCGGTGGTCCGGGCCTGGGCGAACACCGCCGCGGCCTCGGCGAGGTAGTGCCGGGCCAGCTGCGGGTCGCGTCCGGCGTGCACCTGCGCGCCGAGCGCGAAGGCGGCGGCGACGCGGCCGGCGAGGTTCGGCGACAGCGGCGCGCCCGCCGGGGCGGCCGGGAACACCGGCCGGTACTTGACGAAGTACGCGGGATCGCCGGGCTTGACGTCGAGGGCGTCGTCGTCCTGCGGGTTGCGCCACACGTCGTGGTCGCCGAGGAAGCCGAACTGCTCGCTGCCGGTGCCGATGCCGACCTGGGCGTAGAGCGTCTTCGTCGTGCCGTCCCAGACCTTGTCGAGCCAGGCGAGGCCGAACCCGACCTCCCGCGCCAGCACGGGATCCGGGTCGTCGCGCAGGACCACGCCGAGTTCGGCCAGCGCATACGCGGTGTTGGAGGTGAACTTCACGAAGTCGCCCGCGTCGACCCAGCCGCCTT
Organism: Amycolatopsis melonis; assembly: GCF_040064235.1. Classification (NCBI taxonomy): domain Bacteria; kingdom Bacillati; phylum Actinomycetota; class Actinomycetes; order Pseudonocardiales; family Pseudonocardiaceae; genus Amycolatopsis; species Amycolatopsis melonis. Next base: position 200,314 of record NZ_JBDZYD010000013.1, read on the forward strand.
CGACGTCGACCGGCCCGCCCTGGGGCTTCAGGGGTTCGACGATCTCGTCGCCGCCTTCGCCCTTGAACTTCGGTTCGGCGTAGACGGTCGCGGTCCGGTCGGCCAGGTGCGACGGCTTGCGGTCAAGGCGGCCGGGGACGACGTCGTGGCCGTCGCGCTGAGCCTGGAAGAACTCGGTCGTGGCGCGCACGAGCGGGCGGAAGAGGCGGCGGGCGGTGTCGATCCGGAACGGCGGCGAAGTCGCGCCCGCCACCCTGATCCGATAGGTGCCCGGTTCGTCCACACTGGACAGATCGAGGTCGAACACCGCCGGGTAGCGGGCGTTCCAGGCGCCGAGGTTCGCGCCGGTGCGGCCCTGGCGGACGGTGCGGCCGTGCTCGTCGACGACGGTGAACTTCCCGGGTGCGCCGCCGAGCAGGTACGCGTGCTTCGCCTCGCCCAGCGCGTAGCCGACCTGGTCGACACGCACCTCGGCCGGCGTGGCGGCCACGGCTGGGGTGGCGGCGAGCGGGACCGCGAGCGCGGCCGCCGTCGCGAGGGGAAGCAGGCGCATGATCGGCCTCCACTTTGTTAGGAAACTTTCCTATCTAAACGCTAGCGGGACGCGGCCGCGGGCGTCAATATGTCCGTTTCCGCGGTGGCCGGGCCGATGACCTACCGTGGGGAGATGACCGAACCGCTCGGCGCGCGGATCCGGCGGTTGCGCACCGGCCGCGGCTGGACCCAGCGCGAGCTGGCCGAGCCGGGCTACGACCGGGGCTTCCTGGCCAAGGTCGAGACCGGCAGCCGGCCGCCGTCGGAGGAGATGCTGGCCTACCTGGCCGAGCGCTTCGGGCTGACCGTCGACGAGCTGCGGTACGGGCGCCCGCCGGGCGTCGCCGGCGAGCTGCGCGCCGCTCTCGACGAGGGCTACCGCGACCTGGCACAGGGCCGCGTCGCCGACGCGGAGACGCGGTTCGCGTCCGTGGCCAAGCAGGCCGCGGGCTATCACCTCGACGACGTCGAGTGCTACGCGCGGTTCTGCCTGGCCGAGGTGAAGTGGCAGCTGTTCGACGTCTCGGGCGCGCAGAAGGCGCTGGAGCACGCGGAGGAGCTGGCCGGGGCGGCGCCGCCGTGGCTGCGGGCGATGATCGTGCACCGGTGGTCGGGCTGCCGGTACCTCAGCGGCGACGCGGGCACGGCGATCGCGCGGGTCGAGGAGGCCCTGCGGATGCTGCCAGCCGACCCGGATGCCGAGTTGTGCCTGCTCAGCGCGTTGATCCACCCGCTGATGGAGACGGGCGGCCTGCGCCGGGCACAGGAGGCGGCGGTCGCGGGCCGCGGACTGGCGCGGGCGGCGACGCGCCCGGACTTCGTCGCGCGGTTCCACCGGCAGGCGGCCCAGGTGTGGCAGACGATCGGGCGCGCGGACCGGGCGGACGAGGACCTGATCGAGGCGTCCCGGCTGTTCGCGTCGGTCGGATTCGACCGCGACGCGGCCCGCTGCCGCTGGGCCCGCGGCTACCTGCTGCGGCACCTGGGCCGTCTCGACGAGGCGCGAGCCGAGCTGACGGCGGCCCGCGACCAGCTGGCGGCGATCGGCTCCGAGGAGGGCGTCGCCGGAGCGACGCTCGAACTGGCCGAAGTCCGGCTCCGCCAGGGGGCGCCCGGGGAAGCGGCGTCGCTCGTCGCCGGAGTCCGGGACCTGCTTTCCCGCGACGTCGAGTCCCTGGGCGAGGCGACGGGCCTGCGGGGCCAAATCGCCCAGGCCCAGGGCGACCTGACGGCGGCGACCCGCCTGCTGCGCGAGGCGTTCGAGATCCAGACCAGAGCATCCCTGCACGGCGCGGCCCTCTCGACGGCCCTGCGCCTCGGCGACGTCCTACGCGAACAGGGCCGGCTCGCCGAGGCCATCGAGGCCTACCAGCACGGCCTCGACTCGGCATCCACCGACACGTGATGCCCCGCCAAGCACTCGAGATGCCCGCCCAAGCACGCGTCATGCCCCACCAATCACGCGAGATGCCTGCCCAAGCACGTGTGATGCCCCGCTAATCACGCGAGATGCCCTCCAGCCCGCGGCGCGGGCGTGATCCGGGCCGGAACTCGCGTGATCCGGGCCGGAACTCGCGTGATTGGGGGCGGAACTCGCGTGACTGGGCGGGCATCACTCGTGATCCGGCGGGCATCTCGCGTGATTGGGCGGGCATCAGGGCGGACCAGGCGGGGCGGTGGTCCGGTCGGCGGGAAGTTCCTACGAAAGTTCGGTGAATTGGTTCAGACCAGTCCGCACGGACCCGCTGAACTGGGGTTTTGCCGGGGACCGCGTGATCTTGGGAACCCGCGGCTGGGCCGTTCGGCCCATTGACCACGGGGCCGGGCGGAACCTTTACTCGGACGCGTCCAGCGCAGTAACAGGAGTTATCTCCCCGGGCACACCGGAAAGGTTCCCCATGAGATCCCCACGAGGGCTGGCGACGCTCGCCGGCCTGTCCCTGGCCTTCGCGGTGCCGGCGATCCCGGCCGCCGCCTCCGTTCCTCCCGCCGCCACCCCGCCCGAGGCGCTTGCCGCCCGTGCTGCCGACCAGGCCGCCCTTGCCGGCGCCGACCGGCTCGCGAAGGGCGCTGGGGAGGCCTTCGTCCGCACCGGAGTCACCCCGGGTGGCGGCGGGCTCTACTACGCCTCCTACCGGCGCACCTACCACGGCCTGCCGGTCGTCGGCGGGGACGCGGTCGTCGTCGCCGACGGCGCCGGTCGCGTCCGCGGCACCGAAGCCGCGCACACCGCGCCCATCACCGTCAAGACCCAGGCGACACTCAAAGCCGAACAGGCCAAGGCGATCGCCAGGAGCAAGGTGTCCACAGTAGACACCGCGACCGAACCGGAGCTGGTCGTCCTCGCCGGGGACGCCCCGAAACTCGCCTACGAAGTCGTCGTCAGCGGACGCACCGGCGGCAAACCCACCCGCCTGCACGTCTTCGTCGACGGCACCACCGGCGCCGTCCTCGACACCCGCGACGACGTCCGCGAAGCCGGCACCGGCAACTCCTACTACGCCGGCACCGTCTCGATCGACACGTCCGGCTCCGGCAGCTCCTACTCCATGACCGACCCCGGCCGCCGCGGGATCGCCTGCGGCCGCGAGGGCGGCTCGATCTTCACCAAGAGCAGCAACACCTGGGGCAACGGCTCCGGCACCGACCTGGAAACCGCCTGCGTCGACGCGCTCTACAGCGTCCAGACCGAGTGGAAGATGCTCGGCGACTGGCTGGGCCGCACCGGCATCGACGGCGCGGGCGGCGGCTTCCGCGCCAGCGTCGGCCTCAACGACGTCAACGCCTACTGGGACGGCTCCTCGACGCACTTCGGGCACTCCCAGGACAACCGCCGCCAGGCGACGCCGATGGACGTCGTCGGGCACGAGTTCGGTCACGCCGTCTTCCAGACCACGCCCGGCGGCGCCGGGTCCGGCAACGAGAACGGCGGGCTCAACGAGTCCACCGGCGACATCTTCGGCGCGCTCACCGAGTTCTACGCCAACAACCCCGTCGACACTCCGGACTTCACCGTCGGCGAAGGCGTGAACCTCGTCGGCCAGGGCCCGATCCGCTACATGGACAACCCGTCGAAGGTCGGCGACCCGAACTGCTATTCGTCGTCGATCCCGAACACCGAGGTGCACGCCGCCGCGGGCCCGCAGAATCACTGGTTCTACCTGCTTTCCCAGGGCAGCGCCGCCAGCCCGACGTGCAACAACTCGACGGTCACCGGCATCGGCATCCAGAAGGCGGGCAAGATCTTCTACAACGGCCTGCTGAAGAAGACCTCGTCCTGGAACCACCGCGCCGCCCGCAAGGCCACCCTGGAAGCCGCGATCGCGCTGTTCCCGGGCAGCTGCACGGAATTCAACGCCACCAAGGCCGCGTGGGACGCGGTCAGCGTCACCGCCGTCAGCGGCGAGCCCACCTGCAGCGGCCAGCCGCCCGCCGGGAACGACTACTCGCTGACGCTGTCGCCGACGTCGGCGTCCGTCCAACCCGGACAGACGGCGACCACCACGGTGACCACGCGGATCACCTCGGGCAACGCCCAGACCGTCCAGCTGGTGGCGACCGGCCTGCCGGAAGGGGCGAAGGCGACCTTCAGCCCGGCGAGCATCCAGTCCGGCGGGAACGCGACGCTGACCATCACCACCTCGGCAACCACGCCGCAGGGCACCAGCCAGGTGACGGTCACCGGTGACGGCACCGACGCCGACCACACCGCGCAGTTCTCGCTGACCGTCGGCACCGGCACACCGCCGACCGGCTGCGGCGGCCTCGCCGAGTGGGACGCCGCGAAGGCGTACGTGCCCGACGACGTCGTGAGCCACAACGGTCACAAGTGGACGTCGCTGTGGTACTCGACCGGCGCCGAGCCCGGCGCGCCCACCTCGTGGGCCGTGTGGAGCGACGGCGGCGCCTGCTGAACCCGGCCGCGCGGTGGCCGACGACGCCACCGCGCGGCCTACCCTGGACGTCCCGGAGGAAAGGCACCCGTGTGAGCGAGAGCGTCGGCGAACGCCTGCGTGAGCTGCGGACCGCACGCGGCCTCACCCAGCGTGAACTCGCCGGGCCGCAGTACTCCGCGGCCTACGTCTCCTCGGTCGAGACCGGCGCGCGCACGCCGTCGGGGGACGCGCTGCGGTTCTTCGCCCAGCAGCTGGGCATCGACCCGGGCGAGCTGCTCGGCGGCAGCTCACCGCGCGAGCTGATCGAGCTCGACCTCGAGCTGATCGAGACGGCGGAACGGTTCCTGGCAGGCGACGCCCGCCGCGCGACCCCGCGGATGCAGCGGATCCGGCGCCGTGCCGAACGTCTGGAGCGGCCGCGGCAGGCCGGGATCGCGTTGCTGTGGCTGGCCGGGTACTCGACCGGCGACACGCGCACGAAGTACGTCGCCGAGGCCGAAACGACGCTGGCGGACGAGCCGCCGCCGGTGCGGGCGATGGTCGTCCCGCTGCGCGCGAAGGTGCTCAGCGACTGGGGCGAGGTCCAGTATTCGCTGCACCTGCTGGAAACCTGCCACGCCGAGCTGCTGCGCGACGGCTACCCGCAGCCGTCGATGCTGCTGACGTTGCGGGCCTGCATGGCCGAACGGCACCTGCGCCGGGGCGACCTGGAGCGGGCGGCCGGGTACGCCGAGTCGGCGCTGCGGCTGACCCGCGGCGGCCCGGCGGTGCTGGCGGAGCTGACCCGCAGCCACGTCGAGGTGTGCCGCAGTCACCTGGCGGCGGACCGGTTCGCCGACGCGGCCGCGTCGGTCGCCGCGGCCTACGACCTGATGCAGGAACGGGCGCTGCACCCGGCCATGGCCCACTGCCTGCTGGCCAGGGCCCGGATCCGCGACCGGTCGGGTGACGGCGAGGGCGCGCTGGCCGACCTCGCCGCGGCGCGGGAAACGGCGTGGCCGGACGACGTCCCGGCGATCACCGTCGAGCTGGCCGGGGAGTACCTGGCGGCGGGACGGCTGGAGACGGCGGCGACGTTGCTGGAGCAGGTCCGCCCGGCGGTCGTGGCGGGCACGGCACTGGCGGCGGAGCTGCGGCTGCAGCGCGGATCGCTGGCCAGGGCCCGCGGTGACGCCCGCGGCGCGGCCGAGGACCTCCGCGCCGCGGTCGAGCTGGCCACCGGGCTCGGGGCCCGCGGGGTGCTGGTGCGCGCGCTGCGGCCGTTGAGCGAACTGCTCGCCGAAACCGGAAAGCAGACCGAGGCGGCGGACGTGCTGCGCAACGGGCTGATCGCCCTCGGCGCGGAAACCGGCTGAATCCGGGGCAGGGCGGGAATCCCGGTGATCGAGATCGTCCGGCGTTCGGATGGTGTCGGCGACAAACCCTACGAAAGTCGTTCCGGCGCGGAACGCGACGGGAATGCCCTGCTGCGGCGGGGTTTGTACGAATTGATTCGATAATCACGAACGCGGTGTTGGTCCGTTCGGCGCATTGACGCCCCGATCCGCTGATCCTTTACTCGGATGCGTCCGGACGCATACCTGCTGTTGTCCCGCCGGACACGTCTCCCCTCTTTCCCTTACCGGTCCACGATTCTGCCTTCATGGAAGGAAGACCTCGATGACCCATCGTGGGTTCAGGACGGGCCTGGCGGCCGCCGCCGGGCTCGCCATGACGCTCGCCGTGCCGGTGGCCCCGGCCACCGCGGCTCCCCAGGCACCACCCGCCGCTCCGGACGTGGCCGCCGCGCGCGCCGCCGACCAGGCCGCCGTCGCCGGGCTCGACGCGCTCAAGCGCGGCCCGGCCGAAGCGTTCCAGCGGGTCGCCCTGACCGCCGGCGGCGGTGGCCTGTTCTACGGCGCCTACCAGCGGACCTACTCGGGCCTGCGGGTCGTCGGCGGGGACGCGGTCGTCGTCGCCGACGGCGCGGGCCGGGTCCGCGGCACCAGCGCCGCGGAGACCGCGCCGATCACCGTCGGGACGCAGGCGCTGGTCGACGCCGCGAAGGCCGCCGCCACCGCGCGCGCCCAGCTGCCCACTGTGGACAGTGTGTCCACCCCGGAGAAGGTGGTCCTGGCCGGGGCCACGCCGAAGCTGGCCTACGAAGTCGTCGTCTCCGGGCACACCGCCACCGCCCCGAGCAACCTGCACGTCTTCGTCGACGCCGCGACCGGCGCGGTGCTCGACAAGCGCGACGACGTCAGGACGTTCGCCTCCGGCGCCAAGGGCCAGGCCCGGCCGGACAGCGTGGAGGTCGCGGGGACCGGCAACAGCTTCTACGTCGGCAACGTCTCGATCGACACGACGCAGTCCGGCAGCACGTACACGATGCGCGACCCGGGCCGCACCGGCATCAGCTGCGGCCGCGAGGGCGGTTCCGTCTACAGTGGACCGGACAACGACTGGGGCAACGGCTCCGGCACCGACCTCGAGACCGGCTGCGTCGACGTCCTCTACAGCGTCCAGACCGAGTGGAAGATGCTCGCCGACTGGCTGGGCCGCAACGGCATCAACGGCAGCGGCACCGGCTACCCGGCTTCGGTGGGCCTGTCCGACGTCAACGCCTACTGGAACGGCTCGTCGACGCACTTCGGGCACTCGCAGGACAACAAGCGCCAGGCCACTTCGATGGACGTCGTCGGGCACGAGTTCGGGCACGGCATCTTCCAGTTCACCCCGGGTGGCGCCGGTTCCGGCAACGAAAACGGCGGCCTGAACGAGTCCACCGGCGACATCTTCGGTGCGCTCACCGAGGCGTACGCCGGCAATGCCAAGGACACTCCGGACTACGAGGTCGGCGAGGGCGTCAACCTGGTCGGCCAGGGCCCGATCCGCTACATGTACCAGCCGTCCAAGGTGGGCGACCCGAACTGCTACTCGTCGTCGATCCCGAGCACCGAGGTGCACGCCGCGGCCGGCCCGCAGAACCACTGGTTCTACCTGCTCGCCGAGGGCTCGAACCCGGGTGGCGGCAAGCCGTCCAGCCCGACCTGCAACAACTCGTCGGTCACCGGCATCGGCATCCAGAAGGCCGGAAAGATCTTCTACAACGGCCTGCTGAAGAAGACCTCGTCGTGGAACCACAAGGCCGCCCGCAAGGCGACGCTGGAAGCCGCGATCGCGCTCTTCCCGGGCAGCTGCACCGAGTACACCGCCACCAAGGCCGCATGGGACGCCGTCTCCGTCCCGGCCGTCAGCGGCGAGCCGGCCTCGTGCAGCGGCGGCGGGCCGGACTTCTCGGTCGCGCTGAACCCGGCCTCGGGCTCGGTGCAGCCGGGTGCCTCGGCGACCACCACGGTCAGCACCGCGATCACCTCCGGCGCGGCCCAGTCGATCACGCTGTCCGCCTCCGGCCTGCCCGCCGGCGCCACCGCGACGTTCAGCCCGGCAACCATCTCCTCCGGCGGCTCCTCGACGCTGACCATCGCGACGTCGTCGTCGACGCCGACCGGCACCTTCCCGGTCACCGTCACCGCCGACGGCGCCAGCACCGACCACACCGTGCAGTACACGCTGAGCGTCGGCACCACGTCGTCGTGCGCGCCGGTGACCAACTCGACCCGGCTCGACATCCCGGACTACCCGGGTACCGCGGTCAGCAGCACGGTGACCGTGTCCGGCTGCGCGCGCAACGCGTCCGGCACCACCAAGGTCGAAGTCCACATCACCCACACCTACAGCGGTGACCTGGTCCTCGACCTCGTCGCGCCGGACGGCACGGCGTACCGGATGAAGAACTCCAGCAGCACGTCCACTCCGGACATCAACACCACCTACACCGTGAACGCCGCCACCGAGGCGGCCAACGGCGCGTGGCAGCTGCGCATCCGCGACGCCGGCCCCGCCGACACCGGTTACCTCTCCAGCTGGACCCTCACCGTCTGATCCACCCCGGGGCGGCACTTTCCCGTGAAAGGGCCGCCCCGGGTTTTTCTCCCCACCCCACCGAAGGAAATCACCGCCATGAAGTGGAAGACACGACTCGGCGCCGGGGTCACCGCCCTCGCCGCCGTGCTGGGTGCCGTCACCGCACCAGCGGCCACCGCCGCTCCGGCCGCGACGCTCGCCGCGCCCGACATCTCGCTCGCCAACGTCAAGGCCCACCTCAACCAGCTGCAGGCCATCGCGAACAACAACGGCGGCACGCGTTCGGCCCGCGGTGGCGGGTACGCGGCGTCGGTGTCCTATGTGGAGAACCTGCTCAAGCAGGCCGGGTACACCACGACCCGGCAGACGTGCACCAGCTGCCTCGGGCAGTCGCAGAACCTCATCGCCGAGTGGCCGCAGGGCGACGCGAGCCAGGTCATCATGCTCGGTGCGCACCTGGACAGCGTGAGCGCCGGCCCGGGCATCAACGACAACGGCTCGGGCAGCGCGTCGATCCTCGAGGTCGCGCTGACGCTGGCCCGCACCAACCCGGCGATGGCCAAGCGCGTCCGCTTCGGCTGGTGGGCCGACGAGGAGTCCGGCCTGGTCGGCTCCAAGTACTACGTCAACAATCTGCCGAGCACCGAACGCACGAAGATCAAGACCTACCTCAACTTCGACATGATCGGCTCCAAGAACTGGGGCTACTTCGTCTACGACGACGTCGCGTCGATCAAGGCGGTCTTCGACGAGTACTTCACCTCGATCGGCATCCCGACCGAGGGCGACAGCGAAGGCGACGGCCGCTCCGACCACGCGTCGTTCAAGAACGCGGGCATCCCGGTCGGCGGCCTGGCCACCGGCGCGGGCGACATCAAGAGTTCGGCGCAGGCGCAGAAGTGGGGCGGCACCGCGGGTGCGCCGTTCGACAACTGCTACCACCGCGCCTGCGACACGACGTCGAACATCCCGGACGCGCCGCTGGAGAAGAACAGCGACGCGATCGCGTACGCGCTGTGGAAGCTGGCAGTCGCCCCGACGCAGGGCAACGACTTCTCCGTCTCGCTGAACCCGGCGTCCGGCACTGTCCAGCCGGGACAGTCGCTGCAGGTGGCCGTCAGCACCGCGACGACGTCCGGCAGCGCGCAGTCGATTGCGCTGTCCGCGTCCGGCCTGCCCGCCGGGGCGACGGCGTCCTTCAGCCCGGCGACCATCTCCTCGGGCGGCTCGTCGACCCTGACCATCACGACGTCGTCGTCGACGCCGACCGGCACGTTCCCGGTCACGGTGACCGCCGACGGCGCGAACGCCGACCACACGGCGACGTTCTCCCTCGGCGTCGGCAGCTCGTCGTGCGCCCCGGTCACGAACGCGGCCCGGCTGGACATCCCGGACTACCCGGGTGCCGCGGTCAGCAGCACCGCGAACGTGGCGGGCTGCGCGCGCAACGCGTCCGGCACCACCAAGGTCGAAGTCCACATCACCCACACCTACCGCGGTGACCTGGTGATCGACCTCGTCGCCCCGGACGGCACGGCGTACCGGCTGAAGAACTCCAGCAGCGACTCGACGCCGAACCTCGACACCACCTACACGGTCGACGCCTCCTCCGAAGCCGCGAACGGGGCCTGGCGGCTCCGCATCCGCGACGTCGGCCCGGCCGACACCGGCTACCTGTCCAGCTGGACGCTCACCGTCTGACCCTCTCCGGGGGCGGGGCGGTTTGCGGGGTCTGTCGCCCCCCCGGGTTTTTTTATACCCCCCCGACCCCGCGCGGGGGGGGGAACTTGCCCGGCACGGGGCCGCCCCGGAGATTTGTCTAGACCACCCGATCGTCGGTAGCCGGCTTGGGAGGTGGCTTCTATCGTGAGGGGACGCCCCTCAACGACGATGGGAGCCGGTATGAAAACCCGTTGGCTCGGCGGCATTCTGGCGGCACTGCTCGCCGTTCCCCTGCTCGTGGCGGCCCCCGCGCACGGGACGGTCCAGGCCGACACGTGCCCGGTGAAGTCCCGGCCCGCCGGCAAGGTCCTGCAGGGATACTGGGAGAACTGGGACGGCGCCGCGAACGGCGTCCACCCCGGCCTCGGCTGGATCCCGATCACCGACACACGCATCGCGCAGCACGGCTACAACGTCGTCAACGCCGCGTTCCCGGTGATCCGCTCCGACGGCACGGTGCTGTGGGAGGACGGGATGGACGCCGGGGTCAAGGTGTCCACCCCGGCCGAGATGTGCGCGGCCAAGGCCGCGGGCGCGACGATCCTGCTGTCCATCGGCGGCGCGGCCGCGGGGATCGACCTGTCGTCGGCGACGGTCGCGGACCGGTTCGTCGCCACGGTCGTGCCGATCCTCAAGCGGTACAACTTCGACGGGATCGACATCGACATCGAGACCGGGCTCACCGGCAGCGGCAACATCAAGACGCTTTCGGCGTCACAGGCCAACCTGATCCGCATCATCGACGGCGTGCTCGCGCAGATGCCGTCGAACTTCGGGCTGACGATGGCGCCGGAGACGGCGTACGTGACCGGCGGCAGCATCACCTACGGCTCGATCTGGGGCGCGTACCTGCCGATCATCAAGAAGTACGCGGACAACGGCCGCCTGTGGTGGCTGAACATGCAGTACTACAACGGATCCATGTACGGCTGCAGCGGCGATTCCTACCAGGCCGGGACCGTGCAGGGCTTCACCGTCCAGACGCAGTGCCTCAACAATGGCCTGGTCGTGCAGGGCACGACGATCCGCGTGCCGTACGACAAGCAGGTCCCGGGCCTGCCCGCCCAGCCCGGCGCGGGTGGCGGGTACATGTCGCCGAGCCTGGTTTCCCAGGCGTGGCGGTCGGTTCCGGGCCTGAAGGGCCTGATGGACTGGTCGATCAACTGGGACGGCTCGAAGGGCTGGACGTTCGGGAACAACGTCAAGTCCCTGCAGGGCCGCTGAACCGGGCGGCGAAACGACATGAACGAGTCGTTCACCTCGTCCGACGACATGAACGAGTCGTTCATGACGTCGAGCGGGCCACCGCCAGGGCCGGGCAGGGCCGCTGAGCTTCAGGAAGTGCCCGCCGGGATCGGGTCGTCGTACTCGCCCGGCGGGCCGGCGTAGGCGCGGCCGTCGGGGAAGGGCCACGGGTTCGGGACGCAGCCGTGCAGGCCGAGCGTCTGCTGCTCCATCACTGGCGCCGGACGGCCAGGGCCGGGGCACAGCTCGTGGCCGCGGCCGAGCCGGTGCCCGGTCTCGTGCGTGACCATGTACTGGCGGTAGACCTCCAGCGAGGCGCCGTAGTTCGGCACCGCGTTGGCCCAGCGGGCCACGTTCAGGACGACGTTGCTGCCGTTGCGGCACGAGGTGTAGCCGTCCGGGGTGCCGCCGCACAGCTTGTTCCGGCTCGACGGCGTCGCCAGGTAGATCGTGAAGTCGGCGGGCTCGTCGGGACCGACGTGCTGCAGCCGCCACTGGCCGCCTGCCGTCCAGCCGCGCGGGTCGCCGAGGATGGCGCGGATCCGGGCGGCGAACTCGGCAGGCCCGACGCCGTCGATGTCGGTCTCCATGGCAATCCGGTAGCGCATCAGCCGTCCCCGGGCACCGGCCACCTCGTCGCTGCCCGGGGTGAACATCCACTGTCCGGACCCGGTCTGCGGGAACGTGACGGCGACCTCGACGGGCGCGGGCTGCGTCACCGGCTCGCGTTCGGCCGGCGGCGGCGGGATCGAGGTGGCGTCCCCGATCGCCGTGACGACCGGCCCGGCCGCGGGCGCGGCGACGGGCTGTCTTTCACAGCCGGCAACCGCCAGGACAAGCACGGCGACGGCCGCGGCCCGGCTGACGGTCTTCGGCATGGTCCCTCCCGGATGCGCTTTCACCGGGAGATACGGGCGGCGGCGGCGAAAAGTTGCGGTGACGCCCGACGACTGTGCGTCACCGCAGCTCAGCCGTGCGTCTGTGACGACGGCCACACCCCGGTTCAGCCCAGGAACTTGCGCAGCACCTCGGTCACCTGGCGGATTTCCGCCACCCGGACGTTCTCCTCCTGCGTGTGCGCCAGGGTCGGGTTGCCCGGGCCGAAGTTCACCGCCGGCATGCCCAGTGCCGCGAAGCGCGCGACGTCCGTCCAGCCCAGCTTCGCTGCCGCGCGGCCGCCCGCCGCGGCCACCAGTTCCGCCGCCGCCGGCGCCGACAGGCCCGGCAGCGCGCCCGGCGAAACGTCCACAACGGACAGCTCGAAACCGTCGAACACCTCGCGCAGGTGCCGTTCCGCGGCCGCCGGGTCGCGGTCCGGGGCGAAGCGGTGGTTGACCGTCAGCACGGCCGCGTCCGGGACGACGTTGCCCGCGACGCCGCCGCTGATCGCCGTCGCCTGCAGGCCCTCGCGGTAGGTGAGGCCGTCGATGTCGACGATCCGCGGCGTGTACTCCGCCAGCCGCCGCAGCGGCTCGGCGAGCGCGTGGATCGCGTTCTCGCCCATCCACGCCCGCGCGGTGTGCGCGCGCTTGCCGGAAAACCGCAGCTCGACGCGCATGGTGCCCTGGCAGCCTGCCTCGATCACCGCGTTCGACGGCTCCCCGACGATCGCCAGGTCCCCGGCCAGCCACTCCGGCAGCTCGCGCTCGATCCGGCCGAGGCCGTTCTTGACCGCTTCGACCTCTTCGTTGTCGTAGAAGACGAAGGTGACGTCGTGCCGGGGCTCCGGCAGCGTCGCCGCCAGGTGCAGGAAGACCGCGTCGCCGCCCTTCATGTCGACCGAGCCGAGGCCGTGCAGGACCTCGTCGTCGCCGGTGCCCTCGCGCCGTGACGGGAAGTTGGCGTTCTCCGGCACGGTGTCCAGGTGCCCGGCGAGCACGATCCGCGAATTGCGGCCGAGGTTCGTCCGCGCGAGGACGGCGTCGCCGTTGCGGACGACCTCCAGGTGCGGGGCCTGCTTCTCGAGCGCTTCCTGCACGGCCGTGGCGAGTTCGGCTTCGCTGCCGGACACGCTGAAGGTGTCCACCAGCGCCGCGGTCAGGTCTACGGGGTCGGCGTGCAGGTCGAGGCTCATACCCCGCACGCTACCGTGGGGACGTGCGTAGGTTCCCGGTCGCCGTCGGCGGTGCGTTGCTGGTCCTGACCCTGTCCGCCTGCGGGAACGAGGCCGGGCCGACACCCCCGCGCCAGGGCGGCGAGCCGGGTCCGGACGCCCTGCCGACGAAGCTGGCCGCGCTGACCGTCGACCAGTGCTACGCGAGCCCGCGCACCCAGCTGCCGAAGGGCTGTGAGAAGTACGTCACGGAGGTCGGCAACGTGCCGGGCGCGGCCCGCAAGCGCGCGGGCGACCGCGATCCGCTGCTGACCGCGGGTGCCGACGCGCTCGACAAGGCCGTCGGCTCGTTCCGCAGCGCGGGCTGCACCACCGTGCCCGCCGCGGGCGGTCCCTGCACACAGGCTCTCGTCGACATCGCGGGCGCGCTTTCGGACCTGAAGAAGCAGGTGGACGCGCGGCCCACGAGTGGTTGATCCGCGTCACTCGACTACGGTGAGGGCCGTGAGCGAGCAGAGCCCGAACCCCGAAACGACCGGCGCCAGCGGCGTCGGGCTGGCCACCGTCACCGCCGACGGGACGGTTCTCGACACCTGGTACCCGCAGCCCAAGCTGACCGAGACCGGCGCGTCCGGCACCGAGCGCCTGAGCGCGGAAGAGGCCACCGAGCTGCTCGGCGAGGCCGCCGCGGCGCTGCTCGGCCCCGACACCGACCGCGGGGTCGAGGTCGTCGCCGTCCGCACCACGATCGGCAGGCTCGCCGACGCGCCCGCGGACACCCACGACGTCTACCTGCGGCTGCACCTGCTCTCGCACCGGCTGGTCCGCCCGCACGGGCAGAGCCTCGACGGGATCTTCGGCCTGCTCGCCAACGTCGTGTGGACCAACCACGGCCCGTGCCCGGTCGAAGGGTTCGAGACGACCCGGCTGCGGCTGCGCTCGCGCGGCCCGGTGACCGTGTACAGCGTGGACAAGTTCCCGCGGATGGTCGACTACGTGCTGCCTTCGGGCGTGCGGATCGGCGACGCGGACCGCGTCCGGCTCGGCGCGCACCTGGCCTCCGGCACGACGGTGATGCACGAGGGCTTCGTCAACTTCAACGCCGGCACGCTCGGCGCGTCGATGGTCGAAGGCCGGATTTCGGCGGGCGTGGTGGTCGGCGACGGCTCGGACGTCGGCGGCGGCGCGTCGATCATGGGCACGCTCTCCGGCGGCGGCAAGGAGACGATCTCCCTGGGCGAGCGCTGCCTGATCGGCGCGAACGGCGGCGTCGGGATCTCGCTGGGCGACGACACGGTCGTCGAGGCCGGGCTGTACGTCACGGCGGGCACGAAGGTCGTCGTCGAGGGCAAGGTCGTGAAGGCCCGCGAGCTGAACGGCATCTCGGGCGCGGTGTTCCGCCGCAACTCCGCGACGGGCGCGGTCGAGGTCGTGCCGCGGACCGGCGCCGGCGTCGAGCTGAACGCGGCCCTGCACGCCAACGACTGAAGCCTAGAATTCATGGCGTGACCATCGGATCGCTGCCGCGTACCCCGGCCGAGCTGGGCCTGCCGGACCGGCCGGTCGAAGCGGGCCCGGCCGATCCGGCGGTCCACCACGTGCGGGCCAAGCTCGACCGGGAGATCCGCGCGCTGCTGGCGTACGAACCCGGCACGCGCTCCGGCGCCGATCCCGAGGACCTGCACCAGATGCGCGTCGCACTGCGGCGGATGCGCAGCATCCTCAAGCTGTCCGGACGGCTGGTCGGGGACGGCGCCGAGCCGGTGCGCGCGGAACTGGGCTGGCTCGGCCAGTCGCTGGGCGAGGTGCGCGACTACGACGTCCTCATCGGGCACCTGCGCGAGGTCATCGCCGGCTTCGAGGTCCGCGACCAGGCCGCCGGGCGCCGCCTGGTGTCCCGGTTCGTCGCCGAGCGCGCCACGGCGAAGCGGCGGCTGACCCGCGCGCTGTCCAGCGCCCGCTATTCGACGCTGCTGCGGGAGGTCAGCCTCCTGACCCGCGACCGCGCGGTGCCGCCGGACCCCGGACGGCCGCACGACCTGGTCGCCGGGCTGGCGAAGCCGCACCGCAAGCTGGCCAAGGCCGTCCGGGCGCTGCCCGCCGACCCGCCGGACGACGACCTGCACGCCCTGCGCATCCACGGCAAGAAGCTGCGCTACGCCGCCGAGCTGGCCCAGACGGCGGCGAAGAAGAAGCAGGCCGCGCGGCTCAAGACCCTGATCAAGGCGACGAAGGAGTTCCAGACCGTGCTGGGCGACCACCAGGACGCGGTGGTCGCGGCCGAGCGGATGCGCACGGTCCTGGACACCGCGGACGGCCCGGTCGGCTTCGTCGCCGGCCGCATCGCCGAGCGCGAACTGGCCCGCCGCGCCGAAGCCCGCGCGGCCTGGCGGGACGCCTGGGAAGCGGTGGACGCGGCCGCGAAGGCCCTCCACGCCTGAAGGGCCAACGGGCCTTCAGGAGATCGACCAGACGTGGTTGTCCGGCCGGATCAGCACCCGCGTGCCCGGCCGCACGTCGTAGGCCGCGTAGGCGTGGCCGCCCTCGTCGAGCAGGTCCGTTCCCGTCGCCACGCTCCCCGCGGGCAGGATCCGGACGCCGGACCCGGGAACGTCGCCGAAGCGCAGTTCCGTCGCGTGCGGCCCGCGGAACAGCTCGAACAGCCGGACCCGCTTGCCGTTGGCGTCCACCAGCGGCGCGTCCGGTGCCCGGTCCCCCGGCCGCAGCGCTCCCGTCCCGGCCGGGGACAGCGGGCCGCCTCGGTAGGTGATGTCCAGCTGCCGGGTCTCCTCGCCGCGGCGGTGGGCGTCCTCGTCGCCGTCGACGTACTTCTGCAGCAGCCCGGTCGCGATGCCGAGCACGCGGGCCGCGACCGTCCGCCGCTCGGCCTCGTAGCTGTCGAGCAGCTCCGGTGCGCCGTCCGCCAGCTTCCAGCCGAGGTTGTAGGCGTCCTGGATGCCGGTGTTCAGGCCCTGGCCGCCGGTCGGCGGGTGGACGTGCGCCGCGTCGCCTGCCAGGAAGACCCGGCCTTCGCGGAAGCGCGCCGCCAGCCGGACGTTCGGCCGCCACACGGTCGACCACGCCAGGTCGGACAGCGTGACCCCGCCGCCGGAGAGCGCGTCGAGCCGCGCCTGGATCGCCGGCAAAGCCGTCTCCACCTCGACTTCGCCGTCGCCGAGCGGGGCGCCGAACTGGAAGTGCGGCGTGCCCGGCAGCGGGCTGAACATCATGCCGCGCATCGGATCCTCCGGCGCGCCGAACCAGTGGCCGTAGCCGCGGTCGAGGCCGTCGGCCCGGACGTCGCCGAGCAGCATCCGGATCGACTCGTCCGTGCTGCCCTCGAACGGGATGCCCAGCGCCTTGCGCACGAAGCTCTTCCCGCCGTCGGCGCCGACCAGGTATTCCGCGCGGACGGTCTCGCCCGTGCTCAGTCTCGCCATGACGCCGTCGGCGTCCTGCTCGAAGCCGGTCAGCGCGGTGCCCAGCTCGACGCGCACGCCGAACTCGGCCAGCCGGTCGCGCAGGATGCCCTCGGTCTGCGACTGCCCCAGGAACCAGCCGTTCGGGTACGGCTTCGACGGCGTCGGCTCGACCGGGTCGGCCATCATCCGCTCGCCGACGACCTCGCCGCCGACGTGGATCTTCATCGGCACCGGCGGCCCGCCCGCGGCGAGCACCGCGTCGAGCACGCCGAGGTCCTCGAACACCTCCAGCGTGCGCGGCTGGATCCCGTCGCCGCGCGAGCCGGCGAAGTACGCCTGCGCCTGGTCGACGATCCGCACGGCGACGTCGCGCCGCGCCAGCTCGATGGCCAGCGTCAGCCCGGTCGGTCCCGCCCCCGCGATCAGCACCCGCACGTCCATGCCATCCTCCAGTGAATTCTGATTCAGTGAATCTGGATTCAGAATGACGCTGCTAGCGTCCCGTGTCAAGGGAGGTGCCGATGAGCCGCAGGGAGATGGCCGCGGAGACCGAGGCGGCGCTCAAGGCCGCGGCCAAGCGCGTCTTCGCCCGCAAGGGCTACCTGAACACGAAGATCACCGACATCACCGCCGAGGCGGGCCGGGCCGCGGGGTCGTTCTACAACCACTTCGCGAGCAAGGAAGAGCTGCTCGAAGCGCTCCTGGCCGACATCGCGGCCTCGGGCGACGAGAACGCCGAGCGGGCCGACCACCTCGCCGACTTCAGCGACCCGGCCGCGGTGCGCTGGCACGTCAAGCAGTACTGGGACTTCTACCGCGAGAACGCCGCGACCATGCTCGCCCTGCGCCAGGCGGCAATGGTCAGCGACTCGTTCGCGCGCACGCTGGCGAAGTTCGGCGCGTCCCAGGCGGCCGACCTCGACGACCACCTCGCCCACGTCACCCGCGCGGGCCTGCGGCTGCCGACCACACCGGACCGCTGCGGCATGCTGATGTACAACCTCGTCGACTCGTTCGCGGCGACCTGGCTGCACGGCTCCCCGCCGGACTGGACACCGCCGACGGACGAGGAGGCGGTCGAGCTGCTCACCCGGTTCGTCTACCGGGGACTGACCGGCCGGGACTACTGAGTCAGCCGCTCCACGGCGGTGTCGACGCGCTCGTCGGTCGCGGTCAGCGCGACGCGGACGTGCCTGCCGCCCTTCGGGCCGTAGAACGTGCCCGGTGCCACCAGGATCCCGCGCTCGGCCAGCCAGCCGACCGTCGCGGCGGCGTCCTCGTCGCGGGTGGCCCACAGGTACAGGCCCGCTTCGGAGTGGTCGATGCGGAAGCCGTTGTCCTGCAACGCCTTCCGCAGGGCGAGCCGGCGGCGGGCGTACCGCTCGCGCTGGACGGCCAGCGCGTCGTCGTCGGCCAGTGCGGCGACCATCGCCTCCTGGACCGGGCGCGGCACGATCATGCCCGCGTGCTTGCGGACCTCCAGCAGCCGCTTGATCAGCCGCGGGTCACCGGTCAGGAACCCGGCGCGGTAGCTGGCCAGGTTCGCCGACTTCGACAGCGAGTGGACCGCGATCAGGCCGTCCGTGCGGCCGCCGCAGACGTCCGGGTGCAGCACCGACAGCGGGTCGGTCTCCCAGCCCAGCGCCAGGTAGCACTCGTCGGAGACCACGACGACGTCGCGCTCGCGCGCCCATTCGACGACCTTGCGCAGGTGCTCGGCCGGCAGCACCTTGCCGGTCGGGTTGGACGGCGAGTTCAGCCAGATCATCGCCGGCCGCTGCGGGCCGAGCGCGGTCAGGCCGTCGGCCCGCAGGATCGACGCGCCCGCCAGCAGTGCCCCGACCTCGTAGGTCGGGTAGGACAGCTCCGGGATGACGACGAGGTCGCCCGGCCCGAAGCCGAGCAGCCGCGGCAGCCAGGCCACGGCCTCCTTGGACCCGATCGTCGGCAGGACGGCGTCCGGGTCGATGCCCTCGACGCCGTGCCGCCGCGCGAGCGCCGCGCGGGCGGCGTCGCGCAGCGCCGGGATGCCGTGCGTGGTCGGGTACCCGGGGATCTCCGACACCGACGCGAGCGCGGCGCGGATGCGGTCCGGGACCGGGTCGACCGGGGTGCCGATGGACAGGTCGACGACCCCGCCGGGATGCGCCTGCGCCGTGGCCTTGACCTCGGCGAGCGAATCCCAGGGGAAGTCGGGCAGCGAGATGCGGCTCATTCGCCCTGCGGGGGCAGCGCCTTGACGAAGGCCGGGTCGTTGGCGGTCTTGCCCACCTTGGACGCGCCGCCGGGCGAGCCCAGCTCGTCGAAGAAGTCGACGTTGGCCTTGGTGTAGTCCGACCAGTTGTCCGGGACGTCGTCCTCGTAGTAGATCGCTTCGACCGGGCAGACCGGCTCGCAGGCGCCGCAGTCGACGCACTCGTCCGGGTGGATGTACAGCATCCGCTCGCCCTCGTAGATGCAGTCCACGGGGCACTCGTCGATACACGCCTTGTCGAGCACGTCGACGCAGGGCTCGGCGATCACGTAGGTCACTGCGCACTCCTGCTTTTCTCTGCAAACAGCCAGTCGGTGCCGACACTACGCGGTTCGGGCACCCGTTCGGTTGGTGAGGCAAGCCTTAGCCATACCCCGGGTATGGCGCTCACCTCTGCCGACGGCGCGGGGGCGGGGTCGCCCGCGCGTCGCCGGTGATGACGAACCGCGGCTTGGGCGCTTCGTCCTCGGTCTTCTTCTCCCCCACGGCCCGGTTGAACCCTTCGGAGATCTCGTCGACGAGCTTCTCGCTGTGCCGCTCGTCCTTGCGCTGGATGCCCACGGCCACCTCCTCCAGGAAATCCGTTCCCGCGGCGTTCACCGCCTCGGTCACAATCTAGCCGTGAACGCGCCCGAGACGCTCGAAATCGCCTGCAGCAGAGCATGGCCGCCGCTGGTCGAGGAGCCACTCGGCGACTGGCGGCTGCGCTGGGCGGACGGGTTCACCGGCCGCGCGAACAGCGTGCTGGCCGTGGGCGGCCCCGGCCGTCCGGTGCCGGAGGCCCTGCGCGCGGTGTGTGACTTCGCCCACGATCGGGGGATCGCCCCGATGGTCCAGGTGGTCCGGGACAGCCCGAACGAGCACGCGATCGCGGCGGCGGGCTGGGTCCCGGCGACCGGCCACGGCGCCGGGCACGAGGTCGCCGTCCTCACCGGTGCCCTGACCGGCGGGCCCGCCGGTCCCGGCGCCGCGGTGCTGGACGAACCGACGACGGGCTGGTGGGAGCTGGTGCTGGGGTCCGGGGAGGACTCGCCCGCGGCCCGGCAGGTGCTGACCGGCGGGAAGGTCGGCTATGGCGTGGTCGTGGACGGCGACGTCACCGCGGCCGCCGTCCGGGGTGCCCTGGTGGACGGCTGGCTGCACGTCGGACGGCTCGCCGTGCGGCCGGAGTTCCGGCGGCGCGGGCTGGCGTCGGTGCTGATGGGCGCGCTGCACGCCTGGGGCGCGGAACAGGGAGCCGGCCGCGCGGTGTTGCAGGTCGCGGAGGGCAATTCGGGCGCGCTCGCGCTCTACGCGGGGCTCGGCTACGCCCTGCACCACAGATACCGGTACTGGGTGCCCGCACCCGGCTCGTGCGAGGATTCGACGTCGTGAAGATCGTGGTAGTGGTCGGCGGAGTGGGCGGGGCCCGCTTCCTGCTGGGTGTCAAGGCGGCGCTGGGCATGCCCGCCGAGGGAAGTGGCGAGTCGCCGCACGAGGTGACGGCGCTGGTCAACACCGGCGACGACGTCTGGATGCACGGCCTGCGGATCTGTCCCGACCTGGACACCTGCATGTACACCCTGGGCGGCGGGATCGACAAAGAACGCGGCTGGGGGCACGCGGGCGAGACCTGGGTGGTCAAGGAGGAGCTGGCCGCCTACGGCGCCGAGCCGACCTGGTTCGGCCTCGGCGACAAGGACATCGCCACCCACCTGATCCGGTCGCGGATGCTGCGGGCGGGCTACCCGCTCTCGGCGGTGACCGAAGCCCTGTGCGACCGCTGGCAGCCCGGCGTCCGGCTCCTGCCGATGTCCGACGACCGCGTCGAGACGCACGTCGTCATCGACGACCCCGAGCAGGACGGGCAGCAGAAGGCCATCCACTTCCAGGAGTGGTGGGTGCGCTACCGCGCCGAGCCGAAGGCGCACTCGATCGTCGCGGTCGGCAACGACGAGGCCAAGCCCGCGCCGGGTGTCCTGGAGGCCATCTCGGGCGCGGACGCGGTGCTGTTCGCGCCGTCCAACCCGGTCGTCTCGGTGGGCACCGTGCTGGGGGTGCCGGGCGTGCGGGACGCGCTGCGCAAGACGTCCGCCGGTGTCGTCGGCGTGTCCCCGATCATCGGCGGCAAGGCGCTGCGCGGGATGGCCGACGCGTGCCTGACCGCGATCGGCGTCGAGACCTCGGCCGAGGCCGTCGGCCGCCACTACGGCTCGCGCAAGGACGGCGGCGTGCTCGACGGCTGGCTGATCGCCGAGGGCGAGACCGCCGACGTGCCGGGCGTGACCGTCCGCGACGTGCCGCTGCTGATGTCCGATGTGGACGCGACCGCGGCGATGGCCCGCGCCGCCCTCGACCTGGCTGGAGCCCCCGTTGACTGACCACGCTTCCCCGAAGCTGGAGATCCTGCCCGTCACCGGGCTGCCCGAGTTCCGGCCCGGCGACGACCTGACCGGTGCGATCGTGGCGGCCGCGCCCTGGCTGCGCTCGGGCGACGTCCTGGTCGTGACCAGCAAGATCGTCTCGAAGGCCGAGGGCAGGCTGGTCCGCGTCCCCGCCGACCCCGAGGCCCGCGACGCCGAGCGCCGCAAGCTCGTCGAGCAAGAGGCGGTGCGGGTCGTCGCGCGGATCGCGCGGACGGTGATCACCGAGAACCACCTGGGCATCGTGCAGGCGGCGTCCGGGATCGACGCGTCCAATGTGGCCGGTGACGAGGTCGCGCTGCTGCCCGCCGACCCGGACGCCTCGGCGCTGGCGCTGCGCAACGGCCTGCGTGAACGGCTCGGCGTCGAGGTGGCGGTGCTGATCACCGACACCATGGGCCGCGCCTGGCGGGTCGGGCAGACCGACGCGGCGATCGGCGCGTCCGGGCTGCGCGTGCTGCACGCCTACCGCGGGCAGGTCGACGGCCAGGGCAACGAGCTGGCCGTCACCGAGGTCGCCGTCGCCGACGAGCTGGCCGCGGCCGCCGACCTGGTCAAGGGCAAGCTCGGCGGGACGCCGGTCGCGGTCGTCCGCGGGCTGTTCCCCGATGACGACGGCTCGACCGCGCGCGACCTGGTCCGCCCGCTGGAGGAGGACCTCTTCCGGCTCGGCACGAACGAGGCGATCGCGCAGGGGCGCCGGGAAGCCGTCCCGGCGCGGCGGTCGGTGCGGCAGTTCTCCGACGAGCCGGTCGACCCCGAGGCGCTGCGCCGCGCGGTGGGTTCGGCGCTGACCGCGCCCGCGCCGCACCACACGCACCCGGTGCGGTTCGTCTGGCTGCGCGACCCGGGCCTGCGGCAGAAGCTGCTGGACGCGATGCGCGAGTCGTGGCGGGCCGACCTGTCCGGCGACGAGTTCACGCCGGAGCAGATCGCGAAGCGGCTCAGCCGCGGCGACATCCTGTACCGGGCACCGGAAGTCGTGCTGCCGTTCCTGGTCCCGGACGGCGCGCACACCTACCGCGACGCCCGCCGCAACGACTGCGAGAAGACGATGTTCACCGTCGCCGGCGGCGCGGCGGTGCAGGGCCTGCTGGTCGCGCTGGCGGCCGAAGGGCTGGGCTCGTGCTGGATCGGGTCGACGATCTTCGCCGCGGACGTCGTCCGGGACGTCCTCGGCCTCGACGAACGCTGGCAGCCCCTGGGTTCGGTGGCGATCGGCGTACCGGCGTCCGATCCGGGATCGCGTGGTCCCGTTTCGCCCGGCGACGGGCTGCTGGAGCTGTGAGCCTGCACGCGGACGCCGTCACGACACTGGAGTCGTGGCGGCCCGCGGACCCGGCGCAGGAATCGCTGCGGCAGGCGTTCCTGGGGTTCCTGGCCGCGCGTGAGGATGCCTGTCAGCGTTCGTGCGCGGCCGGGCACCTGACCGCGTCGGCCGTGGTCCTGGACCACACGGGCACGCGGGTGCTGCTGACCCTGCACCCGCGCGTCGGCCGGTGGCTGCAGCTCGGCGGGCACTGCGAGCCGTCGGACACGACGCTGGCGGGCGCGGCGCTGCGGGAGGCCACCGAGGAGTCCGGGATGTCCGGGCTGCGGATCTCCGCCGCGCCGGTGCACCTGGACGTCCACCCGATCACGTGCTCGCTCGGCGTGCCGACGCGGCACTTCGACGTCCGGTTCGCGGTGCACGCCCCGCCGGGAGCGGCGCCGGTGCGCAGCGAGGAGTCCGACGACCTGCGGTGGTGGCCGGTGGACGCGCTGCCCGCGGGGTCGGAAGATCTGGCCGATCCGGTGAAAGCGGCCATTCCTGTCGGTGCCGGGCACTAGCCTGGGCAGCGGACAGGGAGGACCACATGGCAACGCAGTTCCCCGAGCGGGTGCACTACCACTCCGGAGGCGGCGGCGACACCGGCGTGTTCGGCTACATCGTGCTCGGCCTGATCGTCCTGGGCATCATCGTGTTCATCATCGCGGTGATCGTCCGGGTGACGAAGATGCGCCGCGAGGAGGCGATGAAGAACGGCGGGCAGTTCCCGCCGGCGGGTGGCTTCCCACAGGGTGGCTTCCCGGCTCAGCAGGCTGGCTTCGCGCAGCCGGGTTCGCCGCCGCCGTCGCAGGGTTTTCCGGCGCAGCAGCCTGGTTCGCCGTCGCAGGGATTTCCGGCGCAGCAAGGGTTCCCCGCTTCGCCGCAGGGCTTTCCGGCTTCGCCACAGCAGGGCTTCCCGGCGCAACCGGGCTTCCCCGCGCAACCCGGGTTCCCGCAGCAGCAGCCGGGGTATCCGCCCGCGCCGCAGCAGTATGCGCCGCAGGGGCAGTCGTTCCCGCAACAGCCGTTGCCGGGGCCGGGAGCGGGTCCGCAGAGCTGGTGATCGTCCCGTTCGACAGCAGTTCGCCGGTCCCGCCGTTCGAGCAGGTGCGGTCCGGGCTGGCGGCGCGGATCAACGACCGGAGCCTGGCGGTGGGCACGAAGCTCCCGACGGTCCGGCAGCTGGCGGCCGACCTCGGCATAGCGCCGAACACGGTGGCCCGCGCGTACCGCGAACTGGAGGAAGCGGGCCTGATCGAGACGCGAGGCCGGGCTGGCAGCTTCGTGGCGGCCTCGGGCGACCAGAGCCGCCGCCGGGCCCAGCAGGCGGCGGCCGAGTACGCGAGGACGACCCGTAAGCTCGGCCTCGACGACGCCGAGGCGCTGTCGATCGTCCGCGCCGCACTCGACGAGGGAACTGCCTGATGCTCGGAGTTTCGGTCCTGATGCTGCTGATCGGCCTGGTGGTCGTGGCGGTGATCGTCGGCGTGGTGCTGCTGATCGTGAAGTCGAGCAAGCCGAAGCCGCCGTACCCGGGGTACCAGCAGCCGGGCTACCCACCCCAGCAGGGCTATCCCGGCCAGCAGGGTTATCCGGGCCAGCAGCCCCCGGGCTACCCGGCCCAGCAGCAGTACCCGGCCCAGCAGCCCTTTCCCGGCCAGCAGGACTTCCCGCCGCAGCAGGCCTTCCCGGGCCAGCAGCCCCCACAGCAGGGCTACCCCGGCCAGCAGCAAGGCTTTCCAGCCCAGCAGAACTTCCCGGAACAGCAGCAGCCAGGCCACCCCGGCCAGCAGCAGAACTTACCGGGCCAGCAGGGCAACCCCGGCCAACCCCCGTTCCCGCCCCAGCAGGGCGGCTATCCCCCGCCGCAGTAAGCCCAGCCCTAAAGCGAGGCTCCAGGGGTCCTCACATGGCGCGATAGTCGCGCAGCCCGATCCGCGGCCCGAACCGCGGCCGCGCATACCCGGCCGCCTCCAGGTACCGCACGGCCCGCTGCCGCTGCGGGGCGTACGGTGCCAGCAGCTCGGCCATGCCCGCGTCGTCGAGTTTCGTGCCCAGCAACGCGTTTCCCACCATCGACGGGATGTTGTAGTCGCCGAAACTCACCGCGTCCGGGTCGCCCCAGGCGCGCTGGGCGATCTCCGCCGCCGTCCACACGCCGATGCCCGGCACCTGCCGCAGCCAGTGCCGTCCTTCGAGCCCGCCCAGTTCCACCGCGTGCTCCAGATGGGGTGCGATGCGGGCCGCGTTGAGCAGTGTTGTGCGGCGCTTGATGTCGACGCCCGCGCGGTGCCAGTGCCAGTCCGGCAGTGACCGCAGTGTCTCCGGGGACGGCGGGACGCGCAGGCGTTCGGGCGCCGGGCCGGGCGGGCGCGCCCCGAAGCGGCGGCACAGCTCCGCCCACGAGCGGATTGCCTCCTTGCCCGCCACCTTCTGCTCCAGCACCGCGAGCACCAGCCAGTCCCACACGACTCCGGTCGCGCCGAGCCGCAGTCCCGGGTTCGCCCGCCGGGCGCGCGCGACGGCGTCGTGGTGGGCGACGAAGCCGGAGTCGTCGTCGTTCGCCCCCAGCAACGACGGGACGCCGGCGAGCAGGCGGTCCTTCGCCTCGCCCCAGGCCGCCGCCTCGATCCGGCCGTCCGGCAGGCGGCGCAGCGCCAGCGTGCCGGGGCCGTCCGGGGTGTTGGCCGCGAGCCAGGTGATGCCGCGCTCGTCGGTGAGGATGTTGAGCGAGCCGCGGCCGCGCTTCAGCGGACCCAGGACTCCGCCCAGGTCGACCTCGAACGCGGGACGCCAGAACATCGGCCTACGCGTCGCTCGAGAAGCGGATGGAACCGTCGGGCAGCACGGTGTCGGGCCAGACGCGGGCGCCCTCGAGCAGCTCGCAGCCCGCCCCGACGGACACGCCGTCGCCCAGCACCACGCCCCGCAGCACCGCGCCGGCCCCGACGCGTGCGCCGTGCCCGAGCACCGAGCGCTCGACCACCGCGCCTTCGGAGACGGCCGCGCCGTCGAACAGGACCGAGCCGTCGATCTTCGCGCCCGGGCCGACCACCGCCGCGACGCCGATCGTGGAGCCGCCGGACAGCTGGGCGTCCTCGGCGACGGACGCGCCGTCGAGCACGAGGAAGTCGCCGGGACGGCCGGGCAGCGCCGACGTCGGCGCCACGCCCCGCACCAGGTCGGCCGAGCCGCGGACGAACGCCTCCGGCGTGCCGACGTCCAGCCAGTAGGACGCGTCGACGAAGCCCTGGATGTGCGCGCCCTGCTCCAGCAGCTGCGGGAACGTCTCGCGCTCGACCGACACCCGCCGTCCGGCCGGGATGGCCTCGATCACCGGACGGCGGAAGACGTAGCAGCCGGCGTTGATCTGGTCGGTCGGCGGGTCCGGCGTCTTCTCCAGGAAGGCCTGCACGCGCCCGGTCTCGTCGGTGGGCACCGACCCGAACCGGCTCGGGTCGGGCACGCGCTGCAGGTGGAGGGTGACGTCGGCCCCGGACTCGCGGTGCACGCGCAGCTGCTCGCCGAGGTCCGCGCCGGAGAGGATGTCGCCGTTGAAGACCATCACGTGGTCGGCACGCAGCTTGCCGTAGACGTTGCGGATGGCGCCCGCGGTGTCGAGCGGCTCCTCCTCGACCACGTACTCCAGGTCGAGGCCGAGGGCCTTCCCGTCGCCGAAGTACTCCTCGAACACCTCGGCCCGGTAGCTCGTGCCCAGCACGACGTGCCGGATGCCGGCCTCGCGGATGCGGGAGAACAGGTGGCTCAGGTACGGCGTGCCCGCCGTCGGGAGCATCGGCTTCGGGGCCGAAAGGGTGAGCGGGCGCAGCCGGGTGCCCTTGCCCCCGACCAGCACAACGGCGTCGACCTCGACCTCGGACGTCACGGAAATCTCCTCTTGTATCACGCACCGCTGAGCGACAAGCCGCGGGAAACCCTGACGGAGGTCGCCCGGAGGGCCTACCCTAGACAGGAAACAGGCGGGCCTTTCCCCAGAGGGCCCCGGGTCAGTCGGGAGGCCGAGGGGATGGACCCCCGCGATCGGGCGGACGCCCTGCTCGCACGAGCCCAGGCGCGCGGCGCCTTCGTTGTGACACCCGACCGGGCAACGTCACCGATGGACTCGTCGAACACCCAGCAGATCCCCCGCGCGCAGATCGAGGGGCTCGACCGCAGCCAGGACCCCGACACGACGACGCAGCTGCCGGCGTCGCTGATCGAGGAGAACGACCACCCGCTGGCGGGCTCGGCCCCGACCCGGCGGCTGGAGGTCCAGGGCGACCGCCGTCCGCAGCAGACGACACCGCTGAGCGCGCCGACGCCGACGACACCGCTGCCGTCGCCGCAGGTGACCGCGCCGCTGTCCCGGCGGCCCCAGGCCGAGCCGATCACCAGCCCGCTGAAGGAGCCCGATCCGGAGGACACCGGCCTGGTGCCGACGGTGACGCAGAACAACGGCAAGTCCGACCTTTCGCGCCGGCTCGACGGGATCTAGCGGGTTTCCAGCTTCAGCCGCAGGGCGAGGCCGAGCTTCGTGGCGGCCAGCACCGGCTTCCAGAGCAGCCCCCGGTGCCGGTCGGCGAGGTAGCGGTAGGCGCTGTCGTGGTGGGCTTTGAGCATCTTCTTCGACGCCTGCGACGTCGAGTGCCCGCCGAGGTGCATGACGCCTGCCGAAGGCACGTAGACGTTCAGCCAGCCGGCCTTGCCGAGCCGGTCGCCGAGGTCGACGTCCTCGAAGTACATGAAGTACCGCGAGTCGAAGCCGCCGACGGAGTCGAAGGCCTCCCGCCGCAGCAGCAGGCACGAGCCGGACAGCCACTCGGCCACGCGTTCGACGGGCTTGCCGGTTTCCTGGCGGTACTGCCGCGTCCACGGGTTGCCGGGCCAGACCTTGCCGAAGAGGGCGTGCCCGATCCCGCGGCCGAAGGAGGGCAGCAGCCGCGCGGAGGGGTAGACGGAGCCGTCGAGTTCGTGGATGAGCGGCCCGAAGGCCCCACCCCGCGGCCACCGCTTGGCGGCTTCGAGCAGCGCGTCGAGCGAGCCGGGCTCCCATTCGAGGTCGGGGTTGGCGATGACGATCCAGCCGCAGGAGTCGTCGAGCTCGGCGACACCGCGGTTGCACCCGGTCCCGTAACCGACGTTCTCCCCGATGCTGAGCAGGTGAACGTTCGCGCGCTTCGCGGCCTTCTCGGGCGCGCCGTCGGTGGAGACGGTGTCCGCGACAACCACCCGGACATCCCGGTCGGTGGCCTTCTCGAGGGTGTCGAGAAAGCGTTCGAGGGTGTCGCCGGAGAAGTAGGTCACGGTCACGACGCCGAGTTCGTCGCCATAACGGGAGTGCTCAGTCACCCGGCCATTGTCCACTCGTCACCCAGCGCAACCCCGCCACCCCGCTACCCGTATCCAGCCGGACGGCCCGCGACATCACCGTAGGTATACACCCGGCTGCGGAGTGCATGATCGATCGCGTCATGATGATGCGATGACGGTGCACGCCTTCGTCGACGAGTCAGCACGCGCCGGCACCTACCTGCTGTGCGCGACGATCGTGGAACCGGCGCAGCTGACCCCGACGCGGCGCACCTTGCTGTCGTTTCTGCTCCGCGGCGCCCGGGAACTGCACTTCAAGAAGGAGAAGGAACCCCGCCGCCGGATGCTCATCGACCGGATGGCCGCGCTGCCGGTCAGATCGCGGCTCTACCTCGGCTCGTGCTCACCCAAAACCGAAGAATCCGCCCGCCAGCGCTGTCTCGCCCTGCTCACCGAGGATCTCCTCGCCCTGCAGGCCCACCGGCTGGTGCTCGACACCCGTGACCACCGCGACAGCCACGATCGCCAGACCCTGCAGCGTGCGCTGGGCGTCCGCCCGTCGAAGACCGAACTGATCTACGAGCACGTCGACTCCACGGCAGAGCCACTCCTGTGGGTGTCCGACGCGGTGGCCTGGTGCTTCGGAGCCGGTGGCGACTGGAGACGCCGGGCAAGTCCGCTGGTGGCAGCACGGATCGAGGCCTAGAACAGCGAAAAGCCCGTGAGACGACCGTCCGGACGCGTCACGGGCTTTCATACTCGGCCCCACGGGGGCCTCGCACGTTCAGTCTACCACCGCAGATCACAATCGATCACGGTCAGCGGGTGCGGAGGTGGCGGGACCAGGCCTTGGCGTAGGCCTCCCGGTGCCGTTCCGCGGTCGTCGCCCAGGAAAACTCCTTCGCGCGCTGCTGCGCCGCCGTGGCCAGCTCTGCTCGCCGGACCGGGTCCGCCAGGAGTTCCGAGATCGCCGCCGCCACGTCTCCCGCGCCCACTCCGCAGTACGCCACCGCGTCGCCGCCCACCTCCGGGAGGGACAGCCTGCGCGTGGTCAGGACGCACGCTCCGCACGCCATCGCCTCCAGGACCGGGAGGCCGAACCCCTCGCCCAGCGACGGGTACGCCACCAGCTCGGACCCGCCGAGGAAGCCCGCCAGCGTCCCGAACGGCAGGTAGCCCGCCCGGATGACGCGCAGGCGGTGCGGGACCGCGTCCAGTGCGCGTTCCACCTGCGTGTCCCAGCCCGGCTGGCCGGCCAGGACCAGCGCCGGTGCGTCACGACGGCCGGCGACCGCGCGCGCGAAACCCCTGATCAGGGCCGGTACGTTCTTCCGCGGCTCCAGCGCCCCCAGGAACGCCACGTACGGCGTCCGCCCGAGGCCCACCGCCGCGCGCGCTGCCGCGACTTCCGACGGCGATGGCGGGTGGAAGCGGTCGGTGTCGACGCCGTGGTGAATGACTTCCACGGAAGCGTGCCGGACCAGGCCGACGCGGGACAGCTCCGAGGCCGTCGCCGCCGACGGGACCACGCACAGGGTCGCCCGCCGCAGTGCCGTGGCCGTCCACGCGCGGAAAAAACGCGCCTTCACCGACGAGTGCAGGACCGCGTCGGTGAAGAACGTCGCGTCGTGCAGGGTCACCACCGAGGCCGCCGACGTCGCCAGCGGCATCGTGTAGTGCGGCGAGTGGACGACGTCCGCGCCGAGGCGGCGGCTCAGCCGGGGCAGGGTCGCCTGTTCCCAGGTCAGGCGCGCGGTGCGGGTGGTCGTCGACGGCGACGCGGGCACGACGCGCGAGCGGGGCGCCAGCCGGTCGTAAAGCCGCAGGTCCCGTGGCTGGCAGACCACGGTGAGCCGGGCACCGTCGGCGTCGAGGGCGGCGACGAGCGAATCCACGTACCGGCCGACCCCGCCGCGGTCCGCGGGAACCGCGGTCGCGTCGATCAGCACCCGGGGATCATCGCTCACCCCTGCAGGGTACGGCGGCAACCCTCCGCGATGGTGGGGAACTGGCAAACCGGGCTAATCGTGGGCCCGCCGGTGAATCGACCAGACGGCCTCGGCGGCACGGCGCCAGGTGAACCCCCGCGCCCGCTCCCGTCCGGCCTTCACCAGCTCCGCCGCCACCGACGGCGAGCCCAGCACCTCCCGCAGCGCCGCGGCCAGCGCCGCCGCGTCGCCGCGCGGGACCACCCGGCCCGCTCCACCCGCGACCTCCGTCAACGCCGGGACGTCGGTGTGGACCACCGGGATTCCCGCCGCCATGGCCTCCAGCAGGCCCAGCCCGAAGCCCTCCGCGAGGCTCGGCACCGCCAGCACGCTCGCGTGGCGCAGCGCGGTCGCCAGCTCGGCGTCGGTCACCTTGCCCAGCATCCGCAGCCGGTCGGCCGGGAGGCCGCGCTCGGCCGCCAGCTCGGCCGGGTCGACGTCGCCCCAGCCCGGCTGCCCGGCCAGCACCAGCGCCGGGCCCTCGAGGGCCGCGACCGCGTCGATCAGCACGTCGATGCCCTTGCGTGGCTCGATCGTGCCGACCGCCAGCACGTACTGCGCCGGCAGCTCCAGGTCCGCGTCGCCGGTGGGGACCCGCACGCCGTGCGGCACCACCCGCACCGGGACGTCGACGTCGATCAGCACCGCCAGCTCGTCGGCCACCGCTCGGGTCGGCACCACCAGCCCGGACGCCCGCCGCGCCGCGCGGGCGATCATCGACCGGTGCCAGCTGACCCCGCGTGCGGTGAGCGTCTCGGGGTGGGTCCACGGCACGGTGTCGTGCACGGTCACGCTCAACGTC
Organism: Amycolatopsis melonis; assembly: GCF_040064235.1. NCBI lineage: Bacteria > Bacillati > Actinomycetota > Actinomycetes > Pseudonocardiales > Pseudonocardiaceae > Amycolatopsis > Amycolatopsis melonis. Next base: position 231,157 of record NZ_JBDZYD010000013.1, read on the forward strand.
TTCCCGGCCGGGGCGCGCGGCGGCGCGAACGGCGTCGGCGCGTGCACCGCGTCGCCGCCCGGCCACCAGCGCAGGCCCAGCTGCCACGCGGCGACCAGCCCGCGCGGCGGGATCCGCAGCACGCGCGGGCCTTCGACGCCCTCCAGCCGGGCCGCGCGCACGTCGGCGTGCCGCGCGACGACGCTGGACACCGTCCAGCCCGGCGGCGCGGTCTTCGCGAGCGCGGGGAGCAGCTCGGCCGTGTAGCGCCCGGTGCCACCGGGCACGGGCGCGAGGAGCTGCTCGGCGAGCACGACCAGTTCGGGCACGCGGCTATTGTGCGGGACGTGACCGCGAATCCCGCCACCACGGTGGTAGTCGTGACCTGGCGGGGTGCGCCGCACGTCACGGCCTGCCTCGACGCGCTCGCCGCGCAGAGCCGTCCACATCGGACGCTCGTGGTGGACAACGCCTCCGACGACGGCACCGCCGCCCTGCTCGCGGCCCATCCTTCGCACCCGCAAGTACTTCGCCTGCCGCGCAACACCGGGTACGCGGGCGCGCTCGCCGCCGCCCTGCCCGAAGTCGGGACGCCGTTGCTCGCCTGGCTGAACGACGACGCCGAACCGGAACCGGACTGGCTGGCGACGCTGGAGGACACCCTGGACCAGGCGCCGCTGGCCGCCGCGGCGACGTCGTTGCTCGTGCGGCCCGACGGCACGACGCAGTCCGCCGGGGTGCGGCTGACCGCCGACGGCCACGGTGCCGACCTCCCCGAGCCCGCCGGAGAGGTATTCGGCTTCTGCGGCGGCGCGGCACTCCTGCGGGCCGACGCCCTGCGCGCCGTCGGCGGCGTCCCGGCCCGCTTTTTCTGTTATTACGAAGACACCGACACCGCGTGGCGGCTGCGGCTGGCCGGCTGGGACGTCGTCGCGGCGCCGGAAGCCCGTGTCGTGCACGCCCACGGCGTCAGCAGCAAGCCCGGCTCGCCGCTGTTCCACCTGTGGAACGAGCGCAACCGGCTGCTCATGCTGCTGCGCTGCGCACCCCGCGGCGTCGCGGTGACACAGCTGGTCCGGTTCGCCGCGCTGACCGCCGTGCTGCCGCTGCGCCCGGGCCGCCCGGCGGCGGCCAACTTCCGCTTCGGCCTGCGCTGCCGGGTGCTGGCCGGAGTGGCCGCGCGGCTACCTGCGACGTTGCGCGCACGCCGCCGGATCGGCCGCCGGGCCGCGCTCGGCCGAGGCGCGATCTGGGAGGCATGGGCGGGCCTTTAAGCTTGCCTTCCAACCGACGGCGAGGAGCTGGCTTTGGTGCAGGGGGATCCGCAACCGCTCGTCTCGGTGATCGTGGTGAACTACCGCGGCGCCGACGACACGATCACCTGCCTGCGCGCGCTCGCCGAGCACGACTATCCCCAGCTCGAGCTGATCTGCGTCGACAACTCGGACGACTCCGGCGAGGCCGCGCGCATCCGCGAGGCCGTCCCGGGCGCGCAGGTGATCGAGGCCGGGCGCAACAGCGGGTTCGCCGGCGGCTGCAACCTCGGCGCGAAGCACGCGAAGGGCACCGTCCTCGCGTTCCTCAACAACGACGCCCGCCCGGCGCCCGGCTGGGTCTCCGCCGCCGTCGCCGAACTGCGTGCCCAGCCCGGCGTGGCCGCGGTGGCCAGCAAGGTCCTCGACTGGGACGGCACCGGCACCGACTTCGTCGACGGCGGGCTGACCTGGTTCGGCATGGGCTACAAGCGCCACGCGGGCCTGCCGCTGGCCGACGTCCCGGCCACCGAGCACGAGGTCACCAAGGACGTCCTGTTCGGCACCGGCTCGGCCCTGTTCGTCCGCGCTTCGGTGTTCGCCGAGCTGGGCGGGTTCGACGAGCGCTTCTTCATGTTCTACGAGGACGTCGACCTCGGCTGGCGGCTCAACCTGCGCGGCTGGCGCGTCCGGTACGTGCCGGAGTCGGTCGCCTACCACCGCCACCACGGCACGATGGCGGCGGTCGACGCGCCGGAGACCGGCCGCGAGACGTTCCTCCTGGAACGCAACGCCCTCGCCGCGCTCTACAAGAACCTCTCCGACGAGACGCTGGCCCGCGCGCTGCCCGCCGCGCTCGCCCTGGCCGTCCGGCGGGCCACCGCCCGCGGCGAGCTGGACGCGACCCAGCTCGACCTGGAACAGGGTGTCGGCCCGGTCGAGTCCGGCGACGTCGCGGTCCCGCGGACCACGCTGGCCGGGCTGCTGGCCATCGACCAGTTCGTCGAGCAGCTGCCGTCGCTGGCGGAGTCCCGCGCGGCCGAGCAGGCCGCCCGCGTCCGCACCGACGCCGACCTGCTTCCCTTGCTGCGCAAGGCCTTGGAGCCCGCCTACCCGCTGCCGCGCTACCTCGCCGCGCACGACATCCTCGTCGAGGCGTTCGGCATCGAAAAGGCGTTCGGGCAGCGGCGGAAGATCCTCGTCATCACCGGCGACGCGCTCACCGAGCGGATGGCGGGCCCGGCGATCCGCGCCTGGAACATCGCGCTCGCGCTCGCCGCCGAGCACGACGTCCACCTGATCACGACCAACCCGCTGGCCACGCCGCCGCCCGCGCCGTTCCGCGTCAGCGCGGGCAAGCACCGCGAGCTGGACGCGCCGATCGCCTGGGCCGACATCGTCGTCCTGCAGGGGCACGTGCTGGAACTGGCGCCGTCGCTGAAGAAGGAGCACGCGGGCAAGATCGTCGTCGCCGACCTGTACGACCCGATGCACCTGGAACTGCTGGAGCAGGGCAAGGGTGTCGCGGACGACCAGCGCGCGGCCGACCTCGCGGGCGTCACGCGCGTCCTGGACGCCCAGCTCGAACGCGGTGACTTCTTCCTCTGCGCGTCCGAACGGCAGCGGCACCTCTGGCTGGGGCACCTGGCCGCGCTGGGCCGCCTGTCGCCGCGCCTCTACGACGCCGACCCGACCACGCAGTCGCTGCTCGCGGTCGTCCCGTTCGGGCTGCCGCCGGAGCCGCCGGTGCGCACCGGGCCAGGCCTGCGCTCGTCGCTCGGCATCGGCGACACGGACCACGTCGTGCTCTGGGCGGGCGGGGTGTACAGCTGGTTCGACCCGCTGACGCTGGTCCGCGCGATCGATCGGCTGCGCCGCCGCCGCGGCGACGTCCGGCTGGTGTTCCTCGGCATGAAGCACCCGAACCCCGAGGTCGCCGAGATGGACATCGGCGCGCGGACGATCCGGCTGGCGGATTCGCTGGGGCTGACCGGCAAGCACGTCTACTTCAACGAGCAGTGGGTGCCCTACCACGAGCGGCAGAACTGGCTGCTGGACGCGAACTGCGGCGTCACGACGCACTTCGAGCACGTCGAGACGACGTTCGCGTTCCGCACCCGTGTCCTGGACTACCTGTGGGCGGGGCTGCCGATCGTCACCACCGACGGCGACGCGTTCGCCGACCTGGTGCGGGCCGAGCGGCTGGGCGTGGTCGTCCCGGCCGAGGACTCCGCCGCGCTGGCCGACGCGCTCGAAAAAGCGTTGTACGACGAGGAGTTCGCGGCAGGCTGCGTCGAGCGCATCGCCGTCGTCGCGCAGCGGTACGCGTGGCCGGAGGCGCTGAAGCCGCTGGTCGAGTTCTGCCGCGACCCGCGGCCGGCGGCCGACCGGCTGCCGGGGTCGGCGGACCTGGTGACGACCCCGCCGGTCCGCGGCCGGGCGATGCTGCGCCGGGACATCGGCCTGGTCCGCGAGTACCTCGCCGCGGGCGGGACGGCCGAGCTGGTGCGGCGCGCGGGCGGGCGCGTGGTGAAGGTCGCGAAGCAGCGGTTGCGCCGTGGCTAGGTCTCTCAGCGTCCTCCTCGACGGCACTCCCCTGCTCGGCGCGCGCACCGGGATCGGCCGGTACACGGCCGCGCTGAGCGAAGAACTGGTGTCCATCCCGGAGGTGGACACGCGCGCGGTGGCGTTCACGCTGCGCGGCTGGCGGCGGCTGCGGCACGTCCTGCCCTATGGCGCGCGGGCCCGCGGGATGCCGGTGGCGGCGCGGCTGCTGCGGATGGCGTGGCTGCGTTCGGACTTCCCGCCGGTGGAGCTGTTCGCCGGCCCGACCGACGTCGTGCACGGCACGAACTTCGTGCTGCCGGGCCGGTTCCGCGCGGCGGGCGTGGTGACGATCCACGATCTGGCCTTTTTGGACAATCCGGCGGAGCTGGCCCCGAGCGACCGCGACCTGCCCCTGCTGGTCCGCCGCGGCGCGCGCCGCGCGAACGTGATCTGCACGCCGACGGCGGCGGTGGCGGACGCGGTGGCCGAGCGCCTCGACGTCTCCCGCGACAAGATCGTGGTGACCCCGCTGGGCGTCAACCCGGCGTGGTTCACCGCCCGGCCCCCGGACGACGAGCGCCGCGCGCGGCTGGGCCTGCCGTCCCGCTACCTGCTGTTCGCGGGCGCGGCGGGCCCGCGCAAGGGCCTGGACTGGCTGACCCGCGCCCACGACACGGCCCCGGACCTGCCGGACCTGGTGTTCGCGGGCCCCGGCCCGTTCCCGCGCGGCCCGCGGATGCGCCAGACGGGTTATCTGTCCGATGTGGACCTCCGCACGGTGGTGGCGGGCGCGTCGGCGCTGGTGCTGCCCTCCCGCGACGAGGGCTTCGGGCTGCCGGTGCTGGAGGCGATGGCCTCGGACGTCCCGGTGGTGTGCACGGACATCCCGGCCCTGCGCGAGGTGGCGGGCGACTGCGCCAGCCTGGTCCCGTACGGCGACGTGGACGGCCTGGCGGAGGCCCTGCGCACGGCGGTGACGGACCCGCACGCGGTCTCGACGTCGGCGACCCGCCGCGCCCACGCGGCCAACTTCACGTGGCGGACGTGCGCGGAACTGACGGTGGGCGCCTACCGCCTCGCCTCCGGCCGCCACTGACCCCCGGCTCCCCCGCCCCCAAGCGGGTCCTGGGCTACCCGGCCGCGAAGTAGGCGTCCAAAGCCTCTTCCCACCGGCGCAGAGGCGTCAGCCCGGCGTCGATCCACGCCGCCGGGGACAGGACCGAGTACGCCGGACGCCTTGCCGGACGCGGAAACTCCTCAGTCGTGCAGGGGCGGACGCGGGCCGGGTCCGCGCCGAGGTGCGTGAAGATCGCGCGCGCGAAGCCGCACCAGCTCGTCTCGCCCGCGTTGGTGCAGTGCAGGATCCGCTGCGCCGGGCCATTCCCGGACGCCGCGCGGGAAGCCAGCTCCAGGAGTCCCGGGGCCAGGTCGGCCGTCCACGTGGGACCACCGACCTGATCGTCCACAACGGACAGTGTGTCCCGGGACGCCTCCAGGGCAGTCATCGTCTTGACGAAGTTCGCCCCGGACCGCCCGTACAGCCAGCCGGTCCGGACCACCCACGACGACGCACCGGAGCCGAGAACCGCGTCCTCGCCCGCCGCCTTCGTGCGGCCGTACGCCGAACGCGGGCCCAGCTGGTCGGACGGCTCGTACGGCCGGGAAGCGTCGCCGGAGAACACGTAGTCCGTCGACACGTGGATCAGCGGCACCCGCCGCGACGCGCAGGCCGCGGCCAGCACCCGGGGGCCGTCGGCGTTGATCGCGAACGCGCGTTCCTCGTCCGTCTCCGCCGCGTCGACCGCCGTGTACGCCGCCGCGTTGATCACCACCGGCGACGATCCCGTCTCGCGGGCCCGCTCGGCCAGTGCGCCGACCGACGCCAGCACCTGGCCCGTCGCAGTGACGTCCAGCTCGGCCGATCCCGGGGCCACCACGTCCACCGAAGGCGAGGCCAGCGCGGCCAGGTCCCGGCCGAGCTGCCCGGAACCCCCGGGCACGAGCACCGTCAGCCGCACAGGCACATCCTCACTTGTTCAGCGCGGCCCGCTCCGCCAGCGGCTCCCACCACGCGCGATTTTCCGTGTACCAGGCCACTGTCGCGGCCAGACCGTCCTCGAAGGACACGCGCGGAGCGTACCCCAGCTCCTCGGTGATCTTCGTGATGTCCACCGAGTACCGGCGGTCGTGGCCCTTGCGGTCCTCGACCGGTTCGACGCGGTCCCAGCCCGCCCCCACCGCGGCGAGCAGCTTTTCGGTCAGCTCGCGGTTGGTCAGCTCGGTGCCGCCGCCGATGTTGTAGATCTCGCCCGGCCTGCCGCGGTCGGCGACCAGCTGGATGCCGTGGCAGTGGTCGTCCACGTGCAGCCAGTCACGGACGTTGAGCCCGTCGCCGTAGAGCGGCACCTTCCGCCCGTCGAGGAGGTTGGTGACGAACAGCGGGATGACCTTCTCCGGGAACTGGTACGGACCGTAGTTGTTGGAGCACCGCGTGATGCACACCGGCAGCCCGTGGGTGCGGAAGAACGACCGCGCCACCAGATCCGACGACGCCTTCGACGCCGAATACGGCGAGTTCGGCTCCAGCACGTGGTCTTCGGTCCACGAACCGTGCTCGATCGAGCCGTAGACCTCGTCGGTGGACACGTGCACGAACTTGCCGACCCCGGCCTCCAGCGCCGCCTGCAGCAGGTTCTGCGTGCCGAGCACGTTGGTCAGCACGAAGTCGGCGGCGCCGAGGATCGAGCGGTCCACATGCGACTCGGCGGCGAAGTGCACGACCAGGTCCACGCCCCGCATGACGTCGGCGACGAGCGCGGTGTCGCAGATGTCGCCGCGGACGAACCGCAGCCGCGGGTCCGCCGCGACGGGCGCCAGGTTGGCCTCGTTGCCGGCGTAGGTGAGCTTGTCGAGCACGACGACCTCGGCGTCACGCAGCGCCGGGTAGGCGCCGGTCAGCACCTGCCGGACGTAGTGCGACCCGATGAAGCCCGCACCACCGGTGACCAGGACTCGCATTCTCCCGCCTTTCCTCCCGCCCCGGACGGGGCAATCCGCCCCCAGCCTACGGAGTCCCCACAACACCCTCAGTAGAGTCTGCGTGGAGACACACAGGTGTCCTGGGGGAAGCACGGGGTTCACAGGGGAGGAAGCGCGTGACCGAGCAGGCTGCGCCGACCATCCCGGCGCGTCGCGGGCAACGCACCAGCCACGGCGCCGCGGTCTTCGCCCGCCGCGGCGGCAAGGTGGTCGTGTCGCTGCTGTCCGTGGCCATCCTCGCCCTGACCTGGTACGGCTGGCACTACATCGGCGACCCGAACACCGGGCTGACCACCACGAACGTCTTCGCCGACACCGAGGCGCACGCGAAGCCGCTCGACGGCGCCATCGACATCCTGCTGGTCGGGCAGGACAGCCGCACCGACGCGCAGGGCAACCCGCTGCCGCGCGAGGTGCTGGACATGCTGCACGCCGGTGTCTCCGACGGCGAGCTGAACACCGACACGATGATCCTCGTGCACATTCCCCAGAACGGGAAGCAGGCGATCGCGGTCTCGTTCCCGCGCGACTCGTGGGTGGAGCTGAGCGGCGGCTTCGGCAAGCACAAGCTCAACAGCGCCTTCGTCTATGCGTACACGGACACTTACCGGACGTTGCAGCGTCAGGGCATGACCGACCTCAAGCAGGCCGACGCGCAGGCGAAGGTCGCGGGCCGGAAGAACCTCATCGCCACGATCGAGAAGTTCATCGGCAAGCCGGGCATGATCGACCGCTACGCCGAGGTCAACCTGGCGAGCTTCTACGAGATCACGAAGTCGATCGGCGGCGTCGAGGTCTGCCTCAAGGGGCCGGTCAAGGAAGTGAAGTCCGGCGTGGACCTGCCGGGCGGGCGCCAGACGATCGAGGGCGTGCAGGCGCTCGCGTTCGTCCGCCAGCGCTACGGACTGCCGAACTACGACCTCGACCGGATCGCGCGCCAGCAGGCGTTCCTGTCCGGGCTGGCCCGCAAGGTGCTGTCGTCGGACGTGCTGACCAGCCCGGCGAAGATCGCCGACCTGGTGGCCGCGGTGAAGAAGTCCGTCGTCGTGTCGCAGGGCTGGGACCTGATGGAGTTCGCCGAGCAGATGCGCGGCCTGAGCGGCGGCAACATCGAGTTCCACACCATTCCCACGCTCGGCAACGCGGTGATCGGCGGCGCCGACGTGCTGCGTGTCGACCCGGCACAGGTGGCGGCCGAGGTCGGCAGGCTGACTTCGGACGGCGACACCCCGGCGACGACGGCACCGGCGCAGCTGCCCGGCGCGAACGCCGTCACGGTCGAGCTGTTCGACGGCTCGGGCTCGCCGGCGCTGGCCGGCCAGACGCGCGCGATGCTGCAGGGCAAGGGCTTCACACTGGCCGCCGACCAGAAGCTGAGCACGCGCAACACCACCGTGCTGCGCTACAACCCGGCCGACGAGACGGCGCTGGCGCTGGTCAAGCAGGCACTGGGCACCGCGGTGCAGGCGGAGCCCGACCGGAGCGTGACCGCCGGGCACGTCCGCGTGCTGCTGGGCAAGGACCTCCGCAACTCGGCGGCCGGAGCGGGCGGCGCGCCGACGTCGACGGCCGCGAAGCCGCCGGCGTCCCCGAGCGTGCCGTCCACCCCCGCCGCGCCGCCGATCACGGCGGGCGACGTCCCCTGCGTCAACTAGACTCGGGTACGCAGGGTGGTCGGGGGAGGTAAGCCAGGGTGGAAGACCAGCAGGAAGAGCCGGACGCCGTCGCCGAGACGGTGACGGAGAGCAACGAGTGGAAGCCATCGCCGTTTCCGCGGCGGCCACCGGCACCGTCGCGGGCGCGGCGGGCCGGGCGGGTGACCCGCCGGGTCGCGGCCGGGCTGGTGTCGCTGCTCGCGCTCGGCGCCAGCGGCTACGCGTACGTCACCAAGGACCAGCTGCAGAGCACGGTCCCGACGACGGACGCGCTCACCCCGCGGGCCGGCGAGCCGGCACCGCCACCGGCGGACGACGGCGCGGAGGACATCCTGCTGGTCGGCAGCGACGCGCGGACGGACGCGCAGGGCAACGCGCTCCCGCCGCGGATGCTGCGGCAGCTGCGCACGGAAGCCAACAACGGCGCGGTGAACACCGACACGGTGATCCTGCTGCGGCTGCCGAAGAACGGCGGCAAGGCGTCGGCGGTGTCGATCCCGCGCGACACGTGGACGGCGATCCCGGGCCGCGGCCCGGCGAAGATCAATTCGGCGTACGGCATCGCGAAGGCGCACTTCGCGCAGCAGCTGCGCGGGCAGGGCGAGCGCGACCAGGCGAAGATCGAGCGTGATTCCGACAGCGAGGGCCGCCGGGTCCTGGTGCAGGCGGTGCAGGACCTGACACAGGTGCGCATCGACCACTACGCGGAGATCAACCTGCTGGGCTTCTACCTGCTGACCGAGGCACTCGGCGGCGTCAAGGTGTGCCTCAACCACGCAACCGAGGACAAGGACTCGGGCGCGAACTTCCGCCGAGGCGAGCAGACGGTATCGGGCGGCGAGGCACTGTCGTTCGTCCGCCAGCGCAAGAACCTCCCCCGCGGCGACCTCGACCGCATCGTGCGACAGCAGGCGTTCCTGTCGTCGGCGTTGCACCAGGTGCTGTCGGCGGGCACGCTGACCAGCCCGGGCACGCTGAACGGGCTGATGGACGCGGTCCACCGGTCGCTGACCCTGGACCCGGGACTGGACCTGCTGCAGTTCGCCCAGCAGGCCAAGGGAATCGCCTCGGGCGACCTGACGTTCGCGACAATCCCGGTGATCACGGCGAACGGCCGCAGCGAGGACGGCCAGAGCATCGTGCAGATCGACGTGCAGGCGGTGCGGCAGTTCGTGGCGGGTTTGGCGGGCCGGGCGGCACCGGGCGGTTCGACGACGGGCGGCGGCTCGACGGGCGGCGGCTCGACGGGCGGCGGCTCGACGGGCGGCGGCCTGGCGGGCCCGATCGCGGCGAACGGCGGCTCGGGCAGCGGCGCCGCCCCCGCCGCGGCGCCGCTGCTCCAAGCCTCCCCCGGGGTCCCCTGCGTCAACTGACCCTGGGCGGTCAGGCGAAGTCCGCGCGGTGGTCCTCCGCCCACTGCCGGAACGTCCTCGGCGCCGCGCCGGTCACCTCGCGGACCACGTCCGTCACCGGCGACGGCTCACTCACCGTCCGCTTCCACGCGTCGAGGACCGACTGCGGCACCTCCGGCGGCCAGCCCAGCGCCAGCATCCGCTCGATCGCCTGCTCGGCCGTCAGCTCTTCGAGCCGCAGCGGCCTGCCGAGGACGTCCGCCAGCACCTCCGCCTGCTCGCGGAACGAGATCGGCTCCGGGCCGGTCAGCGGGAGCGATTCGCCGTCGTGCGAGCCGTCGATCAGGATGCGGGCCGCGACGTCGGCGATGTCGCGCTCGTGGATCGCGCCGATCCGGGCGTCCGGGTACGCCGTGCGGACCACGCCCTCCGCGACGTCCGCGCGCCAGGCCAGCGTGTTCGTCGCGAACGCGCCCGGGTTCAGCACCGTCGACGCGAACGACGCCGCCGTCACCGCCTGCTCCGCCGCGTGGTGCAGCGCCGCGATCCGGCCCTGCGCCGCTTCCGGTTCGAGCGTCGCCGCCGACGACAGCAGCACCACGTGCCGCACCCCGGCCGCTTCGGCCGCCTTCACGACGCCGTCGACACCCTGCGGCCGCGTGTACAGGAACACCCCGGACACTCCCTCCAGGGCGGCGTCCAGCGTCGAGGCGTCCTCCAGGTCCGCGCTCACCTTCGCGACGCCGTCCGGGACGTCGAGCGTCGTCGCGTCGCGGCTCGACGCGCGCACGTCCTGACCTGCGGCGACGAGGGCTTCGAGGACGGCGCGCCCGACGTGTCCGCGGGCGCCGGTGACAAGGATGGTCATAGGTGATCCCCCAGCTTCGACTAATAGCTTTGCTTACAAAACAAAGCTAACCGGGAGCCTGATCGGGTGTCAACCGGCGAAGCGTCTTAGCCTTGTCGGCATGAGCCTGACCGACGAGCTGCTGCGCCCGCTGCCGGCCGCCCAACCGTTGATCACCCACTACGACGACCAGCTCGGCAGCCGCGTCGAGCTGTCCGTCGCGACGACCGCCAACTGGGCGGCGAAGACGGCCAACTGGCTGACCGAGGAGTTCGACGTCGAACCGGGCGACGCCGTGGCGGTGCAGCTCCCGGCGCACTGGCAGACCGTCGGCGTGCTGCTCGGGGCGTGGTGGTGCGGGGCGCGCGTGGTGCACGACGGCACCGGCGCGCGGGTGGCGTTCGTCGGGCCGGACGACCCCGAGCCGACCGGCGCGGCCGCGACCGCCGTCGTGACGCTCGACCCGATGGGCCGCGGCCTCGCCGAACCGCCGGGCGGCGGCGCGTTCGACTACCTGTCCGAGGCCCGGCTGGCAGGCGACCGGTTCAGCCCGCTCTTCCCGGTCCCCGGGAACACCGCTGCCCTGTTCGACTCCACTGTGGACGAAGTGCTGGCGGAAGCCCGTGCCCGCGCGGCGAAACTCGGCCTCACCGCAGGCGACCGCGTACTGTCCACCCGGGACTGGAGCGGGCCGGAGGGCATCCTCGACGGCCTGCTCGTCCCCTTGGTGGCGGGCACCCACCTGGTCCACGTGAGCAACGCGGACCCGGCGAAACTGGCCTCACGCCGCGACGCCGAACGCACCACGGCGGACCTCCCGGCGTAAAACCGCGGTCGTGAGTGAGAAACAGGGTTAGAACACTGTTTCTCACTCACGACAAGCCGCGGCAGACCTCCCGGCGTGAGCGTCAGGCGTTCTGGAGTTCGCCGGCCGGGGACTCGCGGCGGGCGCGCTTGCGGCCCCACAACAGGTGGTCCAGCGAGAGGCGCCCGCCGTTGAAGCCGAGCGCGAGCCCGGCGAGTGCCAGCACCAGGACCAGCTCGTAGCCACCCTGGCCGGTCAGGCCGTTGTCGATGTGCACCGAGAGCAGCGCGCCGACCGAGATCACGACGTAGCCGATGCCGACCAGCGGCAGCAGGAACCCGATGATGAACGCGACCGAGCCGAGGATTTCGACGGTCATCGCGAAGACCGCGGCCGCCGTGGGCAGCGGGATGCCCGCCATCTCGAAGAACTTCGCCGTGCCGCCGACGCCGTTGTTCCACTTCTGGAGCCCGTGCGCGAGGAAGACGACCGCGACGCCGATCCTCCCCAGCAACAGGGCCACGTCCTTGAATCGTCCGAACATCCGGTTTCAGCTCCCCGGTAGGTGAAATTTCAACTGACCCGACCCAAAGTAGGGCACCGGGCGCCCCGCCCCGAAGCTCCGGAGGGTGATCGACAGGGAACCGACAGGGAGAAAATCGGTTCCCCCAGAACCCGCGGCAGCGCTATCTTCGCCCTGACCTGCGTCCCCGACCGTGAGGAGGCCCCGATGCGCCGACAGACCGTCCGACCCGGCCTGTCACCCGCATCACAAAGGATCTCCCACGACCGTGAAAACCCTGAACATCGGCATTCTCGCGCACGTCGACGCCGGTAAGACCAGCCTGACCGAGCGCCTGCTCTTCGAAGCGGGCGTCATCGACCGCCTCGGCAGCGTCGACCGCGGCGACACCCAGACCGACTCCCTCGAGCTCGAACGCCGTCGCGGCATCACCATCCGCTCCGCGGTGGTGTCGTTCGTGACCGGCGGCACCCGGATCACGCTGATCGACACCCCGGGCCACTCGGACTTCGTCGCCGAGGTCGAGCGCGCCCTGCGCATGCTCGACGGCGCGGTGCTGGTGGTGTCGGCCGTCGAAGGCGTCCAGGCCCAGACCCGGGTCCTGATGCGCACGCTGCGCCGGCTCGGCATCCCGGCGCTCGTCTTCGTGAACAAGATCGACCGGATGGGTGCCAGGGACCTGCTCGCGGACGTCCGCGCCAAGCTGGCGCCGCGCACGGTCGCGCTCAGCACGGTCACCGGCCTCGGGACCCCGGACGCGGTGAGCACGCCGTCGCTGCCCGCCGACCTGGCCGAGGTGCTCGCCGACGGCGACGACGCGTTCCTGGAGTCCTATGTGGAGGATCGCGCCGACGAAGCCGCGTGCCGCGCCGAACTGGCCCGCCAGGTCGCACACGGCGACCTGCATCCGGTGCTCTACGGCTCGGCGATCACCGGCACCGGCGTCGGCGCACTGGTCACGGCGATGACCGAGCTGCTGCCGTCCGCCGAGCGCACCGGCGCCGGGCCACTGCACGCGACGGTGTTCAAGATCGACCGCGGCCGTGCCGGGGAGAAGATCGCCTACGCCCGCCTGCACTCCGGTTCACTGGCGCCGCGGCAGCGGATTTCCTTCTACCGCGGCGAAACCGAGCTGACCGGCCGGGTGTCCGCGGTGCGCGTCGCGGGCGACGACGACGTCGCGCTCGCCGGGGACGTCGCCCAGGTGCGCGGGCTGCGGGAGGTCCGGATCGGCGACCGGCTCGGCTCCCCCGGCGCCGCGGACCGCGGGGTGTTCGCGCCGCCGAGCCTGGAGACCGTGGTGCGCCCGGTCCGGCCGGAGCAGGCCAGTGCGCTGTACGCGGCGCTGACGCGACTGTCCGAAGAGGACCCGCTGATCGCCGTGCGCCGCCACGGCCACGACGTCTCGGTGCGGCTCTACGGCGAAGTGCAGAAGGAGGTGCTGCGCTCGATGCTGGCCGAGGGTGACGGGATCGACGTCACCTTCGAGCAGACGCGCACCCTGTACGTCGAGAAGCCGGTCGGGCGCGGTGAGGCCGTCGAAGACCTCGATCCCGAGCAGCGGCTGTACTTCTTCGCGACGGTCGGGCTGCGCGTCGAGCCCGGTTCCGGGGTCACCTTCGGGCTGTCGGTCGAGCTGGGGTCGCTGCCGCTGGCGTTCCACAAGGCGATCGAGGAGGCCGTGCACGCGACGCTGGAGCAGGGCCTCTACGGCTGGGAGGTGCTCGACTGCGCCGTCACGCTGACCCACACCGCGTTCTACAGCCCGCTCAGCACCGCGGGCGACTTCCGCAAGATGACGCCGCTGGTGCTGATGACGGCCCTGCGGCAGGCCGGCACGCGGGTGCACGAGCCGGTGCACCGGTTCGAGCTGGAAGTGCCGTCGAACGCCGTGAGCGCGGTACTGCTCAAGCTCGCGGACCTGCGCGCGGTGCCCGGCGAAGCCGTCACGGGGACGACGTCGTCCACGCTGCACGGCACCATCCCGGCCGAGCACGTGCACGAGTTCGAGCAGGCCCTGCCCGCGCTCACCCAGGGCGAAGGGGTCTTCCTCAGCGAGTTCGCCGAGTACCGGCCCTACCCCGGCCCGCCGCCGGTCCGGGGTAGGGCCGGGCACAACCCGCTGAACCGCAGGGAATACCTCGCGCAGGTGGCCCGGCGCTAGCGCTTGTGCGCCCAGGCGGCGGCGAAGCAGTAGACACCGAAGGCGGCGAGCCCGAGCGCCACCACGGTCAGCAGCACGGTGCCGAAGGGCTGGGCGGCGAGCGTCTTGAGCGCCGCGTCCAGCCCGCCGGCCTTGTGCGCGTCGGCGTTGAAACCGGCGATGGCCAGCAGGACCGCCACCACGGCGAAGACGACGGCCTTGGCGAGGTACCCGGTGGTGCCCAGCCAGCCGACCCAGCGGCGCGACGGCCCGGGCAGCTCACGCGTGTCGAGGTCTTCGAGGAACTTCTGCTTGGCGCCCTTGACCGCGGCCGCGATCGCCACCCCGGCGACCCCGGCGGCGGCGAGGACGATCAGGACGGGACCCGCGGGCAGCGACAGCAGCTTGGCGGTGAACTCCTGCTGGTTCTGGCTGCTGGACTGCCCGCTGGAGGTGCCGGTGGCGAGCCGGAAGGCGGTGAAGCCCAGCACGATCACGACGACCCCGCGCGCGGCGGCGCCGATCCGCTTGCGTGTCCGCTTCCCGCCGTGGACCCACTCGTAGCCGGTGGCGGCCATCAGGAACTGCCACAGCCCGAACAGGACGAGCCCGACGGCCATGATCCAGAGCAGGACCTGCCCGAAGGCGGTCGAGCCGATCTGCTGCAGCGCACCCTTCTGGTCCGCCTGTTCACTGTCGCCGAAGGCGACCTGCAGCGCGAGGAAGGCGACGACGAGGTGCACGACCCCGTAGCACGCCATCCCGATGCGGCCGAGCAGCTGCGCGGTGTTGCTCTTCTCGCCTCTTTCGGCGGTGGCCTCTGTCCGGTTCATGCCCCGTTGAGTACCCACGCGGGACGGGGAACCGTTGGGCTGTGCGGCGCAATTCACTGTGGCGATAGGACGATTCCGGTGTGGCTGCGCGACCGGACGGCTACCGGGCGCACTCCTAGGCGGGGCGGCGCCGCACCTCGTCGAGACCGGCCCAGCCGCCGTTGACCGCCAGCAGCGTCAGCACCTGCTCGGCCTGCTCGGCGAACCGCGCGAGGTCCTCGTGCAGCAGGGCGGCGCGCTCGCCGTCGAGCTGGTCGAAGTCGTCGAACCACAGGGAGATCGCCGAGCCCGCCGTGACCGCGAGGCCCTGGGTCAGGCTCAGGAACCCGGGCGACGGCTCGGCGGCGGCCGCGCGGTAGGCCGTCTCGATCTCGTCGCACGCGGCGAGCAGGTCACGCAGCTGGCGGACGGCGCCTGCCGGGGTCCCGTCCCAGGCGGCCGTCGGCCAGGCGCGGTCGGACAGCTCGAGCCACAGCCGCCAGCCGGCGACCAGCTCGGCTTCGTCGTGGGGCGTCCAGGACGCCGGAACCGGCCAGTACATGCTTCGAGGGTGACACCGCCGGAGCGGAAATCCGCCCCGGCGGTGGGTTATGTCTCATGTGGCGAAACTCAGCCGATGACGGGCGGCACAGGGACACACGGCGGCGGCGTGGCGTGCGCCGGGTCGAGCGCGTTGAGAACCAGTCCTTCGGCGACCGGGTCGTAGGTGATGCCGAGGTGGTCGGTGAAGTCGAGCACGCAGACGTTCTGCAGCAGGATGTTCCGCACGTTCGGCGCGGGCTTCAGGAAGGCGCTGGTGTACGGCGTGACGACGTCGTCGTAGCGGGTCTGGATGACGGTGTACTGGATGCCGGGCACGGTTTCGCCACCGGCGTTGAGGTCGGTGAGGAAGTCCGACCCGACGGCCTGGTCGTTGCACGCCTGGCAGAAGGCCCCGAGCCCGGCCGGCACTCCGGGAATCATTTCGAGGGTGCTGAGCAGGCCGAAGAGATCGGTGCCGTGGTTGGACGGCGACAGCCCGACGAGCCTGCTGATCTTGTCCGCCCCGCCGAGATACTTGATCCAGTACCGGACGTTCATCCCGCCCTGCGAGTGCCCGACGACGTCGAGCTTGCTCGCCCCGGTGGCCTGGAGAATCTTCTCCCCGAAGGCCGCAAGCGCTTTCGCGGTGTCCGCCACCGGCCCGACGGTCTGCAGGAAGGCCCCGGGCGCCCCGCCGAAATTGCCCGCGAAGACGCAGTAACCGGCGTCGGCGAGTTTCTGCGAGAGGTGCGCCCAGTTCTCGTAGGCGCTCGCGGTGGTCCCGTTGGAGAGCAGCACGGGGTTGGGATGCCGGTCGGAGGGCTTGCAGTTCCAGTCGTTCGCCCCGGGAGGAGCAATGGTGGGCGCCGCGAGCGAGTAGGCGGCAGCCGTGAGGATGTTGGGTTGCACGGGCCCCGTGGGTTCCTTCTCGGCAGCCTGTGCGGCCCCTGCCCCCAGAGCGACCGTCGTTGCCGCGGCGATCGCCGCTCCGAGCCACCTGCGCGTCCTTGCGCCCATCCGCTTCACCTCTCTGTGAACCGATGGTGATCCACGTCACCGAGGGCTTAACGCGCGAGTAACTTGCTCCGGACCTCCCCCTGGTGGGTCATTTCTCGCGAGATTCTGCGTGAAGGGGAGCGCCCTTGCCCGCGGATGGTGATCTCCGGAAGACTGGAAGGTGGCAGCCAGGTCTGGTCCGCCGTTTCCGGCCCGCGGCTTGGTGGCCGCTCCCTGCGCGGGGAACGGCGTACTTGACGTGGTTGCCCGGCTGTGCCGGCACACCACGAGCCGGGCCGTAACAGCGGGCAAGATCAACGCGAGATTGATCTGCGTGGACACGACAGACCGAAATCGCATGCCCGGCAAGACGAACGTTGCCGCCGCCGTGCTGGCAGCCGGGGCCTTCGCCACCGCGTGCACGGCCGGCACGCCGAGCAACCAGCAGAGGCCCGTCACGGTGACAGCGTCGGTGCCCGCCACGTCCGCCGCCACGGCAGCGAAGATCACGGTGCCGGACGTGTCCGGGATGAACCACCAGGACGCCCAGGACAAGATGCAGGCGGCCGGGCTGTACAACCTGCGAGAGGTCGACTCGACCGGCAAGGGCCGCATGATGGTGCTGGACAGGAACTGGTGTCAGACCGGCCAGGACCCGAAGGCGGGCACCGAGGTCGACGCGAACACGGTCATCACCCTGTACGCGGACAAGTGCTAGCCGACGGCTCCGGCAGGCGATCGACCGGTGGGTGTTCCGTCCGTGTTCCGTCAGCTGACGGAACACCCACCGCCGAAGTGGTCCGGCCTGCGCAGAATCAGCCCTTGAGCAGGGCGCGGGCCATGACGACCTTCTGGATCTGGTTCGTGCCTTCGTAGATCTGGGTGATCTTCGCGTCGCGCATCATGCGCTCGACCGGGAAGTCGCGGGTGTAGCCGGCGCCGCCGAACAGCTGGACCGCGTCCGTTGTCACCTCCATGGCGATGTCGGACGCGTACGCCTTCGCCGCCGAGGCCATGAAGCCCGCGCGCTTGTCGCCGCGCTCGCTCGCCGCCGCCGAGGCGTACACCAGGTGGCGGGCCGCCTCGATCTTGGTGCCCATGTCGGCCAGCATGAACTGGACGCCCTGGAACTCCGCGATCGCCTTGCCGAACTGCTTGCGGTCCTTCACGTACGCGATCGCCGCGTCGAGGGCGCCCTGTGCGATGCCCAGTGCCTGCGCGCCGATCGTCGGGCGGGTGTGGTCCAGGGTGCGCAGCGCCGTCTTCAGGCCCGTGCCCGGCTCGCCGATGATGCGGTCGGCCGGGATCGTGCAGTTCTCGAAGTAGATCTCGCGCGTCGGGGAGCCCTTGATGCCGAGCTTCTTCTCCTTCGGGCCCACCGAGAAGCCCGGGTCGTCCTTGTGCACGACGAACGCCGAGATGCCGTTGGCCTTCTTCTCCGCGTCCGGGTCGGTCACGGCCATCACCGTGTACCACGAGGATTCACCCGCATTGGTGATCCAGCACTTGGTGCCGTTGAGCACCCAGTGGTCGCCGTCGAGCCGGGCGCGCGTGCGCATCGACGCGGTGTCCGAACCGGCCTCGCGCTCCGAAAGCGCGTACGACGCCGAAGCCTCGCCCGACGCGATCGACGGCAGCACGAGCTTCTTCAGGTCCTCCGAAGCCGAGAGGATGATCGGCTGCGTCCCCAGCTTGTTGACCGCCGGGATCAGCGACGCCGACGCGTCCACCCGGGCGACCTCTTCGATGACGATGCAGGCACCGACGGCGTCCGCGCCCTGGCCGTCGTACTCCTCGCCGATGTGCACGGCGTTGAACCCGGACTTGACCAGCGCGTTGTACGCCTCGATCGGGTAGCGCTCCTGCTCGTCGACCTCGGCCGCGTACGGCGCGATCTCCTTCTCGGCCAGAGCCCGGACCGCGGCCCGCAGCTCCTCGTGCTCCTCGGCAAGCTGGTACAGGCCGTCGGTCACTTCCGGTCACCTTCTCTACGACGTCGGGAGGGATCTGTCGATGTTAGCGCTCGTTCACAGCGTCCGTCCTTGTGTCGTTGACCGCAGAATTCGTATGGTCGGGTGATGCCGCTCACCGCGCCGCCCGGCCTGCCCGCTTCGCTGGACTATCCCGAGGTCCCGGCCGGTTCGATCCTCGCGGCGGGCGCCGCGCGCTGGGGCGGCCGGACCGCCTTCGCCCACGAAGGCCGCAGCCTCACCTTCGCCGAGACGTATCGGGCGGCCTGCCGCTTCGCCCACGCGCTGCAGGAGCGGGGCATCGGCCGCGGCGACGTCGTCGCGCTGCACCTGCCGAACTGCCTGGCCTTCCCGGTCGCCTACTACGGCACGCTGCTGGCCGGCGCGACCTTCAGCCCGGCGAACCCGCTGCTCCCGCCGGACGACCTCGCGGTCCAGCTCGCCGACTGCGAGGCCGCGGCGGTCGTCACGGACGGCCCCGCCACCCTGGCGAGCGTCGCCGACCGCATCCCCGCGCGCTTGACCGTCGTGGTGAACCCCGACGGAGACCTGCCCGAAGGCGCCGTCGAGTTCGAGGCGTTCCACGCGGCGCAGCCGGAGACGCGCCCGCCGTCCGAGATCGACGTCCACGCGGACCTCGCGCACCTCGCGTACACCGGCGGCACCACCGGCCGGTCGAAGGGCGTGCGGCTGTCGCACCGCAACGTCGTGGTCAACACGCTGCAGTACGCGTGCTGGGGCACCGGCTCGGTGCCGGCGCTCGACGCCCGCGGCGACGTCACGCTCGACCAGATCGGCAGCGAGGACGAGTGGCCGACGCGCCTGGGCACCGGCGTCGCGATCAACCTGACACCGTGGTTCCACGCGATGGGCATCATCGGCGGCCTCAGCGCGGCGGTGCTCACCGGGACGACCATCGTCCTGCACTCGCGCTTCGACCCGGCGGCGTACGTCGCCGACGCCGAGCGGCTGCGCATCACCGGCATCGGCGGTGCGCCGGCGCTGTTCGCCGCGTTGCTCGCGACGCCGTCGTTCCACACCGCCGACCTGTCGTCGGTCCGCTCGATCGGCTCGGGCGCGGCGCCGATGAACCACGCGATGATCAACGCGCTGCGCGAGCGGTTCCCGGACGTGGTGATCAGCGAGGGCTACGGCCTCACCGAGGCGACGATGGGCGCGGTGCTGTCACCGGCGTACCGCTCGGGCACCCGCAAGGTGGGTTCGGTGGGCGTGCCGATCTTCGACACGGAGGTCAAGATCATCCCGCCCGAGGGCGGCGACGCCCCGCTGCCGCCGGGCGAGCGGGGCGAGGTGTGCCTGCGCGGCCCGCAGATCATGCTGGGCTACCGCAACCGCCCCGAGGAGACGGCAGAGGCACTGGCAGGCGGCTGGCTGCACACGGGCGACATCGGCATCCTCGACCCGGACGGCTATCTGTCCATCGTGGACCGCAAGAAGGACATGCTGCTGTACAAGGGCTACAACGTGTTCCCCCGCGAGCTGGAGGAGCTGCTGGTGACAATGCCAGGCGTCGCGGCGGCCGCGGTGGTGGGCCGCCCGGACACCGAGGTGGGCGAGCTGCCGGTCGCGTTCGTGGTGCCGCGCGGTGCGCTGGACGCCGAGGAGCTGATGGCCGCGGTCAACGAGAAAGTGGTGCCGTACAAGCGGTTGCGGGAGATCCACGTCGTGGCGCAGATCCCGGTGTCCGCCGCCGGGAAGGTGCTGAAGCGGCAGCTGCGGGAGCAGCTCGGATGACCGAACAACGGACGTCCGCGACCGGGATGCCGAAAGTGGCAGGGCCACTCGACGACGCAGGCGAGCGGCTGGAGCCAGGCCATGCCGGCCCTCCAGGACAGTCATACCGGCAGGCTGCTCCGGAAAACCGGAACCAGCCCGGCCCAGGGGGTACCTGTATGCCGACGACGACGAGCGGCCGCTGAGCGAGGCAGGCGTCGCCGGCGGTGACCGGCTGACTGCCTTGCCCCTCTAGTGACCCGTCTTCTCGCGCAGGGCCGCGTCCTTGTCGAGGACCAGCTTCTCCAGGTCCGCCTGGAAGCGGGCCACCTTCTGCTGGAGGCCTTCGTCCGATGCCGCCAGGATGCGGACTGCCAGGAGGCCCGCGTTGCGGGCTCCGGCCACCGAGACCGTGGCCACCGGGATGCCTGCCGGCATCTGGACGATCGACAGCAGCGAGTCCATGCCGTCCAGGTACTTCAGCGGGACCGGGACGCCGATCACCGGCAGGACCGTTGCCGAGGCCACCATGCCCGGGAGGTGGGCCGCGCCGCCTGCGCCCGCGATGATCACCTTCAATCCTCGTGACGCCGCCGAGGTCGCGTAGTCCAGCATGCGCTGGGGGGTGCGGTGGGCCGAGTACACGCCGACCTCGTACTCGATGCCGAACTCGTCCAGCGCTGCGCCCGCCGCCTCCAGGACCGGCCAGTCCGAGTCGCTGCCCATGATCACGCCCACCTGCGGCGCCATAGCGATTTCTCCCGTCAGTGGATCTCGTAGCCGTCGAGCCAGACGGCGTGGGACAGCCAGTGCGCCGACAGCAGCGCTCGGTTGCGCAGGTCGTCCATGCGCTCGCCGGTGAAGTTGACGTGCCCGAGCTTGCGTCCCGGGCGCTCCTGCTTGCCGTACAGGTGGACCCGGGCCTCCGGGTAGCGCGCGAACAGGTGGTGCAGCCGCTCGTCCGGGCCCATCTCCGGCAGCTCCGGCGCGCCCAGCACGTTCGCGCTCACGCACGCCGGCGCGACCAGGTCCGTCCGGCCAAGCGGGTAGTCGAGCACCGCACGCAGGTGCTGCTCGAACTGCGACGTGCGCGCGCCGTCCATGGTCCAGTGCCCGGAGTTGTGCGGGCGCATCGCCAGCTCGTTGACCAGCAGCCCGGCGTCGGTCTCGAACAGCTCCACCGCCAGCAGCCCGGTCACGTCCAGCGTGGCCGCGATCCGCAGCGCCAGATCCTGCGCCTCGTGCACGCGCTCGGGCGAGAGCCCCGGCGCCGGGGCGAGGACCTCGGTGTTGATGCCGCCGCTCTGCACCGTCTCCACCACCGGGTACGCCGCACCCTGGCCGAAGGGCGAGCGGGCGACGAGTGCGGACAGCTCCCGCCGCATCGCCACCTTCTCCTCGACCAGCAGCGGTGTGCCCGCCTCCAGCAGCTCCGGCACGGTCTCCCGCGCGTGCTGCGCGGTGTCCAGCATCCAGACACCACGGCCGTCGTAGCCGCCGCTCGACGCCTTGAGCACCACCGGCCAGCCGTGCTCGCCGCCGAACTTCACCACGTCGTCCACCGACGACACCTCGGCGAAGGCAGGGCCCGGCACGTCGAGCCCGGCCATCATCTCGCGCATCACCAGCTTGTTCTGCGCGAAGCCCAGCGCGGAAGGCGCCGGCCGGATGGCGAAGCCCTCCATCGCCAGGGTCAGCAGGTGCTCGCCCGGCACGTGCTCGTGGTCGAAGGTGAGCACGTCGACCGAGGACGCGAACTTCCGCAGCGCGTCGAGGTCGGTGTGGTGGCCCAGCATGACGTCGCCCGCGACGAGCCCCGCCGCTTCGTTCTCGCTCGCGGCGAGCACGCGCAGGGACTGGCCCAGCGAGATCGCCGCCTGGTGCGTCATCCGGGCGAGCTGGCCGCCGCCCACCATGCCCACGACGGGCAGACCGGTGTTCTTGTCCATAGCGCCGATCAGCCTAGACGGTGACCACCTGCGGTGACCTCCGGACCAGGCGAAGCTCACGTGCCGCCAGGCCCAGGATGCCTGCCGCCGCCGCGAGCACGTAAACGTTGCCCAGCACGGACCAGCCCAGGCCCCAGCCGAACTCCGTTTCGCCGCCGTTGGGCACCAGCATCACGATCTGCGAGACGAACAGCGCCGCGACCGCCGCGGCGGCCCACCACCGCGCCTTGACCACCAGCAGCGTGATCAGGGGCACGCACCACACCCAGTGGTGGGACCACGACACCGGCGACAGCAGCAGCCCGTAGAACGCCGTCACCAGCAGCGCCGCCGCGTCCTCGCCACGCCGGTGCAGCCGCACCACCAGCCACACCGCGGGCACGGCGAGCACCGCCGCCACCCCGACCGCCACCGCCAGCGACCAGGGCGCCAGGTGGGTGGCCCGGTTGACCAGCCCGTTGAGCGACTGGTTGAAGATCCAGTGCACCGACCCGACCCGGCTCGGGTCGGTCGCCGAATCCCGCCAGAACCGCGCCGCGTCGACCGGGATGACCGCGAACATCACCGCTTCGAGCGCCACGAACGTGCCCACCGCCCGCAGCCCGTCCTTCCACCGGCCCGTGAAGAACAGGTGCGGCACGAAGATCAGCGGAGTGAGCTTGATCGCCGCCGCCACGCCGATCAGCACGCCCGCCCAGCGCGACCCGCGCGCCGAGAGCACCAGGACGTCCAGCACCACGAACGCCATCAGTATCAAGTTGATCTGGCCGAGGAACAGCGTCTTCCACACCGGTTCCAGTGCCAGCGCGGCGGCCGTTCCCGCCGGCAGCGCCCATCGGCTTCTTCCCAGAAGCGATGAGTGCCCCGGCGGCGACGAAACCACCGTGACGACGACCATAAGGGCGACCACCGACAAAAACGCGATCACGCCCCAGACGAGGCCGGAGGGCACCAGCGCCAGCGGCAGGAACAGCGGCGCCGCGGCCGGGGTGTAGGTGAACGGCAGCCGCACCCAGTCCGGCAGCGCGGTCAGCACGTCACGGGTGTACAGCGGGTCGCCGTGGACCAGCGTCAACGCCCCCGCGCGGTACACGGCGCTGTCCGCGCCCACGTGCCACCCGGCCAGCCAGACCACCACGCCGAAGGCCAAGACGAGCAGCGCGAGACCCCCGGCGAGAACCCAGCCGGTGCGCGCCTCAGACGCCGGTCGCGACGTCGGCATGCTCGTCCGCTGCGGTCTTCCGGCGCGCCCGCCGCAGCAGGCCCCAGCGCAGGATCAGCGCCGCGGCCAGCACGACCGGCATCAGGATGTAGGCGTCGCCGAGCACGTTCTGCCACACCTTCCAGTGCAGCTCGACGTTGCGGCCGTTCGGCAGGATCAGCAGCACGCAGCTGACGAACACGAACGCCACCAGCCCGGTCCCGACCCAGCGCTTCCACGCCGTCTTCGGGGTGGTCTTCGGCAGCCGCGACACCAGCAGCACGATCAGCGGGATCACCCACACCCAGTGGTGGGTCCACGAGATCGGCGAAATCAGCAGCGTCCAGAACGCGGTGACGAGCAGCGCGGCCAGTGCCTGCCCCTTGCGGTGGAAGCGCATCAGCAGCCACAGCGCCGGGATGGCGAGCAGGAAGCCGATGCCCATCGCCGCCTTCGACGCCCACGGCGCGAGGTCGGTGGCCCGGTTCATCAGCGCGTTCAGCGACTGGTTGCCCGCCCAGTGCACCGGCCCGATCCGGCCGGTGTCGGGCAGCGTGACGGTCCAGTACTTGGCCGCGTCGTGCGAGTTGACCAGGAACATCAGGCCCTGGAGCAGCACGAACGTGGCCAATCCGCGGATCGCGTCCATCCGCCGTCCCGTGACGAACAGGTGCCCGAGGAACACCAGCGGCGTCAGCTTGATCGCCGCCGCGACGCCCACCAGCACGCCGCCCCACCGGCTCCCGCGGGCGCCGATGACCAGCATGTCCAGCATGATCATGGCCATCAGGATCAGGTTGATCTGGCCGAGGAAGATCGTCCGCCACACCGGCTCGAGGGCGAGGAAGACCAGGAAGAACACGATGGTCGAGCGGGCGGGCGAGGCCCACCAGCGCGGCCCGTCGGCGGCCGGGCGGGGCAGCGCGCCGATCGCGATCCGGATCGACAGCGCCATCGCCCCCAGCGAGACGGCGGTGATCAGGCCCCAGGAGATCTGCGTCGGGAACGCGGCGAGCGGGACGAAGATCAGCGCGGCCGTCGGCGGGTAGGTGAACGGCAGCAGCGCCCACCACGGCTCGTTGGGCAGCGTGTTCGCGTCGTAGAGCGAATCGCCGTGCAGCAGCGTGAGCGCGCCGGCCCGGTAGACCGCGCTGTCGACGCCGAGCACCCAGTCGTGCTGCCAGCCGTAGATGCCGTACCCGATCGCCACCAGCGGGATCACCGACAGGATCAGGATCGACCGCGGGCGGACGGACAGGCGGGCGAGCGATTTCCGCAGGGCCAGGCGGTGCTGGGGTCTGGCCGCGACTGGGCCGCCGGCGTCGGTGGGTACGGTCCGGGTCACCTCACCAGGAAATCATGACTGCCGTGGTCCAGGTCAGAAGGGTGAGCCGAACGGCGCTTGCGGGCATCCGGCCTGGCGCCACCGAAGCCGAACATCGGATCGCCGGCTTGGGTGGTCTGCCGCGGCTTGTCGTGTGTGAGAAACAGTGTTCTAACCCTGTTTCTCACTCACGACCCCGGCCCTTCGGGAGGCCCCAGCCCCCAACGGGCCGTT
>NZ_JBDZYD010000013.1:256072-329159 GCF_040064235.1 Amycolatopsis melonis
GGGGGGCGGGGGGGTGTTTTGTTGTGTCAACACCGTGTGTCGCCCGTTTTACCCCCCCCACGACCGCGGACCTGCGAGAGGCACCTGCCACGAACGGGCCTTTCGTCTCGCCACCTGCGACGAACGTCCCCTTCAGCCCGCCCCGTCCTAGGCGCGGGCGAGGTGGGCCAGCAGGTCGCAGGCCAGCTCGTGGGTCGCGGGCAGCCGCACTGCCGACACGCGGGGGCGTCCGGCGTCCGCCAGCTGGGCGTCGACCGACAGCCGTTCGTGCAACGCCCTGCGCAGCGCGACGCCGTGGGAAGCGACCCGCTCGTCCTTGGGGACCAGCGCCGCGACGACCGACGGTCCGAGCGATGCCACGCTCTGCCCGCTGTCGAACACCGTGCGCAGCGCGTCCGCCACCAGGATCATGCCGGTCAGGCGCGGGAACCCGGCGACGGCGCTGAGGTCGAGCGAGACCACCAGCAGTACGTGGTCCTCGGCCGCCGGGCGCTCGTGGGCCGCGGCGGCGCGGTAGACCTCC
Source organism: Amycolatopsis melonis (assembly GCF_040064235.1). NCBI lineage: Bacteria > Bacillati > Actinomycetota > Actinomycetes > Pseudonocardiales > Pseudonocardiaceae > Amycolatopsis > Amycolatopsis melonis. The sequence goes on from NZ_JBDZYD010000013.1 coordinate 256,596, forward strand.
TCCAGCCGCGTGCGCAGGTAGGCGGCCGAGGGCAGGCCGGTCAGCGGGTCGGTGACCTCCGTGTGCACCAGCTGGTCGGTGGCGACGTCGGCCCAGGCCAGTGCCGTGGTCCGGAGCAGCCGGGCCGGGGTGGCGTCGACGTCGGGTGAGACGAACCCGTCGTCGCCGTGGTCGAGCACCGCGTGCAGCGCGGCCAGGTCGGCGAGCGTTTCCGCGAGTCCCGCGCCGGCCGCCGCCCGCGCGCGGGCCAGCCCGGCCAGCGCCGTCTCGGCGGCCTCGACGCGGCCCTTGGCCATGACGGCCGCGCAGACCGCGTCGACCTCGGGCAGGGCCCAGTCGCTCGGGAAGCGCCAGCCTGCGGCGAGGCTGGCCGTGCGCCAGCGCGCCCGCAGGGCGAGCAGGCCGCTGTCACGCTCGGCTCGTGCGGTGGACGGGACGTCACCGGGGCCGGAGCGGGTAGCCGGAACGTCCACAGGCCATCTGCTCCTTCCGTCCGGTGCTTGTCGATCTTGTGCGGGGTTTCACCGTGAGGACGTGCCCCGGGGGACGCCGTGACGCGTACTGGCGAGTTTTTGTTAAGAAGCTTTTCCCCGCGATGGCCGAGGGGTGGGTGATTTTGCTCCGCCGTCGGAGTCAACACGCCGACCACGGCGTGACCACCCGGGGTGGGTCAGTCACACTTGTCTGGCGTCCCGGATCCGCCTGTAATGGCAGGTCCTGGCCCTAGCCGACCGAGGAGTGCCGTGTCCACCGTTCCCGCCGATCTCAGCGGAAAGAGTGACGCCGAACTGATCGCGGAGGTCCGCGCCGGGAAGATCGCGTCGTACGGGACGCTCTACGAACGGCACACCGGAGCGGCCCACAATCTGGCCCGTCAGCTGGCCCGGTCGAGCTCCGAGGCCGACGATCTCGTCGCCGAGGCGTTCGCGAAAGTGCTCGACACGCTCCGTGGCGGGAAGGGACCGGACACAGCCTTCCGGGCCTATCTGCTGACCGCGCTGCGTCACACTGCGTACGACCGCACGCGCCGGGAACGCAAGGTCGACCTCAACGAGGACATGACGACCGTCGGCGGCGCCGCGGCCGAGGCGCTGACCGTGCCGTTCTCCGACACCGCCGTCGCCGGGCTCGAGCGCACGATGGCCGCGAAGGCGTTCGCGCGGCTGCCCGAACGCTGGCAGGCGGTGCTCTGGCACACCGAGATCGAGCAGCAGAGCCCGGCCGAGGTTGCACCCCTGCTGGGGCTGACCGCCAACGGCGTCTCCGCGCTCGCCTACCGCGCCCGCGAGGGGCTGCGGCAGGCCTATCTGCAGGTCCACCTGCAGGAAAACGCCGAAGAACGCTGCCGTGCCTGCGCCGACCGGCTCGGCGCCTGGACGCGCGACGGACTGTCCAAACGCGAACGCGCCCAGGTCGAAAGCCACCTCGACGAGTGCGAGCAGTGCCGCGCGCTGGCCGCCGAACTCGCCGACGTCAACGGCGGGCTGCGCGCGATCATCGCCCCGATCGTCCTCGGCGGCGCCGCCCTCGGCTACCTCGCCACGATCGGCGCGGCGAAGGCCAGCGCGGCCACCGCGGCGACAGCGGGCGCGGCGGCCGCCGGTGCCGCGGCCGCCGGGGGCAAGGCCGGTGCCGCCGCCGGCGCGGCCGCCGCGGGTCCCCGCCAGTTCGCCGGGGTCGCGGCCTCGGGCACGGCGGTCGTCGCGGCCGTCGTCATCGCGCTCACCGCCGGAGGTGGCGCGCAGGAGATCCCGGTCGCCGCCCAGGTGCCCCCGCCGACCGTCGAGCAGCCCGTCCAGCCGCCCGCGCCGAAGCCGCAGCCGCCCGCACCGCCCGCGCCCGTCGTGCCGCCGCCCCCCGCGGCTCCGCCCGTCGAGCCCCCGCCGCCCGCGGTGGTGCCGCCCGCGCCACCGGCCCCGCCCGCCCCGCCGGCACCCCCCGCTCCTCCGGCTCCGGCGCCGCCGTCGATGTCGGCGACGTCCCCGCCGGGCGGTGTCGAGCTGAGTCCCGGCACCGCGGCGAACCTGCCGATCACCGTCCGCAACGACGGGGGCAGCACGTCCGAGCCGGTCGCCGTGGCGCTGTCCCTGCCGCGGGGCGTGCACGCGGTCGACGCGGCCGGTGGCGGCACGCCGATGGCCTTCGCGCAGGCCGGGCCGATCACGGTCAACTGCCCCGGCGGGGACGGCACGGTCACCTGCCGGACCGGCAGCGGGCTGCAGCCGGGCCAGAGCGCGACCCTGAACTTCCGGCTGCGTGCCGACGAGGACGCCGAGGGCGGCACGGTCAAGGCGTCGGTCACCGCCGGCGTGCAGATCAACGTCCAGGTGAACGTCGCCATCACCGTGAAGCAGCCGCCGGACGGCGTGGTCCTCGAGGCGCAGGGCGACGGGCTCTCGGCGTTCCCGTGGAACCGCTACCCGCTGGTCTACGTGCGGGTCCGCAACACCGGCGAGACGACCAAGCCGGTCACGGTCACCTTCGACCACCCGCTCTGGCAGTGGTGGAGCCTGCGCGGCTTCCCGTGCACGACGACGTCCGCAGGCGCGAGCTGCACGACGAAGAGCGCGCTGGCCCCCGGCCAGCACGTCAACCTGTGGGTGCGGCTCAAGGGCCGTCCCGACGACGGCCGCGTGACGATCACCGCGCAGCTCGGCAAGGCGGCGGCGCCGCCGGTGACGGTGGACTTCGGCTGCTGGCATCACTGGTGCGGCAAGGACCCGCTGCCCTCCTCGACGCCTCCCTCGACCACGCCGTCGAAGCCTTCGAAGCCGGTCCCGTCGAAGCCGTCGTCCACCCCGCCTTCGACGACGACCGAGCCGACGAGCGAGCCCCCGACGTCGACGTCGGCCACGACCGGCGCGCCGCCGCGGCCGGGCCCGAACCCGGGCCCGAAACAGCCCACGGTCACCCCCGAGAAGGTTTTCGGCTGGCTCACCGGGTAGCGTCCGCCCGGTGCGCGAGCTGCTGAAGAAGCATCGCGAGCTCCTCCGCTTCGCCGTCGTCGGCGGGATCAGCTTCGTGATCACGATGTCGGTGAACTACGGCCTGAAGTTCACCGTGCTGCGGACCCACCCGGTGACGGCGCTGATCGTCGGCGTCCTCGTCGCGACGGTCTTCTCGTACGTCGCCAACCGCGAGTGGTCCTTCCGCACCCGCGGCGGACGTGAGCGAGCCCACGAAGCGGCGTTGTTCTTCCTCTTCAGCGGCGTCGCGCTGGGACTGAACGCGCTGCCGCAGTGGATCTCCCGCTACGTTTTGCACCTGCAGGCACCCCGCCTTTCCCCGTTCGGCGTGGAAATGGCGGACTTCGTCAGCGGAATCGTCATCGGGACCCTGCTGGGCACGCTGTTCCGCTGGTGGGCGTTCAAGAAATGGGTTTTCCCGGAAGAGGACGCCCGGCCCCGCGCGGCGGCCGCGCCGGATCCGGACATTCAGGACCGCAAAGCCGCCTGAACCACTGGTCAACGCGGTGTACTCCTAGACTGCCTGGTGTGACCGTTGTGGAAACCGTGCTCAAGCGCACGCCGGAGCCACTGCGTTCGGTGCTGATCAAGCACCGGGAGCTGCTGAAGTTCGCGATCGTGGGCGGCACGACGTTCCTGGTCGACAACGGCGTCTGGTACCTGCTGAAGCTGTCGGTGCTGGAGCAGAAACCGACCACCGCCAAGGCGATCGCGATCATCGTCGCGACGATCGTGTCGTACATCCTCAACCGCGAGTGGTCGTTCCGCACCCGCGGCGGCCGCGAACGCCACCACGAGGCGGCGCTGTTCTTCGTGATCAGCGGCATCGCGGTGGTGGTGAACCTGGTCCCGCTGTACGTCTCGCGGTACGTCCTCGACCTCGAGGTCCCGCACGTGACGCGGCTGGTGCAGGAGGTCGCGGACTTCGCGAGCGGGTCGATCATCGGCATGCTGCTGGCGATGTTCTTCCGCTTCTGGGGCTTCAAGAAGTGGGTGTTCCCGGACGAGCTGGGCAAGCGGCGGCGGGACAACGACGAGGTCACCCCGCTGCGCTGAGAAACTTCTTGTCTTCTGACATGTAGTTGTCTATAGTCATCTTCGTCAGTGTTCCTTCGTGAGGACGCCGTCCGGGTTCGGCCGGGCGAGCGGGACGATTCGAGGTGGTTTCCGAGCGCGAAGAGGTCGCATCCGTCCGCGGATGACGATGGAGCCTTTCCAGGCCTTTTCCCGGCTCGACGGGACGCGTCCACGCGCGTCCGCATCTCTCGTCCCTTTCTTCACGAGGACTTTCCTTGACCACACTTGCGCCTTCGCGCGCTCGCTTGGCCGTGTCCGGCCTGTTCCTGTCCGTCTTCCTCGCGATGCTCGACGCCCAGATCGTCGCCACCGCGCTGCCCCGGATCGCCGCCGAGTTCGGCGGGACCGGGACCTATGCCTGGGTCACCACCGCCTACCTGCTTGCCGGGAGCGTCACCGCTCCCCTGCACGGCAAGCTCGGTGACGTCTTCGGGCGCAAACGCGTGCTCCTGGGCGCGCTCGCGCTCTTCCTGCTCGGCTCGCTCGCCTGCGGCCTGGCGCCTTCGGCGTCGTTCCTGATCGCCGGACGCGTCCTGCAGGGCGCCGGTTCCGGTGGCCTCTTCGTCTCCGTCGGCGCTTCGCTCGGCGAAATGTTCACGCCCCGCGAAGGCGCGAAGTACTTCGGGTGGTTCTCGATCTGCTTCGCCGTCGCTTCGCTCGCGGGTCCCGTCGCCGGCGGCCTGCTGACCGGCGTGGCCGGATGGCGGTCGATCTTCCTGGTCAACCTGCCACTCGGGCTGCTCGCGCTCGCCCTGCTCGCCACCCTCGACCTGCCGCGGCGGCGCAAGGAAGCGCCGTTCGACTTCGCCGGGGTCGTCCTGCTCGGCGCCGCGATCACCGGGTTCACCCTGCTGACGCCGTGGTCGATCGCGCTCGGTGCCGTCGCGGCCGCCGCCTTCGTCCGCGTCGAACGCCGGGCCGCGGCGCCCGTGCTGCCGCTGCGGCTCTTCCGCGACCGGACGTTCACCGTGTCCGTGCTGCTCAGCGTGCTCGCCGGGTTCGCGTTCCTCGGTTCGGTCAACTACATCGCGGCCCTGCTGCAGGCCGACGCCGGCCCGGCCGAAGGCGGGCTGCGGCTGATCCCGATGACCATCGCCGTCGCGGTGTCCTCCGCCATCGCGAGCAAGATCATCGCCCGCACCGGCTCCTACCCCTGGGCACCGCGGCTGAGCATGGCACTCGGCCTGCTCGCGATGCTCGGCCTGCTCACCCTGGACGGCCTGCCGTCCGTCCTCGGCTGCCTGGTCGTCTTCGGCCTCGCGGCCGGGCTCAACCTCCAGGTCCTGGTCATGGCGACCCAGAACACCGCCCCCGCCGCGGACCGCGGCGCGGTCGCCGCCGGCGTCAACCTCGCCCGCGCGCTCGGCTCGTCCCTCGGCCCGGTCGCGCTCGGCTTCGCCTACGCCGCGGGCACCCACGGCGTCTTCCTCGCCCTGCTTCCCGTCCTCGCGCTGGGCCTCGTCACGGCCTTCGCGCTCCCGCACGTTCCGCTCAACCGATAGGAGAACCACGATGATCTTCGTCCTCGGCGCCACCGGCAAGGTCGGCCGCCACCTCGTCCCCGCCCTGCTCGACGCCGGTGCCGAGGTCCGGGCGCTGACCCGCGACCCCGCCAAGGCCCGGATCGACCCGCGTGCCGAAGCCGTCCGCGGCGACCTCGGCACGGCGGACCTGCCCGCCCTGCTCGACGGCGCGGACCGCGTGTTCGTCCTGACGCCGGGCCACAACGCCGAGCAGGAGGTGGCGGTCGCCGGCGCCGCCGCCCAGGCCGGCGTCACCCATCTCGTCAAGCTGTCCACCACGGGTGTCTACTTCGGACAGAAGGACCCGATCAGCGTCGCACACGCCGAAGGCGAGCAGGCGGTCCGCGAAGCCGGTCCGGCGTGGACGATCCTGCGCCCCGGCGCCTTCATGGACAACCGGTTCGCGTGGCTGCCGTCGATCCAGGAGGAGGACGCGGTGTACGTGCCCGACACCGATCCGCCGTCCGCGCTGATCCACGTCCGCGACATCGCCGCGGTCGCGGCACTCGTGCTGACGACGTCCGGCCACGAAGGCGCGACCTACGAGCTCACCGGCGGTGAAGCACTCACCACGCGGCAGCAGGTCGACATCCTGGCCGAGGCGCTCGGCCGTCCGCTGAAGTACGTCGAAGAATCCGAAAGCGCCGCGAAGGACCGCCTGATCCGGAAGTTCGGCTGGCCCGCACAGGCCATCGACGGTCTCTTCGCGCTGAAGCGCGAGTCCGCCCCGAACGAGCACGTCGTCTTCGACACCGTCGAGCGGCTGCTCGGCCGTCCGCCGCTGACCTTCGCGGCCTGGGCGCGGGAGAACGCGTCCGCGTACCATCGCCACGAGTGATGCTGCGGAGGTGACCGGGTGAGCGAACGTCTGCGCGTCCTCGTCGTCGACGACCACCCCCTGTTCCGGTTCGGCGTGTGCACGCTGCTCGCGGCCGAACCCGGGATCGAGGTCGTCGGCGAGGCCGCCAGCGGCGCGAGCGCGGCGGAGGCCGCCGCGGCCCTCCGCCCGGACGTCGTGGTGCTCGACCTGCACCTGCCCGACGTGTCGGGGATCGAAGCGGCGCGGCACATCGTGACCGCGAGCCCGGACACCGGCGTGCTGATGCTGACGATGGCCGACGAGAGCGAGTCGGTCTTCGCGGCGATGCGCGCCGGTGCCCGCGGCTACCTGCTCAAGGACGCCGAGCCGGACGAGATCATCCGCGCGGTCCAGGCGGTCGCGCGGCGCGAGGCGATCTTCGGCCCCGACGTCGCGAACCGCGTCCTGGGTTTCTTCAACCAGCCGCCGCCGGCCAGCGAGCCGGTGTTCCCGGAGCTGACCTCCCGCGAGCGCGAGGTGCTCGCGCTGATCGCGGCGGGGCACAGCAACGGCGTCATCGCGAACACGCTGTGCCTGAGCCCGAAGACGGTGCGGAACCACATTTCGAACGTCTTCGCCAAGCTGCACGTCGCCGACCGCGCCGAGGCGATCGTCCGGGCCAGGGACGCGGGCCTCGGCCGGTCCTGACGTCGCCGGTCCGCGGTCGTGAGTGGCAATTCGCGTTAGAACCCTCATCACCACTCACGACAAGCCACGGCAGACCCCGAAACCCGCGCTCCGCTCGCCGACCGCGCCGAGGCGATCGTGCGAGCGAGGGACGCGGGCCTCGGGCGGTCCTGACGGTCGCGGCCGTCCGGCGAACGGGCGGCCGTCCGGGCAACTTCGGGACGCCGGTCCCATGTGCCCGGGACACCTCGGGAGGCACTGTGGTCTCCGTGAGGGGTGGGGCCCTCGCACCGTTCGAGGGGAATGGGAAGCGATGTTCGAATCCGACCGGACGCCGGTGGTGGTCCGCGCCACCGATCCGATCCTGCACAACGGCGTCTGCATGGCGCTGCGTACGCGTGACGACGTCCGGGTGGTGGACGGGGACCCGGCCGATCCGGACCTGGTCGCGCTGCTGGTCGCCGACCGGCTCGACGAGGCCATGAGCCGGCTGCTGTCCGCGCTGCACCACCAGGGTTTCACCCGCATCGTGCTCGTCGCGGGCGAGGTCGACGACAACGAGATCCTCAACGCCGTCGAGCACGGCGTGTGCGCGGTCGCCCGCCGCGCCGACGCCGGGCCGGAGGTGCTCGTGCGGCTCATCAAGGCGGCCGCCGCCGGGGAGGGCGCGCTGCCGCCGGATGTGCTCGGGCGGCTGCTGAACCGGGTTTCCCGGCTGCAGCGCCAGGTGCTGCAGCCACGCGGCCTGCACCTGGGCGGCATGAGCAACCGGGAAACCGAGGTGCTGCGGCTGGTCGCGTCCGGGTATTCGACGCAGGAGATCGCCGACCAGCTGTGCTACTCGCAGCGCACGGTGAAGAGCATCCTCCACGACGTCACCAACCGGTTCCAGCTGCGCAACCGGTCGCACGCGGTCGCGTACGCCCTGCGTGAAGGGCTGATCTGACCGATGATCGCCCAGGTCGACGAGGCACTGTGCCGGCTGCTGCGGCCCCGCCTGCCCGCGGGGACGCAGATCCGTCTCGATCCGCCGAAGCCGGCCTGGCAGACGGAGTCGCCGGTGCGGAGCGTGGAGCTGTTCCTCTTCGCACTGAGCGACGCCGTGGGCGAAGGAGAAGAGGGGACCGGCCGCTGCGCGCTCTCCTACCTGGTGACCGCGCGGGCCGGAGCCGTCCGCGAAGAGCACGACCTGCTCGACGCCGCCTTGCGGGCGGTGCTCGACGCGGACGGCACACCGCTGCGGATGCGGCTGGCGAAGACCGATCCCGCGCAGCTGTGGTGCAGCCTCGGCATGCCCGCGCGGGCCGGGTTCGTCCTGCTCGTCACCGCCGACGCCGGCTAACGCGGCACGCGCTCGGCGGGCCAGCGCACCTCCGGGACGTCGCTGGGCCGCGGCACCTTCAGGAACAGGCTGAACACGGCCGGGCGGCGGTTGGACAGCTCCAGCCGTCCCCCGTCCGCCTCGACGAGTGCCCGCGCCAGCGCCAGGCCGACCCCGGTCGAACCGCCGCCGGAGAACCCGCGTTCGAAGATGTGCGGGGCCAGCTCGTCGGGCACGCCAGGGCCGGTGTCGCTGACCTCGATCACCACCGTGCCGTCGGCGTCGCCGCGGCGGGCGGCGAGGGTGACCGTGCCGGCGCCGTGGCGCAGCGCGTTGTCCAGCAGGACCCCGATGACCTCGCGGAGCCTGCCGGGTGTTGCCCGCGCCATCAGGCCGTCGGCCACGCGCGTGCGCAGGTTGCGGCCCTCCGAACGCAGCAGGTGGCGCCACTCCTGGGCCATCTCCGGCAGCTGGGTGGGCAGGTCCACCGGTTCGGCGCCGACCTCGCGGGCCGCCCGGGCGGCCGCCAGCAGCTCGTCGAGGGCCTCGGCGAGCCGGTCAGCCTGTTCCTGGGCGGCCTTCGACTCGTCGGCCACTTCGTCGTCCGGGTGCACGGTGAGCGGCTCCAGCCGCAGCTGCAACGCCGTCAGCCTGCTGCGCAGCTGGTGCGAGACGTCGCCGACGAGCTGGCGTTCCCGCTGGACGAGCTGGGCGAGCGCGGTGCCGGACGCGTCCAGTGCCTCGGCGACCATGTCGAGCTCGCCGACGCCGTAGCGGCTCGGGTCGGGCCGGAAGTCGCCGCCGCCGAGCCGGGCCGCGCGCTCGGCGACGTGCCGCAGCGGCTTCGCGAGCCGCCGGGCCGTCGCGATCGCCACCACCGCGCCGGTGCCGACCGACAGCAGCACCAGCAGCACCACGACCAGCGTCACCGTCGTCTGGCGTTCGTGCATCGGGCCGGCCGGGACGGCGATCTCGACCTTGCCTTCCCGCGCGAGGTCGGCCGTCTCGGTGACCGTGGACGGGCCGGGGTCGCTGCCGTAGCGCTTCTCGATCTGGCCGCTGGCGCGCACGGTGAGCAGGCCGTTCGCCGGGACCGCCGCGCGCACCTGGTCGAGGTCGATCTCCTGGCCGTTGGCGATCTCGGTGTCGAGGATCGCCGCCGCCGCGCGGGCGTTCTCGGCCAGCGTCTCGCGGTAGCTCGACTCGATCTGCCAGCTCGCCACGATGCCCAGCGGGATGCCGAGCACCGCCGCGGTGACGGCGACGGCCAGCAGGATGGCCAGCAGGATGCGGCGGCGCACGGCTTATTCGCTGTTGAAGCGGAAGCCGACGCCGCGGACGGTGGCGATCCGCCGTTCGCCGTCGTGGGCCTTGCTGGTGCGGCCGGCGGCCTCGTCGGCGGCGATGGCGAGCTTCCGCCGCAGCCACGACATGTGCATGTCGAGCGTCTTGGACGTCTTCGACTCGAGGTCGTTCCAGACCTCGGCGAGGATCTCGTCGCGGCTGACGACCTGGCCTGCCCGGCTCATCAGCACGCGCAGCAGCTCGAACTCCTTGTTCGCCAGCTGGACCTCGTGGTTGTCCACGGTGACCAGCCGCGCGCCGAGGTCCATCCGGACGCCGCCCGCCTCCAGCACCTCGGGCACCCGGCGGCGCAGCAGCGCGCGGATCCGGGCGAGCAGCTCGGCGAGCCGGAACGGCTTGGCGACGTAGTCGTCGGCGCCCGCGTCCAGGCCCACGACGAAGTCGACCTCGTCGGTGCGGGCGGTGAGCATCAGCACGGGCAGCTCGGTGCCCGCCGCGCGGAGCCGGCGGCACACCTCCAGGCCGTCCATCCCGGGCAGGCCCAGATCCAGCACGAGCAGGTCGACGCGCTGGGCGGCGGTGGCGTCGAGCACCGAAGGGCCGTCGGTGACGACGTGGATCTCGTATCCCTCGCGTTCGAGGGCCCGGGAGAGCGGTTCGGCGATGGCCGGATCGTCTTCGGCAAGTAGGACCATGCTCACCTGGCCAACTCTACGGCTCGCGGGCGTGAAACCATCGTGACCGTGCCTGGCTACGGAGATGATCTGGCCCTCGCCACCCGGCTGGCTGACGCCGCCGACGCGATCACGACGGCGCGGTTCCGCGCCCTGGACCTGACGGTCGAGCGCAAACCCGACCGCACCCCGGTGACCGACGCCGACACGGCGGTCGAGGACGCGATCCGCGCGCTGCTGGCGGCGGAGCGCCCGGACGACGCGGTCCTCGGCGAAGAGCGCGGCGGCTCGGCCGCGACCGGCCGCGCGTGGGTGCTCGACCCGATCGACGGAACCAAGAACTTCCTGCGCGGAGTCCCCGTCTGGGCGACGCTGATCGCGCTGGTGTCCGACGGCGACCCGGTGGTCGGCCTGATCAGCGCGCCGATGCTGGGCCGCCGCTGGTGGGCGGCCACGGGCTCGGGGGCGTTCTCCTCCGACAGCGCCGGCACGCGGCGGCTGTCGGTCTCCGGCGTTTCGTCGCTTTCGGACGCTTATCTGTCCACTACGGACCTGAACTCGTGGACCGAGTACCACTCGCGCGAGAAGTACCTGGACCTGGTGAACGCGTGCTGGGAGTCCCGCGCGTTCGGCGACTTCTGGCACCACGTCCTGGTGGCCGAGGGCGCGCTCGACGTGGCGGCGGAGTGCATCGTCAACCCGTGGGACGTCGCGGCGGCCCAGGTGATCGTCACCGAGGCGGGCGGCCGGTTCACCGACCTGGACGGCGTCGGGCGCTACGACAACGGCAGCGCGCTGTCGACGAACGGCCGTCTCCACGACGAGGCACTGCGCATCCTGAAGCGCTGACGCGCCACTTTCACGTGAAAGTGGCGCTGCCGATCAGGCACCGGGGAGCAGGCCGACGGCTCCCCGGGCCACCTGGGCCCAGGCCAGCCGCCCGAAGAGGTAGTGGCAGGCGACCTGCTCACTGGTGAACCGCGCCCAGTCGTAGCGGTTGCCCTGCTCCCGCCAGAACACCTCCCACGCCTCGTCCTCGCCCTGCATCAGGCACCACGCGTTGTCCACCTCGGCGCCCAGCGAGACGACCTCCGGCGGCACGCCCAGCACGCCGAGCCAGCGCTGGATCGACTGGGTGTTCATCAATCGTCTTCCCCCTTGGCTTCGGCGAGGTAGCCGAGCGTCACGAGTTCGTCGGCGGCCAGCAGGGCACGGTACCGGGTACCCCCGCCGACCTGGCCGAACCAGTTCGCCGTCTCCGAGCGCCACATCGGCACCGCGCGCACCACGACGTACCGGCGGTACTCGGCGTCCAGCATCCCCGGCGGCAGCGAGCGTTCCGCGAACGGCGTGCCGTCGGCGAAGAACACCCGCCCGTACGCCGGGCCGAAGCGGTCGAGGACCGTGTCGGCCGGGACCATCACCGGCTCGGGCGGGTCGAGGCTGCCCTCGGGGAACAGGTCGCCCGGCGGCCACGCGTACTCCGGGCCCAGCTCGCTGTGCCCGACGACGAACCGGCGGATCCACACCGCCTGCGTCGCGCGGGCGTACGGCACGTACCCCTCGGTCAGGTGCCGCGGCACCGGCCGCGGCGGGCCGGTCGGTGACCGGCGGAAGCCCGCCGTGACGTTCGTGAGCGCCTGGTCGTCGAAGATCAGCCGGGCGTCCGGGTGGTCGTTCGGCGGGAAGCCCTCCGGGTCGGCGGGCAGCGGGAGCTGCCGCGCCGGCTTGTCCATGGCCACCGGCAGGTGCCCGATCGGGAACATGTGCACCAGGAACAGGGCGACGACGCTCTCCCGTTCGGTGCGCGGCGACCCGAGCGGCGGCAGCGGCGACGGCGACACCGGGGGCGGCGGGGCCGCGGGCATCGGCGGGGGCGGCGGCAGCGGGAACGGCGGCAGCAGCGGCGACACCGCGTGCGGCCACGCGGCCGGGTTGCCCGAGGGCGGGGTCGGGACGTCGTCGGGCAGCCGCAGCGGCCCGGTGTCGAGGTCGGCCTCGACCGGTTCGGAGCCCGCCTCGGAAGGCTCGGTCACACCCATCCTCCGGCTCGGTCGGTGCCCGCGGGCACACGCAGTTCGACGCGGCCGCGGCCGGTCCCCCTTGATACCGCACCCCTCCCACGGGGGTGCGGCGAGGTCAGCTCAGCGCGGTGACGACGCGGGACGGGCTCGGGCGGCCGAGCTGTCCCGCCATCCACGCGCTGGCCGCCACCAGCGCGCCGAGGTCGACGCCGTGCCGGATCCCCAGTCCGTCCAGCATCCACACCAGGTCCTCGGTCGCCAGGTTGCCCGTGGCCGACTCGGCGTACGGGCAGCCGCCGAGCCCGCCTGCCGAAGAGTCCACAGTCGACACTCCACATCGGAGCGCCGCCAGCGTGTTGGCCAGAGCCTGGCCGTAGGTGTCGTGGAAGTGCACGGCCAAATTACCGGTATCGGAGAACAACCCGATCAGGTTTTCCACCTGGCCCGCGGTCGCGACGCCGATGGTGTCACCCAGCGACAGCTGCGAGCACCCCATGTCCAGCAGACGGCGGCCGGCGGCGGCGACCTGCTTGGCGGGCACGGCACCTTCCCACGGGTCGCCGAAGCACATCGAGAGGTAGCCGCGCACGTCCAGGCCCGCCTCCCTGGCCCGGGTGACGACCGGCTCGAACATCGCGAACTGCTCGTCCAGCGAGGAGTTGAGGTTCTTGCGCGCGAACGTCTCCGTCGCGCTGGCGAAGATCGCGATGTGCTCGACCCCGGCGTCCAGCGCCCGGTTCAGGCCCTTCTCGTTCGGCACCAGCACCGGGTACCGGACGCCTTCGCGGCGGTCGAGCCGGGCGAGCAGCTGCTCGGCGTCGGCCAGCTGCGGCACCCACTTGGGGTGCACGAAGCTGGTCGCCTCCAGCGTGGTCAGCCCGGCGCCCGCGAGCCGGTCGAGGAACTCCAGCTTGACCTCGACCGGGACGATCGCCTTCTCGTTCTGCAGCCCGTCGCGCGGGCCGACCTCCCAGATCGTGACCCGCTCCGGCAGCTCGCCCGCCGAGGGCACCCGCTCCGGCAGGCCCAGTTCGCGCGTGCCCATCAGCGGCGTCGTTCGCCGCGCGGCGGGTGGCCGCTCTGGGGCGGCAGCGGCTCGGTCCGCTGCGCCCGCGGGCGGTAGTCGTCGTACGGGTTGTCGTTGACTTCGCGGTAGATCACCGTGTGCACCTTCTCCACGTGCGGGATGTCCTCGAACCGCAGCGGCTCGTCGGAGGCCGACTCGATGATCAGCGTGCCGCAGCCGAAGACCCGGTCGAGCAGGCCGTGCTCGAACTGGACGCTGTTGATCCGGCCCATCGGGATGTCGATGCCGGTGCGCTTGAGCACGCCCTCGCGCGCGATGAGCCGGTCGGTCGTCACGATGAAGTGGGTTGTCCGCCACCGCACGAAGGGCGCCAGGAACAGCCACACCACCAGCACGAGCGCCACCACCCCGATGGCGATCAGCCCGACCGTGTTCCACGGCGAGCCGGCGTCCTTGGCCAGTATCGCGAGCCAGGTGCCCGCACCCAGGGTGAGCAGCAGCGCGAGCGTCGGGAAGATCAGCATCTTGAAGTGCGGGTGACTGTGCACCACGACGTGCTCTTGCTCGCTGAGCAAATCGTCCGGATAAGCCACGGCGGACGCTCCCAAGGTCGGTGCTGCGGTGTCGTCCCACCGTACCGGCGAGGCGGCGCTGTGGTGGGGCAACGCCCCGAAGAATCAGGCGGGCCGGACGTGGACCACGTCACCCGCGAACACGGTGTGCCGCTGCCCGCCGGGCAGGTCGACCGCCAGCTGCCCGGTGGCGTCGATTTCGGCCGCGCGGCCGGTCAGCGACGTCCCGTCCGGCAGCTGGACCTCGACGTCCTGGCCGAGGGTGGCGCAGTGCGCGCGGTAGTCGCCGAGCAGCCCGGCCTCGGTGAGGTCGCCACCGGCCAGGCGCCAGCGCCGCTCCAGCGCGTCGAACTCGGTGAGCAGCGCGATCGCGACGTCGGTGCGGTCGGTGTTCGTGGCGCCGTGCTCGGCGAGCGACGTCGCGGGCAGCCCGCCCGGCCCGGGCGGGACGTCGCCGAGCGGCAGGACGTTGAGGCCGATGCCGAGCACGATCGACGGCTCGGGGCCCGCGACGGCCTCGGCGAGGATGCCGGCGCACTTCGCGCCGTCGACGAGGACGTCGTTGGGCCACTTGAGGACGGCGTCGACGCCGACGGACGCGGCGGCGGCCCGGACGGCGAGTCCCGCGACGATGGAGAGCGAGCCGAGCGCCGCGAACGGCACGCCCGGCCGCAGCGCGACGCTGAGGTAGAGCCCGGCGCCCTTCGGCGAACTCCACGGCCGGGCCCGGCGCCCGACCCCCGCGGTCTGCTCCTCGGCGAGCAGGACGGTCCGGTCGGCGGCACCGTCTTCGACGGCTTTCCGCAGGTCGGCGTTGGTGGAGCCGGTGCGCTCGACGACGTCCACGCGCGCGTACCGGCCGTCGAGTGCCGCTTGCAGGCGGGCAGCGTCCATCTCAGGCATGTGTCCACCATATGGGAGTCCCCCTAACGTGCAAGGCGTTCGCTCGTTCACTGAGGGGTGCGCTCTTCTAAGTTGGACCCCGTGACGTCCAAGCCGACCTCCTGGGCCCGTGGCGCCGCGCTGCGCGGCCTCGTCGCGCTGCCGCTCGTCGCGGGCCTGGTCGCCGCGGGCTGGCTGCTGGCAGGCCGCGAACCGGAACCCGCGCCCGCACCGGCGCCGGTCCCGGTGGCCGCGGCGGGCCCGTCGGTCCTCGAGGTGAGCGCGCCGGTTAAGGCGCAGGAGCCGGGCCAGGGCGCGTCCGGCCAGGGCGGCAAGAGCCCGCTGCAGCAGTGGGCCGAGCAGCTGGCCGGCCCGCTGGACATCCCCGCGGACGCGCTGATCGGCTACGCGAACGGCGAACTGGCGCTGCGCCGCGAAGACCCGTCGTGCCACCTTTCGTGGGTCACGCTGGCGGGGGTCGGCTCGGCGGCGTCGGACCACGGCCGCGCGGGCGGCAACCCGCTGGGCCTGACCGCGGCGCAAGCCAGGAAGTACGGCGCCGACGCCCCGGTCGCGGCCGGGCGCGCGCTCTGCGCGGGCGGCACGGACCTCGGCGCGGGCCCCGGCTGGTGGAAGGCGATCGCGGCCTACCACCCCGGCGACGGTTCGGAGCTGTTCCGCCAGCGCGTCCTCGGCATGGCCCAGCTGTACGCCACGCTCTCCCTCGACCCGGCTTCGGCCGGTTCGCCGCGGGTGAAGGCGACGCGGTTCGCGCTCGGCCAGCTCGGCCTCCCGTACGTGTGGGGCGGCAACGGCCCGGACGCGGGCGCGGCGGGCTTCGACTGCTCGGGCCTGACGAAGGCGTCGTACGACAGCGCGGGCGTCGACCTCCCGCGGACGGCGGACAGCCAGTTCCGCGCGCTCCCGCCGGTGCCACCGGGCCAGGAGCCGCGCCTGGGCGACCTGGTGTTCTACGGCAATCCGGCGACGCGCATCCACCACGTCGGCCTGTACCTGGGCAACGGCCTGATGGTCAACGCGCCGACCGAGGGCCAGGCGATCCAGATCCACACGTACCACTCGAAGGGCGACGACTACGCGGGTGCGGGCCGCCCCGATGCCCGGTGACGAGGCCCGCCCCGGGCTGGCCCCGGATTCCCCCGGCGTCTCGGGAACGCTGTTCGCCGCGCTCTACGGAAAGCTGACGCCGCGCCCGGAAACCGGACGCGATCCCTACATCCGGTTCCACGACCGGGCGCAGGCGATGGGCTGGCTCGACACGCTGTGGGGCATGAACGACGCCGGGCGCGAGCATCCACTGGCCGCACCGGGGTCCGGGCTGGTCGCCTGGTTCCAGGTGGGCGTCGTCGGCGGGCCGTTGCCGGTGCAGCCGTTCCTCCGCTGCGCCGGGGACGTCGCGGAGCAGCTCGGCGACCTGGACCTCCGGGCGGTCCAGGTGCTGCTGCCCGCCCACTGCCTGCCCCGGACGGCTCACCCGCCGTCGCTGGCCACCGCGGCGTGGTTCGACGACGTCCGGTCCGCGACACCGGTGTACGTCACTGTGGACAGTGGCCAGGACCCGGTCATCCCCGCGGTGGCGTCCCGGATCCACCGGTCGCTGGCCCGGCAGGACGTCTTCCGCTGCGAGTCCCTGGCCCAGCGGACACCGCTGCCGCCGCCGATGCACGACACGTTCTGGTCCGGCCCGCCACGGCACCGCGTCACCTTCCGGGGCACGCTGTGCGAGTGGTCGCCGGACGCGATCGGCTGGCTGGGCGGGTTCCTCGCCGAACTCGCCGCCGTCGAAGGCGCGGGTGTGCCGCTGCTGCTCACCGTGGAGCGGTGAAATCCGCTGGCCCGATTCCCGGCCGTGCGTTTGACTCGCTTGGTGATCAGCGCCGACGTCTTCCGCGACCAACCGACCCTGACCGGCCCGCGCGTCCGGCTGGAACCCATGGGGCCGCAGCACTTCGACGGCCTCTGGCCGATGACCAGCGATCCGGAAGGCCGTCGCCTCACCGGCACCCAGCAGGAGTTCACCGAAGCCGATATCCGCCGCTGGCTGGCCACGCGGGCGGACCAGCACGACCGTGCCGACTGGGTGATCGTCCGCCGGGACGACGACCAGGTCCTCGGCGAGGTGGTCCTCAACGACCTCGACGAACGCAACGCCTCGATCGCGTTCCGGATCTCCCTCACTGGCCCGGCCGTGTTCGGCCACGGCTACGGCACCGAAGCCACCCGGCTGGTCGTGGACCACGCCTTCGACGTCGGCCTCCACCGCATCCACCTGGAGGTCTTCGACTTCAACCCGCGTGCCCAGCGCGTCTACGAGAAGTGCGGCTTCGTCCGCGAAGGCGTGCTTAGGGACGCCCTGTACTGGGACGGCGAGTGGCACGACGCCATCGCCATGGCGATCCTGTCCACCGACCCGCGTCAGCCGAGTCCCGCTTCGTAGGCGAACACCACCAGCTGCGCGCGGTCGCGGGCCCGCAGCTTGACCATGGCCCGGTTGACGTGCGTCTTCGCGGTCAGCGGGCTGATCACCATCCGCGCGGCGATCTCGTCGTTGGACAGGCCCCGCGCGACCAGGGCGACGGCTTCGCGTTCGCGGTTGGTCAGCTCCGCCAGCCCCGCGCCGGGCGACGGCGGCTGCGTGACGTACCGGTCGATCAGCTTGCGCGTGATCGACGGCGCGAGCAGCGCGTCGCCCCGGGCGGCGACGCGCACCGCGTGCAGGAAGTCCTCCGGGCGGATGTCCTTGACGAGGAAGCCCGCCGCGCCGGCGCGCAGGGCGTCGAAGACGTACTCGTCCAGGCCGTAGTTGGTCAGGATGACGACGTGCACCGCGGCCAGTGCCGGGTCCGCGGCAATGCGCCGGGTCGCTTCGATGCCGTCGACGCCGGGCATCCGGACGTCCAGGAGCGCGATGTCCGGCAGGTGTTCCCTGGCCAGCTCCACGGCTTCGCGGCCGTCGCCGGCTTCGGCGACCACCTCGATGCCGGCCTCGGCGTCGAGCAGCGCGCGGAAGCCGCTGCGGATGAGCGGCTGGTCGTCGGCCAGCAGGACGCGGATCATGCCGGGTGGTCCACGGGCAGTTCGGCGCGGACACTGAACCCGCCCTCGCGCCGCGGTTCCGCGTGCAGCTGTCCGCCGAGCGCGGTGACACGCTCGCGCATGCCGAGCAGGCCGACGCCCGGCTCCGGCGGAGTGTCCACAGTGGCCGTTCCGTCGTCGTCGACGCGGACGACCAGCGTGCCGGGCCGGACGTCGATGCGGACCGACGCGGTGGCCGCGGCGGCGTGCCGGGCGACGTTGGTCAGCGACTCCTGGACGATCCGGTAGGCGGTCCGGCCCACCGCCGCCGGGACGTCGTCGCGGCGGCCCTCGATCGTCAGCCGCGCGTCGAGACCGGCGGTCCGCGCCCGGTCGACGAGCCCGGGGACGTCGTCGAGGCCGTGCGGCGGGTTCTTGTCGTC
The DNA here is from genome assembly GCF_040064235.1 of Amycolatopsis melonis. Classification (NCBI taxonomy): domain Bacteria; kingdom Bacillati; phylum Actinomycetota; class Actinomycetes; order Pseudonocardiales; family Pseudonocardiaceae; genus Amycolatopsis; species Amycolatopsis melonis. The sequence goes on from NZ_JBDZYD010000013.1 coordinate 274,932, forward strand.
GTCGCGCAGCGCTTCGAGGGTCGCCCGCAGTTCCCGCGCCGCCTCGCGGCCGGCGTCCCGGATGGCCAGCAGGGCGTCCGGCACCTCTTCGCCGCGTTTCTGCGCCAGGTGGACGGCGACTTCGGCCTGGACCTTGATGACGGAGATCTGGTGGGTGAGCGAGTCGTGCAGTTCCCGCGCGATGTGCAGCCGTTCCTCGTCGGCCCGGCGCCGCGCGGTCTCCTCGCGGGTGCGCTCGGCTTCGTCGGCACGGCGTTCGGCCTGGCGCAGCGCCTCTCCCGCCGCGCCGGCGGCAATCAGCCAGGCCAGCTGGAGGACGTCGCGGGACTGCGTGAACGCTTCGCCGGTGGTGTGCAGTCCCGAGGCGAGGATCGCGAGCGGGACGGCGCCGATCATGACCACCGAAGCGACCACGGCGGCGACGCGGTGGCCGGCCCGGACCGCGGCGTACACCGCGAACAGGAAGGCCACGACGGGAACTTCGAAGCCGGCCGCCTGATAGCCGAGCGCGCAGGCCGCGGTCACGACCAGCACGGCGAGCGGGTACCGGCGGCGCACGGCCAGCGCCAGCCCACCGGCGGCCAGCAGGGCGTACGCGAGCAGGTCGGGTTCGTGGTGCCCGGACAGCCCGGTGACCAGCAGCGCGGCCGCCACCCCGAGGGCGATCGCCCCGTCGAGGATGCGTGCGCGGCTCACCCCCGCACCCTAACCGCGGACGGCTGCTGCGTGGAGAGACATTTCCGGCTACTGCAACGGCAGTACCGCAGTGTCTGCTCCGGCACGACGACGCACGCGGGGTCCGGCGGCGATGCTCTCCGGCGTCCGGTAAGAGCAAAGGAGCACCTCATGAACATCCACCTCGCCGCGGTCAGCGCCTACGACCTGACACCCGGGCGGCTCTGGTCCCTGATCGCGGCCCTGCTGGGTCTGGTGGGCGTGGTCGCGGGCGTGCTGGCGCTGACCCGCCGCCGCGGCGCACCCGTGGCACTGGCCGGAGGTGTCGCCGGCGCGGTCGTCGGCGGATGGGTCGTGGCCGCCGCGAAGGGCGGTCCTGGGACGGGTTACGGAATCGTCGGCGGCTACGCGGCCCTGGTGATCGGGCTGGTCGCGGTGGCGCTCGGCGGAACGGCCGTGGCGCGCTCGCGCGGTTTTGTCGGTGGTCGCCGCTAACTTCGGCGGCATGTTCGAAATCGACTTCGCCGAGTTCCCGTCCACGTCCGCCGGCGCGTCCGGCGACTTCTTCGAGCGCGCGTTCGGCTGGAAGGTGACACCGTACGGCCCGCAGTACACCGACGTCCGCGCGGCCGGGCTCACCCTGGGCTTCCAGGAGGACCCGGCCGAACGACCATCCGCACCGCTGGTCACGGTCCGCACGGACGACCTGGCGGCAGCCCGCGAAGCGGTGATCGCGGCGGGCGGAGAACTGACCAGGGAACCATTCGCCTTCCCCGGCGGGCGGCGGTTCCACTTCCGCGAACCGGGCGGGAACGAGCTGGCGGTGTGGTGCCCGGAATGACGTGACGTCCGGATTCCGCCGGTGCTGGGTCTTCCGGTGCGCCACGGTGATCGGCATGAGCGTCTCAGTTCTCGAAGGCATGTACGCCGCGGAAGCCGAGTACTTCGCCACCGGCGACTTCGCGCCCCTGCGGCGGTTCTTCGCCCCGGACTTCGTGCTGCACCAGGCCGGAGGCCTGCCGTACGGCGGTGTCTGGCGCGGCCACGACGGCCTGCAGCGCTTCTTCGCGGCGATGAGCCGGACGTGGGAGGTGTTCGAGTTCGTGGACCAGGCGTTCCTGGCCACGACGTCTCCGCTCGTCGTGCTGACGAACGTGCACGCCCGGGCCCGCGCCACCGGCCGGGAGCTCGCCTTCCCGATCCTCCAGGCGATCACCGTGGCCGGCGGCCGGATCACCGAGGTGCGCCCGTTCTACTGGGACACCGCAGCGATCGAGGTCGCCTGCTCGACGTAACCGGCCGCGCCACCGCCGTAGTACGTCGCCGGGTCGGCGGGTGCGAGCGGCAGGTCGAGCGCAAACCGCGTCACCAGGTCCGGATTCGCGATGAAGGACCGAGCGAAGGAGACAGCATCGGCAATCCCGGCTTCGATCACCGCGTTCCCCGTTTCGCGGTCGAAGCCGTTGTTCACGATCAGCGGACCGTCGAAGAGACGCCGGTAGCGGGCGAAGGCGGCGAAGCCGGGCCCGCTGTCGGGCCCGCGGAGATGGAGGTAACCGACGTCGAGTTCGGCGACCAGCGCGTCGTACTCAGCACGGAGGGATTCGTCCACAGTGAACAGTCCGCCGGTCCACCACGGCGAAAGCCGGACGCCGGCGCGGCCGTGTTCGGCGACCGCGCCGACGACTTCGAGCAGCAGCCGGCGGCGGTTCGCCGGGGAGCCGCCGTAGGCGTCGGTGCGGTGGTTGAGCCGCGGGTGGAGGAACTGCGCGAGCAGGTACACGCCGTTGGCGGCGACTTCGACGCCGTCGAACCCGGCGCGGTGCGCGTTCGCCGCCGCCGCACCGTAGGCGGCGACGGTGGCCCGGATCTCGGCCACGCTCATCTCGCGCGGAGTCACCGTCGGGCGCCGTCCGGCGCGGGTGTGCACCGGCCGGCCGGGGTTCACCGCCGACGGGCCGGCCGGCTGCTCGCCGAGCAGGTCCGGGTGGGACACCGCGCCGGTGTGCCAGAGCTGCAGCACGATCCGGCCGCCGAGCGCGTGCACGAGGTCGGTGACCCGCCGCCAGCCGTCGACCTGTGCCTCGGAGTGGATGCCGGGGACGTCCAGGAAGCCGACGGCCTGCTCGCTCACCCAGGTGCCTTCGGTGACGATGAGCCCGGCGCCGGCACGCTGGGCGTAGTGGGCGGCCTGGAGATCGCCGGGCACGCCACCGGGGACGCGCGCACGGGTCGCCGGCGCCACCACGACGCGGTTCGGCAGGCGGAAACCGCCCAGGTCGGCGGGGGTAAGCAGGGTCATGGTCACCTCGGGTCGCCGGGACACGTCGGAAAGGCGACGGTGGAGACGGGCGAAAGGTGACCGATGGAAGAGCTGGCGGCGAAGTTCGAGGCCGAGCGCGGCAGGCTGCGCGGGCTGGCCTACCGGATGCTCGGCTCGGCGGCCGAAGCCGACGACGCCGTCCAGGAGGCCTGGCTGCGGCTGAACCGCGCGGACTCCGTCGACAACCTGGCCGCCTGGCTGACCACGGTCGTCTCCCGCGTCTGCCTCGACGTCCTGCGCACACGCAAGACGCGTCGGGAGGACAGTTTCGAGGTCGCGCCGGAGCCGGTGGACGCCGCTGATCCGGCGGGCGAAGTCGAGCTGGCGGACTCGGTGGGTCGCGCGCTGCTCGTGGTGCTCGACGCACTCGGCCCGGCCGAGCGGATCGCGTTCGTGCTGCACGACCTGTTCGCGGTGCCGTTCGACCGGATCGCGCCGGTGCTGGACCGCACGCCGGTGGCGGCGAAGAAGCTGGCGAGCCGCGCGCGGCAGCGGGTGCGCGGCACGTCGCCGCTGCCGCCGTCCGATCTGGCCCGGCACCGCCGGGTGGTGGACGCCTTCCTGGCCGCGGCCCGCGGCGGCGACCTGACGGCACTCCTGACCGTGCTGGCCCCGGACGTCGTCCGCCGCGCCGACGCGGCCGCGCTGCCGTCGGGAGTCCCGCTCGAGACCCGCGGGGCCCGGGCGGTGGCCGGGGAGACGCAGGTGTTCGGGAAGCGGGCCCGGTTCGCCGAACCGGCACTGGTGGACGGCGCCGTCGGGGTGGTCGTGGCCCCGCGGGGACGGCTGGTGCTCGCCCTCGCCGTGACGGTGTCGGGCGAGCAGGTGGCGGGCTACGAGGTGATCGCCGACCCCGCCCGTCTCGCGGCGCTGCACATCTCCCTGATTTGACTCGAACAGGTGATCGATGCGACTAACCCTTGACGCCCAGTCCTCTCCGGCGGGACTATGAACACGTGTTCATGAACGCGTGTTCATGACAGGAGGGATGGGGATGACCGGCATCGTCAACACCGCGCAGGCAGCGGCTTGGAACGGGTACGAGGGGGAGCATTGGGCCACGCACGCCGACCGCTACGACGCGGTGAACAGCGGATTCAACGGATACCTGCTCGATCTGGTCCGGCCGGAGGACCGGGTACTCGACATCGGCTGCGGCAACGGCCAGCTGACCCGGCTCGCCGCGGCGCGCGCCCGGTCCGCCACCGGGGTCGACCTGTCCGGCCCAATGCTCGCGACCGCGCGAGCCCGCGCGGCCGAGGTACCGAACGTGACCTTCGAACAGGGTGACGCGCAGGTGCACCCGTTCCCCGAGGGCGGGTTCGACCTGGCGGTCAGCCGGTTCGGGGTGATGTTCTTCGCCGACCCGGTGGCCGCGTTCGCGAACGTCCGGCGGGCGCTGAGCCCGGGCGGGCGGCTCGCGTTCCTGTGCATGACGGCCTTGTCCGGCACCGACCTGGGCCGGGTGTTCGGCGCGATGGCGGCGTACCTGCCCCAGCCGACGGGCCCGGACGGCAGCGGCCCGACGTCGTTCGCGGACCCGGACCACACCAAGGCGGTGCTGACCGAAGCCGGCTTCGAAGAGGTGGCGTGCACCCACGTGGAAGCCGGCCAGGTCTGGGGCCGCGACGTCCCGGACGCGGCCCGGTTCATCGCCGATTGGGGCCCGGTTCGCCACCACCTGGGCCTGGTCGACAGCGCGACGGCAGCGAAGGCGACCGACGCGCTGACGGCGGCCCTGGGGCAGTTCGCCCAGCCGGACGCGGTGCGCCTGCGCGGCTCGGCGTGGCTGGTCACGGGAAGGAGGTCCTGAGCGGGGCCGCCGTACGATGGCGGTGATGTCACCGAGGAAAGCCGCGGCCCAGCGGGACGGGCAGTCCCTGCACGACCTGCTGGTCGAAACCGCCCAGAAGATGATCGCCACGCACGGCACGACCGGCATGACCGTGCGGGAGATAGCGCGCATGGCGGGCGTCGCCGACGGCGTGCTCTACAACCACTTCTCCGACAAGGAGGAGCTGGTGGCCAGGGCCCTGCTGGAGCACGTGCGCACGACGGAGGCGGAACTCGGTGAGCTGCCGGTGCCGGGCGAAGGCACCGTGGCGGGCAACCTCCACCGCCACCTGGAGTTCGGGCTGGCCCTGCACAAGGTGATCGCCCCGGCCTTCCGCAGCCTGGCCACCCAGCCTGGCGTTCTGGAGCGCTTCGGCGAGATCAGCGAGCGTTCCGGCTACTGGCGCGACCGCCTGGTGACCTACCTGAAGGAGGAGCGCGCGCTGGGCAGGCTCCGCCAGGAGTCCGAAGTGGACGCGGCGGCAGCCCTCCTGGTGGGCTACTGCCACGCCTCGGTGATGGCGGAGGTCTTCCCGCACACGGGCCCCCTCGACCCCCCATCGGCGGACGCGATCGTCGAAGCGGTCCTGCACGGCATCGCGCCTTAGCAGCCATTGGCGCACTGCGCTTCCGCCGTCACCGTCCTTTGTGGAGTTCTCGACACCAACTCCGCCATTCGCGAAACAGAAAGGGAAAGACCTGTGGACGCCACCGCGATACTCTCCCGGTATGGACGATGTCGAAGTCCGTGAGCTGCGGTATTTCCGCGCCGTCGCCGAAGAGCTGAACTTCTCGCGGGCCGCCGAGCGGCTGGGCATGGCTCAGCCACCCCTGTCCCGTGCCATCCGGCTGCTGGAACGGCGGCTCGGGGTCCAGCTCTTCGAACGCACCAGCCGGCACGTCTCGCTGACGCCGGCCGGGGACGTCCTGTTCGCGGAGTCCGCGAAGGCCCTCGACGCGGTCACCGCGGCGGTCCGGCGGACGCGGCGGGCGGCACAGCGGGTTCCGGCGCTCGTCGTCACCGCGAAACCCGGGGTCGCGACCGATCTGCTGCGGCGGATTGCCGAAGCGCACCCGGATCCGGTCGAAATCCGGGTCAGCGGGTTCGGCGAGCAGGCGAAGCTCGTGCGTGACGGCCGGGCCGACGTCGCGCTGCTCGGCTGCCCGGGTGACCACGACGGCCTGGACGTCGAGGTGCTCCTCAGCGAGCCGCGGGTGGCCGCGCTGCCGTCGGGGCACGAGCTGGCCCGGCGGGCCGCGCTCACCTGCGCCGACTTCGCCGGGCGGCCGACGCCTTGCTGGCCAGGGGCGTCCGCGGCGGATCGGGCGTTCTGGTCCGGGCAGGACGTGACGCGGCTGCCGGTGACGCCGGGGCCGGTCGTGCGCGACGGTGCGCAGCTGATGGAGACCATCGCGCTCGGGCAGGCGATCGGGCTGCTGCCTGCGTCGTTCGCCGAGCTGGGTTCGCGGGACGACGTCGTCTACCGGCCGGTCGTGGACGCGACGCCGTTTTCGCTCGCCGTCGCCTGGGCGGCCGGGTCGCGCGATCCGCGGGTCGCGCGGTTCGTGCGGACCGCCGTCGCCGTCAGCGAAGCACTACCTCGGCCGGGTGCTGTGCCGGCGGGGTGAGCGTGCGGATGACCGGTGGGACCCGGACGTCGTCGGCGTCGAACGCGGCCCGCAGCCGGTCGGTGTCCGCGCCGGTCATCAGCCCGGCCAGCTCGTCGGCGCGGGCGAGGGCGGCCGGGGTGAGAAAGGCCGAGTCGTCGAGGTCGCCCCAGAGGTCCCACTGGAGCATCTCGTGCTTGTTGAGCGCGGCGAGGTCGAGCACGAGGTTGTGCCGGGCGTACGGAATGCCCCGCAGGAACGGCACGTCCAGGTCCGGGGAGACGACCATCCGGTCCGGGTCGGCTTTGCCGGTGCGGGCGGCCGTCCACGCGTCCGGGCCGGTCAGGAACTGGTCGCGGGGCACGTCGAGGAGGTCGAACCCGACCGCACCCGGCTCGCCGTAGCCCGGCTCGACCAGGCGCCAGCCGGTGCCGTCGTGGACTTCGGCGACGACGTGGTCGAGGTACCAGCCGGGCATCAGGTAGCCGGCGAACCCGACCCGGACGCGGGCCGGGATGCCGTGGTGACGTGCCATCGAGACGAACAGGAGGGTGAAGTCGCGGCAGCAGCCGACGATCCGGTGCAGTGGCGGCCGCGGGCCGCCGGGTGGCGTGGGGTCGAGTTCGCGCAGGCGGGCCCACATGTCCTCGGCGTACCGGAGGGTGATCTCGGTGTGGCGGCCGGGCGGGAAGCCGTGCTGCGTGATGTCGCCGTGGGCCCAGTAGTGGAACACCAGCTGGAACGCCGCGTCGCGCAAGGACGCGATGTCGGACGGGGTGGCGTCGAGCCATTCCGCGTGCGCGCCCGGGTCGGAAAACCGGCTGTGACTGACGTAGAAGTCGTCCATTCCGGCGACGCTAGCGAAATTTATCCGGAATTTTCCAGCAGTTCTCCGCGGAAGGTCGACCGGTAGGCACTCGGAGACACCCCGAGGGCGGCCTGGAAGTGCTGGCGCAGCGACGCCGCCGTGCCGAAGCCGGCTTCGGTGGCGACGCGGTCGACCGGCAGGTCGCTCTCCTCCAGGAGCTGGCGGGCGCGCTCGATCCGTTGCTGGGTCAGCCATTGCAGCGCCGAGATGCCGACCTCTTCGCGGAAGCGGCGGGTGAAGGTCCTGGTGCTCATGGCTTCGCGGGCGGCGAGGTCGCGCAGGGTCAGCGGGCGGTGGAGGTTTTCCAGCGCCCACGCGCGGGCCGCCTTGGTCGACGACGTGCGTGGCTCGGGCACCGGCCGCAGGACGAACTGGGCCTGGCCACCTTCGCGGTGCGGGGACACCACCGTGCCGCGGGCGACCTCGTTGGCGACCGCCGCGCCGTGGTCGCGGCGGATCATGTGCAGCACCAGGTCGATGCCGGCCGCGACGCCCGCCGAGGTCAGCACGTCGCCGTCGTCGGTGTAGAGCACGCACGGGTCGACGTCGACCTGCGGGAACCGCTCCTGCAGTTCCTCGGCCGAGCGCCAGTGGGTGGTCGCCGGGCGGCCGTCGAGGAGACCGGCCGCGGCGAGCACGAACGCGCCCGTGCAGATCGACGCGATCCGCGCGTCCGGCCGGATGCGGTCGAGCGCCGCCTTGAGCGGGGGTGTCAGGACGCGGGCCATCGGCTCGTACTCGGCACTGGACGCCGGGACGATCACCGTGTCGGCCTCGGCCAGCACCTCGGGGCCGCGCTCGATCGGGACGACGAAGTCGGCGTCGGTGCGTACCGGGCCGGGCTCGAGCGTGCACGTCACGACCTCGTACAGCGGCTCGCCCGAGGCCGACCGGGCCTGCCCGAACAGCCGGTGGACGATGCCCAGCTCCATCACGAGCATGCCGTGGCGCACGAGCACGGCGACGTGGTGACGGTCCGGATGCACGAATGCGGCCATGGCCCGATTCTTGCACATGTTGGCCATCAGGCCACTCGATCGCGCCCGGCATCGGCGTGATCATCGGGGTCATGAACGTGTTGTGGGTTTTCGCGCATCCCGAGCCTCGCTCGCTGAGCGGGGCCCTCCGTGACGACGGGCTGCGGACGCTCCGCGAGCTCGGTCACGACGTCCGGGAATCGGACCTGTACGCCATGAAGTGGAACCCGGTGGTCGACGCCGCCGACTTCGGGGCCGAAGCCGGCGACGAACGGCTGGTCGTCGGGGCGACGTCGGCGCGGGCGCACGCCCGCGGCGAGCTGAGCCCGGACATCGTGGCCGAGCAGGAAAAACTCGAGTGGGCGGACGCCGTCGTCGTGCAGTTCCCGCTGTGGTGGTACGGCATGCCGGCGATCCTGAAGGGCTGGTTCGACCGCGTTTTCGTGAAGGGTTTCGGCTACGGCGTCCGCGCCGGAGACGGCCGGACGCTGCGCTACGGCGAGGGCAGGCTCGCGGGCAAGCGCGCGATGGTGGTGCTCACCGCGGGTGCCCGCAAGCCGTCCATGGGGCCGCGAGGGGTCAACGGGGAGCTGAACGAGGTCCTGTTCCCGCTGCAGCACGGCACCCTGTTCTACGCCGGGATGGCGGTGCTGCCGCCGGTGGCCGTCCACGGCGCCGACCGGCTGCCGGACGAGGAGTTCGCCGCGGCCCGGGACGTCCTGCGCACGCGCCTGCGCGGGCTGGCCACCGACGAGCCGATCCCGTTCCGCACGCAGAACGGCGGCGACTACGACGAGGACCTGGTCCTGCGCCCGGACCGCGCGCCGGGCGCGGCCGGGCTCGCCGTCCACCTCAGGCAGGCAGGGTGAGCCGCTGCCCGAGTCCGCCGTCCACGGGGAGGTCGGCGCCGGTGGTGAACGTCGCCTCGAAGGCGAGGAACAGCACCGCCGACGCCACCTCTTCCGCGGTCGCGTGGCGCTTCAGCGGCGTGATCTCGTCGCCGGTCGCCTTGAACTCCGCCAGCAGCTCGGCCGGCACCCCGGTGACGCCCATCGTCGGCGTGTCGGTGTAGCCGGGGCTGACCACGTTGACCCGGATGCCGCGGGGCGCCAGCTCCGCCGCGTACGTGCGGGCGAACGACCGGACCGCCGCCTTGACCGCCGAATACAGGCCCATCCCGGCGATCCCGGCCTCGGCCGCCACCGACGTCGTGAACACGAACGAGCCACCCGGCTTCACCAGCGGGGCCAGCCGCTGGGCCGTGAAGAACGCGCCCTTGGTGTTGACGTCGAAGGTGCGGTCGTACAGCTCCGGGGTCGCTTCTTCGTACGGTGTCAGCGTCGAGAACCCGACGTTGACGAACACCAGGTCCAGCTCGCCGAGCGTCTCCGCGGCCACGGCCGCCAGCTGCCCGATGTCGGACAGATTGGCCGCGTCCGACGACAGCAGGTGCGCCTTGCCGGGTAGCGTGCCCTGCAGCGGCGTCACGTCGCGGCCGGTCAGCAGCACCTCCGCGCCCTCGTCGAGCAGGGCGCGCACCGTCGCCATCCCCATGCCGTGCGTGCCGCCCGTGACGACGGCCTTCTTGCCAAGGTATTTCACCGGATCTCCTCGATGACGCTCGCGATGGCGTGCGTGCCGTGCCCCGCGGCCACCGCACGGTCGAACAGCTCCCGCAGCGCGGCGGGGATCGTCGTGCCGATGCCCTGCGCGCGGCTGGTCTCCACGAGCATGGCGAGCCCGGCCGCGTTGATGTCCAAAGCGGACACGTCGGTTTCGTAGTCGCCACTGGCGACCTGCGCGCCGATGCCGGACAGGAACCCGCCGACCGCCGAATGCCACTCCAGCGCCATCGGCGTGAACTGCTCCGGCGTCACGCCTTCCGAGCCGACCAGGGCGAGCGCGTGCAGGTAGCCGCCCATCGCCGACCACATCATGCCGAGCAGCGCCAGGTCGTACAGCGCCGCCAGCCCGGCGTCCGCGCCGAGGAACATCGGCTCCCCCAGCACTTCCAGCACGGCGCGCTGCGCGCCGAACGCCGCTTCCGAACCGCTGTACAGAATCCGCGCGGACGGCGTCCCGATGCCCTGCGGCACGGCCATGATCACGCCGTCGACGTAGTCGACGCCCGCCGAGGCCGCCCACTTCGCCGCCACGCGGGCCTGCTCCGGCGTCCCCGACGTGAGGTTGACCAGCGTCCGGCCGGACAGGGACGCGGCTTCCAGCACCGGCTGCTGAGTGTCGTATGTGGACAGACAGCTGACGACGACGTCCGCCGAAGCCGCCTCCGCGGGCGTTGCCGCGAGCCGGGCACCACGGTCGAGCAGCGGCCCCGCCTTGAGCGGCGACCGGTTCCACACCACGACGTCGTGGCCCGCCCCCAGGAACGCCCCGGCCAGTGCGGCACCCATCCGCCCCAGGCCGAGCACGCCCACCTGTTTCTTGCTTTCTCCCATGGATTCCATGCTGCTGGCCCGCTTTACACTGGACAAGTACCGACTAATAAGTCAGGTACCCACCAAAACGTAAGGATCCTGGATGCTGGCGAGAAGCTACCGCTGCGGCCTGGACGCGGCCATCGACGTGATCGGCGGCCGCTGGAAGGCGCTGATCCTGTGGGCCCTGCACGCCGGACCGCTGCGGTTCGGCGAACTCAAGCGGAAGGTGTCCGGGATCAGCGAGAAGATGCTGATCCAGGCGCTGCGCGAGCTGGAGGCGGACGAGGTCGTGCACCGCGAGGTGTTCCACGAGGTCCCGCCGAAGGTCGAGTATTCGCTGACCGATCTCGGCCAGCGCCTGAACACGGCGTTGCTGCCGCTGGGCGACTGGGGCGACGAGAACATGGCGGGAATCGCGCGGCGCCGCGGCGTCACGCCCGCGCCGTCGCATACCGCTTGAGCGTGACGGCGGGCCCCGGCACACAGGGGCCCGCCGGGAACGCCTACACGGTGACCAGGTCCGCTCCAGCAAAGAAGGTCTGCGCCGCCGTCATCGCGTCGGCGTCCAGCAGCACGTCGCCCGGGCGGCTGCCGTTGCCGAGCAGCACGCCGCCCCAGTTCATGCCCAGGTACTCCGCGCACAGCTCCAGCGTGCCGATCAGCGGCTGGGCCTCGCGCGCGGTTTCGCTCAGGACGCTGACGCCCCACAACGTCTTCCCGCGCATCCGCGGCTTGAACTCCACCGGCAGGCGCATCCAGCCGGACCAGTAGTCGAGGTAGAGCTTCACGCTCGCCGCGACCGAGTACCAGTACACCGGCGACACGACGACGATGTCGGTCGCCGCGAACGTCGCGTCCATCAGCAGCTGCTCGTTCTCGCCCGGCTCGGGGTGCTCGCCCACGCCGTGGCGGCGGTCCTCGAACGGCGGCAGCGGCACCTCCGGCAGCCGGATCCACCGCTGTTCCACGTCCGGGGGCAGCTCCTTCGCCGCCCGCCGGGCCAGCATCTCGGTGTTGCCGCCGGCCCGTGCGGAACCGACCAGGAACAGGAAGCTGCGGTCGCTCATGTCCAACGCCCTCCAGTTATTTGCATGTACATATAAATACTTGCCCTGGACTATCCTGGGTGTCAAGAGGAGGCCGGAAGATGACCGTCGACGAACAGGCGTGGGGACGCGTCCTGGTCCTGCACGCCCGGATCGAGCAGGAACTCGCGAAAGCCCTGCAACGGCGCCACGGGCTCGGCCTGTCCGAGTACCGCGCACTGGGCAAGCTGGTCGCCGGTCCGCGGGGCGGCCTGCGGATGCAGGAGCTCGCCGAGGCGATCGGGCTCAACCAGAGCTCGGTCAGCCGGATGTGCGCCCGCCTCGAAGACGCCGGCCTGACCATCCGCGACCTGTGCGAGGACGACCGCCGCGGCGTCTACTCGGTGATCACCGACGCCGGGCGCAAGCGCTACGCCGAGACCGAGCCGACCTACTGCTCGGTGCTGCGGACCGCGCTCGACAAGGCCGCGAGCGACCCCGAACTCGCCCCCGCGGTCGCCGCCGTCCGCGGCGCCTGACCGGGTCCGCCCCAGGGTGGACGCGCGGCGCGGAGGTCCGCATTACGTTCGGCCCATGAGAATTCGCGCGGCACTGGACGTCCTCGCCGCCCTCATCATGGGCGTCGGGGCCGGCGGGAACCTCGCCGCCGGCGCCTGGTCGCTGCCGGCGTGGCTGCCCGCCTGGCTGGGCTGGACGATCCTGCTCGCGAGCATCCTCCCGCTGGTGCTGCGGCGCCGGTGGCCGCTTGCCTCTTTCGTCCTCGCCCTCGTGCTGACCGCGGCGGCGATGCCGATCGGCGGGCCGGTGCTCGCCGTCGCCGTGATTTCGGCGGGCTGCGCGCTGTACGTCGTGGTGGTGGAGCGCAGCAGCCGCGTCACGCGCATCGGCTTCGCGGCCGGGCTGATCGAGGTCGGCCTGCTCGCGTTCCTGCTGCCGACCCCCAGCACCAGCACGGCGGTGAACATCGGCGCGTCGGCGCTGATCGTCGGGTTCGCGCTCGGCCTCACCGTCCGCAGCCGCCGCGAGTACGCCGAGAGCGAGCGGGAAAACCATGCGCGGCAAGCGGTTTCGGCCGAGCGGCTGCGGATCGCGCGCGAGATGCACGACGTCGTCGCGCACAGCATGAGCCTGATCGCGGTGAAGGCGGCGGTCGGCAACCACGTCGCCCCCGACCAGCCCGACCAGGCCCGCGACGCGCTGCGCGTCATCGAAGAGACCAGCCGCGAAACCCTGGCCGAGCTGCGGCGGATGCTGGGCGTGCTGCGCGACGGCACCGGCGTCCCCGCCCTGGCGCCCGCCCCGACGCTCGACGACCTGCGCGCCCTCGCCGAACGCGCCGAGCAGGCCGGCGCGCTGGACGTCGACCTCGCCGTCGAAGGCCTCGACGAGCTGCCGGGCGGCGTCGGCCAGTCGGTGTACCGGATCGTGCAGGAGGCACTGACCAATGTGGTCAAGCACGCGGGCGCGACGACGTGCCGCATCCGCGTCACCGGCGGCGACGGCGCCGTGCGCATCGAGGTCCGCGACGACGGCCGCGGCGGCGACGCGGTGCCCGGCCACGGCCTGATCGGCATGCGCGAGCGCGTCGCGGTCTACGACGGCGAGTTCTCCGCAACCGGTGACGACCACGGCTTCCGCGTCTTCGCGCGGCTGCCCTACGAAACGGCGGTGGCCCGATGACCCGCGTCCTGATCGCCGACGACCAGGCGCTGCTGCGCGGCAGCTTCCGGGTGCTGGTCGACAGCGCGCCGGGGCTGGAGGTCGTCGGCGAGGCGTCCGACGGCGTCGAAGCGGTGGCCCTGACCCGGCGGGAGCAGCCGGACGTCGTGCTGATGGACGTGCGGATGCCGGAGATGGACGGCATCGAGGCAACGCGCCGGATCTGCGCGGAGACCGACGTCCGGGTGCTGATGCTGACGACGTTCGACCTCGACGAGTACGTCTACGCGGCCCTGCGCGCGGGCGCGAGCGGCTTCCTGCTGAAGGACACCCGCCCGGCGGACCTGCTGGCGGCCATCGAGGTCGTGGCCGCCGGCGACGCACTGCTGGCCCCCTCGGTGACGCGGCGCCTGGTGGCGGAGTTCGCGCGGCTGCCGACGGGCCCGGTGACCCGCCTGGACGGGGTGACGGCACGCGAGCAGGAGGTCCTGACGCTGATCGCCCGCGGCCTGTCGAACGACGAGATAGCGGCCCGGCTGCACCTGGGCATCGCCACGGTGAAGACCCACATCGGCAGGCTGCTGCACAAGCTCGCGGCCCGCGACCGGGCCCATCTGGTGATCGCGGCCTACGAATCCGGATTGGTCCGCCCGTCGGCGCAGTAACGGGACCATCTCCGTTCGGGCGCCGTCACGGTAACCGAGGTAACCGCCCCGATTTCTGCGCACCACTGACCGTGGGACTGCTGCCGCCGGGGAACAGAAGCTCTTCCGTGCCACCTCCGGCGCGTACCAAGTCATCACCGGCCCCCCATCGAGATCGACGCCACGGCACCGAAGGCCACGAGCACACAGGCGGCAGCCAGCCCATCACCATCCGGCGCGGCCACGCCGAAACACGCGCCCGACCTGCTGCAGCAAGGCCCACTTGCGCGGCCAGTCGCGGGCTTCGGCCAGGTCGGAGCAAGCAGGCAGGTCCGCGGGACCCAGTGCCCGGATCGGCGGGAAGTCCATGGACGTTGCCTACGCCACACGCCAAGTGACCGACAAGTAGTTAAGCTCCCGGGAATGAGCAGTGCGACGGAGCCGCTCGGGACGCCGCCCGAGGATGAACCGGACATCCACACCACGGCCGGCAAGCTGGCCGACCTGTATCGCCGCTATGACGAGGCAGTGCACGCGGGCTCGGCCCGCGCTGTGGAGAAACAGCACGCCAAGGGCAAGAAGACCGCGCGCGAGCGGATCGAGCTGCTGCTCGACGAGAACTCGTTCGTCGAGCTCGACGAGCTGGCGCGGCACCGCTCGACCAACTTCGGCCAGGAGAAGAACCGGCCCTACGGCGACGGCGTCGTCACCGGCTACGGCACCGTCGACGGCCGCCCGGTGTGCGTGTTCAGCCAGGACGTGACCGTCTTCGGCGGCAGCCTCGGCGAGGTCTACGGCGAGAAGATCGTCAAGGTCATGGACCTGGCGATCAAGACCGGCCGCCCGATCATCGGCATCAACGAAGGCGGCGGCGCGCGCATCCAGGAGGGCGTCGTCTCGCTCGGCCTGTACGGCGAGATCTTCAACCGCAACGTCAAGGCGTCCGGCGTGATCCCGCAGATCTCGCTGATCATGGGCGCGAACGCCGGCGGGCACGTCTACTCCCCCGCACTGACCGACTTCATCGTGATGGTCGACGAGACCTCGCAGATGTTCATCACCGGCCCGGACGTCGTCAAGACGGTCACCGGCGAGGACGTCACGTTCGAGGAGCTCGGCGGCGGCCGCACCCACAACACGAAGTCCGGCGTCGCGCACTACCTCGGTTCCGACGACGAGGACGCCATCGCCTACGTCAAGGAACTGCTCTCCTACCTGCCGCAGAACAACCTGTCGGACCCGCCGTCGTTCGAGCCGCCTGCCGACCGGCCCGGGTTCTTCGACGACGTGACCGACTCCGACCGCGAGCTGGACACGATCATCCCGGACTCGCCGAACACGCCGTACGACATGCACGAGGTGATCACCCGCGTCCTCGACGACGGCGACTTCCTCGAGGTCCACGAGCTGTTCGCGCCGAACATCATCGTCGGCTTCGGCCGCGTCGACGGCCACAGCGTCGGCGTGGTGGCCAACCAGCCGACG
Organism: Amycolatopsis melonis; assembly: GCF_040064235.1. Taxonomy (NCBI): domain Bacteria; kingdom Bacillati; phylum Actinomycetota; class Actinomycetes; order Pseudonocardiales; family Pseudonocardiaceae; genus Amycolatopsis; species Amycolatopsis melonis. Next base: position 290,488 of record NZ_JBDZYD010000013.1, read on the forward strand.
CAGTTCGCCGGCTGTCTCGACATCGACGCGTCGGAGAAGGCCGCGCGGTTCGTGCGCACCTGCGACGCGTTCAACATCCCGGTGCTCACCTTCGTCGACGTCCCCGGCTTCCTCCCGGGCACCGACCAGGAGTGGAACGGCATCATCCGCCGCGGCGCGAAGCTGATCTACGCGTACGCCGAAGCGACGGTCCCGCTGGTCACGGTGATCACGCGCAAGGCGTTCGGCGGCGCCTACGACGTCATGGGCTCCAAGCACCTCGGCGCCGACATCAACCTGGCATGGCCGACCGCGCAGGTCGCGGTGATGGGCGCCCAGGGCGCGGCGAACATCGTCCACCGCAAGACGCTCGCCAAGGCGGCTGCGGAGGGACAGGACGTCGACGCGCTGCGCGCGGAGCTGATCCAGGAGTACGAGGACACGCTGCTGAACCCGTACGCGGCAGCCGAGCGGGGGTACGTCGACTCGGTGATCGTGCCGGCACACACCCGCGGGCACGTCGCGCGGGCGCTGTCGCTGCTGCGGAACAAGCGGGAGTCGCTGCCGCCCAAGAAGCACGGGAACATCCCGCTGTGAGCGAGCAACGTCCCCTGCTGAGGGTGGTCCGCGGAAACCCGAGCGACGCCGAGCTGGCGGCGCTGACGGCGGTCGTCGCCGCAGCGTCGGCGGCGAAGGAACCGGAGAAGCCGAAGCCGCGCACGTCGTGGTGGGGCGATCACGCCGCTTCGCTGCGCCGGCCGCTTTATCCCGGCGAAGGCGCTTGGCGCGCTTCGGGTTTCCCTCAGGGCTGACGGGCGTCGAGGAAGACCGTCGGGGCTTCGTTGTCCCGCACGATCGCGCCGAGCAACGCCGCGAGGCGGTCGCGGTCCTGGCTGTCCAGGCCCGCGGCCAGGTCGTCGACGCGGCGGCAGGTCGCCGCGTAGAAGTCCTCCGCCAGTTCGTGTCCCTCGGCCGTCAGGAGCACCTGGACGGCGCGGCGGTCGTCCGGGTCGGGCTCGCGGCGGACGAGCCCGCGCCGGACCGCGCGGTCGACCAGGCCGGTGAGGCTGGATTTCTCCAGCCCCAGCGTGCCGCCCAGGTCGCTCATGCCGTACGGGCGGCCCATCAGCACGCACAGCAGCTGCCCCTGCTGCACGGTGAGCCCGTACTCCCGGGCCGACTCGGCGTAGACGGCGTTCACCAGGAACGACGCCCGCACGAGGCCGGCCACCACACCGAGGTCCTCCCCGCTCTTCCCCATCCCGCCAGCCTACTTCGCCACGGCCTCCCGCACGGCGGGCACGATCTCCTCGGCCCAGCGCGCGGTGGCGACCTCGTCGGGCGTGGTGCCGCCGGGCCCGAAGAGCACGAACCCGGCCGCGCCGTGCTCCAGCACCGCGCCGGTCAGCTCCTCGATCCACTGCGCGGGCGAGCCGCCGATCCAGCGTCCGTCCTCGGCGCGGGTCTTCGCGAGCGGCTCCGCGGTGATCCGGCCGGGGAAGTTGTAGACGGTGGCGATCTCGGCCGGATCCCGCCCGGCGTCGACGGCGGCCTTGTCGATCACCGGCCGCGAGGTGCGGTACCGCTCGCTGAGCCAGTCGGCGGCGTGCCCGGGCATCCACCCGTCGGCCACCCGCCCGGTGACGGCCAGCGACTTCGGCCCCACCGAGCCGGTCCACACCGGCGGCATGGGCGCTTCGGCCGGTTCCAGGTCCGTGACGTGGTAGAACTCGCCGTCGAAGGTGACGGGATCCCCGCCACCGCCGAGCAGCTTCACGAGCCGGATGCCTTCTTCGAAGGCCCGCACGGCCTGCCCGGGCGTGAGCTTGTCGAACCCGAGCCGCGCAATGTCGTCCCACAGCCCGCCGACGCCCATCCCGAGCACGATCCGGCCCCCGGTCAGCGCGGACAGGGACGTGACGGTCCGCGCGAGCATCGACGCCGGGCGCGTCGGCAGGTTCGAGACGCTGACCAGCCCGGAGATCCGTTCGGTCCGCCCCAGCAGGACCCCGAGCTCGGCGTAGGCGTCGAGCCGGTCGGCGTAGTAGGGGTGATCGGAGACGGTGAGCAGGTCCAGCCCGCCCCGGTCGGCCTGGACGGCGAGCCGCAGCGTGTCCGGCACGGCCGGCACCGCGGTGGAGACGCCGATCCCGAAGTGCACCATGATTCCTCCCAGTAGTAGTTCGTGCTACGAACTTAGCATACATAGTTCTTAGTACGAACTACTGCCGCCGTCAAGGGCAGCCTGCGGCACCGGAAAACCGTTTGAGCACCGCGCCGGGCGGCGCTACCGTTGCTCTCGCCCGGTGCGACGGGGAAGGTTACTTCCGGTATCCCTTGGTTCGAATCCAAACCCGGTCACCTCACGGTGGCCGGTGGACACCTTCCCCAGCCGAGAACTCGGGAGTCAGAACTTCAGCGGTGCCCGGTGCGCAGGCGAGGGTTACTTCCACTTTCAATGGGCAGGTCGGGGGTTCGAATCCCTCCCGGACCACCTGTGGTCCGGTAGCTCAGTGGCCTAGAGCGGCTAATGTACCTTCACCGACTTCGATCTCGGGCCCCGCTGAAGCCGTGACTCCCCTTTCACAAGGGGGAAACCATGAGCAAGTTCAACACCGCACGCGCGCCCGCGGCGACCTCTCCGGTCCGCGGCGAGGCGACGCCGTCCATGGTCACGCACGAGGGGGGCGCCGGCTACGCGCGCGACACCCGGTCCGAGCTTTTCCTGCTCGCCGTCACCAACATGGTCGGTGAGCACACCTTCTACGAGTCCGCGGACACCCGTGACACCCGGTTTGCCGAGCTGGTCCGGCAGTCCACGTTGGACGATCCACACTGGACTGCCCGGTTCCTGCGCTGGCTGCGCACGGACGCGAACCTGCGCACCGCGTCGCTTGTCGGCGCGGCCGAGTTCGCCAAGGCGCGCCGCGACGCCGGGCTCGACGGGCTGAGCCGCCAGGTTGTCGCGGACGTGCTGCAGCGGGCCGACGAGCCCGGGGAGCTGCTTGCCTACTGGACTTCCGTGCACGGCCGTGCCGTGCCGAAGCCGGTCAAGCGCGGTGTCGCCGACGCCGCGGTGAAGCTCTACGACGAGCGGTCGTTCGCCAAGTGGGACTCCGCCGCGCACGCGTTCCGGTTCGCCGACGTCCTCGAGCTGACCCACCCGGCAACGCGCGACGACGCACAGGGCGCGCTGTTCCGGCACATCCTCGACGAGCGGCACGACCGCGGCAACGCCATCCCGGACGTCCTCGGCACCCTGCGCGCCCGCGCGGAGCTGCTGTCCTGGGACGTCGAGCGCCGCCGCGAGCTGTTCGCGCGGCCGGACGCCGCGGACGTGCTCCGCGCCGCGGGCATGACGTGGGAGTCCGTCGCCGGGTGGCTGCAGGGGCCGCTGGACGCGCGCGTCTGGGAGGCGCTGATCCCGTCGATGGGTTACATGGCATTGCTGCGTAACCTGCGCAACTTCGACGAGGCCGGCGTCTCGGACGACGTCGCGCGGCGCGTCGCCGAGCGGCTCGCCGATCCCGCGCAGGTCGCGAAGTCGCGGCAGCTGCCGATGCGGTTCCTCGCGGCCTACCGGGCGGCGCCGTCGCTGCGCTGGGCGTGGGCGCTGGAGCAGGCGATCGCGCACGCGCTGGCCAACGTGCCCGTGCTGGACGGCCGGACGCTCGTCCTCGTCGACACGTCCGGGTCGATGAACGGACCGTTCAGCAGGGACGGCAGCCTGATGCGCTGGGACGCGGCCGCCATCTTCGGCCTCGCGCTCGCCCGGCGCTGCGCGAAGGCCGACGTCGTGTCGTTCTCGGACGGCTACTGGGACCGCGGCTCGGGCACCAAGGTGTTCAAGCTGCGCCGCGGCGGGTCGCTGCTGAGTGACGTCGAGCGCTGGCAGTCCGGCGGCTTCTTCATCGGCGGCGGCACCGACACCGCGGGCGCGGTGAAGAAGCACTACGCGAAGCACGACCGCGTCGTGATCCTCACCGACGAGCAGGCCGCGTACGGCGACGTCGGGCGGGCGGTGCCCGCCCACGTGCCGCTGTACACGTGGAACCTGGCGGGCTACCGGGCAGGCCACGCGCCGTCCGGCGGTGCGCACCGGCACACCTTCGGCGGGCTCACCGACCAGGGGTTCCGGATGATCCCGCTGATCGAGCGGGGCGGCCACGCCGACTGGCCGTTCTGAGGCGTGAAGGCCACCTCAAGATCCTCTAGGTGGCCTTCACGCACTTCGGAGGGTGCACGGACCGTGACGGAAGTGGTGATAGCCCCCACAGTAGCCCACGTCGTATAGTCCACGTGGAATAACCGATCTGGAGGGATCTCACCATGGCCTCGTCCAAGCTGACCCCGCTCGGCCTCGCCGTGCTGGAGCTGCTCCACGAGAGGCCGCTGCACCCGTACGAGATGGCCCAGCTCATGCGCGAGCGGTACGTCCACATGCGAGTCAACGTCAAAGCCGGGTCGCTCTACCACACGGTCGAACGCCTGCACCGCAACGGCTTCATCGAGGTAGTGGACACGCAGCGCGACGGCAGGCGGCCCGAACGCACCGTCTACGGCATGACACAGGCCGGGCTGGACGAGTTCAACCAGCGCGGCCGTGAACTGCTCGGCGACCTCGCCACGGAGTTTCCGGCCTACCTGTCCGGGCTCGCCGTCATCGACGAACTGGGCCGCGAAGCGTCACTGCTCGAACTCGAGCACCGGGTCACCCGGCTGCGCTCCGAGGTGGCCGCCGACCAGGCCGTCCTCGACCACCTGCTCAGCGACGGGACGCCGCGGATCTACTGGCTGGACTGGCAGTACCAGTGCGACCACCGCAGGTTCGAGCTGGAGTGGACCGAGCGGCTCCTCGACGATCTCCGGTCCGGGCGGATCCCGTTCCAGGACGACGGCAAACCCCAGCTCACGCTCATCACCAGGGAAGACGACGATGAACGCAAGACAAGCTAACCCGTGGGCCGCGCTCGGCGCGCTGTGCCTGGGCTTCTTCATGATCCTGCTCGACACGACCATCGTGTCGATCGCGATCCCGACCATGCTGCGCGAGCTGGACGCCGGGCTGAACTCGATCGTCTGGGTGATCAGCGTCTACCTGCTCACCTACGCCGTGCCGATGCTGTTCACCAGCAGGCTCGGCGACCGGTTCGGCCCGAAGCGCGTGTTTCTCGCCGGGCTGATCGTGTTCACCGGCGCGTCGCTGTGGTGCGGCCTGTCCGGCAACGCCGAGATGCTGATCGCCGCGCGGGCCGTGCAGGGCCTCGGCGCCGCGCTGATGACGCCGCAGACGCTGGCGTTCATCACGCACCTGTTCCCGCCGGCCAAGCGCGGCCCGGCGATGGGCATGTGGGGCGGGGTCGCCGGGCTGGCGACGATCGCCGGCCCGCTGCTCGGCGGCGTGCTCGTCGACCACTTCGGCTGGGAGTGGATCTTCTTCGTCAACGTGCCGATCGGCGTGATCGCCGTCGTGCTGACGCTGCTGCTGGTGCCGGACTGGCAGCCGAAGCACTCGCACTCGTTCGACCTGCTCGGCATCCTGCTCTCCGGCGCGGCGCTGCTCTGCATCGTGTTCGGCGTCCAGAACGGCCAGCAGTACGACTGGGGCACGGTCTTCGGCGGGATCACGGTGTTCGAGATCATCGCCGCCGGCGTGGTGCTGCTGGTCGCGTTCCTGGTGTGGCAGCGGTTCAACAAGCGCGAGCCGCTGCTGCCGCTGCAGGTGTTCGCGAACCGGAACTTCTCGGCAGGGACGCTCACCGCGACCACCGTCGGCTTCGCGATGACCGGCATGTTCCTGCCGCTGGTCATCTACATCCAGTCGGTGCTGGGGCTGAGCCCGACCATGGGCGGCCTGCTGACCGCGCCGATGTCGCTGCTGTCGGGCATCATCGCGCCGTTCGTCGGGCGCGCGTCGGACCGGGTGAACGGCAAGTACCTGGTCATGTTCGGCCTCGCCGCGCTGGCGGCCGGGCTGGGCATCATTGCGCTGCAGGCCACGCCGTCGAGCAGCCCGTGGGCGTTCGTCCCGGCGCTGCTGGTGTGCGGCCTCGGCATCGGCTGCATCTTCTCGCCGATGAGCAACCTGACGATGGGGTCGGTCGAGCCGCGGCTGGCGGGCACGGCGTCGGGCATCTTCAACACCGCACGCCAGGTGGGTGGTGTCCTGGGCAGCGCGGCGATCGGCGTGCTGCTGCAGGCCCGGATCAGCGCGTCCATCGCGGACGAAGCCGCGAAGGCGGCCGCGCAGCTGCCGGAGCAGTACCGGGCGCCGTTCGCGAAGGGCATCGCGCACGCCGCGGCGAGCACCGGCGAGTTCGGCTCCGCGGGCGGGCCGTCGCCGATGCCGGGGCTGCCCGCGGAAATCGCGGCGCAGGCAGGGAACCTGGCCACCCAGGCCGTCCACAACGGACTGACCGACGCCGCCCGCGTGACGATGCTGCTGCCGATGGCCGTCCTGCTGCTCGGCGTCGTTTCCGCCGCGGTGCTGCGGCGGGTCCAGCCGCGCCGGGAAGCCCGGGTCACCGAAGCGGCCGCGGCCTGAAAACCGGGCGAGCCTCCGGTGTCGGGGACCGGAGGCTCGCCTGGACCGCGGGAGCGGTGGTTCAGCGTCGCCGGTAGGACAGGCCGTATCCGTACGGGAACAGGCCCTGCTTGCCGTCACCGGCGTTGATCGGCTGCTGCGAGGCGCTCTTCGGCCAGGTGAAGCTCAGCCTGCCGGTCGGGTTGTAGTCGCCGTAGAGCACGTCCGCGACGCCCGCGCCCTCCGAGCCCGGCAGCCAGGCCGCCACCAGGCCGCGGATCGACGGCAGCTGTGCGGAGATGTCCACCGGCCGCCCGGAGACCGTCACCACGACCAGCGGGACGCCCGTGGCCTTCAGCTTGGCGAGGAGTGCGGTGTCTTCGGCGTCGAGGACGACTCCGCCCGGCCGGTCTCCCTGCCCTTCGGCGTACGGCGTTTCGCCCACCACGGCGACCGCGACCCGGTAACTGCCGTCGATTCCGTCACCCTCACGGTCATAGGTCACCACCGTGCCCTTCCCGGCACCGGCCTTGATGCCGTCGAGGATCGTCGTGCCCGGGATGACCCGCTCGCCGCTCTGGCCCTGCCAGGTGAGCGTCCAGCCGCCCGCCTGGTTGCCCATGTCGTTCGCGTTCTTCCCGGCCACGAAGATCTTGCTGTTCTTCTTGGCCAGCGGCAGCACGCCGTCGTTCTTCAGCAGCACCTGCGACTCGCGCACCGCCTGCCGCGCCAGTGCGTGGTGGGCCGGGCTGCCGAAGTCCTTCTGCAGCGACCGGTCGGTGTACGGGTGCTCGAAGAGGCCGAGCTCGAACTTCTTCGTCAGGATGCGCCGGTTCGCGTCGTCGATGCGCGACATCGGGATGTCGCCGTTGAGCACTTCGGCGCGCAGGGTGTCGATGAACTTCTGGTAGTCGTAGGGCACCATCACCATGTCCATGCCGGCGTTGACCGCCTGCTTGACCTCGGCCGCGGTGAAGCCTTGCTGGCCGTCGATCTGGTCGATGCCGTTCCAGTCGGAGATCACGAAGCCGGTGAAGCCCAGCTCGCCCTTGAGCAGGTCGGTGATGAGGAACTTGTTGCCGTGGTCCTTGACGCCGTTCCAGCTGTTGAAGCTGATCATCACCGAGCCGACGCCGCGGTCGACCGCGGCGCGGAACGGCGGCAGGTGGATCCGGCGCAGCTCGTCGAGGCTGATCTGGGTGTTGCCCTGGTCGACGCCGCCGGTGGTGCCGCCGTCGCCGATGAAGTGCTTGGCGGTGGCCAGTACCGACGTCGGCGCGCCGAGGTCGCGGCCCTGCAGGCCTTCGACGATGACAGAGTTTTCGACGGCGTTGCGCGGGATCTCGCCGTAAGACTCGTAGGTGCGGCCCCAGCGGTCGTCGCGGGCGACGCACAGGCAGGGCGCGAAGGCCCACTTCACGCCGGTCGAGGCGGTTTCGTCGGCGGTGACTTCGCCGATCCGCTTGACGAGCCCGGGGTCGTTCGCCGCGCCGAGGCCGATGTTGTGCGGGAAGACCGTGGCGCCGTAGACGTTGTTGTGGCCGTGGACGGCGTCGGCGCCGTAGATGATCGGGATGCCGAGCCCGGTGGACGTGGCCGCCTTCTGGTAGGCGTCGATCATGTCCGCCCATCCGGCAGGCGTGTTGGGCGTCGGCACCGAACCGCCGCCGGAGAGGACCGAGCCGAGGCGCGCGGCCGCGGCCTGCGCGGGCGTGGCGGACCCGCGCTCGCCCTCGGTCATCTGCCCGATCTTGTCGTCCAGGGTCATCCGCGCCATCAGGTCGTTGACGCGGATCGGCACCGGGGCGTAGGGGTTCTTGTAGAGCGGCGTCGCCGACGCGGCCGCTGCGGGGACGAGGACGGTGCCCGACAGGAGGAGGCCGGCCAGGACGGTGGTTCGCAGCGATCTGGTGGTGCGGAGGAGCGGCATTGGTTCTCTCCGAAAATCCAGGACCCATATGTTGCGAGCCACAACAAAGTAGCTCTCGCTTCGCGTGACGTCGGTCACAATTCGGTCACGACCGCCTGGCCGGGTACGTTTCGGGGGTGCAGTTCGTCCTCGCTTCCCAGTCCCCCGCCCGCCTCGCGACGCTGCGTGCGGCCGGCGTCGATCCGGCCGTGTTCGTCTCCGGCGTCGACGAAGACGCCGTCGCCGCGTCGCTGGTCGATCCGTCCCCGTCCGAGCTGGTCAGCGCCCTCGCGACGGCCAAGGCCGAGGCCGTCCTCGACCAGGTCGCCGCGGCCCATCCGGACGCCGTCGTCGTCGCCTGCGATTCGATGCTTTCGATTCACGGGCAGATGGTCGGCAAGCCCGGTTCTCCGGAGGCCGCGCGCGAGCGCTGGGCCGCGATGGCCGGGGCAACCGGTGAACTCCTCACCGGGCACGCGGTCGTCCGGCTCGACGGCGGGACCCGCTCGAAGGAGGCGTCCGGCTGGGAGTCGACCACCGTCCGGTTCGGCACGCCGAGCCAGCACGAGATCGACGCCTACGTCGCCAGCGGCGAGCCGCTGCACGTGGCGGGCGGCTTCACGATCGACGGGCTCGGCGGCTGGTTCGTCGAAGGCCTCGACGGCGGCCACACCAGCGTCATCGGCATCAGCCTGCCGCTGACCCGGCGGCTGCTGGGCGAGGTCGGCGTGAGCGTCGTGGACCTCTGGCGGCCTCCCGCATCCTGAGAAGAGCGCCACACGAACGGGTGATCCGGAAGAGTCTGCGCTTGCCTAACGTTCTCTTCACCCGGCAAGCCAGACTGAAACTTTCGAGCACCGGAGTCGCCCCGTGTCCTTCGTACGGACCTACACCAAGCCGCGGGTGTTCGCGGCCGCGGTCCTCGGCTCGCTGGTCGTCGGCGCCCTGCTGGGCGTCGTCGCCCGGCAGACCGGGGCCGGCTGGCTGACCGATCTCCTCGACCAGATCGGCACCATCTTCACGACCCTGCTGCAGATCGCGGTGATCCCGCTGGTCTTCACGGCGATCGTGGTCGGCATCAACAGCCTCCGCGGACTCGGCGGCGGCCGCACCGCCGCCCGCCTCGGCGGCAAGACGGTGCTGTGGTTCGCGATCACGTCGTTCATCGCGTCGCTGATCGGCATCGCGATCGGCCGGATCTTCGACCCCGGCGCGGGCGGGCTCGGCGGCGTCACGGCGACCGCCAAGAACGCCGACCGGGCCGCGGCCAGCGTCGACCACTGGGGTTCCTGGAGCGCCTTCGTCAAGGGCCTGCTGCCGGAGAACTTCGTGAAAGCGTTCTCGGACGGCGAGACACTGCAGGTGCTGTTCCTCGCCCTGATCATCGGCGCGGCCGCCTACAGCCTCGGCGACAGGGCGAAGCCGTTCGTGGACTTCACGACGAGCGTGTTCGAGATCATCCAGCGCTACCTCGGCTGGATCGTCCGCCTCGCCCCGATCGGCATCGTCGGCCTGATCGGCGCGGCGGTCTCCAACTACGGCGACGCGCTGTTCCGGCCGCTGTTCTCCACCACGCTCGCGGTGTACGTCGGCTGCCTGCTCGTGCTGTTCGTCGTCTACCCGATCCTGCTGCAGTTCGTGGCGAAGGTCAGCCCGCTGAAGTTCTTCGCCAAGGCGGGCACGGCGATCCAGTTCGCGTTCGCGTCCCAGTCCTCGGCCGCCACGCTGCCGCTGACCCGCCAGTCCGCGGTCAACCTCGGCGTCCAGCCGGCATACGCGGCCTTCGCCACCCCGCTCGGCAGTGCGACCAAAATGGACGGTTGCGCGGCGGTTTTCCCCGCCATCGCGGCGATTTTCGTGGCGAACCTCGCCGGGGTGTCGCTGAACTTCTGGCAGTACGCGGGCATCGTGGTGGTCGCGGTGGTCGGCGCGCTGGCGACGGCGGGCACCACGGGCTGGCTGACGGCGTTCACGCTGACGACGTCGTTCATCGGCCTCGACGCGAAGCAGGTCGCGCTGGGCCTGGCGCTGATCTACTCGGTCAACCCGATCATGGACATGATGCGCACGGCGACGAACGTCGCGGGCCAGATCGTGGTCCCGACGATCGTGGCGCGCAGCGAGGGTCTCCTCGACGACGACGTCCTCAACGCCCCGACCGACCGCCCGCTGCACACCGACGACGGCTCGGCGGCCCGCCCCACGGCCCCCGCTCCCGCCTGACCGGCACTTTCACGTGAAAGTGACCCGGAGGCCCGTCCTCCACGTCACTTTCACGTGAAAGTGGCGCCTTCAGGAAGCGGGACAGGAGCGGAGGTCGGCGCGCGTCAGGCGGACGTCCGGCCAGCCGCGCAGGTCCGAGGGCGCCGTGTAGCGCCGCGTGCAGCCGACCGAGCGGCCCGCCAGGTCGTACACCTCGGCCAGCACCGGCGCCGCCTCGCACTTCGGGGTGCCGGACACCGTGGCCGGGCAGTCGTGGCGGACCACGATCACGTCGGGACGGCCGTCGGTCGTGACGTCGTAGAGCGACAGCGTCCCGGCGTCCGCGTAGTACGGCTTGCCCGGGTCGCGCCACACGCCGCCGCTGCCGGTGAGCAGCTCGCCGTAGGCGGCCGTGCCGTCGCCGCCGACGTCGCCGCGGATCAGGCACGCCGGTGCCGCGCCGTCGATGCAGCGCAGCGAGTTCCCGTCCAGCCGCACCCCGAGCTCGGCGATCGCCAGCTCGAACACCGTGCCCGGCTCGGGCCCGACGCGCACCCGCGCCGCCCCGCCGGAGGCGTCGGTGAGCAGTACCACCGGCGTCCCGCCGACCGTCATCGCCGCGAGTTCCCGGCACGGCCCGGCCCCGCAGCCGACCGCCGCCGGGGTCACCGGGGCGGCCGCGGGCTCGGCGGCGCCGGTGGGCAGCTCCGGGCGCGGGCGCAGCGCGAACACCGTGCCGATCGCGCCGACGGTCACCACCGCGGCCAGCACCGCCGTTAGCAGCGCCGACCGAGGCGTCCGCGCCGCCGTAGTCCGCATAAGGCAGAGCGTAAGCCGCGTCGCCACGGTGTGTGGGCGACGCCCGGGGCGATGTGGCTGAAATCCCCCGGCGGTGTCGGAGCCGACGGGGTGACACCTTGCGCAGCGTGTCCGCCTATGGTGGTTCCGGTGACGAACCCGAACCTCCCGCCCGCCCTGTACCTGCCGACCGGGCCGGTGAACCCCGCCGCCGAAGGCGCGTCGATCGAGCTGCGCCGCACCCCGGACGGCCGCACCGCGCTGGTCGCCTTCACCGCGCTCGACCGGCTGATCGACTGCTGCGGCGAGCACCAGCCGTGGGTGCTGGTGAACACCGAGCACCTGCCCAAGGTCCACGCGGCGAACCCGTACGACGTGATCGTGCTCGACTCGCCGCTGCCGGAGGAACTGCGCCACCGCGTCTGAGCGTGGTTCACCTCTCACTCAAGAGACTCGCGACGTCATATCCGTAGACTTCCCAGATGCCGCGTGGGCGGTCAGCAATGCAGCTGTCGGACGCAGGAGGTGCGGGGTGGCCGAGCAGGTCGGCGAATCCACGGGTGGTCCGGTGACCAAGATCCTGGTCGCCAACCGGGGCGAGATCGCCGTACGCGTGATCAGAGCGGCCAAGGACGCCGGTCTGGCCAGTGTCGCGGTGTATGCCGACCCGGACCGCGACGCACCGCACGTCCGCCTGGCCGACGAGGCGTTCGCCCTCGGCGGCACGACGGCGGCCGAAAGCTACCTGAACTTCGACAAGCTGCTCGAAGCCGCGAAGCGCTCGGGCGCCGACTCGGTGCACCCGGGCTACGGCTTCCTGTCCGAGAACGCCGACTTCGCCCAGGCCGTCCTCGACGCCGGGCTGACCTGGATCGGGCCGAGCCCGCAGTCGATCCGCGACCTCGGCGACAAGGTCACCGCCCGCCACATCGCGATGCGCGCGGGCGCGCCGCTGGTGCCGGGCACGAAGGAGCCGGTGAAGGACGCCGCCGAGATCGTCGCGTTCGCCGACGAGCACGGCCTGCCGGTGGCCATCAAGGCCGCGTTCGGCGGCGGTGGCCGCGGCCTCAAGGTCGCGCGCACCCGCGAAGAGATCCCCGAGCTGTTCGAATCGGCCACGCGCGAAGCCGTCGCCGCGTTCGGCCGCGGCGAGTGCTTCGTCGAGCGGTACCTGGACAAGCCGCGGCACGTCGAGGCGCAGGTGCTGGCCGACATGCACGGCAACGCGATCGTCGTCGGCACCCGCGACTGCTCGCTGCAGCGCCGCCACCAGAAGCTCGTCGAGGAGGCGCCCGCGCCGTTCCTGAGCGACGAGCAGCGCAAGCGCATCCACGAATCGGCGAAGGCGATCTGCAAGGAAGCCGGGTACTACGGCGCCGGCACGGTCGAGTACCTGGTCGCCACCGACGGCACGATCTCCTTCCTGGAGGTCAACACCCGGCTGCAGGTCGAGCACCCGGTGTCCGAGGAGACCACCGGCATCGACCTCGTCCGCGAGATGTTCCGCATCGCGCGCGGCGAGAAGCTGCGGATCACCGAAGACCCCGAGCCGCGCGGCCACTCGATCGAGTTCCGCATCAACGGCGAGGACGCCGGCCGCGGCTTCCTGCCCGCGCCGGGCACGGTGACGAAGTTCGTCGCGCCGAGCGGGCCGGGCGTGCGCGTCGACTCCGGCGTCGAGTCAGGCAGTGTCATCGGCGGGCAGTTCGACTCGATGCTGGCGAAGCTGATCGTCACCGGGTCGGACCGGAACAACGCCCTCGAACGCAGCCGCCGGGCGCTCGACGAGATGGTCGTCGAAGGCATGGCGACGGTGCTGCCGTTCGACCGCGTGATCGTCAACGACCCGGCGTTCGTCGGCGACGAGAACGGGTTCAGCGTGCACACGCGCTGGATCGAGACGGAGTTCGAGAACACGATCGAGCCGTTCGTCGCGCCGGACGCCGAGGACGCCGAGGAGCCGCCGCGGCAGAACGTCGTGGTCGAGGTCGGCGGGCGGCGCCTGGAGGTCTCGCTGCCGGGCGGGTTCGCGCTCGAAGGCGGCGGGGGCGGCACGGCGGTCAAGGCGAAGCCGCGCAAGCGGGCCGGCGGCACCAAGGCCGCGGTGAGCGGCGACGCCGTCACGGCGCCGATGCAGGGCACCATCGTGAAGGTCGCCGTCGAAGAGGGCCAGACGGTCGAAGCGGGCGAGCTGATCCTCGTCCTCGAAGCGATGAAGATGGAGAACCCGGTCACCGCGCACAAAGCGGGCACCGTCACCGGCCTTTCGGTCGAGGTCGGCGCCGCCGTGACGCAGGGCACGCAGCTTCTGGAGATCAAGTAGCACTGTTCGTTACAGATGTCGTGGTGGGCCGCCCCCGAGGCGGCCTACCATCGACTCCGTGACCGAAGTCCCGTCTCCGCAGCTGCGGATCAGCGACCAGAACCGCGAATCCGCGCTGTCCGCGCTCGGTGAGCACATGAGCGCGGGACGTCTCGACATCGACGAGTACGGCGAGCGCTCGGCGCGGATCACCGCGGCCAAGACCCGCGGCGAGCTCAGCGAGATCTTCGCCGACCTGCCCGCGCCGCACCCGCAGTACGACGACGCTCCCAAGGCCGTCGCGACGCCCGGACCGGCGCCGGTTCCCGAGCCGAAGCGGCCGGGCACGCCGGATTCGTGGTCGCCGCCGCAGCGGTTCCTCGCCGCGATCGTGCCGCTGGCGTGGATCGCGGCGATCGCGCTGATCGCCACCGGCACCCTGGGCTGGCCGATCGTCTTCGTCCCGATCGGGCTGACGGTGCTGGGCAAGTCGATGTGGGGCCACGACTGGAACCACGACGAGCACCACCGCCGCCGCCACGAGCACCACCTGCGCGACCGGGAACGCCGTCGCGAGCTGGGCCGCTGACCTGCCGTGGGCGACATGCGGCTGAGCGACGCCGAGCGCCAGGACGCACTGGACGTCCTCGAAGAGCACGTCCGCACCGGGCGGCTCGACCTCGACGAGTACGGCGCCCGCTCGGCGAAGGTGACCGCCGCCAAGCGTGTCAGCGAGCTGGTCCCGCTGTTCGACGACCTGCCGTCGCCGCGGCCGAGCGCGCTGCTCGGCAGCGTGTCCGCGCCCGTGGCGCCGTCCGGGGACAACGCGCTGGCGACGTTCCTGACCAGGAGCGCGGTGCCGATCGCGATCGTCCTGGCGATCGCGGTCCTGATCCTTTCCCGCGGCCGCCTGCTGATCATCTCGGTCGCGTTGCCGCTGGTGGTCGCGGCGCTCGCACGGGTCCGCCGCCGCTGAGATTGCTCCGTTCGCCGGGCAACCGGCCGGCGTCCCGCGGCGTGGTGATCACGCAGGTCGGGAAGAAGGAGTTTCGATGAGAACTGGTTTCTGGGGGCGTGTGCTGACGCCGGTCGTCGCCGCGCTGTCCGTGGCGGTGCTGGTCCAGCCCGCGGACGCGGCGGCGATCCGCATCGCGTGGCGGCCGACGGTCCTGCCGCTGCCACCCGGCGCGACCACGGGTTTCCTGACCGGGTCGGACGGCAAGGGCGAGTACACGGGCACGTTCCGGGTCAACGACGTCACGCAGGTGGTGAGCTGGCGCAACGGGCAGCCGGTCCTGCGCGGGGTGCCGAGCGGCTACGAGCGCGTGGACGCCAACGACGAGAACTCGTCCGGCGTCGTGGTCGGCACGATCCACGACTACGACTCGATGCGCAGCCAGACGTACACGCTGGACGCGACGGGATATCACCTCAAGGCTCTCCCGGCGGGCTACACCGTGGTCGAGGGCATCGCGATCAACACCCGCGGCGACGTGCTCGGAAAGGCGTGGGGGTCCAGCACCGCCCCGGAAGCGGCGGTCCTGTGGCGGGCGGACGGCAGCGAGCCGGTGGTCATCCCGAAGGGACCGGACACGTACTACGCACGTGACCTCGACGACGACGGGACGATCCTGTTCACGACGGGCAACAGCTCGACGTTGTGGAAGGACGGCGTGATCCGCCCGCTGTCACCGGGTTCGTCCGCCTGGGCGGCCGGCTACGCGATCCGCAACGGCGTCGTGGTCGGCGCCCGTTCGTGGGGCGGCAACCAGGCGGCGCGGTGGTCGACGCCGGACTCGCCGCCGACCGGCCTCGAAGGCGGCGGGATCGCGCTGAGCGTCAACAAGGCGGGCCTGACGGTAGGCCTGGAGTCGACCCCGTCGGGCCCGGTGATCTACGGCAACGGAGTGGTGTGGCGCGGCACGGCACCGGGCGTGGTCCGCGGCCCCAGCGGCTACACGAGGTACGAAACCCACGTGGCAGCCGACGACGGCACCCTCGCCGGCTTCGCGACCAACGGAACGGGAGACGCGGGCGGGGTACCGGTGATCTGGCGCCTGTCCCCGGCCTGACGTGCCTTGATCAGGCTCTGATCGCGCTCTGATCGCGCTCTGATCGCCAGGCCGGGAGCGGCACGTTCCCGGCCTGGCTAGGCTGGGCGGAGTGGAACCGGTGGAGATCAACGCGGGCACGTACTACCTGCGCCAGCTGCGCGCCGACCGGCACATCGACGACCGCCCGGCGCTGATGGAGGCGTTCGCCGACCCGACGCACCGCAAGTACGTGCTCAATTACCGCCTACGCACCCTGGACGAGGCAACGGAGTACGTAGCGCTGCGAGCGGCCCAGTGGGCAGGCGACGAGCGCTGTTCCTGGGCGATAGCAGAGCCGACATCGGGCAGGCTCCTGGGCGAAGTGGGCCTCCGCGAACTGGACCTGGACGCGGCGTACGCGGAGGCAACGGTGTGGGTCCACCCGGCCGAGCGAGGCAAGGGAATAGCGACAACGGCCTTGAACGCGGCCCTGCGCTTCGGTTTCGGAGGCCTGGGCCTGACCGAGGTGAGCTACCGGTACGAAGAGAGCAACACGGCCTCGGCAACGGTGGCCCAGCGCTGCGGATTCACGTTGATCGGCCCCGAGCCGGAGCCCGCCCCGACGGGCGAGCGCCTGATCCGCTGGCACCGGACTTCCTGACCGGACCGCCTTTCGTCCTCGCGCCGCGATGTACTGGACCGCCCTTTCGTCCTTGCGCCGCGACGTCATGAACGACTCGTTCACCTCGTCTGAGGACATGAACGAGTCGTTCATGACATCCACCGAGCCACCCAACAGCCAGCTGCGCCCGCAACCACAGCCCCCAGCCCCCAACCACAGCCCCCGCCACTCCCAGGGGGGCGGCCCCGAGGCCAGTCTATCGGCGCCCACCGGCGAAACCGGGTTTCC
The DNA here is from genome assembly GCF_040064235.1 of Amycolatopsis melonis. Taxonomy (NCBI): domain Bacteria; kingdom Bacillati; phylum Actinomycetota; class Actinomycetes; order Pseudonocardiales; family Pseudonocardiaceae; genus Amycolatopsis; species Amycolatopsis melonis. Next base: position 307,144 of record NZ_JBDZYD010000013.1, read on the forward strand.
AGCCCCTCGCCGGCGGCGGTTGTCCACAACTCGGCCCGGCTGTGGACAAGGTCAGCTCACCGGCTCCACGATGCCCGCCCGGGCCTCCGGGGCCGCCGAGCGGAGGGCGTCGGCCGCTTCGTCGTTGGGCTGGGACTGGGATTCTCGCTCCGCCTGGACCCGGGCTCGGTAGACCTCGATCTCGTGCTTCACCGTTTCGGGTGACCAGCCGAGGACTTCACCCACCAGGGTGGCCACCTGCTCCGCGCACTCGACGCCACGGTGGGCGTACTCGATCGAAATGCGGGTGCGGCGGGCCAGGACGTCCTCCAGGTGCAGCGCCCCCTCGTGCGAAGCCGCGTACACCACCTCGACACCCAGGTAGTCCGGGGCGTGCTCGATCGGCTTCAGCAGCTCCGGGCGGCCCTCGGCCGCGGCCAGGACTTCGTGGACCAGTGAGCCGTAGCGGTCGAGGAGGTGGCGGACCCGGTACGGGTGCAGGCCGTGCTCGGCGGCCAGGTGGTCGGCCTGGTTGACCAGTGCGTGGTAGCCGTCCGCGCCGAGGAGGGGCACCTTGTCCGTGATCGACGGCTGCGAGCGGCCGGGCAGGTCCACCGCCGCCGCGTCGACCGCGTCCGCCGCCATCACCCGGTACGTCGTGTACTTGCCGCCCGCGATCGCCACCAGGCCCGGGGCCACCCGCGCGACCGCGTGCTCGCGCGACAGCTTCGACGTCTCTTCGCTCTCCCCCGCCAGCAACGGGCGAAGGCCCGCGTACACGCCTTCGATGTCGGCGTGCGTCAGCGGCGTCGCGAGGACCGTGTTGACGTGCTCGAGGATGTAGTCGATGTCATGCTTCGTCGCCGCCGGGTGCGCCAGGTCGAGGTTCCAGTCGGTGTCGGTGGTGCCGACGATCCAGTGGTTGCGCCACGGGATCACGAACAGCACCGACTTCTCCGTGCGCAGGATCAGGCCCGACTCCGAGACGATCCGGTCGCGCGGGACGACGATGTGCACGCCCTTGCTCGCGCGCACCCGGAACCGGCCGCGCCCGCCGGACAGCCGCTGCAGCTCGTCGGTCCACACGCCGGTGCAGTTGATCACCGCGGCCGCCGAGATCTCCGTTTCGCGGCCGTCTTCGACGTCGCGCACGCGCACGCCCGAAACCCGGTCGGCTTCGCGCAGGAACCCGACGACCTGGGTCGAGGTCCGCACGACCGCGCCGTAGTGCGCGGCGGTGCGCGCCACGGTCATCGTGTGGCGGGCGTCGTCGGCCTGCGCGTCGTAGTAGCGGATCCCGCCGATCAGCGCGGACCGCTTGAGCGCGGGCACCATCCGCAGCGCGCCGGCGCGGGTCAGGTGCTTCTGGCCGGGGACGCTGCGCGCGCCGCCCATCGTGTCGTACATCAGCAGGCCCGCCGCGGTGTACGGCCGCTCCCACACGCGGTGCGTCAGCGGGTAGAGGAAGCTGACCGGCTTCACCAGGTGCGGCGCGATCGTGGTCAGCATCAGCTCGCGCTCGCGCAGTGCCTCGCGGACCAGCCCGAACTCCAGCTGCTCCAGGTACCGCAGGCCGCCGTGGAAGAGCTTGCTCGACCGGCTCGACGTCCCCGACGCGAGATCGCGGGCCTCGACGAGCGCGACCCGCAGGCCACGGGTCGCGGCGTCGAGCGCGGTGCCCGCGCCGACCACGCCGCCGCCGATGACCACGAGGTCGAACGTTTCGCTGCCGAGCCGCTGCCACGTTTCCTCCCGCTTGCGCGGGCCGAGTCGGGCCGGGTTCGTCTCCGCTGCGTGCTGGGCGCTGGCCACGTGACACTCCTCCTCGTGCTGCGAGGCTTCCAGCATCGCACGACCAGGTGATCATCCGCCCGTCCACGGATGACACTTGTGGCGTAACCCTCCGCGATCTTGACCGCGATCTTGAAAGAATTCGGCTGCCCGGTGCTTGGAAGGAGCTTCTACGCCCCGGTAACGTCGCGCGGACGTGGGTCGGCAACGGTGCCGTGGCACGCCGTGATCGACCCTGCGCAGAGTGTCCAGTGTGGAGGTGCAGCGGTGAGTGCTGGGGCAATAATCGTCTGGGAACTGCTGGGAACGGCAGCGCTGATCCTGCTCGGCAACGGCGTGGTGGCGAACCACGTGTTGCGCAAGAACAACGGCCACAACGCGGGCTTCCTCTTCATCAACCTCGGCTGGGCCTTCGCGGTGTTCACCGGCGCCAGCATCGCCGCGCCCAGCGGCGCGCACCTCAACCCGGCGGTGACGCTGGGGCTCGCCATCGCCGACAAGACGCCGTGGGGCGACGTGCCCTTCTACTTCATCGGGCAGATGGCGGGCGCCATCATCGGCGCGGTGCTCTGCTGGGCGACCTACAAGCTGCAGTTCGACGACCACCCCGAGCCCGAGAACACCCTCGGCATCTTCTCCACCGGGCCGCAGATCCAGAACACGGCGTGGAACCTCGTCACCGAGATCATCGGCACCTTCGTGCTGGTCGCGTGGATCCTGCTCAGCCCGACCTACGCGGCAGGCGACGGCGGCATCCCGAACTTCGGCAACTCCGCGCTGGGCTACGCGGGCGTGTCGTTCGTGGTGCTCGTGATCGGTGCCTCGCTCGGCGGGCCGACGGGCTACGCCATCAACCCGGCCCGCGACCTCGGCCCGCGGATCGCGTACGCGTTCCTGCTGCCGATCCGCAACAAGGCGAACGCCAACTGGGGCTACTCCTGGATCCCCGTCGCCGGCCCGCTGGCCGGCGGCGCCCTCGCCGCGCTGCTCTACCTCGGCGTGCACAACCTGACCTGATCGCCCTCCCTTCCGAATTCCTGGAGCAGACATGACTTCGTACGTAGCCGCGATCGACCAGGGCACCACCTCGACCCGGTGCATGATCTTCAACCACGAGGGCCGCGTGGTCTCGGTCGACCAGCGCGAGCACGAGCAGATCTTCCCGAAGGCAGGCTGGGTCGAGCACAACGCCGAGGAGATCTGGGAGAACACGCGCCGCGTCGCCGCGGGTGCGCTGGCCAAGGCCGACCTGACCGCCCGCGACATCGCCGCGGTCGGCATCACCAACCAGCGCGAGACCGCGCTCGTCTGGGACCGCAGGACCGGCAAGCCGGTCTACAACGCGATCGTCTGGCAGGACACCCGCACCGACAAGATCGTCACCGACCTCGGCAACCTCGGCGGCGGCCAGGAACGCTACCGCGCGAAGGTCGGCCTCCCGCTCGCGACGTACTTCTCCGGGCCGAAGATCAAGTGGATCCTCGACAACGTCGAAGGCGCGCGCGAGAAGGCCGAAGCCGGTGACCTGATCTTCGGCAACATGGACACCTGGGTGCTGTGGAACATGACCGGCGGCCCGGACGGCGGCGTGCACGTCACCGACCCGACCAACGCGTCCCGCACCATGCTCATGGACCTCGACACCCTGCAGTGGGACGCCGAGATCGCCGGCGAGATGGGCATCCCCCTTTCGATGCTGCCGGAGATCCGTTCCTCGTCCGAGGAGTACGGCAAGGTCCGCGAGAAGGGCGCGCTGGCCGGCGTCCCGATCGCGGGCATCCTGGGCGACCAGCAGGCCGCGACGTTCGGCCAGGCCTGCCTCTCGCCCGGCGAGGCCAAGAACACCTACGGCACCGGCAACTTCATGCTGCTCAACACCGGCACCGAGAAGGTGATGTCGCAGAACGGGCTGCTGACCACGGTCTGCTACAAGATCGGCTCGAACGACACGGTCTACGCGCTGGAAGGCTCCATCGCCGTCACCGGTTCGCTGGTGCAGTGGCTGCGCGACAACCTGGGCATGATCACGACCGCGGCCGAGATCGAGGAGCACGCGCGCAGCGTCGAGGACAACGGCGGCGCGTACTTCGTCCCGGCGTTCTCGGGTCTGTTCGCTCCTTACTGGCGATCCGACGCTCGCGGCGCGATCGTCGGGCTCACCCGGTTCGTCAACAAGGGTCACCTCGCCCGCGCGGTGCTGGAAGCGACCGCGTTCCAGTCGCGCGAGGTCATCGACGCGATGAACGCCGACTCCGGAGTCCCGCTGAAGTCGCTCAAGGTGGACGGCGGGATGGTCGTCAACGAGCTGCTCATGCAGTTCCAGGCCGACATCCTCGGCGTGCCGGTGATCCGCCCGGTGGTCAACGAGACCACCGCGCTCGGTGCCGCGTACGCCGCCGGGCTGGCGGTCGGGTTCTGGAAGTCCGAGGACGACATCCGCACCAACTGGGCACAGGACAAGCAGTGGGATCCGGCCATGGACGAATCCCGCCGCGAGCGCGAGTACCGCAACTGGAAGAAGGCCGTCACCAAGACCTTCGACTGGGTCTCCGAAGAGGACTGAGCATCACCCGGCCGGGGGCGTCGCCTCGGGGCGCTCCCGGCCGCCCGTTCACCCCTCCCAGCCTTCCGGCAGGCCGGACTGCTCGTTGGGCGCGATCACCAGGAACGGCACGCCCTGGTCGTCCGTGACCCGCACCTGCCTCCCGTACGGGGTGTCGAACGGCTCTCCTTCCACCGTGCCGCCCAGCTCCCGCAGCCTGGCCGCGCTCGCGTCGGTGTCCGCCACCGAGAAATACACCGACCAGTGCGAGGGCACCTCCGCGGGCACCGACCCGGGCAGGGCGCCGATCCCGCCGACCGGGCGGCCGTCGAGCAGCAGCACCGCGTACGTGAATTCGTCGTTCGACAGGTCCTGGAAGCCGTAGCCGAAGACCTGCTCGTAGAACGCCTTCGCCGCCAGGTAGTCGCGGCTCATGCACTCGTTCCACGCCAGCGTGCCCGGGGCCGCGGTGACCTGCGTGCCGATGTGGTTGCCGGCTTCCCAGAGGCCGAAGACGGCACCCGCCGGGTCGGCCGCGACGGCCATCCGGCCCTCCTTCATCACCTCCATCACGGGCATGACGAGCTGCCCGCCCGCCTCGGTGATCGCCGAAACGGTCCGGTCCACATCGGACACGGCGAGATACGTCGTCCAGAAGGACGGGATGTCCTGGCCCGGTGGGACCTGGCCGATGCCGGCGACCGGACGGCCGCGTAGCTCCGCCATGCCGTAGAAGCCGGTCTCTTCGCCGCCTCTTCGCACGTCCCAGCCGAAAAGACTGCTGTAGAAGGCCGTCGCTTTCGCCTGATCGGGCACCATCAGGTCCACCCAGCTGGGCGTGCCGTCGGGCCACCGCTCGTCCCGGAACATCATGTCGTCTCCCAACCCTCGTCTGCGCCGCCGGAGGTGACGGCTGGCACAGTGTGGCACCGGGGTCCGACAAAAACCGAAAATCAGCCCTGGACCAGGCGGGCGTAGACGACGATGTTGTCCACGTAGTTGTGCGCGCTGCGGTCGAAGACCCCGCCGCAGGTGATCAGCCGCAGCTCGGGACCGGGCGTGTCGTCGTAGACGCCTTCGCTCTCGAAGTCCTTCTTCGGCACCTGGTGCACCTTCGTCACTTCGAACGTGGCCGTGGTGCCGTCCTTGCGGGCGATGGCGACGCGGTCGCCGGGCGCGAGTTCCTTGAGCCGGAAGAAAATCCCTTTCTGGTGGTTGCCGTCGACGTGCCCGAGGACGACGGCCGGACCGGCCTCGCCCGGCGTCGGCGCGTAGGTGTACCAGCCTGCCTGCAGCGGCGTGGTCACCGGCGGCACCTGGACAGTGTTGTCCGGGTTGAGGCCCAGCCCGATCAGCGACGAATGCGCGCCGATCTTCGGGATGTCGATCGAAACGGGCTCGGACCTGGGCAGAGCCGCGACGGCGTCCCCGGCGGCAGCCTGTGGTTGCGGGGTCACCGCGACCGGCTGGGCGGGCGGTGGCTGCGCGGTGCCCGGGTCGCCGCCGCCGAGCGTCACCGCCAGCACCGCCAGTGCGGCGAGCAGCGCCACGACGAGGGCGATGAGGAAGCCCCGCCTGCCGCCGATGGTCTTCGTGCTCATGTGTTCTCCCCCGTCCTTCGTGCTTTCCCCTGACACGTCGGGGCGGCCCGGCCGGGCCGCCCCGACGCTACCCCCGCGTCCGTCAGCGGCGTCGCACCCGCCTGGCCAGGACCAGCCCGCTGCCGCCGAGGGCGAGCACGCCCATGGCGGCCGCGGCGGCCACCGGAGCGCCGGAGCCGTCGACCGGACCGTCGGTGCCGCCGGTCTGCGGCGCCCCGGCGGGCACCTTGGTGACCTGCTTGGCAGGCTGCTTCGCCAGGACCTCCAGCGTCGCGGTCGAGGTCTCCGGCCCGCAGTGCAGCGTGACGGAGTACTTGCCCGGCTTCACGTTCTTGACGGTGCCGAAGGAGAAACCGGGCTTGTCGGCGACGAGCGCGGCCGACCGCACGTCGACATCCTCTTCGGGACGGGTCGAGCAGCCGAAGTCGAACTTCACCCGGGCACCCGGCAGGGCCTTGCCCGGGTGCAGGGACAGCTGCTTGGTGACCCGGGTCATCGGGCCGTCCGGGTACTCCGGCTCGCTGGTGGGCGCGGCCGAGGTGGACGGCGTGGGCGGCGCGGTCGCGAGCGCGGCGCTCGGCGCGACGACCAGGAATGCCGCCGAAATACCGGCGACGACAACAGCCTTCTTCATTGTTTCTCCCCTGTGTTTCCGTTTCGGAAAAGACGGCAAACGGACACCGTTCGCAGTTCCCCCTGCACCGGCCCCTCCGCCCACCTACGCACCCAAAGACGTCTCCACCTGCGATCGGTTCCCGGTTCAGGTCACGAAAAGGTCGCGAAATTCCGCACGCTGAAAGCATGAAAAAACCACCCCGGAGTGCGGCTCCGAGGTGGTCGTTGCGGATTCGGGAAATCAGCCTGCCATGCTGCCGTCGCCCGCTTTCGCGGCGCCGGAGGGCACCTTCGAGACCTGCGGGGCAGGCACCGTGAACTGCGTGGTGTAGGACCCGGTGCTGCAGCTCACGGACAGCTCGTACGACCCGGCCGGCGTGCCCGGCTTGAGCGTGGCGTCGGCGCTGACGTTCGCGTCGGCGCCCATGAAGGGGCCTGGCGTGTAGTTGGAGAACGTCAGCACCGGCGAAACGAACGTCGGCTTGTCCCCCTCGCACTTGCCCAGCGCGACGTTCGGCGCGTCGCGGACGTACTTGTCCACGAGCGTCTGGTTGATGGCGGTGTTGACGTTGAGCTGGACGTGACCGGCGGGCGCGGCCGACGTGGGACTGCTGCTCTGCTGCGCCGTCGCGGGCGCCGCCAGCGCCGTCGCCCCGATCACCGCTGCCGCAACGAAAACCACCGTCTTGCGCACCTTCGCACCCTTCGCGTCCTTCAGCCTTACAACCGACAAGACGCGACGGGTGCGCCGGGGTTGCGTGGGTTCGTCAGTCGAGATCGTCGTGGCGCATGAGCTGGCGCCCGGCCTCGGTGATCGACCCCGACAGCGACGGGTACACCGAAAATGTCAGTGCCAGGTGGTCCACTGTGAGCTGGTTCTGGACGGCGAGCGCGATGGGAAGGATGAGCTCGCTCGCCGTCGGCGCCACGACGACACCACCGACGACCACGCCGGTGGCGGGGCGGCAGAACAGCTTCACGAAGCCTCGGCGGAGGCCCTCCATCTTCGCGCGCGCGTTGGTGGCCAGGGGCAGCATGATGGTGCGCGCGGGCACCTCGCCGGAGTCGATCGCCTGCTGGCTGATGCCGACGGTGGCGATCTCCGGGTGGGTGAACACGTTGGCGGCGACGGTCTTGAGCTTGATCGGCGCGACGCCCTCGCCCAGCGCGTGCCACATGGCGATGCGGCCCTGCATGCTCGCCACCGAGGCGAGCATGAGCACGCCGGTGCAGTCGCCGGCGGCGTAGATCCCGGGAACGGAGGTGCGCGAAACGCGGTCGACGGTGATGAACCCGCCGGGGCCGGGCGCGATGCCGACCTTGTCGAGGCCGATGTCCTTGGTGTTCGGGACCGACCCGACGGTCATCAGCGCGTGGCTGGCTTCGATCACGCGGCCGTCGGAGAGGAAGATCTCGACGCCCTTCTCGGTGCGCTCGACGCGGTCGGCGCGCGCGTGCTTCACGACAGTCGTGCCCCGCTGCGAGAAGACCTCCTCGAGCACCGCGGCGGCGTCGGCGTCCTCGTGCGGCAGCACGCGGTCGCGGCTGGAGACGACGGTGACCTTGACCCCCATCTCGGTGTAGGCGGACGCGAACTCGGCGCCGGTGACGCCCGAGCCGATCACGGCGAGGTGCTCCGGCAGCTCCTGCAGCTCGTAGAGCTGGCGCCAGTCGAGGATGCGCTCGCCGTCCGGGACGGCGCCGGGCAGGACGCGCGGGGTCGCGCCGGTCGCGATCAGGACGACGTCGGCAGGCAGCGTCTCGGTGCCTTCGGCCGTCGTGACGGTGACCTTGTGGGTCGCGAGGCCGGGCTCGTCGTCGTCGAAGCGGGCTTCGCCGATGACGACGCGGACGCCTTCGCGCTGGACGCGGGCGCGGATGTCGGCGGACTGGGCGAGCGCGAGGCCCTTCACCCGGCCGTGGACGGTCGGCAGGTCGACACTGGTGTCGGCCAGGTCGGTGTTGATGCCCAGCTCGCCAAGGTCGTGCATCTTCGCCAGCGCGCCCGAGCTCGCGATGAACGTCTTCGAGGGGACGCAGTCGTAGAGCACGCAGGCGCCGCCCAGGCCGTCGCGCTCGACAATCGTGACGTCGGCGCCGTGCTGGGCCGCGACGAGCGCGGCTTCGTAGCCGGCCGGGCCCCCGCCCATGATCACGATCCTGGTCACCTGGGTCCTCCTCATGGCAGTCCGTGCGGTGCTCTCACCGTACGCGGCGAAGGTGACCGGACACCGAAGTGGGCGAACACGGCGAGTGCGTCCACTCGGGTGAGCGAGGTATCGCTACGCTGTCGGCGTGCCGTTGTATGCCGCGTACGGATCGAACATGGAGCCCGCCCAGATGCTGGAGCGCGCGCCGCACTCGCCGATGGCCGGCACCGGCTGGCTGGAGGGCTGGCGCCTGACCTTCGGCGGCGAGGACCTCGGCTGGGAAGGTGCCCTGGCCACGATCGTCGAGGACCCGGGTTCGCGGGTCTTCGTCGTCCTCTACGACGTGACCCCGCTGGACGAGGCCGGGCTCGACCGCTGGGAAGGCGGTGAGCTGGGAATCCACACGAAGATCCGCCTCCGCGTCCAGACGATGGACGGCTCGGTCCTGGCCTGGCTGTACGTCCTGGACGCCTACGAAGGCGGCCTCCCCTCGGCCCGCTACCTGGGCGTCCTGGCCGACGCCGCCGAGGCGGCAGGTGCCCCCGCCGACTACGTCGACGACCTCAGAACCCGCCCCTGCACCGGCATCACCGGCTGATGCCCCTTCCATCACGCGTGATGCCCGTCTGATCACGCGTGATGCCGCTCCAGTCACGCGTGATGCCCCGAACGTAGCTTGAACGCGTCCCGCAACTCGGCGATGACACGGCCTGGCTCCCGGAGGTCCACCGCCGTCGCGCGGATCGTGATCCAGCCTCGCCCCGCCATCCGCTCATCCCGCTCGGCGTCGCGTTCGTGCCGATCCTCGTGCGCGGCGAACCCGTCGTACTCGAGCGCGATCCGCAACTCGGGCCAGGCCATGTCGAGGACGTAGAGCCGGCGGCCGTCGACCGCGGTGATCTCGAACTGCGGCTCCGGAACCGGGAACCCCGCCTCGACGACGATCAGCCGGAGGATGCTCTCCGGCGGCGATTCGGCCTGTCCGGTCGCGAGCGCCAGCAGCATCTGCGCCCTGTGGATACCTCGCCGGTCCCGGCGGTCGACGAGGCGGTCACGGACGTTCTTCCGGAGGATCGGACGGTGGTCTTCCGGGAGCCTCGCCAGGGCTTGATCGAGAGCCGCGAAGGCCGTCCGCTCGTCGCCGTCGCACAGGTGATCGGCGAGGGCGAGGTCGAGCGAGAAGGCCGGAAGACCGTCGAGTTCGACCACGTCCGACGGCTGGAATTCGGCCCGGTGGATGACCAGTCCGGGCTTCGAGCGAGCGCGTTTCACCGGGGGTACGGAGAGGTGGATCATCGTACTCGTGCACACCGAAAGCCCGTGCAGCGCAAGGGAAGTGGCGCCGGACAACGCCGCGGGCGGGCCGACGTGGATCAACGCCGCCTGCGCCAGCGTCGTCAGGTTGAGCGAATCGGCGGCGTGGATGAGCACACCTCGCCAAGGCTGCGCGAGGAGCCCGCTCGCCAGTCCTTCGAGCACCGCGCGGCGCCCCAGGATCCGGTCGGCCTCGGCCCGTGAAACCGCTCCATGTCGTCCTCCCCAATTGATCACATACTCGAGAATCGGCCCTTCCCTCGACGAAGGGAAGGGCCGATCTCACCGCCTGTGGACAACTCGAGATACCTGTGGATAACTCTGTGCGGAAAGAGGCATCACGCGTGATTGCACGGGCATCACGCGTGACTGGAGGGGCATCACTAGGCGAGGGAGGTTAGGGCTGTGTGGACCAGGGTTCGGACTCCGCAGAGCAGGGCTCGCTCGTCGAGGACGAAGGTCGGGCGGTGGATGTCGGACTGGGGGGCCGGGGGGCCGGGCCAGACGCCGAGGCGGGCGAAGGCTCCCTGGACGTGCTCCAGGTACCAGCCGAAGTCTTCGCCGCCGGAGGACTGCTCTGTCGGGGCGACTGCGCCTTCGCCCAACGCTGCCTCGACGCCGGCTCGCATCAGGGCTGTCGAGTCCGGGTCGGAGACCACCGGGGGGACTCCGCGGCGGTAGTCCAGGTGGAAGCCGACGCCGGTGGGAGCCAGGAGGGACTCCACCGAAGACGCGACCAGGGGCTCCAGTGCCGTCCAGACCTCGTGGTCGGCCGTGCGCAGGGTGCCGCGCAGGACGCCCTCCTGGGGCACCGCGTTGGCCGCCTGGCCCGCGTGGACCGCTCCCCAGACCAGGACCGTGCCCGAGCGGGGGTCGACGCGGCGGGAGAGCAGCGCCGGCAGGGACGTGATCACCGTGCCGAGCGCGTGGACCAGGTCGGCCGTCAGGTGCGGGCGGGACGTGTGGCCGCCGGGGGACGTCAGGCGCAGCTCGATCAGGTCCGCCGCCGACGTCAGCGCGCCGACGCGCATCCCCACCGAACCGACCTCGAGACGCGGGTCGACGTGCAGGCCGTAGATGCGCTCGACGCCGTCCAGCGCGCCCGCCGCGATCATGTCCAGCGCGCCGCCCGGCATGACCTCCTCGGCGGGCTGGAAGATCAGCCGGACGCGGCCGGGCAGCTCCGGCGCGCCTGCCAGGGCGCGGGCCGCGCCCAGCAGGATCGCCGTGTGGGCGTCGTGGCCGCACATGTGGGCCGCGCCCTCGACCGTCGACGCGTACGGCAGGCCGGTCGCCTCCGTCAGGGGCAGGGCGTCCATGTCCGCGCGCAGCGCCACGCACCGCTCGCCGCTGCCGATGTCGCAGACGACGCCGGTGCCGCCGGGCAGCACCCACGGCTTGAGCCCGACCGAACGCAGCAGCGTGACGACCAGTTCCGTGGTCGCGAACTCGTGCCGCGACAGCTCCGGGTGGGCGTGGATGTGCCGCCGCCAGGCGAGCACGTCGGTCGCGTTGGCGCGGAGCCAGTCGTCCAGCCAGAACGGGCCGCGGCCCGCACCAAGGTCCTCCACGGGAGCCATGCTTACGCCGGCTTCGGAAATGAGCGCCTCGGACCCCTCCATGGGGTTGATGATGCGCCCTTGGGGGTCGCCTGGAACGTCCGGCCGTGAGTCGAGCACCGTCACGCCGCACCTCCTCCCGCAACACGGGTAACCCGCGCAGCGGCTGGGGTCACGCGTCGTGCCGATCGATCTGTCGTACGCATTTGCAGACGATCGTGCACCATGCAGGCGGCAACGCGCGCCTCGAAAACGGCCGTCCTAGATGGCCGGTACCGGATCTGCGTTGAACGGTGTCCAGCAGTTCGGCAAAGCCGAAAACCTCAGGACCCCTTGGCCTTCTTCGAGCGCATCTTCCGCCCGTAGATCACGATGGCCAGCAGGACGACCGCGAGCAGGCCCGCGATCAGCTTGTTCTTGGTCTTCTGGCTGTTCGCCTTGTCGGTCTGTGCCGGGTCGAGCACCGGGCCCGGCGGCTGCGTCTGCACCGGCACCAGCGCCGACGTGTGCGCGACGGTCATCGTGACGGCCGCCGTCCGCACCGGCTCGGCGAGGGCGGGCGACGCCGTGAACAGCACCGCGCCGAGTACCCCGGCCAGGACCAGAACCCGCAGTTTCGCCATGTCATCCCTTCGCCACGACCAGGCATTCTGCCCGCGAACCCGTGCGTCCGTCATCCACCGAACGCGTCGAGGATCCGCTGTGCACCGAGGGTAGCTGTCAGTTCACCGTCCCGCACCGCCCGCTCGACGTCGGGAACGACCGTTCGCACGTCCGGATGCGCCGCCAGGCGACTCAGCAGCTGCTCGCGCACCATTGCCCAGGTCCAGTCCACCTGCTGCTGCCGCCGCCGGGCGTCGAGCTCGCCGGACGCCGTGAGCGTCTCGCGGTGCTTCTCGATGGCGGCCCAGACCTCGTCGAGCCGCAGGTTGTGCAGGCCGCTGCAGGTCAGCACCGGCGGTGTCCACGTCGCGTCGGGCCCGTAGATCATCCGCAGCGCGCCGGACAGCTCCCGCGCCGCGCGGCGCGCGTCCCGCTCGTGCTCGCCGTCGGCCTTGTTGACCGCGATGACGTCGGCGAGTTCGAGCACGCCCTTCTTGATGCCCTGGAGCTGGTCGCCGGTGCGGGCGAGGGTCAGGAACAGGAAGCAGTCGACCATGTTCGCCACGGTCACCTCGGACTGCCCGACGCCGACGGTCTCGACCAGCACGACGTCGTAGCCGGCGGCCTCCATCAGCACGATCGTCTCGCGCGTGGCCCGCGCGACGCCGCCCAGCGTGCCGGACGTCGGCGACGGCCGGATGAACGCGTGCGGATCCACCGCCAGGCGCGCCATCCGCGTCTTGTCGCCCAGGATCGACCCGCCGGTCCGCGTCGACGACGGGTCGACGGCCAGCACGGCGACGCGATGCCCGGCCGCGGTCAGGTCGGTGCCCAGCTGGTCGATGAATGTCGACTTGCCGACTCCGGGGACGCCGGTGATGCCGACGCGCCGGGCGCCACCGGCCGACGGCAGCAGCTCGACCAGCAGTTCCTGCGCCAGGGCCCGGTGGTCCTCCCGCTGCGACTCGACCAGCGTGATCGCCTTCGACAGCGTCCCGCGGTCACCCGCGAGGACGCCCTTGGCGTACGCCGTGACGTCGATCTTGCGCGGCAACGGTCAGGACTCCTGCGAAGACAGCTGGCCGAGCAGGTCGATGGCCGCGTCCGCGAGCACCGTGCCGGGCCCGAAGATCGCCGCGGCCCCGGCCTCGCGCAGCGCCGGGTAGTCCTGCGGCGGGATGACCCCGCCGACGACGACCATGATGTCCTCGCGGCCCAGCTCGGCAAGCTCGTGCCGCAGCGCGGGCACCAGCGACAGGTGCCCGGCGGCCAGCGACGAGACGCCGACGACGTGCACGTCCGCCTCGATCGCCTGGCGGGCGACCTCGGCCGGGGTGGAGAACAGCGGGCCGACGTCGACGTCGAAGCCGAGGTCGGCGAAGCCGGTGGCGATCACCTTCTGGCCGCGGTCGTGGCCGTCCTGGCCCATCTTGGCGACGAGGATGCGGGGGCGGCGGCCCTCCTCCGCGGCGAACTCCTCGACCAGCGCGCGGGCCTTCTCGACGTTCTGCGTCTTCCCCACCTCCTCGCGGTAGACGCCCGAGATGGTCCGGATCTGGCCGGAGTGCCGTCCCCAGATCTTCTCCAGCGCGTCGGAGATCTCGCCGACGGTGGCCTTCGCGCGGGCGGCGTCGATGGCCAGTTCCAGCAGGTTGCCGTCGTTCTGCGCGCCCTCGGTGAGCCGCCGCAGCGCGTCCTCGGTCGCCTGGCTGTCGCGCTCTTCGCGCAGCCGCCGCAGCTTCTCCAGCTGCTGGGCGCGGACGCCGGCGTTGTCGACCTTGAGGACTTCGATGTCGATGTCGTCGGTGACCTGGTACTTGTTGACGCCGATGACCGGCTGCCGCCCGGAGTCGATGCGGGCCTGCGTGCGCGCGGCGGCTTCCTCGATGCGCAGCTTGGGAATGCCCGCGTCGATCGCCTTGGCCATGCCGCCCGCCTGCTCGACCTCGGTGATGTGGCCCCACGCCTTGCGCGCGAGGTCGTAGGTCAGCTTCTCGACGAAGGCACTGCCGCCCCACGGGTCGATGACGCGCGTGGTGCCGGACTCCTGCTGCAGCAGCAGCTGGGTGTTGCGGGCGATCCGCGCGGAGAAGTCGGTCGGCAGGGCCAGGGCCTCGTCGAGGGCGTTCGTGTGCAGCGACTGCGTGTGCCCCTGGGTCGCGGCCATCGCCTCGACGCAGGTGCGCACGACGTTGTTGTAGACGTCCTGGGCGGTCAGCGACCAGCCCGACGTCTGGGAGTGCGTCCGCAGCGACAGCGATTTCGACGACTGCGGGTTGAAGCCCTTCACGAGCTTCGCCCACAGCAGGCGCGCGGCGCGCAGCTTCGCGACCTCCATGAAGAAGTTCATGCCGATCGCCCAGAAGAAGGACAGCCGCGGCGCGAACTTGTCGACGTCCAGCCCAGCTCCGACGCCCGCGCGGAGGTACTCGACGCCGTCGGCGAGCGTGTAGGCCAGCTCGAGGTCGGCCGTCGCGCCGGCTTCCTGCATGTGGTAGCCGGAGATGGAGATCGAGTTGTACTTCGGCATGTGCTGCGAAGTGAAGGAGAAGATGTCGGAGATGATCCGCATCGACGGCTGCGGCGGGTAGATGTAGGTGTTGCGGACCATGAACTCCTTGAGGATGTCGTTCTGGATGGTCCCCGCGAGCTGCTCGGGTTTGACGCCCTGCTCTTCCGCCGCGACGACGTACAGCGCGAGCACCGGCAGCACCGCGCCGTTCATCGTCATCGACACGCTCATCTTGTCCAGCGGGATGCCGTCGAAGAGCTGCCGCATGTCGTAGATGGAGTCGATCGCCACGCCCGCCATGCCGACGTCACCCGAGACACGCGGGTGGTCGGAGTCGTAGCCGCGGTGGGTGGCCAGGTCGAAGGCGACCGAAAGGCCTTTCTGCCCGGCGGCGAGATTGCGCCGGTAGAAGGCATTGGACTCCTCGGCGGTGGAGAACCCGGCGTACTGCCGGATGGTCCACGGCTGGTTGACGTACATCGTCGGGTACGGCCCGCGCAGGAAGGGCGCGATGCCGGGGTAGGTGTGCAGGAAGTCCACATCGGACAGATCGTCGGCGGTGTAGACGGGCTTGACGCCGATGCCCTCGGGCGTCTCCCAGGCCAGGGCGTCCGGGCCCTTGCCGGTGGCGTCCTGCACGGCCTTCGCCCACGCGTCGCGGTCGCCGGGGGACGGCGTGCCGAGGTCGAGACCGGCGAAGTTCGGGATGCTCATCGCGTGACTCCCAGCTTGGCGTGCAGGCCGTTGAGGACTTCGAGGGCGTCGCAGCCGGCGTAGACGTTTCCGTCCACGCCGTCGTAGGTTCCCATGCCCGCCAGCAGGACGTACTCGGCGCCGAGGGACGCGGCGACGTCGGCCGCCTGCGACGCGTACGCGTCGTCCGTGCCGCAGATGCAGGCGATGCGGGCGCCGGACTCGCGGAACGCGCCCGGCAGGTCGCCGGTCGCGCCCGGGTTGACGGCTTCGATCCCGCCCGCCTGGAAGAGGTTGGCGGCGAACGAGGCCCGTGCGGTGTGTGCGGCGACGGGCCCGAGCGTGGCCAGGAAGATCTTGGGCCGTTCGCCGTGCGCCGCGAGGTACGCGTCGGAGGCGTCACGCAGCGCTTCGAAGCCTTCGGCGTACCGGTGCCGCGGCAGGCCACCTTCCACAGTGGACTCCGCGGGCTCGCGGACCACCGGTTTCTCGGCGAGGTTCGGGAACTCGCTGACGCCGGTGAGCGGATCGCGGCGGGTCGCGATCCGCTTGGCGCGCTTCTCCCAGGTCGAGGCCAGCCGCTCGGCGAGCGCGCCGGAGGCCAGCTCCGCGACCAGGCCGCCCGCGGCTTCGATGGCGGTGAACTCGGCCCACGCGGCGTGCGCGAGGTCGTCGGTGAGCTTCTCGACGTACCAGGAGCCGCCCGCCGGGTCGACCACGCCGGCCAGCCTGGACTCCTCCAGCAGCACGGCGTGGGTGTTGCGGGCGATTCGCGCGGAGAAGGCGTCGGGCTTGCCGATGGCGGCGTCGAACGGCAGCACGGTGACCGCGTCCGCGCCGCCGACGCCCGCGCCGAAGCAGGCGACCGTCGTGCGCAGCATGTTCACCCACGGATCGCGCTGGGTCAGCATCGACGGCGACGTCACGGCGTGCTGGCGCATCGGCGAGGAGAAGCCGCAGACCTCGGCGACGCGGGCCCACAGGCGGCGGGCCGCCCGCAGCTTCGCGATGGTCGAGAACTGGTCGGCGGTCGCGGCGAGCCGGAACTCCAGCTGCCCGGCCGCGGTTTCGGCGTCGAGGCCGGCGTCGGTCAGCGCCCGCAGGTAGGTGACGCCCGAGGCGACGAGAGCGCCCAGCTCCTGGGCGTCCGAGCCGCCCGCTTCGTGGAACGGCAGGCCGTCGGCGACGATCGTGCGCACCTTCGGGTACTTCCCGGCGACACGCGCGGCGAGCGCGGCGGCCGGTTCCAGTGCCACGGCCGAGCCGGAGCGGGCGGCCAGCCCGATCGGGTCGGCGCCCAGGACGGCGGTGGCTTCGCTCGCCGGGATCTCGCGCTCGTCGAACAACGCGAGCAGTTCGGCGGCGGCGGCCTCGAACTCGGCGCCCGCGTCCAGGACGACCGGCGCCAGGTCGAGGTAGACCTCGTTCAGCGCGTCGGCCAGGGCAGCGGGCGGCACCGAGAGCCAGATCGACGTCACGCCGCCTTCAAGGTCGGCGAGGATCGCCTTGTTGACCGCGCGGGCGTCGTCGCCGGTGAACCGGGCCCGGACGTCCCAGCCGGTGCCGACCTGGCCTTCCGGGCGCGCCCCGCGCACGTACGGCGGCAGCCCGGGAAAGCCGATGTCGCCGGGGACGTCCTCGGCGGTGTACAGCGGCTGGATCTCGATCCCGTCGTAGGTCCGCGTGACGAGCTTGCTCTCCGGGGCGCCCGTGAAGTCCTCGGGCAGCTTGCCGCTCTTGCGCAGCACCCCGGCGACGAGTTCCTGCCACTGCTCACGCGTCGCCTGGGGAAACTCGGCCGCCAGGTCGAGTTCGGAGATCGGCGCTGACTCCGGACCGGCCACTTCAGTCATACCCAGTGATGGTAGAGGCACTCGCCGCGCCCGACCTGTGAGTCTGGTCGCCCTGCGGGCCGGAGGTCCGGACTGCCGGGCCCGTACGCCACAATTGGACCGTGCCCCCATCCAGCGAAGAGACACGAGTGGTCGCCGGTCGCTACCGGCTGCGTTCGGTGCTCGGCTCCGGGTCGATGGGCACCGTCTGGTCGGCCTACGACGAGTTCCTGCACCGGCAGGTGGCCGTCAAGGAGATGAAGGTGCCGCCGGGCATCCCGGCGTCGCAGGCGGACGAGCTGCGGGAGCGGACGCTGCGCGAGGCGCGCGCGATCGCCGTGCTGTCCCACCCGAACGTGATCATCCTGCACGACGTCGCCCGCGAAGACGACCAGCCGTTCGTGGTCATGGAGCTGCTGCCCTCGCGGAGCCTGGCGCACATCCTGCGTGACCACGGCCCGCTGACGGTCGAGCAGGCCGCCGCGGTCGGCATCGCGGTGGCGTCGGCGCTGGAGGCCGCGCACGCCGCCGGCATCACCCACCGCGACGTCAAGCCGGGCAACGTCCTGGTGGCCAGCGACGGCCGGATCAAGCTGACCGACTTCGGCATCGCCCGCAACGTCTCCGAGGCGACCATGACCCGCACCGGGATCATGCTCGGCTCCCCCGCCTACATCGCGCCGGAGGTCGCCTCCGGCGGCGCCGTGACGCCGGCCGCGGACCTGTGGGGCCTCGGCGCGACGCTGTTCGCCGCGGTCGAGGGCGCGCCGCCGTACGACGCCGACGGCGATCCGCTGGAGACCGTCGGCAAGGTCGTCAACGGCGAGGTGCCCGAGCCGAAGGACGGCCCGCTCGCCGACGTCATCAGCGCGCTGATGAAGAAGGAGCCCGGCGAGCGGATCACGCTGCGCGACGTCCGGCACCGGCTGTACCCGCTGCAGACGAAGACGCCGGTCGACCTGTTCGGGCCCGAGCTGTTCCGCACCCCGGACGGCAAGAAGACGTCGGCCCAGCCGGACGCGACCGACACGCAGGTGATCAAGACCGTCCTGCCCGAGAAGGGCAAGGCGGAGAAGAAGGCCGAGGCGTCGAGCAGCGAACTGGCCGCCGACCCCGGCCCGCTGCCGTTCCTGCGCCCGCCCGCCCCGGCACCCGCGGCGGACCCGCCGACGGTGTTCGTCCCGCCGCCCCCGCTGCCCGCCCGGCGCGGGGCGCGGGCCACCGCCGCGCTGGTCGTGCTGGCCATCCTGCTCTTCCTCGTCGCCGCGGGCGGCGGGTTCGTGCTGGCCAGGGCGGTCGGCGGGCAGTCGCTGCTGCCGCCGGCGGCCGCACCGCGGGTCACGTCGAACGGGCTGACCGAGGTGCCGGCCCCCGAGCTGGTGGCCCAGTCCGGCGACGCGAGCTACGTGACCGGCAACGGCGGGCAGTTCGGCCTGGAGGTCCCGGCGGGCTGGCAGAAGTTCGTCGCACCGCACAACACGGTCAAGTTCGGGCTGAGCCTGGTGGTGCAGTGGGTCTCCCCCGACGGGCGGCGGTCGCTGCGGGTGGAGCGGCTGGCCGACTACTTCCCGAAGTTCGACGACAAGGACTACGTCGCCTGGCTGAAGCAGTCCTATCCCGGCAACACGTTCACGGTCTCGACCCCGGAACCACTGCCGGACGGCAAGGGCACGACGCTGACCTACCGCCTGGCCGAGGGCGGCGCGCTCCCCGAAAGCGACGGCGGCGGCGGCATCCGCGTGACCTTCGTGAACCTGGTCCACTCCGGCTCCAGCCTGTGGGTCCTCTCGGTCACCGCCCCCTCCGAGCAGGAGGAATCCGCCCGGCGCGACGTCTTCGACCGCGTCGCCGGCACGCTGCGCGTCTCGGACTAACCGGGCGGGCGGCCGCCAAGAGCCTGGCGTGACACCTTCTCCTGGGCGAGGTGGCGCAGGCCGGCGAAGATGCGGTCGCCGAGCACGGTGGCGATCACGCCCGCCTCGATGATCCGGTCGACCGAGGTCAGGCCGTCGACCACCTCGATGTCGAGTTCCGCGACGCGCAGGGCCAGCTCCAGGTATTCCTCGAGGCGGTCGGTGAGCTTCTCCTGGCCCAGCTCCTTCGCCGTGGCCAGCGCGGCGACGAGGTTGGCGACCGTCCGGTTCTCCGCCGGGTACCGCTTCCAGCCGTTGCGGCGCATCAGGTCCTCCAGCAGCCCGGACGCCCACTGCGCGGCCTCGGCGGACACCTCCGGCGCGGGCCCGGCCAGTTCCTGCTGGACGAGGCCCATCGTGCGGTGCGGGGTTTCGTCGCCGTCGATCGCGGCCAGCACGGCGCCGACCGACGCCAGCGGCAGCCCGCCGACGTCGGTGAGGGCCTTGATCAGCCGCAGCCGCTGGACGTGCGCCGCGGAGTAGCGCGCCTGGTTCGGGCTGGTGCGCTCGCCGGGCGGGAGCAGGCCCTCGCGCAGGTAGTACTTGACGGTCGCGACCGGCACGCCGGACTCGGCGCTCAGTTCGGCCATCCGCATACGTTTCCCGCTCCGATCCCGGGGTCGGCCTCGGGGACAACCCTGATGATTTCCCAGCATGGATAGCTTAGCTTCCCATTATGGACAGTAGAACTATCCATTCTGGGGGAACCATGACCATCCTTGCCGATCTCCGCAGCAGAACGAACACCTGGCACCGGCCGTCCGCGCTGGCGGCCGTCGTGCTGGGCGCGGTGGCCGTCCTGTGCGTCGCCGCGCTGGTGCTGGACCAGCGGACCCTGGCGGGCGCGCCGATCTGGGCGAAGCCGCTCAAGTTCGCGATCTCCGGCGCGCTCTACTTCGCCACCTGGAGCTGGCTCGTCTCCCTGCTGCCGCGGTTCCGGCGCACCGCCGGCTGGCTGACGAACTTCCTGATCCTGATCTTCGGCGCCGAGTACGTCCTGCTCGTCTTCCAGGCCGCACGCGGCCGGGCGAGCCACTTCAACATCGCGACCCCGCAGGACGCCGCGATCTTCCGCATCATGGGCACGATGATCGTCGGGCTCTGGAGCGCCACCCTGGCACTGACCGTGCTGATCATGTTCGTCAAGCTGCCCGACCGCGCGTCGGCATGGGCGGTGCGGACCGGCGCGGTGCTCTCGCTCGTGGGGATTTCGCTGGGCACCCTGATGACGAACCCGACGGCGCAGCAGCTCGCGCAGTGGAAGACCGGCGGGCACCCGGACATGGTCGGCGCGCACACCGTCGGGCTCCCCGACGGCGGTCCGGGCCTGCCGCTGCTCGGCTGGAGCACGGTCGGCGGCGACCTGCGGATCCCCCACTTCGTCGGCATGCACGCCCTGCAGGCCCTGCCGCTGCTGGCCATCGCGCTGACGGCACTGTCCGCGCGGTTCCCGCGGCTGCGGGACGACGTCGTCCGCCTGCGGCTCGTCCTGATCGGCGCGGCCGGGTACGCGGGCCTGGTCGCGCTGGTGACGTGGCAGGCGCTGCGGGCGCAGTCGATCGTGCACCCGGACGCGCTGACGCTGGGCGCGTCCGCCGTGCTGGCCGGGGCGGTCGCGGTGGGCTCCCGGATGGCGCTGCGATGATCCTCTTCGACCTCGCCTTCCCGCTCGCGACGCCGTTCTGGGCGCTGATGATCCTGGCGCCCAAGTGGCGCTGGACGCCGCGGATCATGGCGTCGCCGTGGGTGCCGCTGCTGCCGCTGGCCTGCTACTTCGCCCTGGTGCTGCCGCACTTCGCCGAGTGGGGCCAGGCGATGCTGCGGCCCGATCTCGGCGTGCTGCAGGCGTTGCTGGCCACGCCGTGGGGTGCCGGGCTCGTCTGGGCGCACCTCATCGCGTTCGACCTGTTCGTCGCGCGGTGGATGTACCTGGAGGGCCGGGCGCTGGGCCTCTCGCCGTGGCTCGTGAGCCCGATCCTGGTGCTGACGATCTTCCTGTCGCCGTTCGGGCTGGTCGCGTTCCTGGCGGTGCGAAGTGCCCGGTTACGCTCGCGGCATGAGTGAACAAGAAGCCGCGAGCGCCATCGCCAAGCGCACCGGCGTGGACGCGCACGACATCGCGGTGGTCCTGGGGTCGGGCTGGCGCCCGGCGGCGGACGTCATCGGGGAGTGCGAGACGGAGATCCCGTTCGCCGAACTGCCCGGCTTCACCACGCCCGGTGCGGTGGGGCACGGCGGCACCATCCGCTCGCTGAAGATCGGGGACAAGAACGTCCTGGTCATGCTGGGCCGCACGCACTTCTACGAGGGCAAGGGCGTCGACCGGGTGGTGCACAACGTGCGCACCGCGGCGGCGGCGGGCGTCCGGTCGGTGCTGCTGACGAACGCGGCGGGCGGCCTGCGCGAAGGGTTCCAGGTCGGCCAGCCGGTGCTGATCGCCGACCACCTGAACCTGACCGCGCGCTCGCCGATCGTCGGGGCGAACTTCGTCGACCTGACGGACCTGTACTCGAAGCGGCTGCGGGACATCGCCCGCGAGATCGACCCGTCGCTCGAAGAAGGCGTGTACGCGGGCCTGGTCGGGCCGCACTTCGAGACGCCTGCGGAAATCCGGATGCTGCGCACGCTGGGCGCGGACCTGGTCGGCATGTCGACGGTCCTGGAGGCCATCGCCGCCCGCGCGGCCGGCGTCGAGGTCTTCGGCCTGTCTCTCGTGACGAACCTCGCCGCGGGCATGACCGGCGAGCCGCTCAACCACGAAGAGGTCCTGGAAGCAGGCCGCGCGGCGGCCACGAAGATGGGCTCCCTCCTGCGGGACCTGATCACCCGCGCCTGAGCCCAGCGGCCCGGGTGGTCTGCCGCGGCTTGTCGTGAGTGAGAAACAGTGTTCTAACCCTGTTTCTCACTCACGA
>NZ_JBDZYD010000013.1:329169-370546 GCF_040064235.1 Amycolatopsis melonis
GCGGGGGGTGGTGTGGCTGTATAACGTGTGTTAACCCGTTGTTGCACCCCCACGACCGCGGTCAGGCCAGGGTGGGGAGCTGGGCGGCCACCTCGGCCGGGGACGGCATTGCCGCGACTTCGGCCGCCAGGGTGCGGGCCGCGTCGCGGACCGCGGAATCGGCAAGGAGGCGACGGGCCTTCTCGGCGACCGCTTCGGCCGTGACCTCGGCGCCGAGCAGGCGGTCGCCCACGCCCGCCGCCACGACCGCTTCGGCGTTGGTGAACTGGTCCGCGCCCTGCGGGAGCAGCAGCTGCGGGAGGGCCGCGCCGAACGCGCCGAGCGTCGTGCCGCTGCCGCCGTGGTGGACCACCAGGTCGACGTGCGGGAGCAGCTCCGACTGCGGGACCCACGCCTCCAGGCGGACGTTGCCCGGGACGTCGCCCAGCGCGTCCTCGGGCAGGGACGGGCCGGTGGCGACCAGGACGTTGACGTCCAAACCGGACAGACCGGCGATTGCTTCGGTGAGCACGCCCGCGTGCCCCATCGCCGTGCCGAGCGTCAGGTAGACCAGCGGCCGCGACCGGTCGAGCACACCCGGCGGCAGCTCGCCCGGGTCGCTCCAGCCGACCGGGCGCAGCGGCACGCGGCGGGCCTGGGCGAGGAATTCGGGATTCTGCACCGAATCCGGGCAGATGTCGACGAACGCGGTGCCGAACATCCCTTCGCCGACGTCGATGCCCAGCGACTCCCCGGTCTCGCGGATCTTCTCCCGGATCATCGTCGACATCGGGTCGCCCGTCGAAACCCGGCCGAAGGTGTGGGCCACCACGGGAATCCCGGCTTTCCGCGCGGCGAACGTCCCGCCCGCGTTGCCGGATTCGCTGACGACCAGGTCGGGCCGGACGTGCTCGAACACCGGCGGCAGGTCGGCGGCGAACCGCTTCGGCATGACCTCGCCGAACACCTTCGCGATGATCGGGAGCAGCACGTCCTGCGGGATGTCACCCGGCGGGCCGGGCGGGCCCGCTTCGCCGAACGCCTGGCCGAACGCGTCCTTGATGGCGAATCCGGCGGCAGCCGTTTCGAGTCCGGCTTTCGTCAGCCGGGGCAGGAAGTCTTCCGTGGTGGCGAAGACGACGTCGTGGCCCGCGTCGCGCGCGGCGACCGCCAGCGGGACGAGCGGGAAAGCGTGGCCGAAGGACCCCAGTGAGGTGAAGAGTAAGCGCACTCACCCGACCATAGCCCGTAGGCTGACCCGGTGGCAGTGAATTCCTCCTTGCGTGAAGCCGCGTTCCGCTGGATCGCCGACGACCCGGACGACGCGACCCGAGCCGAACTGCAGGACGTGCTCGCCCGCGCCATGGGCGGCGAGCCCGGTGCCGAAGCCGAGCTGGCCGACCGGATGGCGGGGCCGCTGGAGTTCGGCACCGCCGGCCTGCGCGGACCGGTGCGTGCCGGCCCGAACGGGATGAACGTCGCCGTCGTCACCCGCACCACCGCCGGGGTGGCGGAATGGCTGACGGCGCACGGGCACGCGGGCAAGCTGGTCGTCGTGGGCCGTGACGCACGTCACGGCTCGGAGGCCTTCGCGGCCGCGGCCGCGGAAGTGCTCACCGCGGCCGGATTCGACGTCAAGGTGTTCCCCCGCCCGCTGCCGACGCCGGTGCTCGCGTTCGCCGTCGGACGGCTGGGTGCGGTGGCCGGGATCCAGATCACCGCGTCGCACAATCCCCCGGCGGACAACGGGTACAAGCTCTACGACGCGACCGGCGGGCAGATCGTGCCGCCGTCCGACGGCGAGATCGAACGCGCCATCGAGGCCGCGCCCGCCGCGGTGAACGTGCCACGTGCGTCCGGCGCCGAGGTGGCCGACCTGCTGCCGCGCTACCTCGACGAGGTCGCAACCCTGCCGATGGGCCACGACCGCGCGGTGCGCGTGGCCGCGACGGCGTTGCACGGCGTCGGCGCGGACACGCTGCGGGCGGCGTTCGAGCGGGCCGGGTTCACCGACCTGCACCTGGTCGAGGCCCAGGCCGCGCCGGATCCGGACTTCCCGACCGTCGCGTTCCCGAACCCGGAGGAACCGGGCGCGACCGACCTGCTGCTGGCCCTGGCGTCCGATGTGGACGCCAACCTGGCGATCGCGCTCGACCCGGACGCCGACCGGTGCGCGCTGGGCGTGCGCGAGCGCGACGGGCGGTGGCGCATGCTGCGCGGCGACGAGACCGGCGTGCTGCTCGGATCGTACGTTTTGTCCACTGTGGATCGCACGGTGCTGCCGGACCCCCTGGTGGCCACGACGATCGTGTCGTCGTCGATGCTGGGCGAGATCGCGAAGGCCGAGGGCGCCCGCTACGCCGAGACGCTGACCGGCTTCAAGTGGCTGGTGCGGGCGGGCGAAGGACTGGTGTTCGCCTACGAAGAGGCGCTCGGGCTGTGCGTGAACCCCGGCTTCGTGCGCGACAAGGACGGCATCGCCGCCGCGACGCTGGCCGCCGGCTTCGCCGCGCAGCTCAAGGCGCAGGGCCGCACGCCGCTGGACGTGCTCGACGAGCTGGCGCAGCGCCACGGCGTCCACCTGACCGACCAGGTTTCGCTGCGGGTCACCGACCTGGCCGTCCGCGGGCGGCTGATGACGAAGGTGCGCACGACGCCGCCGTCGCGCCTCGGCGGGGTCGAGGTCACGCTCGAAGACCTCCTGCCGGACGCCGACGTCGTGCGGCTCACCGGCGAAGGCGTCCGGGTGGTCGTGCGGCCGTCCGGGACCGAGCCGAAGCTCAAGGCCTACCTGCAGGTCGTGGCGCCGGTGACGGACTCCTTGGCCGACGCGCGCGAGGCGGCGCAGGAACGGTTGACGGCGTTGCGGGCCGACGTCGAGGAGCTGCTCAGCTGATGGCGAAGCTCCTGATCGTGCACCACACGCCGTCTCCGTCGACGCAGGCGTTGTTCGAGGCGGTGGTGGCGGGAGCGACACACCCGGACATCGAAGGGGTGGAGGTGGTCCGCCGTCCGGCGCTGGCGGCCACCATCCCCGACGTCCTCGACGCGGACGGCTACCTGCTGGGCACGCCGGCGAACCTGGGCAGCATGAGCGGCGCCCTCAAGCACTTCTTCGACACGGTCTATTACCCGTGCCTCGACGCGACGCAGGGTCGCCCGTTCGGGTACTGGATTCACGGAAACAGCGACACTTCGGGCACGGAACGCCAGTTGCTGGCCATCACAAAGGGCTTGTCCTGGACCAAAGCGGCCGAACCGGTCATCTACACGGGCGATCCCGGCCGGGAAATCCTGGCTGCCTGCACGGAACTGGGCGGCACGCTCGCCGCGACGCTGATGGCCTGAACCGGGCGAATCAGCCTGGCAGCAGGCCGGAAACCGCGGAATCGGCGGAAATAAAGGGGCCTGTCACCGGAAGCCCTGGGGGTCGACCTCCGGCAACAGGCCGTGGTCAAGGGTTCGCCGCGAGGGCGATCGACCTTGACCTCTGAAGCGTACTACAGACGGCCGATCATGACGAGTCGAAGGCACAACAACCTCTCGCCTTGGCGGTTCCGTGCACCCCCAGGGCACGGAACGCCACGGCGAGAGGCGTGCCCACTGTAAACCACTGCATACGCTGGCTGTCAACATGTGCGTACAGTGGCTTCGCGGCTAGACTTTTCGCGGCCGGATTCCAAGGGGGCGGTATGGCACGGGAACGCACCTTCGCGGAACGCCTGAGTGCCCTGATCGAGGCGGCCCGGGTGGACGGGCGCGCACCGCACAGCTACCGGGAGATCTCGGCCGCCATCGAGCGCGCGGGCGGCCCGCAGATGTCGCCCGCGTACATCCAGCAGCTGGCGGCGGGCAAGCGGGTCAACCCGAAGATCCACTACGTCGAGGCGCTGGCGAAGCTGTTCGGCGTGCCGGTGACGTACTTCTTCGACGAAGAGGTCGCCGCACCGCCGGCGGGCGAGGCGCAGCTGATGGCGCTGCGGGCGCAGGAGCTGTCCCCGCAGGGCCGCCGTCAGGTGATGGACCTGCTGGAACTCGTCGAGCGCTACGAGCGGGCCGAGCGCGAGGGCCGGAACCCGGAGGACGGCGAGGGCCGGGGCACCGCGCAATGAAGGAGCGCGAGCTGCGCCGCCGCTGCCGGAAGCTGCTCAAGGACCTCGACATCGGGCCGCCGCTGGACGTCGGGCTGCTGTGCGCACGCCTGGGCGAGCAGCGCGGGAAGCCGATCCGGCTGCTGGCGTACCCGCTGGAAGTGCCGGGACCGTTCGGCTGCTGGATCGCGACGTCGTCCGCGGACTACATCTTCTACCAGGCCGAGACGACGAAACCGCACCAGGACCACATCATCCTGCACGAGCTCGGGCACATGCTGGCCGACCACCACCCGCACGGCGACGCCGAGCCCGCGGACTTCCTGCGCGGTCCCGCGGCAGGCCTCGACCCGGACGCCGTCCACCGCGCGCTGCGCCGCTCGGCCTACGATGACGCGCACGAGTGGGAAGCCGAGACGGTCGCGACGATCATCCTCGAATGGGCGTCGGTCCTGAACTACACGATCCCCCGGCGCGCCGCTGACCGGGATCTCCGCCGGATCCAGGGCGCGCTCGGCGATCACCAAGGGTGGTTGTGAGCACACTTTCCAGCCCGGTCAACCTGATCGCGATGGTGCTCTTCGCCGCCGCGCTCGCGTGGCGGGTCTACCAGGTCACGCGCGCACCGACGGTGCCCAACTGGGCCGTCACGGCGTGCGTGGCCGGGTTCGCCGCGGCGTTCCTGCTCCAGCAGCCGTCGATCGCCGACGAGGTGGACGCCGTCCTGGGCCGGGGCGCGGCCCGCGTGGCGAACAACGCGCTGCTCGCGTGCGGGATCTGCGCGCTGGTCATCTTCTTCCTCGGCTCGGCACTCGGGCCGCGGTACCGCCGGGTCGCGCTGGAGCTGGTGCCGCTCGCCACGGCGATCACGCTGATGGTCGTCGCGATGGCGGCGACCCCACCCGCGCTGCGGGGACTGCCGCTGGGGCCCTCGACGGTCCACGACAGCGGTGTCGCGGTGTTCTACCTCGGCGCCGGGCTGTACCTCATCTACGGCCTCATCGCGTGCACGGCGTGGATCGTGCGGTACCTGCGGGTGGCCGACCGCAACCTGAGGATCGGCCTGAAGCTCGGCGCCGCGGGCATGACCAGCGCGGCGGTCGGGAGCATCTTCCGCGCGCTGTACATCGTGGTGGCGTGGGTGTTCGGCCCGGTCGTGAAGATCCTGCTGCTGCTCGGGGTGCCGTTCGTGGTCGCGGGCGGGATGCTGTTCCTCACCGGCGTGACCTACCCCGGCGTGCGGGCGCGGCTCGCGGCGTTGCGCCGCCGCCGCCGGCACCGGCGCGAGCACGCGGCTCTCGGTCCACTGTGGACGGCTCTCGTGCAGGCGTTCCCCAGCATCGTGCTGCGCACTCCCCCGCGGCGGCGGGGCGACCGCCGGGGGCACCGCGTGTACTACCGCCGGGTGATCGAGATCCGGGACGGGCTGGTGCAGCTGTCGCCGTACCTGGACGCGAACTTCGGCGAGGTCGTCGCCGCCGATCCCGCCGCCGCGGCGGCCGCGCTGAAGGCGGCACTGGAGCGGCACGCGGCGGGCGAGGAGAGCGACGGCCACGCGAAGCAGGTCCTGCCCGCGCCGGCCGACGACCTCGAATCCGACGTCCGGCCGCTGCTGGCGCTGTCGGCCGCGCTCGAGGAGGCCTGACGTGGACACCCTGATCACCGCCTGCCGGGTGCTGCCGCGGCCGTCGGCGCCGGTGCGCGACGGCGCCGTGCTGGTGCGCGACGGCGTGATCGTGGCCGCGGGCCCGCGCGCGGACGTCGTCGCGCAGGCCGCGCCGGACGCCGTCCGGCACGACTTCCCCACGGGCACCGCGATGGCCGGGCTGTGCAACGTCCACGTCCACCTGGCCTTCGACGCCTCACGCGAGACGCTGGCGCACTTCGCCGCCGACGAAAGCCCGCTGGACGGGGCTCGCGCGCGGCTCACGGCGATGCTGCGCAGCGGCGTGACGACCGTGCGGGACCTCGGGGACCGCGGGCATCTCGGCGCCGCGGTCCGCCGTTCGTTCGAGGGCGAGGTGGCGCCGCGGCTGCTCGTTTCGGGCCCGCCGGTCACCGTGCCGGGCGGGCACTGCCACTTCTTCGGCGGCGAGACGGCGTCCGACGACGACATCCGGGCCCTGGTCGACGCGAACGCGGCGGCGGGCGCGGACGTGATCAAGGTGATGGCCAGCGGCGGCCAGCTCACCGAAGGCGGCGCGGACATGTGGGAGTCGCAGTTCGACGCCCGGCAGCTGGCGGTGGTCGTCGCGCGGGCGGCGGCACACGGGCTGCCGGTCGCCGCGCACGCCCACGGCGCGGACGCGACCGAGGCCGCCGTCGACGCCGGGGTGTCGACGGTCGAGCACTGCAGCTTCCTGACCGGGCCGCGCTCCTTCGACCGCCGGGAGCACGTGGCGAAGCGGATGGCGGCCGAGGGCATCTCGGCGTGCTCGACGAGCAGCCGCAACTGGCGGACGATCGTCGAAAAGCTCGGCGACGACGTCGCACAGGCGATGTACGGGCGGCTGCCGTGGCTGGAGGAACACGGCGTCCGGCTGCTGTCCGGGACCGACGCGGGCCTGCCCGGCTCGGTGTTCGACGACCCGGCAGGCGCGCTGGAGCTGTACGAATGGCTCGGCTTCCCGCGCCGCCGGATCCTGGAGATCGCCACCGAGGACAGCGCGGCCGGGCTCGGCCTCGCCGCGGTGACCGGCCGCCTCGAACCCGGCCTGGCGGCCGACGTCCTCGTCGTCGACGGCGACCCGCTGGCGTCTCTCTCCGCCCTCCGCCACCCGCTGCTGGTGCTGGCCAGCGGGGCACAAGGCCTCTGAGGCTTCCCCGATGGGGGAATGCCTGGTTGCGTGACAGTGTTTTAAAACAGTGTTACAGTAGCCGCACCCACCCCGAAGGAGTTCCCCCGATGCACGGACCGATCCAGCTGTTCACCGTGATCGCCCTGGTCTCGCTGCCGACCGTCATGTACGGCGGCTACGCGCTGATGGGCGTCATGCGCGAGCGCAAGCTGACCGAGCACCAGCGCGCGATGTTCCGCGCCGGGCACGCCCACGCCGGTGTCCTGCTGATCCTCGCCCTGGTCGCGCTGCAGATCCTCAGCCGGACGACGCTGCCGGACCCGGCGTTGTGGATTGCCTGCTTCCTGCTGCTGTTCGGCGTCCTCGCCCAGTCCGGCGGGTTCTTCCTCCACCTGCTGCCCGACGGCAAGGGAGCCAGGCTCGGCGGGCGCGTGACGTCCGCCGGCGCGGTGCTCCTGGCCGCCGCGACGCTGCTCACCGCGTACGGCGTCGCCTTCCCCTGAAAACCCGGATGCGGCCGGTCGTTAAGCTGGTGACGTGCCTGAATACCTGCCGACCGCGCCCTACAAGGGGACCCGGGACTTCCTGCCCGCCGAAATGTCCGTGCGTACCCAGGTGTTCGGTCATCTCTACGACGTCCTCGAGCGCCGCGGCTTCCTGCGCTACGACGGGCCGATCCTCGAGTCGGCCGAGATCTACGAGCGCAAGTCCGGCCAGGAGATCGCGGACAAGCAGCTGTACACCCTCACCGACAAGGGCGGGCGGCGGCTGGCGCTGCGGCCGGAGATGACGCCGTCGGTGGCGCGGATGATCGCCGGGAGCGCGAAGTCGCTGTCGTTCCCGGTCCGCTGGTACAGCCACCCGAACTGCCACCGGTACGAGGCGCCGCAGCGCGGCCGCGTGCGCGAGCACTGGCAGATCAACGCGGACATCTTCGGCTCGGACAGCGTCAACTGCGAGATCGAGATCTTCGAGCTGGTGCACGACATGATGGCCGCGCTCGGCGCGACGCCGGACATGTTCGTGCTGCGCGTCAACGACCGGAACCTGCTGACGTCGGCGCTCATCGACGTCGCCGGGGTCTCGCCGGACCACCTGGCCCAGGTGTTCGCGCTGGTCGACCGCTGGGAGAAGTACCCGCGCGAGAAGCTGGCCGAGAACGCCGCCGAGATCGGGCTGTCGGACAAGCAGTTCGAGAAGCTGGCCGAGACGCTCGGTGCGGGCGAGGCGCTGCTCGACGAGCTGCCCGGCGAGGTGCGGGAGCAGTCGAACCTGGTCCGCGTCCTCAACAGCAGCGCGGGCAGCCTGGTGAAGTACGAGCCGATGATCGTGCGCGGGCTGGCGTACTACACGTCGACGGTGTTCGAGGTCTTCGACACCTCGCCGGAGAACCGCCGCGCCCTGTTCGGCGGCGGCCGCTACGCCGACCTCGCGTCGATGTTCACGCCGCAGCAGATCCCGGGCATCGGGTTCGGCATGGGCGACGTCACGCTGATCGACTTCCTCGACACGCACGGCCTCACCCCGGCCCCGCGCAGCGAGGTCGACGTGATGGTGATCCCGGTGACCGAGGACCTGGCGGACGCGGCCCGTTCGGTGGCCCGCTCGCTGCGGGCGGCCGGGCTGCGGACGTCGACCCCGATCGAGCACCGCAAGCTGGGCAAGGAGCTGACGCGCGCGGACAAGGCGGGCGCGGCGGCGGTGGTGATCGTCGGCCAGGAGGACTGGGCGGCGGGCAACGTCACGGTCCGCAGCCTCGCGACGCGGGAGCAGAACCCCGTCGCCGTCGCCGACGCGCCGGCCGCGGTCCAGGCGCTGCTGGCGTAATCGGTTCGACAGCGCTGGCACGCTGGAGAGCGTGTACGGAACGGAATTCCCCGATCTCGGCTCACTCGCCGCCGGTGACGTGCGGCGGTGGGCCGAGTTCGACGTGGCCGTGCGGCGGATGTCGGGCTACTACCGCGATGCGCGGCTGAGCCGCCGTCCGTCGCGGGAAGAGGTGGCCGAGGCCGCGTGCCACGCCAACGGACGGCTGCGGGAAGCGGCCGTCGAGCGGCTGGCCGCCGGCACCGGTCCCGAAGTCCTGCCGCTGCTGCTGATCCGCTGCGTCGACTGGGTCCGCCCGGTCCGGGACCTCGCGCGGACGCTGGTGCTGTCCAAACTGGACGAACCGGCGTTGCGCGCGATGCTCCCGCTGATCGGCGTCCTGCGACGGCGTCGGGTCGACGAGTGGATGACCACGCTCTTCCGGCAGGCGCTGACGCCCGGGCTGATCGACGACGCGCTGGCGCTGGACGACCGGGAAACCCGCCGCTGGGTCCACGGCGAGGCGACCGGGCTCCTGTCCCGCGAGCGGCTGCTGGACATCGCGATGCGGGACGCCGACTTCGTCGTCCGGGCGATCTGCGGCAACGCCCTGCTCGACCGCGGCGAGTGCGTCGCGGAGCTGGCGGCGGCCGGAGCGCCGAAGGTGCGGGTGCGGGCGTTGACGCTGCTGGGACCCGACGCCGCAGTGGCGTACCTGGCGGACCGGTCGGCGGCGGTGCGGTCGATGGCACAGGCCCTGGTCCTCAAAGCGGGCGACGACCCGGCGGCGCACTACCGCGCAATGCCGGTCTCGTTCGGCGCGCTCGCCGGGCTCGGCGAAACCGGCACGGCCGCCGACGCGGCCCGGCTGGAGCGGCACCTCACGGACGAGCGTCCCCGCATCCGCCGCGCGGCGGTCCGCGGCCTGCGCCGGGTGGCCCCGGAGTCGGCGGCGGTCCGGCCGCTGCTGACGGACCCGTCGCCCGCGGTGACCCGCCAGGTGGTGGACTTCCTGCGCGGCAAGCCCGCACTGGTCGACGTCCCCGCGCTGCAGTCCTTGCTGCACCCGGGCAACCCGGTCCACACGCGACGCGCGGCGGCCGCGTTGCTGCGCGCACGGGACGGCTGGACGCGGCTGCACACGGATCTCGTCCTGCTGCGCGACCCGGACCTGTCCCCCGGCGCCGAGCAGGACATCCGCGCCTGGCTGGGCACCGCGACCGGCCTGTACACGAAACCCCCGGAAGGCTGGCGGGCGGACATGGAGGCCGCCCTCGGCCACCTCGACCCTGCACTGGCCCGCGAGCTGCGGTTCGCTCTCGGCTTCACGAACTGACCGCAATGCCGTAACTCGCGTGATTGGACCCGTGACCGGCGTGATTGAAGCCGTAACTCGCGAGTTCCGGCTTCAATCACGCGAGTTACGGGTCCGATCACACCAGTTCCGGCTCTGATCACGTGGGGTCGGCTCGGAGAAGCCGCAAGGTGAAGGTGGCTCCCGCACCCGGGCGGGCGGCAGCCGCGATCGTTCCGCCGTGGCCCGTCACCACCTCGCGGACCAAGGCCAGGCCGAGGCCGAAACGGCGGCCGTCGCCCTCGCTGCCGCGGGCGAAGCGCTCGAAGATGCGCTCCGCGTCCGCCGCCGGGAAACCCACGCCCGTGTCGCGGATGCGCAGCTCCACGTGCCGGTCGTCCGGCAGGCCCAGGCACACCTCGATCGAGCCGCCCGGCGGGGTGTGGCCCAGCGCGTTGTCCAGCAATGCCGACAACACCCGGCGCAACGCCGTCGGCACGCCCTGGACGACGTACGGCCGCCGTTCCCGCGTCACCGCCAGGCGGACCTGGCCCTGGCCCGCGCGCACCGCCTCGGCCGCGACGGCTTCTTCCGCGAGCAACCCCAGTTCCACCGGTTCCAGCGAAGGACGTTCGCACGCCTGGGCGGACAGCAGCAGGTCCTCGACCACTTCGCCGAGTTCCCGCGTGCCGCGGACCAGGTGCGCGAGGTCCTCCGCGTCGCGGCCGGTGGCCCGCCGGGCCAGCAGCTGCGCGCGCGTGTGCAGGCGGGTCAGCGGAGCGCGCAGCTCGTGGGACGCGTCCGCGACGAACGTCCGCTGCCGCCGCAGCGCGTCGGCCAGTGGCCGGATCGCCCGGCACGCCAGCAGCCGCCCGCAGCCCACGGACGCCAGCAGCGCCAGCACCTCCGCGACGCCGAGCCCGAACAGCAGCGACGAACGGTCCTGGATCTGGTACCGCTCCTCGAAGAACGCCTGCGAGACGACGCCGCCGCGGTTCTCCACGCGGATCGTGTACGTCATCCCGCCGATCGGCTGCCGTTCCGTGTGGACGTCGCCGGGCGAAGGCACCGCGGCGGCCAGCGACGGCAGCGGCATCCCGGACGGCGGCGGGCCCGCGGGCGCGTGCGCGAACGGCGTGAACAGCCAGACGCAGCCGGGCGGCGTCGCGCCCGTGCCGAGCTGGATCGTCCTGGCCAGCGCCCGGTCGGCCTCGGCGTGCTGGCGCGACAGCAGCGTGCCGTAGGCGATGGCGCCGGCGACGGCCACCAGCAGCGACACGACCACGGCGATCTGCGCGGTGATCGCCCACCGCGCCCGCCGCAGCGCCCGGTCCTCGGGGCCGGGGTTCACACCGCGCCGATCTGGTACCCGAGGCCGTGCACGGTCCGGACGATGTTGCGGCCGAGCTTGCACCGCAGGTAGTAGACATAGGTGTCCACAATGGACTCGCCGGTGGACTCGGCGAACACGCGCGTGCGCAGCGCCGACCGCGGGTGGATCGCCTTCGGCCGCTGGGCGAGCGTCCGCAGCAGCTCGAACTCCCGCCCGGACAACCGGATCCGCTCCCCGCGCGGCAGCACGACCTCGTGCCGCTGCAGGTCCAGCGCCGCCGTGCCGAGCGGGAGGCACTCCGCGCCGTCGAGGTCACGGCGGCCCAGCGCGCGCAGCCGCGCCAGCAGTTCCTCGGCCTCGAACGGCTTGACGAGGTAGTCGTCGGCGCCGGCGTCCAGGCCGCCGACGCGGTCAGCCAGCTCGCCCAGCGCCGAGAGCACCAGCACCCGCGTGGTCACCGCCCTGGCCCGCAGCCGCCGGAGCAGCTCGAGCCCGTCCAGCACCGGCAGCCTGCGGTCGATCACCATGACGTCGTACCGCCCGGTGAGGCCGAGGTGCAGCCCGCGCTGGCCGTCGTGAGCCGCCTCGGTTTCGTAGCCTTCGTCCGCCAGCAGTTCGGCGAGCATGCCCGCCAGTTCCCGGTCGTCCTCGACCAGCAGCACCCTCGGTTTTGCCGCCCCATCGCGCACAGATCCATACTGACAGTGATTTTCCGGAACTGAACCCTCAACTTTTCCCGGTCACCGGGACCGGTTCCGCCGTCAGGAGCACCGCGGTACTCCCCCGGCGGGCATCCCGGCGGTCGAGCCACCCGAGCAGCGGCGCCGTCATGACCGTGGTCACCAGCGCGACGAGCACCAGCACCGTGAACAACGCCGGCGACACGATCCCGGCGGCGAGCCCGATGTTGAGCGCGATCAGCTGCATCAGCCCCCGCGCGTTGACGAGGACGCCGACACGCGTCGCGATCTCCGGCGGCTCCCCGGCCAGCCGCGCCGCGCCCCAGGAGGCACCCAGCTTGCCGGCAATCGCGACGAGGACCGCCACGAGCGCGAAGGCGAGCAGCTTCGGGTCGGCCAGCAGCGCGAACCGCGTGTTCAGCCCGGAATAGGTGAAGAACAGCGGGACGAACACGATGCGCCCGATCGGCATGATCTTCGCCAGCACCGCGTCGGAGGCTTCGCCGCGCGGGAACGCCACGCCGACGGTGAACGCGCCGAACACCGCGTAGAGCCCGATGGTGTCGGTGAACCACGCGGCCGCGAACAACGTCATCGCGGTGACGAGCACGCGCTGGTCGACACTCACCCGGTCGCTGCCCATCAGCCGCTTCAGCAGCCGCCGTCCGACGAGGAAGACCAGCAGCGCGAACAGCAGCCCGCCGCCGAGCGCCAGCGCGACCGGACCGGCGGACCCGGCGTGCATGCCCAGCACGACCGCCAGCAGCAGCCACGCGAGGACGTCGTCGAGCGCGCCGCAGGCCAGGGCCAGCGACCCGAACCTCGTCGAGGCGATCCCGCGTTCGGTGATGATCCGGACCATCATCGGGAACGCCGTGATCGCCACGGCCACGCCGACGAACGCGGCCGACGTCACCGGCGAAACGCCCGGCTTGCCGAGGCCGGCCCACGACGTCCCGGCGACCGCGACGCCGATGCCGAGCAGCAGCGGCACCAGCGTCCCGGCCGAGGAGATCGCCGCGACCGACTTTCGCGACCGCGCGATGCTGCGCAGGTTGAACTCGTAGCCCGCGCCGAACATGTAGATGACCAGGCCGATCTGGCCGCCGACGTAGAGCAGCGAACGGACTTCGGCGGGGAACAGCGCGGCCTGGACGTCCGGCAGCAGCAGCCCGAACAGCGACGGGCCGAGCAGCACCCCGGCGATCATCTCCCCGACCACCGGCGGCTGGCCGAGCCGGACCGCGGCCAGGCAGACCAGCCGGACCACCACGAGGATCACCACGACGGCGAGGAAGAACAGCGGTGCCGCTTCGGACGGGCTCATCGGTTGCCTCCGGCGAAGTAGGTGCTGCAGAGCGCTTGGCGGCGGGCGTCGAGGACCATGTACGTGCCGAAGACGAGCTGGGCGAGGCTGCGCCAGACGTCCTCCCAGCGGTCGCGCACCGCGAGCCAGGCCAGCGGCAGGCGCTTGCGCGGCGCGCCCCGCGGGGTGAGCAGCGCCGGGCCGCGGTTCGGGATCGAGCGGGTGTGCCCGGCGGTCGAGGCGAGGCTGAAGCGCCGCAGCACTTCCTGCGTCACGACCCGCATGGCAGGCGGGGCGACTCCACGGGCCGGGCACGCGCGGTTCTGCGCGACCCCGAAGGGGACGAAGTCCTCCTTGGGCGCCTGCGCGGCGAAGTCCGGATAGCTGAAGCACAGCACCGTCCCGGCCGGGATCGTCAGGTGCGCCAGCTCGATGTCGGCCGTGGTGATCCGGTGCGCGATGCCGAACAGCGGGTACTCGCGCAGGCCGTCGTCGATGACGCGATCGATGTCCTCCGGGTGCTCGGCGAGCCGCTGCTGGAGGCCGGGACGCTGCGCGAGGATCATCAGCAGGTGCGCCATCGCCTCGGACATCTGGACGACGGCGGTGGTGAAGAACGTGCCCTGCAGGTAGTAGACCTGTTCCTCGGGCGTCAGAGATTCCGGCAGCGGATGCGGGACGTCGGCGAGGCGCCGCCGCAGGTACCGCGTCAGCCGGGCGCGGCGGCGCATGTTCCGGGGCCGCACGCACTTCAGCGCCGAGACGACGTCGTCGGCGTGCGCCACGATCAGGTCGCGGGCTTCCGGCGGGCACGGCTCGTCGAGGACCAGCTCGTGGTACAGCTCGGCCCAGATCGGCATCATCGTGTCCCGCAGCCGGACCAGCCCGGGGCCGACGTCGTCCAGGACACGCGTGGCGACACGCCGAGCCAGCTCCTCGGCGTCCTTTTTGGACTTGACGAGGATGTGCCGGGTGCACTTGGCGACCTCGTCGTAGCGCGGCCCGGCTTCGAGGTGCTCCTGGTGCACCTCGGGCCCCGGGGAAAGCCAGTACCAGAACAGGTCCGACAGCGCGGCGCCGCGGCTGCGGCCGTTGGCCGCCGGGTCGGCGTAGACGCGCCGGAAGTCGGCGGCGCCGACCTGCTCGCCCGGGACCGTCACGACGTCCTGGCCGTTGACCAGCGCGAAGATCTTCATCCGCAGGGCCACGACCCGGCCGGGCAGCCAGGCGGGCGCGGACGCCACCGCGGCCGCCACCAGCACCTTGCCGATCATCGCCGCACCTGGTCCGGCGTGAGGTCGGCCGGGTGCCGCCCGCCGCACAGGGCCAGCGCCTGGTCGAAGTCGGCCCGCAGCAGTTCGAGGACCTCGGAGACGCCTTCGCGGCCGCCCGCGGCCAGGCCCCACACCACCGGTCGGCCGACGGCGACGGCGTCCGCGCCCAGGGCGAGCGCCTTGACGGCGTCGGTGCCGCGCCGGATCCCGCCGTCCAGCAGCACCGGCAGCGCCCCGCCGACGGCCGCCGCGATCTCGGGCAGGACGTCGATGGTCGCCGGGACGGTGTCGAGCTGGCGGCCGCCGTGGTTGGACACGACGATCCCGGCGACGCCGTGGTGCACGGCCAGCCGCGCGTCCTCGGCGTGCAGCACGCCCTTGATCAGCACCGGCAGCTTGGTCTTGCCCCGCAGCCAGGCGATGTGGTCCCAGTTCAGCCCGGCCGACATGACGATCTCGCGGACGTGACTGGCGTTGCCGCCACTGCGGTTCTCGCCGAGGTTGCGGAGGTTCTCGACGGCCAGCCCGGGAGGGAGGTCGTGGAAGGCGTTGCGGTCGTCGCGCTCGCGGCGGCCGAGCACGGGCGAGTCGACGGTGACGACGAACGCCTTGACCCCCGCGGCTTCCGCGCGCCGCACGATCGCCTCGCTGAACTCCAGGTCGGGCTGCAGGTAGAGCTGGAACCACAG
This sequence comes from Amycolatopsis melonis, assembly GCF_040064235.1. Lineage (NCBI taxonomy): Bacteria > Bacillati > Actinomycetota > Actinomycetes > Pseudonocardiales > Pseudonocardiaceae > Amycolatopsis > Amycolatopsis melonis. The sequence goes on from NZ_JBDZYD010000013.1 coordinate 344,420, forward strand.
GCCAGGGTCGGGAGCGGCCTCGCGGGCGGCCGCGGCGATGTCCTCGATCGCCGTGGTGGCGGCCATGCTGACGATCAGGATCGTGCCCGCCCGCGCCGCGGCCTTCGCCGTGGCCAGTTCCCCGTCGGGGTGGGCGAGCCGGTGGAACGCCGTGGGCGCGACGAGGATCGGCATCGAGGACGGCGTCCCGAGCAGCGTCAGGCTCAGGTCGCGCTTGTCGCTGCCACGCAGTACGCGCGGGATCAGCCGCAGCCGTTTGTACGCGCTTTCGTTCTCCCGCAAGGTGATCTCGTCCTGCGCGCCGCCCGCGAAGTAGTCGTAGTGTGCCGGATCGAGGCGCTCGCGGGCGGCCGCCTCGAACTCCGCGATCGAGCGCATCACAGCTCCCGCGCGAAGAAGGCGGCCAGCGGTCCGATGTGGACTTCCCGGTCCCACTCGTTCTCGAGGTTCTCGGTGACGTGGTGGGTCGCGACCAGCTCGCCGCGGCGGTAGTGCCGCACGATCGGGTGCAGGTAGTGACCTTCGCCGTGGTCGTTCGCCTTGTCCTGGCTGGCACGCGCGACGAAGTCGAAGGGATCGACCTTGTCGTGGTCCGGCCCGTAGTCGAGGGTGACGACGAAGGCGTCGTCCGGCGGGTCGCCCAGCAGCCGGTCGACCGGCACCTCTTCGAGGTAGCGGGCCGTGTCGCCGTCGACCACGACGACGTCACCGAGGAAGCCGAACTGCTGGTACAGCCCGGAAGTCCGGTTGATCCGGGTGATCACGGCCTCGGTCAGCGCGTCCGGCTTGGCGGCCAGTTCGGTGTGCGGCCACGGCCTGCCGTGATGACGCTCGCCCAGCACCTTGACCAGCGCGCGGGCGCCGTAGCGGAAGCCGTGGATGAACGCGCTGGTGGCCTTCTTGAAGTCGCGGACCTGGGTGATCGTGCCCGCGAAGTACAGGCCGGGCACGGTGACCGACTCCCAGTCCGGCGTCTGCGCCGGGAACCGGCCGTTGATCACCAGCTCCGGACGGCAGTCCTCGTCGAAGACGTCCGCGTCGAACCGGAAGCCGGTGCAGCAGATGACCCGGTCGTAGCGGATCTCCTTGACCACCTCGTCGGCGCGGGCGAAGGCGAACTTGACGTGGTAGCCGTCGGCGTCCCTGCGGATTTCGCGCACGTCGCCGTCGAGGATCGCGTGCTGCAGTTTCAGCTGGTACATGTCGAGGATGCCCGCGTTGAAGGCCCGCAGGTGCCCGACGAAGTGCGTGCGCCAGGCCAGCTTCACCGGCCGCGGCCCGCCGACGTGCACGACCGCGGCCCGTTCCATGAGGTTGTCCGCGGTCTCGAAGGCGGAGTTGCCCTTGCCGAGGACGAGGACCCGCTGATCGGCGAAGTGCTCCGGATCGACGTCGACGTCGACGTACTGGTCGATCAGGTCGGCGCCGGGGAAGTCCGGAATGTACGGCTTCGTGACGCCGGTGGCCATGATCAGCCGGTGCGCCGCGAACTCGGTGTCCCCGGCCGTGAGAACGAAGACAGCGCTTTCGCGGCGGATGCGCGTCACGCGGGTGTCGTAGCGGACCTGGACGTCGTGCTTCGCCGCGTAGTCGGCGAGGTAGCGAAGCAGGGCTTCGGCGGGCGGGAAGAGCTTGTCGCTGTAGGCGGTGAACAGGAGGGGATCGTCGTCGCCGTCGGCGAGGAGCGAGTTCCAGTCCATCCGGAGGTTCAGCTCCGGGTCGGCGTAGCCGGTGTGCTTCTTGTTGACGGAGATGAGCGTCCGGTGCCGCGGGAAGGTCTCGAAGAAGTGCCCGGGCGCGGACCCGGCCTCCAGCACGAGGTACCGGTACCCGGCACGGCCGAGAAACTGCCCCAGCTGCAACCCGGCAGGCCCGGCCCCGACCACCAGATAATCGAGCACATCCTCCGCCACGACGACCTCCCGGGACTCGGCACCGACCGCATGATCGGCGCCGAGCCTGCCCCGGAGATCTCAGAAAAGGCTCAGAGCGCCACTTTCACGTGAAAGTGGCGCTTCAGCGGCCGGCGGCGCGGGCCAGCTGCTCCGGGTAGCGCTCTCCCGCGACGGTGCCGGCGGGCGCGAGCTGAAAGGCGCTTTCCTGGCATCCGATGCGAGGAAAGTCCCTTTCACTGCACCAGGTGAGACGAAAGTCCCTTTCAGCCCACCCCGGACGCACCGTGCGGGGCCGCGGCAGAAGACCCAAACCCGCGACTCCTACCGCCCGGCGGCGCGGGCCAGCTGCTCGGGGTAGCGCTCTCCCGCGACGGCGTCGGTGGGCGCGGCCGCCTCGATCGCCGCCAGGTCATCGGCCGTCAGCTCCAGCGAAGCCGCCGCCACGTTCTCCTCCAGGTACTTGCGGCGCTTGGTGCCCGGGATCGGCACCACGTCCTCGCCGCGGGCCTGCACCCAGGCCAGCGCCAGCTGCCCGGCCGTGACGCCCTTCTCCTCCGCCAGCTTCCGCAGCGCGTCGACGATCGCCATGTTGCGCTCGAAGTTGCCGTCGGCGAAGCGCGGCAGCGTGCGGCGCATGTCGTCGGCGGGCAGGTCGCGCACCGACGTCACCGCGCCGGTGAGGAAACCCCGGCCCAGCGGCGAGAACGGCACGACGCCGATGCCCAGCTCCCGGCACGTGTCCAGGATTTCGCCTTCGAGGCCGCGGGTCCACAGCGACCACTCGCTCTGCAGCGCCGTCACCGGGTGCACGGCGTGCGCGGCCCGGATCGTCGCGGCACTGGCCTCGGAAATCCCCGCGTACCGGATCTTCCCCGCCTCGACCAGGGAGGCCAGCGCACCCCACGTCTCTTCGATCGGCGTGTCCGGGTCGACGCGGTGCTGGTAGTACAGGTCGATGTGGTCGACGCCGAGCCGCCGCAGCGACTCGTCACAGCACTGCCGGACGTACTCGGCGTCGCCGCGGGCACCCATCACGCCGTCGGTCCACACGATGCCGAACTTCGTCGCGAGGACGACCTCGTCGCGGCGGCCGGCGATCGCGCGGCCGACCAGCTCCTCGTTGACGCCGCCGCCGTAGACGTTCGCCGTGTCCAGCAGCGTGACGCCGAGGTCGAGGGCCCGGTGGATCGTCGCGATCGACTCCTGGTCGTCGTCGCGGACGCCGTAGCCGTGGCTCATGCCCATGCAGCCGAGCCCCTGGGCACTGACCTCCAGGCCACCGAGCTTCCTGGTCTTCACGCGGAAATCTCCTCCATACCGGGTTCCACGCCGAGCACGTGCCGCTCGACCTGGGCGTAGTTGTCGATCTTGTAGTCGAGGATGTCGAGGCAGCCCTGCAGCTCGGCGATCCGCTCGGCGACCGACCGGCGCTGCTCCACCAGCAGGGCCTTGCGGCGGCCCGCGCTCGCGACGCCGTGGCGGCGCAGCGCGGCGTACTCGCGCATGCTCTTGATGGGCATCCCGGTGGTGCGCAGCTTGGTCAGGAAGCCCAGCCAGTTGAGGTCGTCGTCGGAGTAGGACCGGCGGCCTGCGGCGTCGCGGGCGGGCGGGTCGAGCAGTTTGATGCGCTCGTAGTACCGGAGGGTGTCGATGGACAGTCCGCTACGTCGAGCGGCTTCCGCTATCGAGTAGCTCATGGCCCGACAGTACGACCTGGAGTGCACTCCAGGTCAACTCCTCTTCCCTGCCAAAAATAACACCGTTGCGATACGCTGGGTGCATGGCGCGACCCCGCACGCACGACGAAGCGCTCCGGCTGAAGCTCCTCGACCGGGCAGGCGAACTCATCGCCGCCGACGGGCCGAAGGCGCTGTCCCTGCGCAAGCTGGCCGCCGACGCCGGGACGTCGACCACCGCCGTGTACTCCCTCTTCGGCAGCAAACCCGACCTGGTCAACGCCCTCTACACCGAGGGGTTCCGCCGCTTCGGCGCCCGGATGGCCCGCACCCCGCTGACCGGGGACGCCGTCGAGGACCTCGTCGCGCTCGGCCGCGCCTACCGCGCGAGCGCGCTGGCCGACCCGCACCTGTACGGGATCATGTTCACCCGGTCGATCCCGGGTTTCGAGCCCAACGAGGACGCCGAACAGCTCGCCCGCGAAACCCTCAAGCCGCTGGAACGGATCATCCGCCGCGCGATCGAGGACGGCGTCTTCGCCGACGTCCCGCCGGAGACCGTCGCGGTCGGCTGCTGGGGCATCGTGCACGGCCTGGTGTCCCTGGAACTGACCGGCAACCTGCCGGAGGAGTTCGACGTCACCGAGTCCTACGAGCGGGCCCTGCGCGCGAACGCCGAAGGCTGGCTGCGGCCTCAAAACAGCGACAGCAACCCGTCGTAGAGCGTCCTGTCCTGCGCGTCGCGCACCACGACGTGCACCTTCGTCTCCGGCTGGCGCGCGATGTTCTTCGGGAGCCAGGTCAGTGCCATGCCGTCGACGACGCCGACCTCGGCGCTCGTGCCGATGCCGAAGTCGATGGTCGCCTTCGCCGCGGTCAGGGGCAGGGCCAGGACGAACGGCGTCTGCCACTTCTCCCGGTCACCGCCCGCCTCGGCCATCCCCAGGGTCTCCGCCGGCACGACGCGCACCGGCGGCGTCTGCGGCCCGACCATCTCCGGGTAGGCCCGTGACCTCGTCTTCCCCGCCCGCCCGTAGTCGGGCTGGGTCGCGCACACCACGACCCGGCCGTCCCGGCGGCCGGTGACCACCTGGTAGCGGTCGTTCTGCAGCAGCGGCCCCGGTGCGAAGGCCGCGGCGTCCGGGACGACTTCCTCCTCCGCGGCGGCCAGGCAGTCGCCCAGCGCCCGTCCCGCGGGGGACGTCCGGTCGGCGGTCAGCGGCCGGTCGGTGACCGAAAGCAGCGGCGGCGGCGCCGCGGCCAGCACGGTCGAGGCCTGGAACGGGGCGCGTTCGAGAGTCATCGTCGTCCGCGCCGGATCCGTCCGCATCATGGTCACGAACTGGCCGGTGACCGGGGACGAGCGGACCGACCCCGGCACGGATTCGCCGCTCAGGGTGCGGGCGGTGAGATAGGCGTTCTCCGCTCCCCGGTCGGTGACCCCGCCGACCGTCCCGGTCGGGCTGTGCAGCAGCAGCCCGATCCCGGTGCCCGGGGTGCGCGCGGGCGTGGCACCCGGGTCCGACAGCGTCACGGTCGTCTCGGTGGTCTCGCAGAACAGCGGCTTGCCCGCCGCGGTCGCCGCCACCACGGCATCTGTCTGCAGGACCTCCGTGAACAGCGGCACCCACTCGGCGCGCGGCGGCACGCGGTCCGCCTTGCCCGCCGACTGCACGGCCGCCCAGCAGCGGTCGAGCGCCGTCGTCGCCACCTGCGTGTCGAGGGTGAGGTCTCCGGGGCCCGGGTCGGGCGCCGGAGCCGGTCCCGGGGTCGCGACCGGCTGCCGGATCACCTGCGTCGCGACGACCGCACCCGCGGCCAGCAGGACGACGGCGGCCGCCGCGGCGGCGTACCAGGCACGGGACGGCCGTCGCGACGCCATGCCGCGGCGGACTTCGGCACGCAGGCGCGCGCGGACGTCGTCCGGCAGCTCGCGGCGCGGCGGCAGGCCGAGATCGTTGCTCATTTCTCCTCCAGCAGCGTGCGCAGCCGGGTGCGGGCGCGGGACAGGTGGGCGCGGACGGTGACCTCGGCGACGGTCAGCAGCTCGGCGGCGTCGGCGACGCTGAGGTCGCCGAGCAGGCACAGCTCGACGACGGCCCGCTGCGCCTTCGGCAGCGACCGCACGGCTTCGACGATCTCGCGCAGCCGCTGCTCCCCGTCGAGCCGGGCGGCGACCGCGTCGGCGTGGTCGGACACCACCGGCAGGTCCGGGATCTTCTTGAGCAGCCGCAACCGCCGTTTCGCGCCGCGATGCTCGTCGCGGGCGGCGTTGCCGGCCACGGTGTAGAGCCACGGCAGGGCGCTGTCCCGGACCAGCCGGACGTCCCGGCGCCGCCGCCACGCGGTGAGGAACGTGCTGGAGGTGAGGTCCTCGGCGGCGGACCACGAGCCGGTCAGCCGGTAGGCGTGGTTCCAGACGGCCTCGGCGTGCCGCTCGAACAGCGCGGCGAAGGCGGCTTCGTCGCCTTCGGAAACGCGGTCCCAGAGCGCCCGGTCACCCACCGGTACCCCCGTCGCATGGCTGGTCACACTCCTCAGTGGCCGGCACCCGGACAAATGTTGCGCGCAACTTCCGTGGCACTGGCGGCCACTTCCGGTCGTGATCATGGAGCAGGTCCGGACCACGGACAACCGGACGAGGGCGTGGCGGCTGCCGGTCGCGGCCGCGGGCGTGTCGGCGGCGGTGTTCCTGCCGGCCCGGCCCCACCTCGTCGACGACACGTACATCACGCTGGCCTACGCGCGGAACCTGGCGTTCCACGGCCACTGGGGCCTGCTGGCCGACGCGACGTCGAACTCCGCGACGTCCCCGGCGAACGTCCTCGCCCTGGCCGTCCTGACGTTCGTGCTGCGGGACGCGGTCGCCGCGGCAGGCGTGCTGTACGTGCTGAGCCAGGTGGCGCTGGTCCTGGCCCTGCGACGGCTCGGCACCGCGTTGCCGCGCTGGTTTCCCGGGCTGGCGTTCGCGGCGCTGACGGCGAACCCGCTGCTGCTGTCCTCGATCGGGCTGGAGGTCGCGCTGGGCGCCGCGGTCCTGGCCTGGCTGACGGTGTTCGCGGTCGCGCGCCGCCCGCTCGCGTTCGGCCTGACGGCGGGCGCCCTCGCCCTCGTACGGCTGGACCTGCTGATCTTCGCGCTGGTCCTGGGTTTCGCGGTGCGGTCCGGCCGCGCACTCCTCGGCGCGGCGCTCGTCGCGCTGCCGTGGTTCGCGTTCAGCTGGGTCGCGCTCGGCGCGGCACTGCCCGACACGTTCGTGATCAAGACGCTGCAGGGCACGCAGCGCACGTGGGGCCAATGGACCTTCGGCAACGGCCCGCTCTTCTACGCCCAGTCAGCTCCCTGGACGACGGCCCTCGCCTTCCTGCCGCTCATCGCCGTGCCGTTGGCGCTCCGGCACACTCCGGCGTTGCGGCCCTTCGCGCTGCTGGCGCTGGGCGGAGTGCTGTACCACGGGATGTACGTGCTGCTGACGGTCCCGCCGTACCACTGGTACTACGGCCCGGGAATCACGACGGCGACGGTGTTTCTCTGCGCCTGGGCGTCTTCTCGCCGCTTCGCGACCGGTTGTGTTGTCGCGCTGGTAGCCGCTTCCGTGATCGCGTACGCGGCTCCCGGGTTGCCGCGCGAGTTCGCGCCGCTGACGTCCAACTACGCGTCGACGGCGAAGTACACCGAGATCGGCCGCGACCTGCGGGCGCTGGCCGGGTCGAAGGTGATCGGCAGCGCCGGTGAGATCGGCGTGCTGGCGTACACGTGCGAGTGCGCCATCGTCGACGTGTTCGCCGACCGCGGCCTGCTCCCGGCGGCCATCGAGGCCCGCGGCGCCGGAAACCGCTGGCTGCGCGCGGCCCTGCGAGTGGACTACGCATTCTTCGACTTCGACGTCCACCCGCGGCGGCCGGACCTGGTCCTGCGCCGGTTGCCGTCCCCACCGCCGGACGCGCTCGCGCACTGGACGCTCGACGCGCCGACGCTGGGGAAGCAGGAGCTCTACCTGGTGCCGTCCTGACGAAAGCGCGGCAGACCACCCAGGGCGCGCTCGAGCCGCTAGACGGCGCCGTACTGGCGGTCACCCGCGTCGCCGAGGCCCGGGACGATGAAGCCCGAGTCGTTGAGGCGCTCGTCGATGCTCGCGGTCACCACGCGGACCGGCAGGCCGGTCTTCTCCAGGTGCGCCAGGCCCTCCGGGGCGGCCAGCGCGCAGATGGCCGTGACGTCGTCCGCGCCGCGGCCGGTGAGCAGGCGGATCGTGTACTCCATCGAACCGCCGGTGGCGAGCATCGGGTCGAGCACCAGGACCGGGCGGTCGGCGAGCGACTCCGGCAGCGACTCCAGGTACGGCGTCGGCTTCAGCGTCTCCTCGTCGCGCGCCAGGCCGACGAAGCCCATCTGCGCGTCCGGGATCAGCTTGTGCGCCTGGTCGGCCATGCCGAGCCCGGCCCGCAGCACCGGCACCAGCAGCGGCGGCTTGGCGAGGGTGTACCCCTCGGTGCGGGCGACCGGCGTGTGGATCCGCTCGGTCTTCACCGGCACGTCGCGCGTGGCTTCGTAGACCAGCATGACGGTCAGCTCGTGCAGCGCGGCCCGGAACGCGGCGCTGTCGGTGCGCGCGTCGCGCATCGTGGAGAGCCGGGCCTTCGCGAGGGGGTGGTCGACGACGTGCACATCCATGCGGGTCAATCTAGCTGCCTCGCGAACTTCTTCACCCAGCCGCGCTGCCAGGGCGTTTCGACGGCCCGCTCGTGGTAGTGCCGCCTCGTCCACGCGACGGCTTCGTCCGCGGGAACGCCGGACAGGACGGCCAGGCAGGCCATCACCGTGCCGGTGCGGCCGGCACCGCCGTAACAGGCGACCTCGACCGTCTCGCTCTTCGCCCGTTCGTGCAGGTTCCGGATCTGCCGCCGGGCGGCTTCGGAGTCGCGGGGCAGCAGGAAGTCGGGCCAGGTGATCCACTCGTGCGGCCAGGTGAGGCCGCCGCCGTGCTTGCGCCGCAGCTTGCTCGTCCCCAGGTAGAGGCCGAAATCGGGCTCGGGTTCGGCGGGCCGCGGGCGCCCCAGCCCCCGCCCGCGGACCCGGATGCCGTCGGGGAACTCGACCGTGGTTGATCCCATCGGCCCAGTGTCCTCCGGAAGACGGACACGCAGGGTGGTTTTCGCCGATAAGCTGCCCCGGGTGAGCGAACTGACGCCCGACCAGATGCGGGCCTCCGACGCCGACCGCGAGCGCGTCGCCCAGGTGCTGCACAACGCCCTCTCGGAAGGGCGGATCACGGTGAACGAGCTGGAAGAGCGGCTCTCGACGGTGTATGCGGCGAAGACGCTGGGCGAACTCAAACCGGTGACGGCGGACCTGCCGGTGTCCAGCACGGCGGTCCAGCCGGCGCCGTCGCAGGCACTGGGCTACCCCGACCAGCGGATCGGCGGCCACCCGGGCTCCCCGGTGTCGATCGGCGTCATGTCGGGCGCGGTCCGCAAGGGCAGCTGGGTCCTGCCCCCGCAGCACAACAGCTTCGCGTTCTGGGGCGGCACAGAGATCGACCTCAGGCAGGCCCGCTTCGCGGACAAGAACTGCACGATCACGGCGGTCGCCATCATGGGCGGCATCCAGATCACGGTCCCGGACGACATCAACGTCGACGTGACAGGCATCGGCTTCATGGGCGGCTTCGTGCTGGAGGACAAGTCGGGAGCACCGCCGGCCCCGCCCACCGCGCCGACGGTGAAGATCAACGGGCTGGGCTTCTGGGGCGGAGTCGTCGTGTACCGCAAGCCGGCGCAGCGGTCGGAACCACCGCAGATCGAAGGGGCCTGACCCGCCGCAGGTGACACGGGAAGTCGCGTCGTCACACCGAGTGATCCGGCTCCGGACCCCGCGAACTGTCGGACCCGCCGCCTAGACTCAGGCGCATGACAGCCACGACCAGCACGTCAGCGGCGCCGGCCACCCCGGCACCGCTGGCGGACGCGACTCGCGACGACGCGAGCCTGCGCCGGTTCCTGCTCGGGCTGCCCGGTGTCGACCAGGTCGGCGTCGAGCAGCGCGCGGCGGGCCTCGGCACGCGCAGCATCAAGAAGGACGCCAAGCGGTGGGCCATCGACACCGCCATCTCCATGGTCGACCTGACCACCCTGGAGGGCGCCGACACCCACGGCAAGGTCCGCGCGCTCGCCGCGAAGGCCGTCCGGCCCGATCCCGAGCGTGCGGACACTCCGCGCGTCGCCGCCGTCTGCGTGTACCCCGACCTGGTCGCCACCGCCGTCGAAGCGCTCGCGGGCAGCGGCGTGCACGTCGCCAGCGTCGCCACCGGCTTCCCCGCCGGACGCACGAGCCGCGAGATCAAGCTGGCCGACACCCGGATCGCCGTCGACGCGGGCGCGCACGAAGTCGACATGGTGATCGACCGCGGCGCCTTCCTCGAAGGCCGGTACATGGACGTCTTCGAGGAGATCCGGGCCGTCAAGGAAGCCTGCGGCGACGCCCACCTCAAGGTCATCCTCGAGACCGGCGAGCTGGCGACCTACGACAACGTGCGGCGCGCGTCGTGGCTGGCGCTGCTCGCCGGCGGCGACTTCATCAAGACCTCCACCGGGAAGGTCTCCCCCGCCGCGACGCTGCCGGTCACCCACATCATGCTGCAGGCCGTGCACGACTGGCACCGGCAGACCGGCGAGCTGCGCGGCGTCAAGCCCGCGGGCGGCATCCGGACGACCAAGGACGCGATCAAGTACCTGGTCGCGGTGCACGAGGTCGCCGGCGAGCAGTGGCTGACCCCGGACCTGTTCCGCTTCGGCGCGTCCAGCCTGCTCAACGACCTGCTGCTGCAGCGCCGCACTCAGGTGGACGGCCACTACAGCGGCCCCGACTACGTGACGGTGGACTGATGCCTGTTTTCGAGTACGCACCGGCGCCGGAGTCGCGCGCCATCGCGAACCTCAAGGACTCCTACAAGCCGTTCGTCAACGGCGAGTTCGTCGACGGCTCGGGCGAGCCGCTCAAGACGATCAACCCCGCGACCGAAGAGGTCCTCGCCGAGGTCGGCACGGCGTCGAAGTCCGATGTGGACACTGCGGTGAAGGCCGCGCGCAAGGCGTACGACTCGGTGTGGTCGAAGATGCCGGGCACCGAGCGCGCGAAGTACCTGTTCCGCCTCGCGCGGCTGATCCAGGAGCGCTCGCGCGAGCTGGCGGTGCTGGAGAGCCTGGACAACGGCAAGCCGATCAAGGAGTCGCGCGACTCCGACGTCCCGACCGCGGCGGCGCACTTCTTCTACCACGCGGGCTGGGCCGACAAGCTGGAGTACGCGGGCTACGGGCCCTCACCGAAGCCGCTCGGGGTCGCCGGGCAGATCATCCCGTGGAACTTCCCGCTGCTGATGCTGGCCTGGAAGATCGCCCCGGCGCTGGCCACGGGCAACACGGTGGTGCTCAAGCCCGCGGAGACGACGCCGCTGACCGCGCTGGTGTTCGCCGAGATCTGCCAGCAGGCGGAGCTGCCGCCGGGCGTGGTGAACATCCTGCCCGGCGCCGGCGACATCGGTGCGTCCATTGTGGACCACGCGGGCATCGACAAGATCGCCTTCACCGGCTCGACCGAGGTCGGCAAGGCCATCCAGCGCCAGGTCGCGGGCACGCCGAAGAAGCTGACGCTGGAACTCGGCGGCAAGGCGGCGAACATCGTGTTCGAAGACGCCCCGCTCGACCAGGCCGTCGAAGGCATCGTCAACGGCATCTTCTTCAACCAGGGGCACGTCTGCTGCGCGGGTTCGCGGCTGCTGGTCCAGGAGTCCATCGCGGACGAGGTGCTGGAGAAGCTGCGCTACCGCGTCTCGACGCTGCGCCTCGGCGACCCGCTGGACAAGAACACCGACATCGGCGCGATCAACTCGGCCGAGCAGCTGGCCAAGATCCGCGGCCTGGTGGAGTCGGGCGACGCCGAGGGCGCGCAGCGCTGGACCAGCCCGTGCCCGGTGCCGGACCGCGGGTTCTTCTTCGCGCCGACGGTGTTCGCGAACGTCCACCAGTCGATGCGCATCGCGCGCGAGGAGATTTTCGGCCCGGTCCTGTCGGTGCTGACGTTCCGCACGCCGGACGAGGCGGTGGCGAAGGCGAACAACACGCCGTACGGGCTTTCGGCCGGTATCTGGACCGAAAAGGGCTCCCGGATCCTGTGGATGGCCAACCAGCTGCGCGCGGGCGTGGTCTGGGCCAACACCTTCAACCGCTTCGACCCCGCCGCCCCGTTCGGCGGCTACCAGGAATCCGGCTTCGGGCGCGAAGGCGGCCGCACCGGGCTGGAGGCGTACCTGAATGTCTGACCGTATTTCCGTCGCGAAGACGTACAAGCTGTACGTCGGCGGCAAGTTCCCCCGTTCGGAGTCCGGCCGGGTGTACCCGGTGACCGACGGCAAGGGCAAGTTCCTGGCGAACGCGGCACACGCGTCCCGCAAGGACGTCCGCGACGCGGTGGTGGCGGCCCGCAAGGCCTTCCCCGGCTGGTCGGCGGCCACGGCGTACAACCGCGGCCAGGTGCTCTACCGGGTGGCCGAGGTGATGGAGGGCCGCCGCGACCAGTTCGTCGCCGAGGTGTCGGCGTCGGAGGGCCTGGCGGCGAAGAAGGCGGAGTCCATTGTGGACCTGTCGATCGACCGCTGGGTCTGGTACGCGGGCTGGACGGACAAGATCGCCACGGTCCTCGGCGCGGCGAACCCGGTGGCGGGCCCGTACTTCTCGTTCACGGTCCCGGAACCGACGGGCGTGGTGGGCGTCCTGGCGCCCCAGCAGTCGTCGCTGCTGGGCCTGGTGAGCGTGCTGGCCCCGGTCCTGGCAACGGGCTCGACGGCGGTGGTGGTGTCGAGCACGGACCGGCCCCTCCCGGCAATCACGCTGTCGGAGGTCCTCGCGACGTCGGACGTCCCGGGCGGCGTGGCAAACATCCTGACGGGCAACGCGGCCGAGCTGGGCCCCTGGCTGGCCTCCCACGCAGACGTCAACGCCCTGGACCCCACGGGAGCGACCCCGGCCGACCGCCCGGGCCTGGCCCGCGAAGCGGCGAACACGGTGAAGCGGGTCCTGACGGTCCCGGAGACCGAGCCGGACTGGACGGAAGCCCCGGACCTGACCCGGCTGCGCAGGTACCTGGAGGCAAAGACGGTCTGGCACCCACTGGGCGTCTGAGTTCGGAAAGCGAAGGCCACCACCCGGCCGGGCGGTGGCCTTCGCCCCATCCAGCGGCGATTACCGCTACAGTGCAGATGAGTACGGAACGTGATGCATCGGGGAGGGTGCAGTGCCGGACGACGACAGCTGGGCCTTCGAGGCGGAAACCGACCTCTGGGATGACGGAGAACGCCCGGCGCCGAAAGCCGAGGACGAACCCGAACCGGCAGGCCCCACGGGCCGCGACCCGGACGCGGTGGTGACGGTGACCGTCTCTCCCGAGGGTGCCGTCGAACGGGTCCGTCTCGCGGACGACTGGAAGAGCCGCGTCGACCCCCGCGGCCTCGACACGAACGTGCTGGCCGCGGCCAACGCCGCGACCATCGAGGCGTCGAGCCGGCAAGCCCGGGAGATCCGGGAGAATCCGCCCCCGCCGCCGAGGGCCGACCAGGACGAGACACCGCTCAACGCCCAGGACGTCCTGCGGCTGACCGACGCGGTGAACGCCGAACTCGAAGAATTCGCCGCCCAGGTGTCCGCAGTCGGCACCGGCATCGTCTCCGGAGAAAGCAGCGGCGGCCACGTCAGCGGCACCGCCCAAGGAGGGCGTTACCTCAGCCTGGAGCTCGACCCGACCTGGGCGTCGATCGCCCGGAATGCCGAGGTCGAGAGTGAGTTGCTGGACGTGCTGCGCACACTCCAGCGCATGTCGGCGCCTGCGGGCTTTGCCCCACAACCCTCAGGGCCGGCCTACGCCGAGTTGATGGGCTTGCTGTTCGATCCCGCCCGGCTTCTGAGACGAGTCGGTCTCAACCCGCCGCCCTCCAGCTTCGCCGACCCCAAAGGAGGCACCCGCTGATGAATGACATGGAAGTGGCACTGGAAGCCCTCCGCTCGGACGCCCGGACCTGGGATATCGCAGCTGACAATCTCAACCAGGCGCGCGGCATCGTGGCGCCGCTGGAACTGACTCCCCGGGACGTCATGAGCTTCGCGGCCGCCAGGGGCTTCGATCGCCGCTACAACGACATGCGCGCGAAACTGGATCTCCTGCTGGCCCAGGGCGCGGACAACTTCCGCGGTATCGCTGGCAGCTTGCTGAACGGTGCTGCCATCTACGAACGCGCCGAAGCGGAGCACGCCAGTCGCTTCGGCAAGCTCGACGGGCACTGAGGGGACGGCCATGACGGCACCGGCCGGCAACGAGATCATCAACCGGACGCTCGAGGACATCCGCGCCATCGAGGAGAAGTTCCGGGAGTTCATGGACAAGGTGCGTGACCTGCTCGATTGGGTGCCGGGCGCCCTGGAGTCGCTGGTCCGGCCGATCATCGACCTGGCGAACTACGTCAAGGAGAAGTTCGCCGAATACGTCCGGGCGCTCGAGCGCTTCAAGGACGACCAAGGCGATCCGGACAAGCTCAAGCAGGTGGGGCGGCAATGGATCGAGGAGTTTTCGCACACCGTCGACGAAATCGCGAGCACGCTGCACCTGGACAAGCTGAAGACCCAGATCTACTGGCAAGGCCGGGCGGCCGAGACCTACAAGTCCGCCGTTCCCGCGCAGATCGATCATCTGGACTCGATGAAGGATCTCGGTGAACAGCTGCGCGACTCGCTCACCAGCCTCGCCAACGGCATCGAATCCTTCTGGCTCGCAATGAAGATCATCGTCGGTGGCCTGCTCGCAGCCATCGTGTCCGCCATCCTGAGCGCGGCCACGGTCGTCGGCCTGCCCTTGGCACTGGGCATCCTTTCCGCGGCGATCGCCGCGGCCGTGGCTGCGATAACGGGCACGATCGTCGCCATCGAGGCACTGCTCGACGTGATCGAAACCGAGCAGAACTCCATCCAGGCCAAGATCGACGACCTGGGCGACCAGTGGGAGCGGACCGACACCACGACGATGTCGCACCGGGGTGACTGGCGGGTCAACGACTGACCATGACCGGCTTCCCGATGGATCCGCGGGCCTACGCCTGGATCCCGCCCCGCATGGCGGTCAAGATCCGCCGCACTCTGCCGCTGCTCGGTGCGCTCAGCACGGTCGCCGCCCTGGCCATCGGCACCGCCGCCCTCGTCATGGGGTACAGCCTGCCGATCAGCCACAATGCCGCCAACGGCATCGGCGTGATGCTCGGCGTTTTCTGTGCCGTGTTCCTGCTCATCTCGGGCGTCACGCTGCTGTTCGCACCCGCCTGGGTGGAGACCGGTCACCACGCTTCGGGAACCGGGTACATCCTGCGGCTCCGTCCCGCCTACCTGTCGGCCGGGCCACTCTGCGCCGGGAGCTGTTCCCTGCTCACCTTCCCGTTCTTCTACTTCTTCTCCACCGGGTCGCTGACCTGGTCGGCCCCCGGTCCGGACGGCTCCATCCCGATCACCTCCGGCATTCTGGTCTACCTGCTGCTGCCCCTGGTCGCCTTCGCGCTCGGCGTCGTCGACCTCCTCGTCGGCTGGCCGCTCCTGCGCCCCTCCCCGCGGACGTTCCACCGCTACCAGCGCTAACTCATCGTCACCGAGAACCCCGTCAGCGTGAACCGTGCCTTCCCCCCACCCGTGGAGCAGAACTCGATCCCATAGCCGATCTGGTTCACCGTCGGATTGGGCGGGAGCAGGCCCTTCCCGGTCGCCCACGCGATCATCGCCTTCAGGTCCACCACCCCGGAGTACTGCGGGGTCCGCGAAACGAACGCCACGTACCGGCCGTCGTCGTCGGCCCACACGTCGTACATGAAGCCTGAAGCCGCGTACGTCGTCAGCTTCTTGCCCGCGGGGATCTGCTTGCGGTTCTCCGTCCACACCATCAGCTCGCTGACCCCCGGGCGGTTGCCCACCCCGTTGAGCCAGACGTCGTAGGCCACGTCGTACACCCCGATGCCCGGCCCGCGGCCCGCAAAAGACGACGTGATCACCGTGAAATCGTCGAACGGCCTTCCTTTCTGTCCGGCAATGTCCTTGTGTACATTCGGATAGGTTTTCACCGACGAAGTCTCCGGCTGCACCGAATCGACGTACCAGTTGTCGTACGCGCACCCACGCAAAGTCTGCGGACCCGCTTCTTCGGCATTCCACACGTTGTTGTCGACGTAGTATCCGCCGTCCGCGCGGCCGCCGTCACGATCACTTGTCGTGAACTCGGGCGTGCCACAACTACGGATCAGCGACACCGGCGGCGGGTCCGGGACCGTCGGCGTGACCTGGAGAATCGGCGCCACCACGCCTACTGGGGCGACGCCGGGACCGCAGCCGGCGAGGCAGAGAAAGGGAATGACCAACAACGCCGAACTTCGTCGCATTTTCCCGCCCGCGGCCACCGTTCCGGCAGAACGAGGCGGACCCTAACACGGAAAACCGGGAAATCAGTCCGGGTCGAGGTCACGAGAAGTGATCGGACGCCCGGGCAGCTCGCTGCCCGGCTGTGCGCTGAGGCCGTCGATCATGATTCCGACGCAGCGGCGTGCCGCCATTTCCGCCACGTCCGCCGACTTCGCGCGCATCTGGCGCAGCAGCGTCGCGAACAGGATCGCGATGTCGCCCGCCGCGACGTCCATGCGGAGCCTGCCCTCGGCCTGTGCGCCCGCGACGAAACCGTCGAGGACCTCCAGGATCTCGTCGCGGAGGCCGCGGACCTGCGGGTCGTTCTTGAGGATCACCAGCGCCCGGTGCGACACCATCGACAGCTGGACACTCAGCTGCAGCTCCACCGACTGCCGCAGCAGCCGCTCCAGCGCGCGCCACGACGACGTCTCCTCCGCGGCGATCTTCTTCGCGTCGACCAGCACGCGCTCGAAGTTGTCCATCGCGACCGCGCGGATCAGCGCGTCCCGGTCGGGGAACCGGCGGTACAGCGTGCCCACGCCGACGCCGGCCGCGCGGGCGATCTCCTCCATCGGCACCTCGGGCCCGGAGACGGCGAAGATGCTCTTCGCGGCGGCCAGGATCTGGTCGCGGTTGCGCCGCGCGTCCGCCCGCAGGGTGGTCTCGGGGTCTGCCGTCATGCCGTTCGCCTTCCGCTGAATCGCGCGCCTGATTCTCGCACGGCCAGGCGCCCACCCACTCGGTCCGGAAGCAGTCACCCATTGGCTAGTGGACGATGTCCTTCCGCTTCGGTACCGTGGGCAGGGAACCGGAATGTAATCCTCCACATACTTTCCGTCCTGACTCAGGGGGTCCGAAATGACCGAAGTGGCCGAACCCACCACGACGAACGACGTCTTCCCGCTGCTGCGCAGCTGCCCCTTCGCGCCGCCGCCCGCCTACGAGAAGCTGCGCGAAGCCGGCCCGGTCCACCGCGTCAAGCTGCAGTCCGGCAGCGAGGCGTGGGCGCTGACGCGGCTGGAGGACGTCCGGCAGATGCTCACCGACCCGCGGTTCAGCTCCGACCGGTTCAACCCCGGCTTCCCCATCCTCACCAAGCAGGGACGGCCGGTCCGGCGGGGCGGCTTCACGCCGTCGCTGATCAACATGGACCCGCCGGAGCACGGCGCGGCGCGGCGCGAGGTCGTCGGCGAGTTCACCGTCAAGCGCATGAAGGCCCTGCAGCCGCGGATCCAGCAGATCGTCGACGAGCACATCGACGCGATCCTGGCCGGCCCGAAGCCCGCCGACCTCGTCTCCGCGCTGGCGCTGCCGGTGCCGTCGCTGGTCATCTGCGAGCTGCTCGGCGTCCCGTACGCCGACCACGACTTCTTCCAGGCCCGCAGCTCGGCCATGCTCAACCGGGAGATCGACCAGGAGACCCGGACCAAGGCCGTCGACGAGCTGCAGGAGTACCTCGACCGGCTGGTCTCGGAGAAGGAGGCCGAGCCCGCCGACGACCTGCTCGGCCGCCAGATCCTCAAGCAGCGCGAAGAGCACGGCAAGGCCGACCACGACTCGCTGGTCTCGCTGGCGTTCCTGCTGCTCATCGCCGGGCACGAGACGACGGCGAACATGATCTCCCTCGGCACGGTCGCGCTGCTGGAGAACCCCGGCCAGCTGGCGATCATCAAGAACGACCCCGGCAAGACCCTCGACGCCGTCGAGGAGCTGCTGCGGTACTTCACCATCGCTGAGTTCGCGACCTCGCGCGTCGCCACCGAGGACGTCGAGATCGCCGGGCAGCTGATCCGCGAAGGCGAGGGCGTGCTGGGCCTGAGCTACTCCGGCAACCGCGACGAAGCCGCGTTCGAGAACCCGGACGAGCTGGACATCGAGCGCGGCGCGCGGCACCACGTCGCCTTCGGCTTCGGTCCGCACCAGTGCCTCGGCCAGAACCTCGCCCGGATGGAACTGCAGATCGTCTTCGACACGCTTTTCCGCCGCATCCCGGGGCTGAAGCTGGCCGCGCCGGTCGAGCAGCTGCCGTTCAAGCACGATTCGTCGGTCTTCGGTCTCTACTGCCTGCCGGTGACCTGGTGAGGGGGACGTCATGACCGCGGTACACGAGTTCCCGATGACCCGGACGTGCCCGTTCGCGCCGCCGGAGGCGTACGCCGAGATCCGCGAGGAGGACCCGGTCACCCGGGTGCGGCTGCCCGACGGCAAGCAGGCGTGGGTGGTCAGCAGGCACGAAGACGTCCGGGCCGTGCTGAACGACCGGCGGTTCAGCGCCGACCGGCAGCACCCGGACTTCCCGCAGCTGGTGCCGGGACTGCGGCGGCCGGACGACGAGCGCACCATGATCACCATGGACGCGCCCGAGCACGGGCCCGCCCGCAAGGCCGTGCTCGGCGAGTTCACCGTGCGCCGGATGGAGGCGCTGCGGCCGCGGATCCAGGAGATCGTCGACGAGCGGATCGACGCGCTCCTGGCCGGTCCGCGGCCGGGTGACCTGGTCGAGACGCTGTCGCTGCCGGTGCCGTCGCTGGTGATCTGCGAGATGCTCGGCGTGCCGTACGCCGACCACGGCTTCTTCCAGGTCCAGACGGCGAAGGTGATCAAGCGGGCGACCCCGCCCGCGGAGCGCCGGGCGGCGGTCGACGCCGTGCGCGAGTACATGAGCGACCTCATCGCCGCGAAGGAGGACAACCCGCCGGACGACCTGCTCGGCAGGCAGATCGTCAAGCTGCGCGAAGAGGGCACCTACCGGCGGGCGGCGCTGGCCGCGACCGGGTTCCTGCTGCTGGTGGCCGGGCACGAGACCACGGCGAACATGATCTCGCTCGGCACGGTCGCCCTCCTGGAGCACCCGGACCAGCTGGCGCAGATCACCGCGGACCCGGGCAAGACGCTCGACGCCGTCGAAGAGCTGCTGCGGTACTTCACCATCGTCGACGCCGCCACGGCCCGGCTGTGCGTCGAGGACGCGGAGATCGGCGGGCAGCTGATCCGGGCAGGCGAAGGCGTGCTGGCGCTGGGCTACGCGGCCAACCGCGACCCGCGGGCGTTCGAGAACCCGGACGATCTGGACATCGAGCGCGGCGCACGCCACCACGTCGCCTTCGGCTTCGGCCCGCACCAGTGCCTCGGCCAGAACCTCGCCCGGATGGAGCTGCAGATCGTCTTCGACACGCTGTTCCGCCGGATTCCGACGCTGAAGCTGGCCACTGCGGTGGCCGACCTGCCGTTCAAGGACGACGCGAATATTTACGGCCTGTACCGGCTGCCGGTGACCTGGTAGAGATCGGACTGCCATCCCACCACAGGAAAGAAGGACCATGAAGATCATCGCGGACACCGGCAAGTGCGTCGGCGCCGGTCAGTGCGTGCTCACCGAGCCCGCGCTGTTCGACCAGAGCGACGAGGACGGCACGGTCATCGTGCTCGACGACGAGCCACAGGGCGAGCTGGTCGAGAAGGCCCGCGAAGCGGTGCACGTCTGCCCCAGCCAGGCCCTTTCCCTGCAGGAGTAGGTCTGCCGCCGCGTGTGGGGGGGGGGGGGGCCTGGTGTTCAACACAGTGGGGGCCCCCCCAACCACCCGCCCGGCCTTTTCCCGGCAGGTGTGGGTCGCCCGCGGGTTGTCGTGAGTGAGAAACAGTGTTCTAACCCTGTTTCTCACTCACGACAAGCCTGGGACCGCGGTCGACGAGTTATCCACATCGGCTTCGGTTATCCACAGATTCTGCGAACGGAGGCTTCACGACGCTGTGAGCCAGCATCGTCGGGTGCATGCCTCGGAACTGCCGCTGGTCGGCAACCCAGATTCCCAGCGCAGCACAACCCGGCTGGCTGACGTTGCTGGCCGAACAACACGGAATCATCAGCCTGCAGCAACTCCGTGCATACGGCCACAGCGCGGACGCCGTTTCGGCCAACTTGGCGGCCGGACGCTGGCAACGCGTGCTGCCTCGTGTCTACGCGACCTTCACCGGGCCACCCGCGCGGTCTGCGATGTTGTGGGCCGCTCTGCTCTACGGGGGCCCTCACGCAGTGCTCAGCCATCACACTGCCGCGGAGGAGTGGCAGCTTCTCCCGGTCACCGACCGGCCGGTCGAGATCACTGTTCCCTACACCAGCTCGGCCGTTTCGCAACGCCCATTGGTCATAGTCCATCGTTCACGCGCACTGCAACACACGACGGTGGGCACCACGCTTCCACGTACCCGTGGCCCGGACACCATTCTCGACCTGGCAGTGTCGCAGCAGACCGCACGTGACGCGACGTTGCTCATCGTCGACCTGGTGAGCCGTAGTCCCATTCCGCTTCAGGCGGTGCTGGATTGTGTCCGGCTGAGACCTCCATACCGGTACCGAACGGCGATCCGCCGAGGACTCGACCTGGTGGGCAACGGCTTGATGTCCGCCCTCGAGGTTGAGTACCTGGAGCTGGTCGAAGAGCAGCACGGACTACCTCGAGGCGACCGGCAGACGCCGTTCGTCGTGGATGGAAAGACCCTCTGGGAGGACGTCACCTACGACATCCACGGAGCTGCAGTCACCGTGCGGCTCGACGGTCGCGCCACTCACGCGACCGGAGGCGTTGCCTTCCGCGACCGACGCCGGGACAACGCGGCCGAACTGGCTGGTCGCGCCCGCCTTGTCTACGGCTGGCGAGACGTCCACGTCTCGCCGTGCGCTGTCGCGGCGGAGGTCCGGACAGTCCTGATCCGCGAAGGCTGGGATCCCACCGGCGCCCGGGAGCCGGTCTGCCGCACCTGTCGTGAGTGAGTAACAGTGTTCTAACACTGTTACTCACTCACGGGGGGGGGGCCCCCCCGCGCGGGTGTTGGTTTTGACGTGGTGTAAACCCCCCCCCCCCCCCCCCCCACGGCTGTTACTTGACCGCGCCCATGGAGAGGCCGCGGACCAGGTGGTTCTGGGCGATCCAGCCGACGATCATCACCGGCAGGGAGGCCAGCAGGGCCGCCGCCGAGAGCTGGGCCCAGTACAGGCCTTCGCTCGTGATGAAGCCGACCAGGAACACCGGGACCGTTCCCGCTCGGGCCGCCGTCAGGTTGACCGCGTAGAAGAACTCCGTCCAGGAGAAGATCACGCAGATCAGTGCCGTTGCCGCGATGCCGGGGGCGACCACCGGCATGATGATCTTGCGTAGCAGTGTCGGCAGGTTGGCGCCGTCGATGCGACCCGCCTCGATCATCTCGTGCGGGACCTCCAGGAAGAACGACCGCATCATCCAGATCGCCAGCGGCAGGTTCATCGACGTGTACAGGATGACCAGCGCCCACACCGTGTCCAGCAGCTCGGTGTTCTGCGAGATCACGTACAGCGGGATGATCGCCGCCACGATCGGCAGCATCTTCGTCGACAGGAAGAACCCGAGTGCGTTGGACGTCCCCTTCACCGGCGCCAGGGACAGCGCGTACGCCGCGGGGACGCCGAGGAGCAGCACCAGCAGCGTCGACAGCACCGTGACGAACGCCGAGTTCGCGAGGTAGGGCAGGAAGCTGCCGCCGAGGACGTTGCCGATCTGGTGCAGCGTCGGGCTGAACAGCAGCTTCGGCGGGTCGGTGTAGGCGTCCGCCTCCTGCTTGAACGCCGTGAGGATCATCCACAGCAGCGGGAACACGAACAGGATCGCGAGCACCCAGGTCGCGACGGTCAGCGATCCCTTGCCGTACTGCCTTTTCCGGGGAGCAACCGTGGTCACTTGATTCCTCCGCTCACCGAGAACGTGCGGAACATCAGGCGCAGCGCGAACGTCGCGACGATCATCGTCAGGATCACCACGATCACGCCCATCGCCGAGGACTGGCCGACGTCGAAGCCCTCGAACGCGCGCTGGTAGATGTAGTACGGCAGGTTGGTGCTCGCCGTGCCCGGGCCGCCCTGTGTCATCAGGAAGATCGCGTCGAAGCTGTTCACGATGTAGATCGCGCCCAGCAGCGTGGCCAGCTGCAGGAACCGGGACAGGTGCGGCAGCGTGATGGAGACGAACGTCCGCCAGCGGCCCGCACCGTCCACATTGGCCGCTTCGAGGACCTCTTTGGACTGGCTCTGCAGGCCAGCCAGGATGAGCAGCATCATGAACGGCGTCCACTGCCAGACGACCTGCGCCATCACCGCGGCCAGCGGGAACTCCGAGAGCCAGTCGACGTCGGTGCCGAAGACGAAGTGCAGCAGCCCGTAGGTCGGGTCGAACATCGTCGTCTTCCACAGCAGCGCGCCGGCCGCGGGCAGGATGAGGAACGGCGTGATCAGCAGCGTCCGGACGACGCCGCGGCCGAAGAACTTCCGGTCGAGCAGGATCGCCAGGCCGAGGCCGAGCAGCAGCGCGACGAACACGCACACCACGGTCAGCACGACCGTGTTGAGCAGCGCGACCAGGAACGTCGTGTCGCTGAAGACGTCGACGTAGTTGTCCAGGCCGACGAAGTGCCGCGAGCCCGGCCGGACCAGGTTCCACGACTGGAACGAGTAGAACACGGTGAGCAGGAACGGCAGCTGCGTCACCGCGATGACGAAGACCAGCGCGGGCAGCAGCGGCAGCCGGCGCTTCGCCGCCGTGCTCAGGCCGCGTTTCTCCGCGACCTTCACCTGCGAAGCGGACGTGGGGGTGGAGACCGACAGCGTGGACATCACTGCACCGCCTTGTACGAATCGCCCACGGTTTGCGCGTAGTCCTGGGACTGCTTCAGCGCGTCTTCGACGGATTCACGGCCGGCGATCGCCGCCGACAGCTGCTGGCTCACCCGCGTGCCCAGGTCCTGGAACTCGGGGATGCCGACGAACTGGATGCCGGGGTAGGGCACCGGGTTCGCCATGGTCTTCTGCTGGTTCGCGGCCGCGATGCCGTCCAGGGTGGGCTTCGCGTAGGCCTTCGCCGCCTCGGCGTACTCGGGGATCGCGTACGTCGACTGGCGGACGCCCGGCGGGACGCGGTTCCAGCCGTAGGTGTGCCCGACCTTCTGCACGTACGCCTTGTCGGTCATCCAGGCCATGAACTTCCAGGCCGCGTCCTTGTCCTTGGCGACCTTGGGAATGCCGAGCGCCCAGGTGTAGAGCCAGCCGCTGGCCTCGGTCCGCACGACCGGCGCGGGCGCGTAGCCGGACTTGCCGACGATCTTGCTGCTCGCCGGGTCCTCGTTGGTGCCCGCCATGACCGTCGCGTCGTACCACATCGCGGCCTGGCCCTGGGTGTAGCGCGTGCCGCACTCGGAGAACCCGGCGCTGGAGGCGCCGACTTCGCCGTGCTCGCGGATCAGGTTGACATAGAACTTCGCGGCTTCGGCGAACTCCGGCGACGTCAGCTTGGCGTTCCAGTCCTTGTCGAACCACTGCGCGCCGAAGGTGTTGGCCACGGTCGTGAACGGCGCGAGGCTCTCGCCCCAGCCCGGCTTGCCGCGCAGGCAGATTCCGGCGACGCCGTGGACCTTGTCGTCGAGCTTCGCGGCGAAGTCCGCGATCTGCGGCCAGGTCGGCCTGGCGGGCATGGTCAGCCCGGCCTTCTCGAAGAGGTCCTTGCGGTAGGCCAGGAACGACGACTCGCCGTAGAACGGCACCGCGTACATCTCGTTCCGGTACGACAGCGACTGCTTGATGCTGGGGATGAAGTCGCCTTCGTCGTAGCCGGGGGTGGCGGCCATGTGCGGTTCGAGGTTCTCGAGCCAGCCGTTGGCCGCCCACTGCGGTGCCTCGTAGTTGCTGATCATGACGACGTCGAACTCGCCGCCCTCGGTGGCGGTCGACGCCGTGATCTTCGCGCGGACCTGGTTTTCCGGCAGCGACACGAACTTCAGGTTGATGCCGGTGGCCTTCTCGAACTCCGGCGCGAGCGCGATCGCGTCCTTCATCTGCGGGTTGGCCACGATGGCGATGACCAGCGTGCTGGTCCCGGTGCCGAGCGAGCCGGCGCCCGCGCAGCCGGTGACCAGCAGGGACGTCGCCGCCAGCAGTGTCAGCAGCTTACGCACGGCCACCTCCCGGGAGGACTTGCACCTTCAGCCCGGCGCCGCTGCGCATCTTCGCGAGCGCCTCGGGGTACTGCTCGAGCGGCAGCGTGTCCGTGAGCAGCGTGTCCGTGTCGATCGCGCCGGCGGCCACGAGGTCGAGCGCGGCGCCGAAGCTGTTCAGCACGGCCATCGAGCCGACGACGGTGATCTCGTCGTTGTAGATGCGGAACGGCGAAAGCGCGACGCGCGCTTCGGCGGGGGCGACGCCGAAGACGAGCAGGCGGCCGCCGCGGCGGATCGAGTCGAAGGCCGCTTCGATGGCGGGCGCGGCGCCGGTGCAGTCGACGGCGACGTCGAACTTCTCGCCGTCCAGCTCGCCGACGTCTTGCGCGGTCGCGACGGCACCGAGGGTTTTCGCGCGCGGCAGCCGGGTTTCGTTGCGGTCGACCACGGTGACCTGCGCGCCTGAGCGCTGCAGCAGCTGCTGCATGATCAGGCCCATCGTCCCGGCGCCGACGACCAGGAAGCGCTCTCCGGCTTCGACGCCGACGCGCCGAACGCCGTGGACCGCGCAGGAAACGGGTTCGACCAGCGCGCCCTGCTCCCAGGTCATCGTGTCGGGCATGCGGTAGCAGTTGGCCGAGGGCACGGCGACGTACTCGGCGAAGGCGCCGTCGACGGTGTCGCCGGTCGCGTTCCAGTTGGCACAGAGGTTGCCGTGGCCGGAGCGGCACGGGCCGCAGTAGCCGCAGAACAGGGACGGGTCGACGGCGACGCGGTCGCCGACCTGCCACTCGCCCGGCACGTCCGCGCCGAGCTCGACGATCTCGCCGGCGAACTCGTGGCCGGGGACGATCGGGTACGGGGTGGGCGGGAAGTGCCCGTCCGCGATGTGCAGGTCGGTGCCGCAGATGCCGCACGCTCCGACCTTGACGACGACCTGGCGTTCCGCGGGTTTCGGATCGGGCACCTCGCCGACCCTGATCTCACCGGGCCGGTCGACGATGGCGGCACGCATGCCTTGCCCCTTCCTCGCGCTCATATGAGCAACGTTGACCTATCGCGTCGAGAACATGTGGAGGCATTACAGGTCTGACGTCGGTGTTACGTCAACCTTTCGGCTGGATTTCGCGCTATTATGCTCAAATGAGCGCTTCTCGTAAGGCTGTTTCGCTCACTGAAGCGATGCTGCTCGCCACCGTCGCCCGGCGCTTCTACGTGCAGGGACGCTCCAAGCTGGAGATCGCCGACGAGTTCGGCGTCAGCCGGTTCAAGGTGGCGCGGATGCTCGACACCGCCATGGAGTCCGGCCTGGTCAGGGTCGAGTTCTCGCTGCCGGTGCCGGTCGACCTCGCGCTGTCGGACGAGGTGCGCTCGGCGTACGGCCTGGAGCGCGCCCTGGTGCTCGACCGCTCAACCGAGCGGGAGCCGAAGGAGGTCGTCCGCGGCAAGATCGGCGCGGTCGCGGCCCGGCTGCTGGAGGAGATCGCGACGCCGTCGGACGTCATCGGGCTGTCGTGGGCGCGGTCGGTGAACGCGATGACCGAGGCGATCCGGTCGCTGCCGCGCTGCCCGATCGTCCAGCTGTGCGGGGTGCAGGCGGGGATGGACATGCGCGGCCGCTCGGTCGAGACGGTCAGCCGCGTGACGTCGGTGTCCGGCGGTGACGCGTACCCGATCTTCGGCCCGCTGGTGCTGCCCGACCGCCGCACGACCGAGACGCTGCGGCGGCAGCCGGGCATCGCGGAGACCTTCGGCCAGTTCCGCAACCTGACCAAGGCGGTGGTCAGCATCGGCGCGTGGCAGCCGGGCGAGTCGACGGTCTACGACGCGCTGGACGAAGCCGAGCGCGCGGCGATCGCGGCCCGCGGGGCGACGGCGGAGGTCGCGGCCCGGCTGTTCGACGCGGCCGGGAACGCGCTTTCGACCGGCCTGGCCCACCACGTCCTGGCGATCAGCCACGAGGAGCTGATGGCGGTCCCGGAGGTGATCGCCCTCGGCTACAGCCGCCCGAAGGCGGCCGCGGTGGACGCGGTCCTCCGGTCCGGCATGGTCTCGACGCTGATCACCGACGCGGCCGCGGCAGTCCCCCTGCTGGCCCTGGCCGCCAAGAACCCCGTCGTG